>NZ_QEWN01000025.1 GCF_006124995.1 Vibrio sp. Hep-1b-8
ACACACGAGGTTCCCTATTCATAAACAGAAAGGCGTGACCTCAACCTTGACAAGGCTGCGCTCGATTAACTGAGCGAGTGTCGCATTCTTCACCGTTGAGTACGATGACAACTATAAATTGGAGCGACACACGAGGTTCGAACTCGTGACCTCAACCTTGGCAAGGTTGCGCTCTACCAACTGAGCTAGTGTCGCATATTCTCAAAAAGAGAATTGGTTGCGGGGGCCGGATTTAAACCAGAGACCTTCGCAAGGTTTTATGAATGGCTGAGCCCGACGAGCTAGCGAATCACAACACCTATAAATTTGGTTGCGGGGGCCGGATTTGAACCGACGACCTTCGGGTTATGAGCCCGACGAGCTACCAAGCTGCTCCACCCCGCGTCCGTATTCACCATTCAAAGCATGATGAGCGCTTGTAAATTTGGAGCGACACACGAGGTTCGAACTCGTGACCTCAACCTTGGCAAGGTTGCGCTCTACCAACTGAGCTAGTGTCGCATCAACAACGTTTCCGCTGTTCAGGGCTGCGAATTATAAGTGCATTTTTTTGTGATGCAAGTCCTTCATGCAAAAATAATCTATTTTTTTTTCGTTTGGATAAAAAGCGCACACCAATAGACAAACAAGCTTGATATTTATACAGAACCTAGGCTTCGCATGATGAAGTTTAAGTCTGAACAAGAGTTTAAAATGCGATGTTGTACAGCCTTTTACGCCATGTAGGTCGCAGGCCCATCACATTTTATATATAACTAGTGTCTATAAATCCCCCAAACGAATCATGCATTTAAGCGTTGTCGTAGTAGGTTCTCTTATCCATGTCATACCTCAAGCACTATTGGAAAGCCCTGATAACCCTGATTCTGGTCGCCTTCATTGTAGGATGTGGCTCGATCCCGAAACCTGTACGCAACTTGGGTAAAAGTGATGTGGATTTTGTTATGGACGTTCACGCTCGACAATTGAAAGAACAAATGGTCGAGCTAACCCGAAAACTGTATGTGCGAAATCCAATCCAGCTAAAGAAAAATCCTCAAGCAACAATAGACAGCCGTATCGCACAAATTTTTGGTGTTGAAGATAGTATCGACCTCCCTCCTCTCATTTTTGATGAACTTAACGGTGTCACCGGGATTGACGCGATTTTGCTGAGTTTTGATGATAACTATCAAGGTGACAGGGTGTTTGCCGCCGTCGTCGGTTTGTCCGAGATGCTCAGACGTTCATACAACCACCAGCAAGAATTCTTTATTCTCGACTCTCTAGACGAACAATCTCTCTACAACAGCGCTCGCAATATCGAAGTGTTTGTTTGGCGTCTCTACCATCGCAAAGACAGCGAAGGTAACCCTCTCATCTACAGCAATTCCTTCGATGAAGATAGATCCGACATAAGCTTTGATCGCCTATTTTCCAAGATGATTATGATTCAAGACATGATGGCTTTGATTGTCGCCGACAAGACGAATCGAAGCATTACTAAGGTTGTACAAGGCGTCGCTCAGTTCGCTTTCTTGCCAGTCCCTTAATCGGACTTAGCTCAGATAAAAATAGAGCCAGCAATTATGCTGGCTCTATTTTGTTAGATTGAAATAATGGTATTGCGGTAGTATTGCAGCTCTGCAATCGACTCTCGGATGTCATCCAAGGCTAAATGACTGCCTTTTTTCGAAAATCCGTCCAGCACTTCAGGCTTCCAACGGCGAGTCAACTCTTTCAACGTACTAACATCAATGTATCGGTAGTGGAAGTACTCTTCTAACTCAGGCATGTGTTTGTAGAGGAAACGGCGATCTTGCCCAACACTGTTACCGCATATTGGTGATTTGCCTTTTGGTACCCATTTTTCTAGAAATTCTATTGTTTGACGAACGGCTTCTTGCTCATCAATCTTACTATTGCGAATACGCTCGACTAAACCACTACCGGTATGGGTTGTGGTACACCATTCATCCATTTTTAGCAGTTCTTCTTCAGACTGATGAATGGCAAGTACGGGTCCTTCAGCTAAAATATTCAATTCACTATCGGTGACAATGGTAGCAATTTCGATGACTTTATGAGTTTCAGGGTCTAGTCCTGTCATCTCTAAATCTATCCAAATCAAATTCTGATCGCTAAAGGACATAAATCGTTGCCTATTGGTTTTCTGATAAAAAAGGTACTATACCCAAATTCCGATACCCAAGATAGTTTGAGATGTTCTCCTTCTTGCTGGTATCACTCAATAAATTAATCAATTGAAGTAGAGAAACGTGGCTAAAAAGAAAAAGCTAACCAAAGGTCAGGTAAGGCGCGTGCGTCATAACCAGAAGCGCAAACTCGATCAAGAAGAGTCAATCCAGTGGGATGAATCTATGCTTGGTAACAGTAAGTCTGGCCTGGTTATCACTCGTTTTGGGCAACACGCAGATATCGAAGATCTTGAAACCGGTGACATTCAGCGTTGTAACTTGCGTCGTGGCATTGAAACCTTAGTGTCTGGCGATAAGGTCATTTGGCGTCCGGGGCTCGAGTCAATGGAAGGGATCAGTGGTGTTGTCGAAGCCGTAGAGCCTCGAACCTCTGTACTAACACGCCCAGACTACTATGACGGCCTTAAACCTGTGGCTGCCAACGTTGATCAAATGGTGATCGTTTCTTCTGTATTGCCCGAGTTATCGCTCAATATCATTGATCGCTACCTAGTTGCTTCTGAAACGCTGAACATTGCGCCGCTGCTGGTTCTGAACAAAATTGATTTACTAGAAGAACAACAGCTCGCTGAATACAAAACATGGTTAGCCGAATACGAGAAAATTGGCTACAAGGTACTCTTTGTGAGTAAACAGACAGGTGAAGGCATCAAGGAGCTAGAAACCGAGCTTACCGACCGAATTAACATTTTCGTTGGACAGTCTGGTGTTGGTAAATCCAGCCTGGTTAACGCATTGATGCCTCAGTTCAATGTGGAAGAAGGTGAAATTTCTGAAAACTCGGGCTTAGGTCAACATACAACGACAGCTTCTCGCCTTTACCACATTCCCACAGGCGGTGATTTGATTGACTCACCTGGGGTGCGTGAATTTGGTCTTTGGCATTTGGAAGCAGACGAAATCACTAAAGCCTTCGTCGAGTTCAGACCTTTCCTAGGCGGTTGCAAATTCCGTGACTGCAAGCACAATGACGATCCTGGTTGTGCATTGCGCCAAGCTGTCGAAGAGGGTGAAATCAACCAAACTCGCTTCGACAACTATCATCGAATCTTGGAGAGCATGGTGGAGATGAAAGCCAATCGCCAATATTCTCGAAACAAAAAAGCCGATTTATAATCGCAAATTTGTAAGCAAACTATCGCAACTACTGACTTTTGGGTGCAATTTGAGTAACATCTCGCGCCCAGAATATAGTCAATCAAGCAAATAACATTGGAATTGAACACAATGGATAAGATTAAAGTTGGACTGCAATATTGGATTCCACAACATGGCCTAACGCGCTTAGTGGGCAAGCTAGCTTCTGCAAAGGCTGGCGGTCTAACAACAGCGATCATTCGCTGGTTTATCAAACAGTACAACGTCAACATGGACGAGGCGCTTCACTCTGATCCTAAGCATTTTAAGACGTTCAATGAATTCTTTGTCCGTGAACTCAAAGAGGGTGCACGACCTATCACTGAAGGTGAGTCAATCATTACTCATCCAGCTGACGCGTGCGTGAGCCAGTTTGGTCCAATTACAGATGGAAAACTAATCCAAGCAAAAGGTCACGACTTTTCTGCTCAAGAACTGCTCGGCGGCGACGCAGCTCTAGCTGCAGAGTTTGCAGAAGGTGAGTTTGCCACTCTTTACTTGTCACCACGAGATTATCACCGTGTACATATGCCATGCGATGGTACATTGCGTCAGATGATCTACGTACCTGGCGACCTGTTCTCTGTAAACCCACTGACAGCAGAAAACGTGCCTAACCTGTTTGCTCGCAATGAGCGCGTTGTGTGTATTTTTGATACCGAATTTGGCCCTATGGCACAGGTACTTGTTGGCGCAACCATCGTAGGCAGTATTGAGCAAGTCTGGGCAGGTACGGTAACACCACCTCGCGGTAACACGGTATACAAGTGGGATTACCCAGCTGAAGGTGATAAATCCGTTATTCTCAAGAAAGGCGAAGAGATGGGCCGCTTTAAACTTGGCTCAACTGTTATCAACTTGTTTGCAAAAGATGCCATCGTGTTTGATGAATCAATGCAGAATGGTCAAGCAACCGTAATGGGAACTGCATACGCTCATACTAAACAAGCGTAAAATGAGTACCAAACCGGTAGCTGTTATCAGCCCCGAAAGTTCGGGGCTTTTTATTGACGCAAAACAAATCCCACTCAACAAATTCAATTGTTTAACAAAACTCTAGACTAGCTCTAAGACCTGACATTGTTTGTAAATTAATCTATAGCCTCATCAAGTTATCTGTGAGGTCACCTTCTCTATGCCCAAGGTAGAATCAGGAATCGTCATCAAACTCTTAGTCAGTTTCGGTCTGCCCATTGCTGTATTGTTTATGCCTATCGATTGGATTCCAATTGATGACTTAACATTGATTCAGCATCGCTTACTGGCCATTTTTCTTCTTGCTGCGCTACTGTGGGTATTAGAGCCCGTTCCAGTTTTTGCTACATCGATACTCATTATTGCGCTTGAACTGGTTATGATTTCGGACAAAGGACTCCATTTGTTCCGAACGCCACCTAGTGGGCATGATCTTGGTGAATTAATGAATTACACCGATATCTTCAGCGCGTTCTCTTCACCGATCATCATTCTTTTCATGGGCGGTTTTGCTCTTGCTATTGCCGCCTCAAAGTATGAACTTGATAACAACCTTGCGCGCGTTTTACTTAAGCCATTCGGCCACCAGCCTAAATTCATCATGCTAGGTCTAATGCTCATTACCGCCATTTTCTCTATGTTTATGTCTAACACGGCTACCACGGTGATGATGCTTGCACTACTTGGTCCGATTGTCGCTTCTGCACCAAAAGGAGATTTGGGCATCAAGGCTCTGGTACTGTGCATCCCTATCGCAGCCAATACAGGCGGTATCGCAACACCAATTGGTACACCACCAAACGCGATTGCACTTCAATATCTGACAGGCGAAAACAGTATCGACTTCCTTAGCTGGATGATGATGGGCTTACCGTTTGTCATTGTTCAACTGACTATTGCTTGGTTCTTGCTGCAAAAACTATTCCCTTCCTCTCAGCAAACCATGAAACTCAAACTTGATGGTCAGTTCCAGAAGAATTGGAGAGCCATTGTGGTCTACGCTACATTCGCGACGACCATCCTGCTGTGGATGACTACTAAGATTCATGGCATGAACACCTATGTCGTCTCCATCATCCCTCTAGCCGTGTTTACCTTAACGGGCATTATGGGTAAAGCCGAACTAAAATTGATCAACTGGGATGTACTCTGGCTGGTTGCCGGGGGGATAGCGATTGGTATTGGTCTTGATAAAACAGGGCTTGCGTCAGCTCTGGCACACGCTGTTGATTATGAGTCGTTGTCTCCGATTGCCGTTGTTCTGACCATGTCACTCATCTGTTGGCTGATGGCAAACTTTATGTCTAACACCGCAACGGCAAACTTATTGATGCCCATTGCTGCGGCTATCGGTGCCTCTATGGAAAGTATTGCTTCTGTTGGTGGCTTACAGGCTCTACTCGTTGTCGTCGCGTTTTCAGCCTCACTGGGCATGATTCTACCAGTCTCTACACCACCAAACTCTTTGGCTTATTCAACCGGATTAATTGAAAGTAAGGATATGGCGAAAACAGGTCTCATCATCGGTGTGATTGGGTTGTCGATTGTCTATGCTGGTGCTCTGCTTCTGACTTAAGACAGAGAGTTGGGTTTGGTTGTTCTTCTCAACGAAACCCAACCCATTAAACCTTACAAATAAAATGGTTAATTAGTAAATTCAATACATGGATCACCTCAATTAACCAATTTCAGATATAAAATCAGTCGGATATAAAAGTACCCCCTTCTCACTGTCAAAGTGAGAATATATGGCGGTCATTGCTATCTAGAGACATGCCTCTACAAATTGCTAGTGCTGCCGAAGAACAACGTGCGGTGAGTGAAGACATTAGTCGCAACACTCAAGGTATCAAAGACGCATCTGACGTTCTGGCAGAACAAGCGATTCAGAGTAGTGCGAGTGCGAACAACATGCGCCACTCGACTGAAACCATGCGAGCAGAAGTGGGACGCTTTAAGGTTTAACGCTTTGTTTTAAGTCTATTTTGATGCATATTGTCAGCCTGTATTACTCCCACATCACAAGGACATGGAGTCGATGGGTTATGAATGGCTGGCACTGGCAGCTGCGTTTTTATGGGCAGTTGCCAGCATACTCTCTGTGGTTCCGGCTCAGCACTTAGGCACGTTTGCTTATAGCCGTTGGCGTATGGGATGTACCTCCGCTATCCTCGCGTCGATTGCGCTGTTGACAGGCGGCTGGGCTAGCGTGGAAAGCAGCACCATATCTGCGATGATGCTATCTGGTGTGATTGGTATTTTCATCGGTGATACGGCGCTATTTGCGTGCTTGAATCGTATGGGCCCACGGCAAGCTGGCTTGCTGTTTTCGTGTCACGCTGTCTTTTCTGCCATTCTCGGTTACTTCTTGTTTAGCGAGACCATGACTCATCTAGAGCTATTAGGTTCTGGACTGGTATTCTCAGGCGTATTAACGGCAATCTTCTTTGGTAGAAAAGTTCAGTCCAATAACCAATTAGAGTCCATAAATGGCAAAATCTGGGTTGGCGTTTGCTTAGGATTATTGGCAGCCCTGTGCCAAGCACTGGGAGGCATCATCGCCAAACCTGTGATGCAAACGGAAATCGACCCCATCGCGGCATCGGCAATGAGAATGATGACTGCGTTTGCCGCACACTGCTTGTTCTATCTAACAGGAGCGAAACTCGCTCGTGCTACTCGCCCAATCAATATCAAAATTTTCTCTATTACAGCCCTTAACGGCTTCCTCGCGATGGCGGTTGGGATGACACTTATCCTTTACGCACTTCAGCAAGGGAATGTCGGTATGGTTGCTCTGCTCTCTTCGACGACACCCATCATGTTGTTGCCTATACTTTGGATTTATTCAGGTAAACGCCCTAATCGCTTCGCATGGATTGGGGCAATTGTCGCGGTTGCTGGTACTGGGATACTGGTCAGCTAGTAGCGATTATAACAATAGGTATTTCCGACTTTCTTTTTTCATTAGACAGGTGAAAATGGAGCAATTGAAGCAAATCACTCGAACGGTGTAGTTTGAATACATTTTGAGTCGCGTGAAAGATAGCAACATTATTTAGCAAACAATATTTGATCTTAACCTACAGTTTTGGTTAAAAAGTGTAGTAAAATTACGCTAATTTTGTTTCCAAAGTTACTTTGAAATTTGACGAGGTCATCACTATGACAGCTAAGAAGCCAATGGCTCTAGTTATTCTTGACGGTTACGGACACCGTGAGGAAACTGCAAGCAATGCGATCGCTAACGCTAACACTCCTGTATTAGACGGTCTGTTTGCTAACAATCCAAATACTCTAATCTCTGCTTCTGGCATGGATGTAGGCCTACCTGACGGTCAAATGGGTAACTCAGAAGTAGGTCATACCAACATCGGTGCTGGCCGAGTGGTATACCAAGACCTTACTCGCATCACCAAATCAATCACTGACGGTGAGTTCACCCAGACAGCCGCTCTAGTAGAAGCGATCGATTCTGCGGTAAAAGCAGATAAAGCCGTTCACATTATGGGTCTAATGTCTCCAGGTGGCGTACACTCTCACGAAGATCACATCTACGCAGCCGTTGAAATGGCAGCTGCACGTGGCGCAGAAAAGATTTACCTACACTGCTTCCTTGATGGCCGTGATACGCCACCACGCAGTGCAGAAGGCTCTCTACAACGCTTCCAAGACCTATTCGCTAAACTAGGCAAAGGTCGTGTTGCTTCTCTAGTTGGCCGTTACTACGCAATGGACCGTGACAACAACTGGGATCGCGTTCAAGTAGCTTACGACCTACTCACTCAAGCTAAAGCAGACTTCACTTACGATTCAGCAATTGCTGGTCTTGAAGCCGCTTATGCTCGTGAAGAAAACGATGAATTTGTGAAAGCAACTGCAATCAAAACTGACGGCCAAGAAGATGCGGTAATGCAAGATGGCGATACCGTTATCTTCATGAACTACCGTGCTGACCGCGCTCGTCAAATCACGCGTACTTTCGTACCTGATTTTGCTGGCTTTGAGCGTGCATCATTCCCTGCGATCAACTTCGTAATGCTAACGCAATACGCTGCTGACATTCCTCTAGCTATTGCCTTCCCACCTGCTTCTCTTGAGAACACGTACGGCGAATGGTTATCTAAGCAAGGTAAGACTCAGCTACGTATTTCAGAAACAGAAAAATACGCGCACGTTACTTTCTTCTTCAATGGCGGTGTTGAATCTGAATTTGAAGGCGAAGAACGCCAACTTGTTGCTTCGCCAAAAGTCGCTACATACGACCTACAACCAGAAATGAGTTCAGAAGAGCTAACAGAGAAAATGGTTGCAGCAATCAAATCTGGCAAGTACGACGCTATTATCTGTAACTACCCTAACCCAGACATGGTTGGTCACACTGGCGTTTACGAAGCGGCTGAGAAAGCCATTGAAGCCGTTGATGCTTGCGTAGGTAAAGTCGTTGCAGCTATCGAAGAAGTCGGTGGTCAAATGCTGATCACAGCTGACCACGGCAACGCAGAAATGATGGTAGACCCAGAAACTGGCGGTACGCACACTGCGCACACTAACCTTCCAGTTCCTCTAATCTATGTGGGTGACAAAGCGGTTGAGTTCAAAGAAGGCGGTAAACTGTCTGACCTAGCTCCAACAATGCTAGCACTGACTGGTCTAGAAATTCCTGCAGAAATGTCAGGCGAAGTATTGGTTAAATAATTTAACTGAATACCTTGATATCAAGCCCGAGCATCAGCTCGGGCTTTTATTTTTCTGATATACCCTTATCACCAGCAAGTTTTAACATTCCTCTTTCGTCTAACGAATTTGTTTGGGTATACTGATTGCCTGTCAAATAGTTAGGATTGATTTGAACAATGGCTGCCACTTACCTCCGGACAATTTCAGCCGGTAAACGACTCGTGACTCTCGGGTTAATTCTTTCTGCCTGTTCATTATCTCCTAGCTACGCTGCTACCAATGCAGAGCTAAAGGGCGTCAGTGGTGAAATCTCGCGCCAAAAAAATGCGCTCACTTCACAACAGAAAAAACTCGACTCCCTACAGCAATCGCTTAAATCGCAAGAAACAACGATTAATCGACTCGAAAACGAGATCAAACAATCCAAAGCAGCTCTGCAAAGCACCAACCAAAATATCGCGACGTTAGAAAGTAAGGTCGATAATTTGGAACGAGACAAGAAAGTCCAGAGTGATAAGTTAGCTGAGCTTATTCAGACCTACTACGTCACTCAACGTGCTAAGTCGTCAGCGAACATTCTGAATCAAGGTGTTGAAGAAGACCGAATTAGCCAATACTTTCAACACCTAGCCAAACAACGTGCAAGTACAATTGCTGAGTTAGAAGCAACCGTGACCGAGCTTGAACAAAGCCGTCAACAACTTAATTTGGAAAAACAACAAATTACAACCTTGCTGAACCAGCAAACCAAACAGCGAGATGAGCTAACCAAAGCCCAAAGTCAGCGTAAGGGAACGGTATCTCAGATTCAGAAAAGCATCTCCAATGACAAAGTTTACCTCTCTGAATTGCAACGCAATGAGACAAGATTAAAAGCTGAAATTGCAAAAGCCGCCAAGAGAAATGCCGTGCCAATGGATGGCTTAGCCAGACAAAAAGGCAAGCTTCCATGGCCACTCAGAGGTAAGACTCTACACAACTACGGCACGACACAAACAGGCCAGATTAAGTGGAAAGGTATGGTGATAAACGCCGATTATGGTCAGTCAGTCAAAGCTGTTTACTCAGGTACGGTCGTATTCGCTGACTATCTACGTGGCTACGGTCTAGTTGTGCTACTCGATCACGGCAAGGGCGATATGACTTTGTATGGATTTAATCAAAGCCTACTGAAAAAAGAGGGAGACAAAGTCGCTGCGGGTGAGAGTATCGCACTTGCAGGAGATACAGGAGGTCAGTCTCGTCCATCCCTCTACTTTGAAATTCGCCGCAACAGTAAAACTCAAGATCCGAAAAGCTGGTTGACGCGATAATCAGCTGAGCAGATACAATTAAGGCGTCTTTTCCTCTCGAAAAGACGCCTTATTTTTTTAAGCTTCGATACGATAGTGCTTTTCTACCGCATCAATGAAAGCGGTTAGCTGCTCTTTCGGCAGGGCGTTAATGCCAGCGGCCGCAGCTCTACCTCCACCAGATGGGAACTGCGCACAGATATCTCCAGCACCTTGCTTATTGTTCAACGGCGCACGCAATGAAACAGTATAAGTGCCATCACTGTTTTCGGTTAATACCGCATGAGCAGAGTCTGGTGACTGATTCGCTAGTAGATTGCCATAGACACCACTTATACGACGTGATGATGCTGCATTTGGCAACTCAAATAGCCCTAATGTGGCGCTTTGATATTGAGGCTCTATCGCCAATGCTTTATCCATATCTTGCTGATAGGCAGATTGAAGTACGTGGAAAGGCGAATCTTGATCAGCAATAACAGCAAAAGGATCATCGTAAGCCAAAAGCTCTTGAAACAGTACCGCTGGGTCAAAATGAAGGTCATCAAGCTTTGAACCATAGCCGTTGTAGTTGATCAAGGTACCGAGCTCTTTTAGCTGTGCTTGCTGCTCAACGCTTAGCCCTGCTTTAGTCGCTAACTGATCCGCTTTGGCAATCAAGTTATCACCATAAGCAGCAGTAATCGCCCAGGTTTGATAACGCCCTGCTAGCAACTCATCAACAATCAAGGCGGTACAGGTATTCGCATCCAAATCGATATGAGCCGTTAAGTTCTCATGCTGGGGAATATCGCCAGATTTATGGTGATCGGCGTAAAAAACCTTCGCTCCTGCACTCAATATGGTTTCAAGGCCTACTTTGTTCTTCTCCATAGAGATATCAAGCGCCGTGATTGAATCATCTTGAGTTACGGAAAGCTTCTCGAGTAGCTGAATATCACGCTTTACCCCAGTCACCAGCTGAGCATCTTTAGGTTCGGCTAGGCGAAGCTGTAAAAGTGCGATGATGCCATCGGCATCACCATTGAAAACGTCAAAATGCATAAACAACAAAACCCATTAAAATATCTCTCGATACTCTAATGGGTTCTACGTGTTTTAACAATTTCAGTTAGTTATAACTAGGATCCACACCTGTTAGGCATGAATAGCTTTAACACCATCTTCCAACAATTGTAATTGTTCTAGACCTTGTGCCGTCGCTTTGGGTTTGACTACCGAGATCATCTGCAGCATTCCCTGATGGATCACTTGTTCAGTAATCTGAGTTTTAGGAGACATTGCCGCTTGATACCCCAGCCAGCTTGACGCAATCAAGTGCAGAGTTGTCACTAATGACTTCATCTCACTATCAGCGACCGTCACTAGCTCTAACCCAACAAAAGCACGCATGATATTGATAAGATTGGCCTGCAACTTATCCTGTACTTGGATGTACTCCTCATGCAATTGCTCATCTCGCTGCAAGATCTCTGGCAAGTTAGCGTAGAAAAAACGATATTTCCACATCAGAGTAAAGATCGAGTCTAAATAGTGTTTAAGTAATACCAAGCTCTCTTGCTGACCCTGAATCGGCGTAAAACGTTCCAGCAACTCATTGGAGTACAAAGTAAAAATCTCGCGCACAATTTCCTGTTTATTGCGGAAATGGTAATACAGATTACCCGGACTAATATCAATATGCGCCGCTATGTGGTTAGTGGTGATATTCCTTTCACCATGCTCATTAAATAGGTCCAGTGCAGCAAGCACTATCTTGTCACGAGTTTTCATTAGTTGTTTCAATCCCTTTCCATTTCCAAAGGCAGTATAGCGACTAGTGTAACCTATAACAAAAAAGCGCCTGGTCATATCAGGCGCTTTCATTCAATTACTCAATTATTTGTGGTACGGCTTAGATAACTCATGCACCGCTTCAACAAATACACCCGCATTTTCTGGCGGCACATCTAGGTGAATACCGTGGCCTAAGTTAAATACGTGACCAGTACCCGCATCACCGAATCCTTCAAGGATAGTGGCAACTTCTTCACGGATACGCTCTGGAGATGCGTACAGCATTGAAGGATCCATATTGCCTTGCAGTGCTACCTTGTCGCCTACGCGCTTAACAGCGTCTGCAATGTTAATCGTCCAGTCTAGGCCAACCGCATCACAACCTGTAGCGGCAATCTGTTCTAACCACATACCACCGTTTTTGGTAAACAGAGTAACAGGAACACGGCGACCTTCGTTTTCACGGATTAGGCCATCAACGATTTTGTGCATGTACTGAAGCGAGAAGAGGTTGTAATCACGAGGAGTTAGAACACCACCCCAAGTATCAAATACCATGACAGATTGAGCACCCGCTTTAATCTGTGCATTTAGGTACTCGATGACACTGTCTGCAAGCTTATCAAGCAACAGGTGTAACGTTTGTGGTTCAGCATACATCATCTTTTTGATCTTAGTGAATGCTTTAGAGCTGCCACCTTCAACCATGTAAGTCGCTAAAGTCCATGGGCTACCAGAGAAACCAATTAACGGAACATCACCATTAAGATCTTTACGGATCTGGCGCACTGCGTTCATGACGTATTGCAGTTCACCTTCTGGATCTGGCAGACCAATTTTCTCTACGTCAGCTTTACATGTAATTGGATTATCAAACACTGGGCCTTCACCCGCTGCGAAGCGCAGGCCTAATCCCATAGCATCAGGGATAGTGAGAATGTCTGAAAACAAAATGGCGGCATCTAGAGGAAAACGGCGTAGTGGCTGTAATGTTACTTCCGATGCAAGCTCTGCATTCTTACACAAAGACATAAAGTCACCCGCTTCTGCGCGAGTCGCTTTGTATTCAGGAAGGTAGCGACCGGCCTGACGCATCATCCATACAGGAGTGTAGTCTACAGGCTGCTTTAGTAACGCACGAAGGTAGCGGTCATTTTTTAGTTCTGTCATTCCGTTTATCCGATTATTAGGCTCAACTTTGTGGCGGCTATTCTAACACTGTTTGGCTCTCAAAAGCTGTGTGCTTTGCAACCTAGATCAAGTTATTAACTTTTAAATCAGTGCTTAATTTGCACCCACTCATTATCAGTGTTAAAAATTTGTTTGCTAGCGAAAACTACAATTATAAACTGGACACATCGTGTTCAGCATCTCATAACGACATCTTACTTACCCCCTCCTTCTGGAGGGTTTTTTTTATTTAAAATTCAAAAACATAATTACTTAGCCAATGTGATTGTATGCTCAATTAAGGCCCTCGCAATGGTTCCTGCTGGAGCAACGGGTGGTAAATGTTCAACATCAAACCATTGCGCATCACTCAACTCGCTATAATCCGGCTTCAGCTCACCCGAATGATAATCGGCCAAAAAACCCATCATCAGACTTGAGGGGAAAGCCCAAGGCTGGCTGGAAAAATAACGAATATTGGTCACATTAATACCCGTCTCCTCCTTCACTTCACGAGCAACACACTGTTCCAACGTTTCACCAACCTCTACAAACCCTGCAATCACGGTGTACATTCCGTTACGATGCCTCGGATGCTGAGCCAGTAACAATTCGTGATCTCGTCTTACCGCGACAATAATACAAGGGAAGATACGTGGATAATGCAACGTCCGGCAATCACCACACTGCATGGCTAGCTGATTGTGATTTAAGTGATTCCGTCCCCCGCACTGTGGACAAAAGCGCAATGTCTGCGACATATGGCCATATTGAATTGCCTTGCTCATCAAAAGAAACAGGGCTTGTGGAAAGTGCAAGCAATCACGTAACGAGGTCAGGTCCAGTTCGGTATTAATGTCAGCCTCATTGAGCCAAAAAACCGGTGTATTCTCGTAGTGCCCAAGTGGAGTTGCCTGCTCGAAAGGTAGACCTAAATCATCAGCAAGACCTTTAGGAAGTTGACCATCTAACAGCCAAATGTCGCTTCCTGAAACAACACACCAATAAGCATCTTTCATACGGTTTGTATCACCTTTACGTAACATTAGCTCGCCTCTCCACTTGCAGTTCATCTATTTTACTGGCAATCTAAATTCATACCAGAGTTTGTAGTCACGCAATTTCAAGACTATAAATTTTAGTAACGACAAGAGGTTGTAACTCTGAACAAGCTTTGGGACCAAAGCGTAATGATCACCAGAGAAGTGATCCGATCATGAGGATATGGTCATGCTGAATAAATTCAAACACACACAAGAACAATGGGGTGGCTCTAGTGAAGTCATCGATCACTGGCTTGAAACCAGACAATCACTCATTGTTGAGTATTGTAAACTAGCCGCACTTCAACCCTGCTCTACTAAATCTGCACTGTCATCGCTGCCAACTCCACAAGAACTCCAAGTATTTTGCCAACATCTCGTCGACTATATCTCTGAAGGGCATTTCAAGATCTACGACATGGTAATGGACAAATGGCGAGCAACAGGATTTGAAGCAACCGACGAAATTAACCAAACTTATGGCAAGATCGTTCTGACGACAGAACCGTTGCTCAATTTCACAGACAAATATGCCGCAGTAAGTGACGAGGACACGTTGGACAGTTTTGACAGCGATATGTCTCTTATTGGGGAGATCATCGAAGTAAGGTTTGAAGTCGAAGATAAGCTTATTCAGATGATTGCCGACAGTCTGGCCGTTCCTCCCGGCGCGTAAGCGAGAAGCGGAAAAACAAGACTACCAAAGCCAACATCCTGCCGTGAAACGTTACAGAGCACCACAGGATGTCACTAAAAACAAAAAAGGCACCCGAAGGTGCCTTTTCTCATTTTTCACTCTAACGATTACTCGTCAGTAGAGAAACCAGCGTTTAGTAGTGCTGCAAGGTTATCAGTCGCTTGTTCAGCTGAAGGACCTTCTTGCTCTTCTGCACGCTTAGCTTGACGATCTTGGTGGTAAGCGAAACCCGTACCTGCAGGGATTAGACGACCTACAATTACGTTTTCTTTCAGACCACGTAGTTCATCACGCTTACCAGAAACCGCAGCTTCTGTTAGTACGCGAGTTGTCTCTTGGAACGATGCCGCAGAGATGAACGACTCAGTTGCTAGCGATGCTTTAGTGATACCTAGTAGTTCACGTTCGAAGCGTGCTGGCTCTTTGCCTTCTGCTTCTAGTGCACGGTTAGCAATCTTAACGTTAGCGTATTCTACTTGCTCACCTGCTAGGAACTCAGAGTCACCAGCGTGAGTAATAGTACACTTACGTAGCATCTGACGAACGATAGTCTCGATGTGCTTATCGTTAATCTTAACGCCTTGGAGACGGTATACTTCTTGAACTTCGTTCGCGATGTATTGAGTCACAGCGTGGATACCACGTAGACGTAGGATATCGTGTGGAGACTCTGGACCATCTGCGATCACGTCACCACGTTCAATCTTCTCGCCTTCGAATACGTTAAGCTGACGATGCTTAGGAATCATCTCTTCGTACGTCTCACCGCCATCGCGAGTGATAATTAGACGACGCTTACCTTTCGTCTCTTTACCGTAGCTCACAGTACCTGTGTGCTCAGCAAGGATCGCAGGCTCTTTCGGCTTACGTGCTTCGAATAGGTCAGCAACTCGTGGAAGACCACCAGTGATGTCTCGGTTACCACCAGACTTCTGAGGAATACGTGAAAGCGTATCACCCACACCTACTTCTGCACCGTCTTCGATGTTAACGATAGCTTTACCTGGTAGGAAGTAGTGAGCTGGCATTTCAGTACCAGGGATCATTACATCGTTACCTTGCTCATCAACAAGTTTGATTGCTGGACGCATATCTTTACCTGCTGCTGGGCGAGCTGCCGCTTCAGTTACTTCGCTTGACGATAGGCCTGTTAGGTCATCCGTTTGACGAGAAACTGTTACACCGTCGATCATGTCAACGAATTGGATGCGACCTGCCACTTCAGTGATGATTGGCATAGTGTGCGCTTCCCAATTCGCTACTGTTTCACCAGCTTGAACTGAATCGTTGTCGCCTTTAGTTAGTAGAGAACCGTAAGGCAGTTTGTGTTTCTCTTTCGTACGACCAAACTCATCAATAATAGTCAGTTCAGATGCACGAGAAGTGATAACAAGCTTACCATCTTTGTTCGTTACAAACTTAGCATTGTGTAGCTTAACCGTACCTGTTGTCTTAGCTTGGATGCTGTTCTCTGCTGCTGCAGTAGATGCCGCACCACCAATGTGGAACGTACGCATCGTAAGCTGTGTACCCGGCTCACCGATAGACTGAGCAGCGATTACGCCCACTGCTTCACCTTGGTTCACTAGGTGACCACGTGCTAGGTCACGACCGTAACACTGTGCACAACAACCGAAGTCCGCATCACAAGTAACTACAGAGCGAACTTTCATTCTGTCTACTGAGTTATCTTCCATGATTTGACACCACTTCTCATCAATTAGAGTGTTACGTGGGATCAGAACTTCTTCTGTACCTGGCTTAAGAACATCTTCAGCAACAACACGACCTAGAGCTAGCTCAGAAAGTGCAACTTTAACGTCACCACCTTCGATGTGCGGCATCATGTCAACACCTTCGTGGGTGCCACAGTCGTGCTCGTGTACTACTACGTCCTGCGCAACGTCTACTAGACGACGAGTTAGGTAACCCGAGTTCGCAGTTTTCAGTGCCGTATCCGCAAGACCCTTACGAGCACCGTGCGTTGAGATAAAGTACTGAAGTACGTTTAGACCTTCTTTAAAGTTCGCTGTGATAGGCGTTTCGATGATTGAGCCGTCTGGACGAGCCATCAGACCACGCATACCAGCTAGCTGACGAATCTGAGCTGCAGAACCACGAGCACCCGAGTCAGCCATCATGTAGATGCTGTTGAATGACTCTTGTTGCTCTTCTTCACCGTCACGGTTAACTACCGTTTCAGATGAAAGGTTTTCCATCATCGCTTTCGCTACGCGATCGTTGGTCGATGCCCAAATATCGATCACTTTGTTGTAGCGCTCACCCGCAGTTACAAGACCAGATTGGTACTGTTCTTGGATTTCGCGAACTTCTGCTTCAGCTTCTTCGATCTCAGTGTATTTAGCTGCTGGTACAACCATATCGTCGATACCAACCGATACACCAGAAAGTGCCGCGTAAGCAAAACCTGTGTACATGATTTGGTCAGCGAAGATTACCGTGTCTTTCAGACCAAGCTTACGGTACGCTTCGTTTAGTAGGTTAGAGATTTGCTTCTTACCTAGCTTTTGGTTAACGATGCTGTACGGTAGACCTTCTGGCACGATTTGCCACAACATTGCACGACCGATAGTTGTATCAACTAGCTTAGTCTCTGTTGTGCTGTGACCATCTTCGTCTTTTACAGTCTCAGTGATACGAACTTTAACGCGAGCGTGTAGCTCAGCAGTCTTAGTGCGGTATGCCTTCTCAGCTTCTGCTGGGCTAGCAAGGTACATACCTTCGCCTTTCACGTTGATCTTTTCACGAGTCATGTAGTAAAGACCCAATACAACGTCCTGAGAAGGTACGATGATCGGATCACCTGACGCTGGCGACAGAATGTTGTTTGTCGACATCATCAGAGTACGAGCTTCAAGCTGTGCTTCTAGAGTTAGAGGCACGTGAACCGCCATTTGGTCACCATCGAAGTCCGCGTTGTATGCCGCACACACTAGTGGGTGTAGCTGAATCGCTTTACCTTCGATTAGTACTGGTTCGAACGCCTGGATACCTAGACGGTGAAGTGTAGGTGCACGGTTCAATAGTACTGGGTGTTCGCGGATAACTTCGTCTAGGATATCCCAAACGATCGCTTCTTCACGCTCAACCATCTTCTTAGCAGCTTTGATTGTAGTCGCAAGACCACGAGTCTCTAGCTTGCTGTAGATGAATGGTTTGAATAGCTCTAGTGCCATCTTCTTAGGAAGACCACACTGGTGCAGACGAAGGTATGGACCTACTGTGATTACAGAACGGCCAGAGTAGTCTACACGCTTACCTAGAAGGTTCTGACGGAAACGACCTTGTTTACCCTTGATCATATCAGCAAGAGATTTCAGAGGACGCTTGTTCGAACCTGTGATCGCACGACCGCGACGACCGTTATCTAGAAGTGCATCAACAGACTCTTGCAGCATACGTTTTTCGTTACGTACGATGATGTCCGGAGCCGCTAGCTCTAGTAGACGCTTCAAACGGTTGTTACGGTTGATTACGCGACGGTATAGGTCGTTCAGATCAGATGTCGCAAAGCGACCGCCATCTAGAGGTACTAGAGGACGTAGATCTGGCGGAAGTACCGGAAGCACAGTTAGGATCATCCACTCTGGTTTGTTACCAGATTGAACAAACGCTTCAACTAGCTTCAGACGCTTAGTGATCTTCTTACGCTTAGTCTCTGAGTTAGTAGACTGAAGCTCTTCACGCATCTCTTCGATTTCAGCAGGCAGATCCATAGACGCAAGTAGGTCTTTAATCGCTTCTGCACCCATCTTAGCCGTGAACTCGTCACCCCACTCTTCTAGGCGATCTAGATACTCTTCTTCTGTAAGCATCTGAGATTTTTCTAGATCAGTCATACCTGGTTCAGTTACTACGTACATTTCGAAGTAAAGAACACGCTCGATATCACGTAGAGGGATATCCATTAGTAGACCGATACGAGACGGTAGCGATTTTAGGAACCAGATGTGAGCTACTGGAGAAGCAAGCTCGATGTGGCCCATACGGTCACGACGAACTTTAGTTTGTGTAACTTCAACGCCACACTTCTCACAGATAACGCCACGGTGTTTTAGACGCTTGTATTTGCCACAAAGACATTCGTAGTCTTTTACTGGACCAAAGATACGCGCACAAAACAGACCATCACGCTCAGGCTTGAACGTACGATAGTTGATCGTTTCAGGTTTTTTAACTTCACCAAAAGACCATGAACGGATCATGTCTGGTGAAGATAGACCGATTTTGATTGCATCAAATTCTTCGGTCTTATGCTGCGCTTTTAGAAAGTTTAATAAGTCTTTCACAATCAGCTCCTGTAAGGAGTTAAAAGGAGCTCACCCGCAAAAGTGAGCACCTTCTACCAAATAATCCCGTGGGATTACTCTTCGTCTTCTAGCTCGATGTTGATACCTAGCGAGCGAATCTCTTTCAACAGTACGTTGAACGATTCTGGCATACCAGGTTCCATGCTGTGGTTACCGTCTACGATGTTCTTGTACATCTTAGTACGGCCGTTAACGTCATCAGACTTAACTGTTAGCATTTCTTGTAGCGTGTAAGCAGCACCGTAAGCTTCAAGTGCCCATACTTCCATCTCACCGAAACGCTGACCACCGAACTGAGCTTTACCACCAAGTGGTTGCTGAGTTACTAGGCTGTACGAGCCAGTCGAACGAGCGTGCATCTTGTCATCAACAAGGTGGTTCAGTTTCAGCATGTACATGTAACCAACAGTTACAGGACGCTCAAACGCATCACCAGTGCGACCATCAAACAGAGTTAACTGACCAGATTCTGGTAGGTCACCTAGTTTTAGAAGCTCTTTGATTGATGATTCATTTGCACCATCGAATACCGGCGTTGCGATCGGTAGACCGCCACGTAGGTTAGAGATCAACGTACGAACTTCATCATCAGATAGAGACGCGATGTCTACGTTCTGACGAGTTTCACCAAGATCGTAAACCTTCTGTAGGAAGTCACGGAACTTAGCTAGCTCTTGCTGCTCTTTAACCATCTGGTTGATCTTGTCACCGATACCTTTCGCTGCCAGACCTAAGTGTACTTCTAGGATCTGACCGATGTTCATACGCGAAGGTACACCTAGTGGGTTCAGTACGATGTCAACAGGTTGACCTTTTTCATCGTATGGCATGTCTTCAACAGGGTTGATCTTAGAGATTACACCCTTGTTACCGTGACGACCCGCCATCTTATCACCAGGCTGGATGCGACGTTTAACCGCTAGGTAAACTTTAACGATCTTCAGTACGCCAGGTGCTAGATCATCACCTTGTGTGATCTTGCGACGCTTGGTTTCAAACTTCTTATCGAAGTCTGCACGTAGCTCGTCATACTGCTCTGCTAGTTGCTCTAGCTGAGTCTGTAGAGCATCGTCTTCAAGCGTCAGTTCTAGCCACTTCTTGCGATCGATAGCATCTAGTTTCGCTTCAGTGTAACCACCGTCGATAAGTACAGCTTTAACACGGTTTAGAAGGCCACCCTCAAGAATCTGGAATTCTTCAGTAAGGTCTTTCTTCGCTTCTTTAAGCTGCATCTGTTCAATTTCAAGTGCACGTTTGTCTTTTTCAACACCGTCACGAGTAAATACTTGAACGTCGATGATCGTACCTGAAACAGAGTTTGGTACGCGTAGAGACGTATCTTTAACGTCTGATGCTTTCTCACCGAAGATAGCACGTAGTAGCTTCTCTTCAGGAGTTAGCTGAGTTTCACCTTTAGGCGTTACTTTACCTACAAGGATGTCACCGCCTTTCACTTCCGCACCAATGTAAACGATACCTGACTCGTCTAGTTTAGACAGAGCAGACTCACCTACGTTTGGAATGTCAGCTGTGATCTCTTCAGCACCAAGCTTAGTATCACGCGCCACACAAGATAGTTCTTGAATGTGGATAGTCGTGAAACGGTCTTCTTGAACTACGCGCTCAGATACTAAGATCGAGTCTTCGAAGTTGTAGCCGTTCCAAGGCATGAACGCGATACGCATGTTCTGACCAAGAGCAAGTTCACCAAGGTCTGTTGAAGGACCATCAGCAAGAACGTCACCACGTGCAACAGGTTCACCAGGCATCACACATGGACGCTGGTTGATACACGTATTTTGGTTAGAACGAGTGTATTTAGTTAGGTTGTAGATATCGATACCTGCTTCACCAGGGATCAACTCTTCTTCGTTCACTTTAACAACGATACGAGAAGCATCTACAGACTGGATTACACCACCACGTTTCGCTACCGCAGTAACACCAGAGTCAACTGCGATGTTACGCTCAATACCAGTACCAACTAGAGGCTTATCAGCTTTAAGAGTTGGAACTGCCTGACGTTGCATGTTCGCACCCATCAATGCACGGTTCGCATCATCGTGTTCTAGGAACGGGATAAGCGATGCAGCGATAGATACAACCTGGTTAGTTGCAACGTCCATGTAGTCAACATGTTCGCGTGGGTGTAGACCAGATTCACCTTTCTGACGAGCTGTGATTAGCTCTTCAGCAAATGTGCCTTCTTCAGTAAGAACAGTGTTCGCCTGAGCGATAACGTACTGACCTTCTTGAATAGCAGATAGGTAATCTACTTCGTCTGTTACTACGCCATCTACAACACGACGGTATGGAGTCTCTAGGAAACCGTACTCGTTACAACGCGCAAACGCAGATAGAGAGTTGATCAGACCGATGTTTGGACCTTCAGGTGTTTCGATAGGACATAGACGACCGTAGTGAGTTACGTGTACGTCACGTACTTCGAAGCCAGCACGTTCACGAGTTAGACCGCCAGGACCCAACGCAGAAATACGACGCTTGTGCGTTACTTCTGATAATGGGTTATTTTGGTCCATGAACTGAGATAGCTGAGAAGAGCCAAAGAATTCTTTAACCGCAGCAGAGATCGGCTTAGCATTGATTAGATCTTGAGGCATGATTGCATCAAGGTCACCAAGGCTTAGACGCTCTTTAACAGCACGTTCAACACGTACTAGACCAACGCGGAATTGGTTTTCTGCCATTTCACCAACAGAACGGATACGACGGTTACCTAGGTGGTCGATATCGTCCACTTCACCGATGCCGTTACGGATAGCGATAAGCTTCTTCATCACTTCGATGATATCAGTTTCATCAAGTGTGCCTTGCTCTTGAGCATCTTCACGTTCGATAGAGCTGTTGAACTTCATACGACCAACAGTCGATAGATCGTAACGCTCTTCAGAGAAGAATAGGCTTTCGAATAGTGCTTCAGCAGCTTCTTTCGTTGGTGGCTCGCCAGGGCGCATCATGCGGTAGATTTCTACCAGCGAAGAAATACGATCAACAGTGCTGTCGATACGTAGTGTCTCTGACATGAATGGGCCGTGGTCTAGATCGTTCGTGAATAGAACAGATAGAGCTTTATGGCCAGCTTGAGAAAGGTTAGCTAGAGCTTCTAGGCTGATCTCTTGGTTTGCACCAACAATGATCTCGCCAGTCGCTTCGTTGATGTAATCTTTCGATGCAACTTTACCAACGATGTACTCTACAGGTACTTCGATGTGCTCAATGCTGTCTTTTTCAAGTTGACGGATATGACGTGCAGTCACACGACGGCCAGTCTCAACGTAAACCTTACCGTTAGCTTCGATATCGAACGACGCAGTTTCACCACGTAGACGATCAGGAACAAGCTCCATTAGAAGAGTTTGATCTTTAACTTCGAAGTTCACCTTCTCAAAGAAGATGTCCAGGATCTCTTCAGTCGTCTTACCTAGTGCGCGAAGAATGATAGATGCTGGTAGCTTACGACGGCGGTCAATACGTACGTATAGGTTATCCTTAGGATCAAACTCGAAATCAAGCCATGAACCACGGTAAGGAATAACACGTGCATTGTATAGAACTTTACCTGATGAGTGGGTCTTACCCTTATCGCTGTCGAAGAATACGCCAGGACTTCTGTGCAGCTGGGATACGATAACCCTCTCGGTACCATTGATAACGAAGGTACCATTGTCTGTCATAAGCGGAATTTCGCCCATGTAGACTTCTTGTTCTTTAATGTCTTTTACAGTACCTGCTGGCGCGTCTTTATCAAAAATAACTAGACGTAGTTTTACGCGTAGTGGCTTTGAATAAGTTACACCGCGGATTTGACATTCTTTAACGTCAAAAACTGGCTCACCAAGACGGTAGCTAACGTATTGCAGCTCGGAATTGCCGTTGTAGCTCTGAATCGGAAATACAGAACGGAAAGCAGCTTCAAGACCGTATTGACCTTCAGGATCCTGTTCGATAAATTTCTCGAACGAATCGAGCTGGATCGATAGCAGGTATGGAATGTCCAACACTTGTGGACGAGTACCAAAGTCCTTACGGATGCGCTTTTTCTCGGTATAAGAGTAAACCATGGGGTTCCTCAGCTCGCTGATAAGTGACCCAAACTGCCTCTGGTAGTATGAGACAGTGACTAAATATCTGTTTGAGTGTAGTAGCGTTTCATTAAGAGCTAATGAAGCGTTTTTTGCTTGAAGTATGGGTGCTCAAACAGCGGAAAAATCACCCAACCCCTACAGCGCAAAAAGGCCGGTGGTTATAAAACCACCAGCCATTAGCCGTTAGGCTAAGAAGCTAAGTAATAATTACTTAACAGCAACTACTGCGCCAGCTTCTTCTAGCTGAGCTTTAAGAGCGTCAGCTTCTGCCTTCTCAACACCTTCTTTAAGAGGTGCTGGAGCGCCGTCTACAAGAGCTTTAGCTTCTTTAAGACCTAGGCCAGTTGCGCCACGTACTGCTTTGATAACAGCAACTTTGTTGCCGCCAGCAGATTCTAGGATTACGTCGAATTCAGTTTGCTCAGCAGCAGCTTCGCCAGCTGCAGCGCCACCAGCTACAACAGCAGCTGCAGCAGAAACGCCGAATTTCTCTTCCATCGCTTCGATTAGTTCAACAACTTGCATTACAGACATTTCTGCAACTGCGTCTAGGATTTGCTCGTTAGTAATAGACATAACAATTCTCTTTTAAATCAACAATAAGTTTATTAAGCAACCAGAAAAAAGCAAGGCTTACGCCGCAGCTTCTTCTTTTTGATCGCGGATAGCAGCGAATGTACGTACCAGCTTGCCAGCAGAAGCTTCTTTCATGCACATCATTAGGCGTGCGATTGCTTCGTCGTAAGTTGGTAGTGTCGCTAGTACTTCAGCGTCAGTTAGCGCGCCTTCAAATGCAGCAGCTTTGATCTCGAAGTTTTTGTTCTCTTTAGCGAAGTCTTTGAAAAGACGCGCTGCAGCACCTGGGTGCTCGTTAGAGAATGCGATTAGAGTAGGACCAGTGAATGTCTCTGTTAGACACTCATAGCTAGTACCTTCTACCGCACGACGCATCAGCGTGTTACGAACAACTTTCAGGTAAACGCCCGCTTCACGAGCTTGTTTACGTAGAGAAGTCATTGCGCCCACTTCAACGCCACGAGAGTCAGCTACAACTGCAGAAAGTGCACCACTGGCAGCTTCGTTGACTTCAGCAACAATTGCTTTTTTGTCTTGAAGGTTTAAAGCCATCTTGGATTAACTCCTGGTTGTCGTTACACCACTCACTATTATCACAACAGTGAGAGCTTAAAAGGTGCTTCCCAGAAGAAAGGTAACTATTTACATAGAGCTTTCTGTCAGTTCGGGCACCATCTACGTAGGATAATTAAGTTTGACAAGTCAAACACCTACGGTCTTGGACGGAGACTGGGTCATAATTCACAACAAATTCTAGAAGAATTTAATGAACCAAAGTTCAGCCCCAACCACAAATATTAGGCGCAGAATTATACATTAATTTCGCGCCTAATCAAATCAATTATGCTTGAGTGTTCAGGCTACCCTGATCAACAGCAACACCAGCACCCATAGTAGTAGAGATGCTTACTTTCTGCAGGTAAGTACCTTTAGCAGAAGATGGCTTAGCTTTCTTCAGAGCAACTAGAAGAGCTTCTAGGTTCTCTTTGATCTGCTCAGCAGAGAAATTTGCTTTACCGATAGTAGTGTGGATGATGCCGTTTTTGTCGTTACGGTAACGAACCTGACCAGCTTTAGCGTTCTTAACAGCTTCAGCAACGTTAGGAGTTACAGTACCAACTTTAGGGTTTGGCATTAGACCGCGAGGACCTAGGATAGTACCTAGTTGACCTACAACGCGCATTGCATCTGGAGAAGCAACAACTACGTCAAAGTTCATTTCGCCTTTCTTAACTTGCTCAGCAAGATCTTCCATACCAACGATGTCTGCGCCAGCTTCTTTAGCTGCTTCAGCGTTTGCACCTTGAGTGAACACTGCAACGCGGATGTCGCGGCCAGTACCGTGTGGTAGTACAGTTGCACCACGTACGTTTTGGTCAGATTTACGAGCATCAATGCCTAGGTTAACAGCAACGTCTACAGACTCAACGAATTTAGCAGTTGCTAGTTCTTGAAGAAGAGCTACAGCTTCGTTGATTTCGTATTCTTTAGTCGCGTCAACTTTGTCGCGGATTACGCGCATGCGCTTAGTTAGTTTAGCCATCTTATTAACCCTCTACCACTAGGCCCATTGAACGAGCAGTACCAGCGATTGAACGCTTCATTGCTTCGATGTCAGCACCAGTCATATCAGCAGCTTTAGCTTCTGCGATTTCTTGGATTTGAGCTTCAGTTACAGTGCCCACTTTTTCAGTGTTTGGACGGCCTGAACCAGACTTAACGCCAGCAGCTTTCTTAAGAAGAACAGCAGCAGGTGGAGTCTTAGTGATGAACGTGAAAGAACGATCGCTGTATACAGTGATAACTACTGGAGTAGGTAGACCTTTCTCTAGAGATTCTGTTTTCGCGTTGAACGCTTTACAGAATTCCATGATGTTAACACCGTGTTGACCTAGTGCAGGACCAACTGGTGGACTTGGGTTTGCCATACCAGCAGCAACTTGTAGCTTGATGTAAGCTTCAACTTTCTTAGCCATGATTATTCCTAATTTTGGGTACAAGCGCTAATCGACCGATCAGCTCCCCGTTGATACAAATTCTTTTTATTTCGCTCAAAACTTAAGCTTCGATTGAAATAATAAGGCGCGAGATTATAGTAATAATTCGCGCCTTATACAACCCTAAAAAGGTGATTTTTTATACTCTACAAATCAGAGTATTAGTCCAGTTTTTCAACCTGACCAAATTCAAGCTCAACTGGTGTCGCACGACCAAAGATCGATACAGACACTTTCAGGCGGCTCTTCTCGTAATCCACTTCTTCAACTGTACCGTTGAAGTCAGCAAATGGACCGTCTGTAACACGTACCACTTCACCCGCTTCGTACATAGTACGTGGGCGAGGAGCTTCACTTGCTTTCTCTAGACGGTTAAGAATCGCATCAGCTTCTTTATCAGTGATAGGAGCTGGACGATCAGAGGTACCACCAATGAAGCCCATGACACGCGGCACACTGCGTACTAAGTGCCATGATTCATCGTTCATGATCATCTGAACTAGGACGTAACCAGGGAAGAACTTGCGCTCAGACTTACGACGCTGACCTGCACGCATTTCCACTACTTCTTCAGTAGGGACTAGAACTTCACCAAACAGCTCTTCCATGCTGTGCATTTTGATATGCTCACGAAGAGATTGGGCTACACGGCCTTCAAATCCAGAGAAGGCTTGAACCACATACCAGCGTTTTTTTGGAGCTTCACTCATGAATTAAAACCCTCTATACCCCAGTTGCTAGAGCGACAAGACGAACCATGATGCCGTCAATGCCCCAAAGCACTAGAGCCATTACAATACTTACAGCTAAAACGATTAAAGTAGTTTGCATAGTTTCTTGGCGAGTAGGCCAAACCACTTTGCGTACTTCCATACGCGACTCTTTTGCAAACTCAATCGCAGCTTTACCCTTAGTTGTTGTAGCAGCAACACCAAGTGCCGCAGCGATTAATACAACAACTCCTGCAGCACGAATTACTACAGACATTTCACCATACAGGTAATTACCCACAACAGCGGCAGCTAACAGAGCGAAAGTGACAATCCACTTAAAGATATCTGCGCCATTTGAGCTATCAGGAGTTTCAGCATTATTTGCTTTCATAAAACCAACCTGTCTAAGTCTTAATATAGACGACAACAACCCCGCTGTTGCAGGGCAAATCCATTAAACGACAATCTAACTAGATTGACGCACGCTTTTATTGATTGAGAAGCAACACCTCAATCAAAAAATCCTGCTTACATGTCTGTTTTCATAACAATGCAACAGACATTTTGTATAGTGCAGAAAAAGGGCATCAAATGATGCCCTTTTTGCTACTGGTTCGTCAAATCTTATTCCAAGATTTTCCGAAGACTTTAGCTAATTCGTTAGAATTAAGCGAAGATCTTAGCAACAACACCAGCACCAACTGTACGGCCACCTTCGCGGATCGCGAAACGTAGACCTTCGTCCATCGCGATTGGAGCGATTAGCTCTACAGTCATCTTGATGTTATCGCCTGGCATTACCATTTCTACGCCTTCTGGTAGCTCGATGTTACCAGTTACGTCAGTTGTACGGAAGTAGAACTGTGGACGGTAGCCTTTGAAGAACGGAGTATGACGGCCGCCTTCGTCTTTAGAAAGTACGTATACTTCTGACTCGAACTTAGTGTGTGGAGTGATTGAACCTGGCTTCGCTAGTACTTGACCACGTTCTACTTCATCACGCTTAGTACCACGTAGAAGTGCACCAACGTTCTCACCCGCACGACCTTCGTCTAGAAGCTTACGGAACATCTCAACACCAGTACATGTTGTTGTGATTGTCTCTTTGATACCTACGATAGCAACTTCGTCACCTACGTTTAGGATACCGCGCTCGATACGGCCAGTTACTACTGTACCACGACCTTGGATTGAGAATACGTCTTCGATTGGCATTAGGAACGGCATGTCTACTGCACGCTCTGGCTCTGGGATGTAAGAGTCTAGTGCT
>NZ_QEWN01000026.1 GCF_006124995.1 Vibrio sp. Hep-1b-8
CAGCGTCAAGCAAATCACTTAATCGGTAAGTGCCATAAGTCGCGCGCAAGTCATGAAAACGGTGCGTGAATGCAGGGTGGGTCTTTCTAATTTGAGCTCTAAGCTCTATCCAGCGAGCTTCTATAGACTTAGCGGTTACGGGGTTGCCTTGCTCACTAACGAATAAAGGTTCATGCCGCTCAGATCGCTCTAATCGTTCAAGCGCCTCTTTCTTTAGCGTATCAGCCATTTCTGGTAGTGCTTCAAGTTTTTGGTCAAGCTTGTTTGCACGCTTGATTCGTCGCTCTGAAACTCGATATTCATTCAATGTAGATAACAACTCGGCAGAGATTTCCACTTGGCGAATTTTGAGGTATTTGGTCATCACACCTGTATCTTTAGGTGATAGTAACAACTCGAAACGATGCTTACTTCCAGCAATAGGTGTTGCTGTCTCGATAGATCTCGTGGATAACGTCGCAATCTCTTGGATACGCATACCAGTATCAATAGAAATAAGCACCTGTAAACGCAGCTCTTCAGATACGTTGGGCAGATATTGAGTGAGAATACTCAGTGACTCTTGGCTCAACGGAGTGAGAGGCCGGATGTTGCCATTGTCGGCATCTTTAGGGACTTTAATGCGTAGGTCACTTGTTTCTACGGTAAAAGTGGGTGATACATGAGCCAACATTCCTGTACTCTGAACAGAAACAAATTCCATTTTGAATGGAGCCTCTTTCTCGTTCTTTATCTTTAGATAACCGTCATGCATCAACCACTTATAGTAATTGACAATTTGGTTCATGCGAACGCTGGCAGTGCTATGCGCCAAGTCACCCGTTTTAATCTGCTTTAGTAGGTGAGAGCGAAATAGATAAGTCGGTTTTAGCCTTTTGACGGGAGGGAATGTATCCCATGCTAAATTCTCATCTTCAAGGAATTGATAATAGGCATAAAGAGCTTGAGAGCAGGGACTAAGGTCTTTAGCATCCTTAACCGCTTTTTGGTAAAAGAGGTAGCTATTAGCTTCATGGTTGAATGAACCATCACCATTGAAGAGAGTTGGGAGGCTGCCAATATTCCCCTTAACAGGAGAGCACTGGTAGGTCTTGTCACTGATTGATAGTTCTGTCTGTTTATAGACATTGCTTGATTGTATGAGATACATAAATTTACCTAGAAAACCACTGACTATACATACAGCATAGTCAGTGATTGATTATTTCCAGATTTATTTATGTGTGTAAGATGCTTTTCCTACACTAACCCGTCATGGTAACGAACTCTTCAGAGCCCGTTGGGTGAATAGCCACAACAGAGTCAAAATCTGCTTTAGTTGCGCCCATCTTCATCGCTACGCCAAATCCTTGGATCATTTCATCTACCGCGAAACCGATACCATGTAGGCCAACGACTGTCTCTTCTTCACCAGCACATACCAGCTTCATTTTACATGGTTGACGATGCTGAGTGACGGCGGTGTACATCGCTGTAAAGCCAGAAGTATAGACCTTGATGTTCTCTTTACCGTACTTCTCTTCGGCTTCCTGAGTCGTTAGGCCGATAGTACCGATTGGTGGGTGGCTGAATACAACTGTAGGTACGAGTTCATAGTCCATCTTAGCGTTTGGTTTATTATTAAACAGGCGCTCAGAAAGCTGACGACCCGCTTTAACGGCGACAGGAGTGAGTTCGATACCACCTTCCATAATGTCGCCAACACAGTAGATGCCAGGAACGTTAGTGGCTTGGAATTCGTCTACTTTGATGTAACCGTGATCATTGATTTGTACGCCAGTCGATGCAAGATTGATCGCATCGGTTGCAGGATGACGGCCGATAGCCCAGATTAATTGGTCAACGTTTTGTGTATTGCCATTTTCTAGGTGCAGAGTCAGGCTACCATCCGCTTCTTTTACCACTTCTTTCGGTACTGAGTGAGTATGCAGAGTTGGACCTTCTGCTGCCATCACTTCAACCAAAGTATCAATGATCATTGGGTCGAAGCTACGTAGCGGAGATTCTTTGCGGCAGAATAGGTGCGTTTCTGTCCCTAAAGCGTTCAGTACCCCTGCGATCTCAACCGCAATGTAGCCTGCGCCAATAACAGCAACACGTTTTGGTTGCTCGTTTAGTTCGAAGAAACCGTTAGAGTCGATGCCGTATTCTGCACCAGGGATGTTCGGAATCGTTGGGCGTCCACCCACGGCAATCAGGATATGATCGGCAGTGTAGTGTTCACCGTTCACTTCAACGGTTTTCTGGTCGACAAATTTAGCAAAGCCTTTGATGACATTAACTTTATTGTTGCCAAGAACGCGATCGTAAGATTCGTGAATACGACCGATGTATGCCTGACGACTTTCAACCAACTTGCTCCAGTCAAAGCTTTTTACATCAACATCAAAACCATAGTCTTCCGCGTATAAATGCATTGCTTCAGCAATTTGGGCTCCGTGCCACATCACTTTCTTAGGAACACAGCCAACATTAACACACGTGCCACCTAGGTCTTGAGCTTCAATTAGGGCTACTTTTGCGCCGTACATTGCCGCACGGTTTGCTGATGCAATGCCGCCTGAGCCGCCGCCGATACAGATGTAATCAAAATGAGTCGCCATGACTTTCTCCATGTTCTGAGGTGCAGCGACTCGGCTCATTCTGGCGAGTCAGGTCGCAAGCATCCTGCAAATAATAATTTGTTATTGTAGATATGGAGGATAGATCGGTTGAACTCAATCTATCCTGCTTAATTTTTCTGCGTTGTTTTGCTTTTATCTTGGTGCGGTTACGCCGCCAGTCGAGTTATTCAGGAACAATCCATTCCACTTTATAGTGACCCGTCGCAGGCGCAATTGCTTGCTTAAGAAACGGCAGAATTTCCTGCATTTGGCTTTCCAGTTTCCAAGGCGGGTTAATGACAATCATGCCAGAGGCAGTCATACCGCGTTCATTGGTATCTGGCGCAACACCGAGTTCGATTTGAAGAATCTTACGAATGCCAAGACCTTGTAGACCTTCAATCATATCTTCGATATCGCAACGGTTAACCACAGGATACCAAATGGCATAGATACCCGTCGCCCAACGCTTATAGCTTTGGAAAATTGCCTGCACTACATCACGGTACTCTTTAGCCAGCTCGTAGGGAGGGTCAATTAACACCAAACCACGACGCTCTTTTGGTGGCAAGCTTGCTTTAAGGCGTTTGAAACCATCTTCTTTGTAGATGCTTACCTGGCGGTCACGGTGGAACTCCTGCTCAAGCAGAGGGTGGTCTGCTGGATGAAGTTCTGTCAGAACCATACGGTCTTGCGGGCGCAGGTGAGCACGAGCAACACGAGGTGAACCCGGGTAGTAACGTAGCGTGTCACCGTTATTCAGCACTTTAATCGAATCTAAATAGCTGTGAATTTCGTCTGGGATATCATTTTGTTGCCAAACGCGTGCAATGCCTTGCTTATACTCACCAGTTTTCTCTGACCACTCGTGGGTTAGATCGTAGCGACCTACACCTGAATGGGTGTCATGATAGACAAACGGCTTCTCTTTTTGCTTCAAAGAGTCGAGGATAAGACTTTGAACAATATGCTTAATGACGTCGGCATGGTTGCCTGCGTGAAAGCTATGGCGGTAACTTAACAAAATATTTCTCTCAGAATAGCTGCAAAGAGCATGATGAATGATGGTAGTTAGTATACGTTACTATTGAAAATTGCTGAACCTACCTATATTTACTATTTAAGACCAATAAGAATTAACACAGGCCAACATGCTCTAGATAACCAATTTTATCTAGGTTTGCGTTATCCAAAAAAAGGAATGATTTATGTCGAACCCACTTCTTAACTTTACCGATTTGCCGCCATTTTCTCAGATTAAACCGGAACATGTTAAGCCAGCGGTAGAAAAGGCGATTGCTGATTGCCGCGCTAAAATTGAACAGGTTTTGGCGGGTAATACGGAACCAACATGGGACAACCTTGTTGCGCCGATTGAAGAAGTGGATGATCACTTAAGTCGTATTTGGTCTCCTGTCAGTCATATGAACTCAGTTATGAACAGTGATGAGCTTCGAGACGCGTACGAAAGCTGTCTGCCGCTTTTATCCGAATATGGTACTTGGGTTGGTCAGCACAAAGGTCTGTTTGAAGCGTATAAAGCGATGAAATCGAGTGAAGCTTTTGCTTCGTTAACTCAAGCGCAGAAGAAAACGATCACCGACTCGTTACGCGATTTTGAGTTGTCTGGAATTGGTTTACCAGCTGATGAACAGCACCGTTATGGTGAAATTAGTAAGCGCATGTCTGAGTTAGGGTCGAAGTTCTCCAACAATGTGCTTGATGCCACTATGGGCTGGACTAAGCACATTGAAGATGAAGAACAGTTGGCAGGTATGCCTGAGTCGGCACTGGCGGCAGCCAAAGCCGCTGCTGAAGCGAAAGAGCTGGATGGCTATTTACTGACGTTGGACATTCCATCTTATCTTCCGGTAATGACCTACTGCGACAATCAAGAGCTACGCAAAGAACTATATGAAGCCTATGTGACCCGAGCATCAGACCGTGGACCGAAAGCGGGTGAATGGGATAACACTGAAATCATCAATGAGCAATTGAAGCTGCGTTTTGAAATTGCACGTATGCTGGGTTTCAATACCTACAGTGAAAAGTCGTTAGCAACCAAGATGGCAGAAAGTCCGTCGCAAGTCCTTGGCTTCCTCAACGATTTGGCAAGCAAAGCAAAACCTCAGGGTGAGCGAGAGGTTGAAGAGTTACGCCAGTTTGCGAAAAGTGAATTTGGTGTAGATGAGCTGAATTTATGGGATATCGCTTATTACAGTGAGAAACAGAAACAGCATTTGTTCCAGATTTCTGATGAGGAACTGCGTCCTTACTTCCCAGAAGCAAAAGCGGTGAGTGGTCTGTTTGAAGTGCTACATCGAGTCTTTGGCATGACAGTTAAAGAGCGTGAAGGTGTCGACACCTGGCATGAGTCAGTGCGCTTCTTTGATATTTTTGACGCTGATGACCAGCTTCGTGGTAGCTTCTACCTCGATCTGTATGCTCGTGAGCATAAGCGTGGCGGTGCTTGGATGGACGAATGTCGTGTTCGTCGCATCAATGAGCAGGGTGAGCTGCAAACACCGGTTGCTTACCTGACTTGTAACTTTAACCGTCCAGTTGGTGATAAACCTGCACTATTTACTCATGATGAAGTCGTCACCTTGTTCCATGAATTTGGCCACGGCATCCATCATATGTTGACTCAGGTTGAGACTGGCGCGGTCTCTGGCATAAATGGTGTTCCTTGGGATGCTGTGGAACTGCCAAGTCAGTTCTTAGAAAATTGGTGCTGGGAAGAAGAGGCACTCGCCTTTATCTCTGGCCATTTTGAAACGGGTGAACCCTTGCCAAAAGAGATGCTAGAGAAGATGCTAGCAGCGAAAAACTTCCAGTCTGCGATGTTTATTCTTCGTCAGCTAGAATTTGGTTTGTTTGATTTCACTCTGCATACTCAATTTGATCCGGAAATTGGCCCTCGTGTACTTGAAACGCTGGCTGAAGTGAAATCCAAGGTTGCGGTACTACCAAGTCTGGAGTGGAACCGCTTCTCTCACAGCTTTAGCCATATCTTTGCTGGTGGTTACAGTGCGGGTTACTACAGCTACCTATGGGCAGAAGTACTCTCTTCAGATGCGTTTTCTCGTTTTGAAGAAGAGGGAATCTTCAACACTGAAACGGGTAAGAGCTTCCTGAACAATATTCTAGAGATGGGTGGCAGCGAAGAGCCAATGGAACTGTTTAAGCGTTTCCGAGGCCGTGAGCCGCAGATTGACGCATTACTTCGTCATGCGGGTATTTCTGCTTAATAGATCTCAAAAATAACAACGGTATCAATAATGAAGAGCATCGCTGCTGCAGCGATGCTTTTTTTGTTACCATGTCGGCACTCGTCACATGGAGGCAGCAAGTCTTGGGGATTCTTAACTTGGTTATGCCGCTGTTGAGCGAGGTCAATTTGAGATATTTTTATGGTGAAATGGGGCGCATTTCGTCGTGAATCCGTAAAGGTTCAATCAATAGACTTGGGTCTACTGCTGCTAGCATCTTGAAGTCACTCGGGTATAATGGTTTTTCATGTATAGATAACCAGTAGCTGAGCCCCCATGGATCCTTCATTACTTCTCGATGGCCTGAACGATAAACAGCGTGAGGCTGTTGCCGCCCCCCTAGAAAATTTACTTGTCCTAGCCGGTGCGGGCAGTGGTAAAACACGTGTGTTAGTTCACCGTATTGCATGGCTGATGTCGGTTGAGCAAGCTTCGCCTTTTTCAATTATGTCGGTCACTTTTACCAATAAAGCGGCAGCAGAAATGCGTGGGCGTATCGAAGAACTGATGATGGGCAGCGCATCTGGAATGTGGAATGGGACTTTCCACGGAATTTGTCACCGTATTCTACGCGCTCACTATTTGGATGCTCAGCTACCTGAAGATTTTCAGATCATTGATAGTGATGATCAGCAACGTTTATTGCGTCGCTTAATCAAGGCACAGAATCTCGATGAGAAGCAGTGGCCAGCTCGCCAAGTAGGCTGGTGGATCAATGGCAAAAAAGATGAGGGTCTACGTCCTAATCACATTGATGCGTACCATGACCCCGTGACAAAAACGTATCTGCAACTCTATACCGCTTATCAAGAGGCTTGTGATAGAGCAGGATTGGTCGACTTTGCCGAAATATTGCTGCGAGCGCATGAGTTACTGCGGGATAAAAAGCATATCCGTGAACACTATCAGGCTCGTTTCAAGCATATTCTGGTCGACGAATTTCAGGATACCAACAACATTCAGTATGCGTGGTTACGCATGATGGCAGGGTCTGAAGCTCATGTAATGATTGTTGGTGATGATGACCAGTCCATTTATGGCTGGCGTGGCGCTAAAATCGAAAATATTGAAAAATTTACTCGTGAGTTCCCTAGCGTTAATACCATTCGCCTTGAGCAGAATTACCGTTCGACAAAAACGATTCTCGAAGCGTCTAATACTCTGATCGCCAATAATACCGAACGTATGGGCAAAGAGTTGTGGACGGATGGGGTTGAAGGTGAGTCTATTTCTGTTTACTCCGCTTATAACGAGCTGGATGAAGCCCGTTTTGTCGTCAACAAAATTAAAGAGTGGCAAGACAAAGGCGGAGCACTCAACGATGCCGCTATGCTGTACCGCAATAACGCCCAATCGCGTGTGTTAGAAGAAGCGTTAATTCAGGCGGGTCTCCCGTATCGTATTTACGGAGGTATGCGATTCTTCGAGCGTCAAGAGATCAAAGATGCACTTAGCTACCTGCGTTTAATGAGTAATCGAAATGATGACTCAGCCTTCGAGCGAGTGGTCAATACACCGACGCGTGGCCTTGGAGATAAAACACTCGAGACAATTCGCTTTGCTGCACGCGACCGTGGTTGCACCATGTGGGAAGCGAGTATCGCTTTGCTAGACGAAAAAGTACTGGCAGGAAGAGCTGCGGGGGCATTAAATCGCTTTGTCGAGCTGATTCTTGCGCTTGAAGATGACACATGTGAGATGTCGCTCCATGAGCAAACCGACCACGTCATCAAATACTCTGGTCTGTTCGCAATGTACGAACAGGAGAAAGGCGAGAAGTCCAAGGCTCGTATTGAGAACTTGGAAGAACTTGTCACGGCAACCCGCCAATTTGAAAAGCCAGAAGAAGCAGAAGAAATGACGCTATTGACGGCCTTTTTGACGCACGCCGCTCTAGAGGCTGGTGAAGGTCAGGCTGATGAATTTGATGATGCTGTGCAGCTAATGACGCTGCACAGTGCGAAAGGTCTGGAGTTTCCACTTGTCTTCATGGTCGGTGTCGAAGAGGGTATGTTCCCAAGCCAAATGTCGGTAGAAGAAGCGGGTCGCTTAGAAGAAGAACGACGTCTTTGCTATGTGGGTATGACCCGTGCAATGGAGAAGCTTTACATCACTTATGCAGAGATGCGCCGCTTATATGGTCAAGACAAGTACCATAAACCATCGCGCTTTATTCGCGAACTACCGGAAACCTGTCTTGATGAAGTGCGTATGAAAGCGCAAGTGAGCCGCCCAGCAAGCTCGGGACGCTTTAGTCAAACCGTGGTCAAAGAGAACTTTAATGAAACAGGCTTTAGCCTAGGTTCTCGAGTGCTTCACCCTAAGTTTGGTGAAGGAACGATCATCAACTTTGAAGGCAGTGGCCCGCAGAGCCGAGTTCAGGTCGCCTTTAATGGTGAAGGGATCAAATGGTTAGTCACTGCTTACGCTAAGTTAGAAAAGCTGTAAAGGTGGCGTTAACTTCATTTATCTTTTGAAGAATAAAGAAAAACCCCGAGGGCTTGCGCCCATCGGGGTTATAGTCTTACTCGCAGCAATCCGGCTACTATAGGTGCTCCATGCATCTAATCCTTGATAGTATGCTGACATCCTTCAGCTTAGTCCATTCATCGCCATCCTAGCGGTGTCCTTGACCCTATCCTGGTCTGCTAACAATCCTCGTTAGCTCACTTCGCTTGTTCCCTGAGCGGTGTCCTTTTCATCATCCTGATGATCAGTCCTTGCCTCATCCAGAGGTGTCCATTTCCCATCCTTAGTAGCAACCATCCTAGTTACTATTGCGTCCGTTCAATGTCCAATTTGCTTTCCATGCCGACTATTCATCCTGAATAACCGTATCTTCTTCCTGAAGATTACCTAATCCGTGGTAATTTCCTGTTCCGTGTCAGCATCCTTCCGACAAGGTTCATATTACCGATTCGTAGATGTTCAGCAATACTACGCAAACGTTTTTCTACATAAAAATTCGCTCGAAATTTGTACGTATCTTTATTTATCAATGGCTTGAGTTGGTTGTGATGTATTTTTCTTAATGAAAAAGTTATTTTTACTTACTCGCATGTGAGAGATCTCGCACAAGGTGGCGGGCATTTCGGTACTATTTTCGATATGAGTCTGATGGCAATGTGTGAGGTTGCTCAAACAATTGTGAGGGTGACTCAAAGCTGCGCCAGTAAATTTGATGCTGATTGCCACAAAATACTTAAACCAATCACGCTAAAAATAACACCACATAAGCCATCAATGTAGACAGAAAATGCTTTAACTTTGCGTTGCATACGCTGTGTGGATAGCGCCCAAGCAAGAAAAGAAAACCAAAATAACGACAAACTCCAAAGAATCATTAGGGCAATACCTTTGCCTCCTAAAGACATGCCGGCAGGAACTAGGCTCGACATTAAACTGACAAAAAACACCAGCGCCTTGGGATTAAGAATGTTGGTGGCAAAACCACGAGAGAAAGCTTCGCGCTTGTTGGTGAGTAACAAAGAGGAAGATTCGTCCTTCTCGCCTTCGCAATGGTTTCTACGAAAGGCAACGATTGTCGCATTTAGAGCACCGTAACCGAGATAGGTTAAATAGCTGCCACCAGCCAGTTGCAACAGAGCGAACAGAGCCGGCTGCTGGTGAACCAAATAGCTGACACCAGTTAGGCTGAGAATGGAGTGCAGCAAGATGCCAAAAGAGAGGCCGAGAGCGATGTAAAAGCCAGTCTGTCGGCCATAGCGAGTGGCATTTTGGACCACTAAGGCAAAGTCAGGCCCTGGGCTCATCAGCGCAATGAAGTGTACGATGGCAAGAGTGGATAGGATGGTGAGTTCATTCATGACGGTAAATTGATTCGTGATTAATACATCCAGTGTGCCAACAAATTCTTAGCGAGGATTGTAAAAAACTGACACTAGTTAATCTGTGAAGGTGGAACACCAAAAGTTGCTTTGAAGGCTTTACTGAAATGAGCTTGATCGTAGAACCCGACCTGATGAGCCACTTCGGTTCCATTGATACCTGACTTGAGGAGTTTCATTCCTTGTTCCATTCGTAAACGACTTAACCAAGCGTAGGGTGTGAGTCCCACTTTTGCTTTGAAATGGCGTTGAAACTGGGTCGGGCTGAGTTGGCACAACTGAGACAACTGTTCGAGTCGAACGGGTTGATCAAGATTATGCATTAAATACTCTTTGAGCGTCGCCATCGACTGATTGCCAAGTGGTACAGCGCGTTTTTGTTCTAGGCTGCCGTAGTGACTAAAGAGCCGTTCAAATCCTTCGTATGGCAAGCAATCTCTGGCGAGTTGGCTGACATCGTCATTCGCTAATAATTGATGAAGTTGCGAGAGTGACTGAAATACTTGAGTGTCCAATACGACGAGTCGGTTGAAGTGAATCAAACTGTTTGGTTGTTTAAGTTGGGCAAGCTTGCTCAACCATTGAGGCTCTAGCGAGAACACTCGAACTTGATAACCGGAATCAAGGGTGGATTGACCATCATGCAGTTCATCGGGAGGCATGATGACTAGCTGGCCTTTGCCGACATGATGTTTTTCGCCTTGATAGTGAAATTTCTGTTCTCCACCGGTAATAAGACCAATATGAAAATCAAGATGATAGTGGTGCGAAAAAGCAAATGACTGATAATTTGCTTCTATCAGGCTTATCTCTTTATTTTGCGTCGTGTGGTAGTTGACCTTATCCATAGAACAAAAAAAGCTTGGTGATTATTTCACCAAGCTTATAGTTAGTGGTAGAGATTGTCTTGTAAAAAACGATCAGTTGGCTTTAAGAGCTCGTTTTGACTGTTGATTGCTTCTTAATCCATCGACGCTGAAGCTCACCAAAGCTCCCCAAATAAAGGCGAACGTAATCGCTTTATCGACGGTAAATGCTTCTCCGTAAACCAATACCGCAAGCAAGAACATCAGGCTTGGTCCAATGTACTGGAAAAAGCCCAGTGTCGATAACTTTAGTCGAGTCGCAGCACCAGTAAAGCAGAGCAGGGGCAGTGTGGTAATAACGCCTGCGGAAATCAGCAATACATTAAGGTTTAGTGGATTTTCCATGATGTTGGATGTTGGCGTATCAGCAATCCACAGCAGATAAATCGCTGCAGCAGGTAGTAGAACCAAGGTCTCAATAAACAGTCCTGTTTGTGCTTCTAGGCTGACTTTTTTGCGCAATAGACCGTAAAAACCAAAGCTCAGAGCTAGCGCAATCGCAACGACTGGAATAGAACCAAAGACAAAGAGCTGTACTAGCACACCGCATGCAGCAAGAGCAACGGCGAACCACTGAAGCTTTCTAAGACGCTCTCCCAGAAATAGCATTCCAAGTAACACGTTAATCAAAGGATTGATGTAGTACCCGAGACTTGCATCGAGCATATGATCAGCATTGACAGCCCAGATGAAGATAAGCCAGTTGGCTCCAACAAGAAGTGCAGTCGTCACCAGATAGAGGAGTTTTTGCTTCGATTTGATGACATCTCGGACATTGCGCCAGCGGCGACCCAAATGGAGCAGGGCGGCAAGTAAGAAAAACGACCAAACGACGCGATGGCTGAGAATTTCTAGTGGAGATACATCTGCCAGAGCCTTGAAATAGATTGGGGCGATACCCCACATGGTGTAAGCACCAATGGCAAGAAAGACACCCTGTTTGGCTCTTTGCTGTTCTTCTGGAGTCATCGACATTACTCGTAATCAGGAAATTTACAAATTGAAACATGCAGTATACGAATGACTATCAAAATCACCTAACAATTTGCGGTTTTATTCACCGTTAAACCCCACTACAATGTGCCCCTCGCGTTTGACACGCCTTTGCCTTGCAATTCTATTGAGATAATTCATGACCTCGACTCTTTTAGCCCAGCAATCTCCAGCCGAACAGCCGGCGCCACAGAGCATCCTAGAAGATGTTTTTGGTTACCAGAGCTTTCGTGATGGTCAGCAAGAAGTGATCGATGCTGCGGTCGCAGGGCTAGACAGTTTAGTGATTATGCCTACTGGTGGCGGTAAATCTTTGTGTTACCAGATCCCCGCTCTAGTGCGCAGTGGAATAACCTTAGTTATCTCGCCGTTGATCTCCTTGATGAAAGATCAGGTTGACCAACTGAAAGCCAACGGGGTGGCGGCTGAGTGTATTAACTCAACGATGCCGCGTGAAGAATTGATCTCCGTCTACAATCGCATGAACTCTGGCGCGATTAAACTTATCTATGTGTCACCCGAGCGAGTATTGATGCGAGATTTTATCGAGCGTCTAGAAGGCTTACCTTTATCTATGATTGCGGTCGATGAGGCGCACTGTATTTCTCAGTGGGGACATGATTTTCGACCGGAATACGCGTCACTGGGTCAACTGAAACAGTACTTTCCTCATCTGCCGGTGATGGCTCTGACTGCAACAGCGGATGATGCGACACGTTCTGATATTACGCAGCGACTTCAACTCAACGCCCCCCATGTTTACTTAGGTAGCTTTGACCGACCAAATATTCGTTATACCTTGGTAGAGAAGCACAAACCGATTTCTCAGGTGGTGCGTTTCCTTGAAGAGCAGCGCGGTAATTGTGGGATTATTTATTGTGGCAGCCGTAAAAAAGTCGAAATGGTAACGGAGAAACTGTGCAATAACGGTCTTCGTGCGGCAAGCTATCATGCAGGTTTAGAGGCCGATGAACGCGCCTATGTCCAAGATGCATTTCAACGCGATGATATTCAAATTGTGGTGGCGACAGTCGCATTTGGTATGGGTATTAACAAGCCTAACGTCCGTTTTGTTGTTCACTTTGATATTCCGAGAAACATCGAGTCATATTATCAGGAAACGGGGCGAGCTGGCCGTGATGGCTTACCTGCTGAAGCGATGATGCTTTATGACCCTGCGGATATCAGTTGGCTGCGCCGTATGCTTGATGAAAAGGATGAAGGCCCGCAAAAGCAGGTTGAAGCTCATAAACTCAATGCCATGAGTGCATTCGCTGAAGCGCAAACCTGCCGTCGTCAGGTATTGCTCAATTATTTCGGTGAGTACCGCGACAAACCATGTGGAAACTGCGATATCTGCCTTGATCCACCTAAACACTTTGATGCGACAGAGCAGGCTCAGAAAGCTTTGTCATGTGTCTACCGAGTCAACCAATCCTTTGGGATGGGGTACGTGGTTGAGGTATTACGCGGTATGCAGAATATTCGTATCCGTGAAAATGGCCACGATAAGTTGTCAACTTATGGTCTGGGACGAGAAAATAGCCATGACTACTGGGTCAGTGTCTTTCGTCAACTGATTCACAAAGGATTGCTATTTCAAAATATCACCCGCAATTCGACGTTGCAGCTCACTGAAGAAGCTCGTCCGTTGCTACGCGGTGAAATGTCTTTGGAGTTGGCCGTTCCGCGTCTTGATACCGCCGTTCGCGCGGCGAAATCCGATAAATTATCGAGCAAAAACTACGATAAAAAGCTGTTTGCTAAATTACGCAGATTACGTAAGTCCATTGCCGACGAAGATGGCTTACCGCCATATGTTGTCTTTAGCGATGCCACCTTGATTGATATGGCGGAAATATTACCGACGTCGTATGGCGAAATGTTGGCTGTAAATGGGGTAGGGCAACGCAAATTAGAGAAATATGCAGATCCATTTTTAGATTTAATTCAAGAGCATTTGACCCACCATGGCTGAAAATCTTATCACTTATGAGCAACAAACGGAGTTTGGCCTGCATACTTATCTGGCTGATGAAGGTCGTATTATCATTCGTTCTCCTCGCTTTGATTTTGATAGTTTTCCCGATTTAGCTCAGCGAATGCTTCAGCTACTCTCGGCTACTGTGGTTGAAAAACAGTGGGATGCGGACATTCACTCTTGGTTGATTGATTTTGAAGGTTGTCAATTGTTCCTCAAGTCTGAACACTACAGCGAAAGTCTATGGCTAGAAGCGCTTTCTATCGAAGAGAGCAAAGAAGAGTTGGATTTCCTCGCTTCACTATTTGAACGTGGTTTCTAAGAAAAAAGAACACGTCAACGATTGCTCGAAAACTCATGCTTGCGGCGATGATTGGTTAATGTATAATCGCCCGCCGCGATATTGTTCACGTTTTATATGCTCAATATCGAGAATTTTTTCATTACATTGTTGGTAAGGCGACTTTCGTTGTTACGTAAGTGGTCGATTTGGGTTCCCTCACCCCCAAACCAAACTAAAAAGGTATCGCATGAGTAACTTTACCCCTGCGCAGCAGCGCAAAGCCCTTTTATTATTAGTCCTGTTCCATCTAGTGATTATTGCTTCCAGCAATTACTTGGTTCAGCTACCTTTCACCGTCTTTGGTTTCCATACCACTTGGGGTGCATTCACTTTCCCATTTATCTTTTTGGCAACGGATCTCACTGTGCGCGTTTTCGGTGCTCAGCTTGCCCGAAAAATTATTTTTCTAGTGATGCTTCCTGCGTTAGCGGTCTCTTACGCTTTGTCAGTATTGTTCTTTGAAGGGCAGTTCCAAGGTCTTGCACATCTTGGCGAGTTTAATCTATTCGTCGCTCGTATCGCGATTGCGAGTTTTATGGCTTATCTACTCGGTCAGATCTTAGATGTTCATGTGTTCAATCGTCTGCGTCAGATGAAACAGTGGTGGGTTGCTCCTACGTGTTCGACTTTGTTTGGTAATGCGCTCGATACCATTGCCTTCTTTGCGATTGCGTTTTACCAAAGCCCTGATCCATTTATGGCTGAACACTGGACTGAAATTGCGCTGGTGGATTATGGATTTAAGCTGGTGATCAGTTTAGGTCTGTTTGTTCCAATGTATGGTGTGCTACTTAACTACCTAGTGAAAAAACTGACGGCGGTTAACCCTGAGTTTAAAGTGGTTGGAGCCAACTGATTTCAGTCTGGAAAGATAAAAAAAAGCCCGAGTGATGATGTCTCTCGGGCTTTTTATTGATTCGAAGTTCAGTATTCAACAATCGATAAAGGCCAGCCGATATCACTTTGACGGTTAGCTTCAATCTCAAGCTCTGCGGCGGTCAGAGGGTTGGCTTTTAGCCATTCAGATTTGATAGTCAGTGTTAGCTGGTCATCATTAGAACCAAAGGTAATGTTTGGCTCAAGATCAGGATTACGGCGATGAGTAAGCAAGACCGCTAAGCGTAACAGGCGCAATACCCGTTTGGCGCTTGAACCTGAAAGAGCGTGTTGCTCTGGCAAAGAAGTTAGTTGCTCACGATAACGTCGTGCCAGTTCACCTAACAGGTGTTTTTGCGCTCGAGTGTAACCAGGTAGGTCAAGTTGCTGAAGTAGATAAGCGCTATGCTCACCACCTTTCTTGTAGTCGATGGTCAAACCGATTTCATGTAGCTTGGCGGCTGTCTCTAATAGGACTTTTGCTTGTGCCTCAGTTATCCAGTCAGGCTGACATTCTGCCAGTAGTCTTGCTGCCATGTCGGCAACTTGCTGACCATAATCAACATCAAGCTGATAACGACTTTGAATACTGCAAATAGTGCGTGCACGAATATCGTCTTGCTTTAGTTCATCAACCATTTCATACACCAGGCCTTCACGTAGTGCACCGCCAGCGAGTGTCATTGAATCGATTTCCAGCAACTCAAAGATGGCAATTAAGATTGATAGACCACTTGGGAACACTAACGCGCGTTCGAGTGTTAATCCTTCGATCTCCAGCTCTTCAAGGTGGTCGGCCATCATAGCTTGCTTTTGCAGACGCTTAAGTTTGGAGTGGGTAATGACTTCATCCATCCCTTGCGCCAGCATGATTTCCTGTAGCGCCTGAACAGTACCAGAGGCACCGACACACACATCCCAACCAATCTGGGTGTACTGCTGCAAGATAGGTTGTAAGGTCTCTTTAGCGGCTTGAATCGCGTTGTTGAAATTGCTTACCGTCAGCTGGCGATCTTTAAAATGACGCTCCAACCAAGTAACGCAGCCCATTTTCAGACTAGTCAATGCTTTGGCTTCAAAGCCTTCACCAATAATTAGTTCAGTACTGGCGCCGCCAATATCTACCACTAAGCGACGGCCGCTCCCCCCTGACGTGTGCGCAACACCTTTATAGATTGTTGCAGCTTCCTCTTCACCACAGATGACCTCGATTTTGTGGCCGAGGATCTGGTTGGCTTTCTCAAGAAAAACATCCACATTTGTCGCTGTTCGTAGTGTTGCCGTACCAACAATACGGATGTTTTCCTTATCGATATCTTGAAGTCGTTCGGCAAAAAGACTCAAGCAGTCCCATCCGCGTTGCATGGCTTCTAGACTTAGCGCGTTGTTCTCGTCTAAGCCGGCCGCAAGGCGAACTTTGCGTTTGATTTTAGCCATAGTTTGAACGCTGCCATCAATGTGACGCACAACGAGCATATGAAAACTGTTCGACCCGAGGTCGATGGCTGCGTAAAGCGGAGATGAAACTGCTTGGCTCATAGACGACTTAAGAATCCTTTTGTTGACGTGGACGAGAGCGATGGTTCGAACGACGGTTTCCTGAACGTGAACCTCCAGTGTTCGTACGACGTTGCTGCTGCGGACGGTTTGAACGCATGCGAATAGGTGCTGGTAGATCTTGGATCAGAGCACTAGGGTCGTAATCAGAAACAGGAATAGAGTGTTCGATATACACTTCAATTGGTGGAAGGTTAATTGCGTAATCTTCACACGCGAAACTAATAGAGTGACCGCTTGCGCCTGCTCGACCAGTACGACCGATACGGTGTACGTAATCTTCGCAGTCGTCAGGTAGATCAAAGTTGAACACATGCGTTACCTGTGGGATATGCAGACCACGTGCAGCAACGTCGGTTGCAACAAGTAAGTCAACTTCACCAAGCGTAAATTGCTCTAAGATACGCTCACGTTTCTTCTGAGGAACATCACCCGTTAGCAGGCCTACTCGGTGTCCGTCTGCTGCAAGATGGCCCCAGACTGATTCACACTTATGTTTAGTGTTTGCAAAGATGATTGCACGATCTGGCCACTCTTCTTCAATAAGCGTCTGAAGCAGAGCCATTTTGTGTTCGTTGGATGGGTAGAACAGTTCTTCCTGAATACGGTGACCTGTTTTCACATTTGGCTCAACAACAACGTGCTCTGGATTATGCATATGCTCGAACGCCAGCTCTTGAACACGGTAAGACAGTGTTGCAGAGAACAGCATATTCAAACGTTCTTTTGGCTCAGGCATGCGACGGAACAAGAAACGAATATCTTTAATAAAACCAAGATCGAACATGCGATCAGCTTCGTCTAAAACGACAGCTTGGATGTTGTTTAGGTTAAATACACGTTGCTTGTAAAAATCGATAATACGACCGGTTGTACCGATCAGGATATCGACACCATTCTCAAGCGTTGCTAATTGCTTATCGTAGCTTTCGCCACCATAAGCGAGTGCAGCTTTGATACCAGTACTAGCGATCAAAGGTTCTGCATCGTTGTAAATCTGAATCGCCAGTTCACGCGTTGGAGCCATAATAATTGCTCTAGGCTGATTTGGCTTGCGACCCTCATGTTCAGGCGTCGTCAGTAAGTGGTTAAAAGTAGCAGTAAGGAAAGCCAATGTCTTACCTGTACCCGTTTGGGCTTGTCCTGCGATGTCTTGGCCGGTGAGCAGTACCGGCAACGCCAAAGCTTGGATTGGGGTACAAAAATCGAACCCTTTTTTCTCCAAACCTTCAGTAATTTTAGGGTGTAAACCTAAATCGGCGAACTTTTGCTCTGTGATATGCGTCTTTTTCATTGCTATAGAATATCAGCTTACACTTGCAATACGGAAGTAAATACATTCCAATAGGGCATCTAAATACTGGTTATCATCCAACCAGTTCCGAAAAAACACATTGGAGTGGAAGATGAGTGATAAGATTTTGCAGCTAACTGATGACGGTTTTGAAGCCGATGTAATTAACGCTGCAGGCCCAGTTCTTGTAGATTTTTGGGCAGAATGGTGTGGTCCATGTAAGATGATCGCGCCTATTTTGGACGAAATCGCTGACGAGTACGAAGGCAAACTCACTATCGGTAAACTAAATATCGACCAAAACGCAGGTACTCCACCTAAGTTTGGTATTCGTGGTATCCCAACGTTGCTTCTATTCAAAGATGGTAACGTGGCTGCAACGAAAGTAGGTGCGCTATCAAAAACTCAACTAAAAGAGTTCTTGGACGCAAACCTATAATCAGTTACCCAATAAGGCCGTGCATTTTATCTAATGCACGGTTTTGTTTTTGAACACCAACAAAATCTAGACTAGGCTAGTATTTAGTGCTAGTTTATCGCACGTTAAATAAACAAGTTTCTCTTCTTGGTCGATCCTGTGACCAAATCCATCTTAACCAAAAAAACAGATCCTATTTTGACTAAACAAGTATCCACCACCATGAATCTAACAGAACTGAAGAACAGACCTGTGTCTGATCTTGTCAAACTTGGCGAGAGCTTAGGCCTTGAAAACCTTGCGCGTCTAAGAAAGCAAGACATTATCTTCGCGATCCTTAAAGCGCACGCGAAAAGCGGTGAAGATATTTTTGGCGACGGGGTTCTGGAAATACTTCAAGACGGCTTTGGTTTCTTACGTAGTGCGGATAGCTCGTACTTAGCTGGCCCAGACGATATTTATGTATCACCAAGCCAGATCCGTCGCTTTAACTTACGTACAGGTGACTCTATTGCCGGTAAAATTCGTCCACCTAAAGACGGTGAACGTTATTTTGCACTTTTAAAAGTCAATACAGTTAACGATGACAAACCAGACAACGCGCGTAACAAGATTCTATTTGAAAACTTGACGCCACTACACGCTAACGAGCGTATGGTGATGGAGCGTGGTAACGGTTCGACAGAAGATATTACTGCTCGTGTTCTAGACCTTGCTTCGCCAATCGGTAAAGGCCAGCGTGGTCTGATTGTAGCGCCACCTAAAGCGGGTAAAACAATGCTGCTGCAAAACATTGCACAGAGCATTGCTTACAATCACCCAGAGTGTGTGCTGATGGTTCTTCTTATTGATGAACGTCCAGAAGAAGTCACTGAGATGCAACGCCTAGTTAAAGGTGAAGTGGTTGCATCAACGTTTGATGAGCCAGCGTCTCGTCACGTTCAGGTTGCTGAAATGGTTATCGAAAAAGCGAAACGTCTTGTTGAACACAAGAAAGACGTTGTAATCCTGCTTGATTCAATTACTCGTCTAGCACGTGCGTACAACACAGTTGTTCCTTCATCAGGTAAAGTTCTGACTGGTGGTGTTGATGCTAACGCATTGCACCGTCCTAAGCGCTTCTTCGGTGCAGCTCGTAACGTAGAAGAGGGCGGAAGCCTAACTATTCTAGCAACGGCACTTGTGGATACGGGTTCTAAGATGGACGAAGTTATCTACGAAGAGTTTAAAGGTACAGGTAACATGGAAATACACCTGAACCGTAAGATTGCAGAAAAACGCGTTTTCCCAGCGATTGACTTCAACCGCTCAGGTACTCGTCGTGAAGAGTTGCTAACTAAGAACGAAGAGCTACAGAAAATGTGGATCCTACGTAAGATTGTTCATCCAATGGGTGAAACCGATGCGATGGAATTCCTAATCGATAAGCTTGCTATGACCAAGACGAATGATGAATTCTTTGACGCGATGCGTCGTCAATAAGCATTAAATGATCTTGATAAACGCCACCTTTGCTAGGTGGCGTTTTTGTTTGCATTATCCAGTGATTGCGAGCACAATGGATTAAAATGTTACAAGGAGGTTAACATGCAACACGGAATGTTGTCGTCGGTACTCCTGTCTGTCTTGATACTGCTTGGGGTTCCGCCTGTCACTGCAACTGAGATGCAGCCGCAGCGTATAGAACAATGGCTTCAAGAGCCACAAGTGCATGATAAAGTGGCTGAGCTACTCTCTTTGGCTATCGAAGATGATATTGATGGCCTTAACTTCGCTCTACAAAGACTCTCACTCCCTGTCCAAGAAGTGTCTCGTTATCTATTGCTCAAAAAGATTGAAGACCAAAACCTGATCATGACGCCTAAAATCGCGCTGTTTGTTGAGCAACAAAAATCAATGGTGCCTACCTATCAGCTCCTAGAAAGAGGTGAGGGCTATGAGTTTACGGTGCCTGCTTTCAACTATCCTGCTATCGCCAATCGACTGTTAAAACAATGGCACCAAGACCAATCCACACTGGCATTCGTATTAGAGGCAGAAAGAGGAGAGTTGGTTCTTAAGCAATGGTTACAAGGAAGTGAATATCAGGTTCAGGCTCGAGAAGCTTTGCTGATTAGAGAGCTCGATAGCCTATCACCAGAAGCCATTACTCGTCTTTGCCAACAGCTGACTCGTGAAGCGGTAATCAGCTGGCTGCCATCTTCGGCGGTAATGGTTCGTCTAGCGCAAGTAAGTGAAGATCCAGAAGTGTATAAGTTGCTCTGGTTAATGAAGGCAGACTTTAACAGTGAATCTGAATTGGTTCGCTTAGCTAAGGTTGGTAATGATTTTTCGCTAAATCAAGTGATCCAAGCTACGCAGAATCCGAGCTTGAAAGAAGCTGCAATTACAGAGTTGACCAAGATAAGACCGATGTCTAAAGAGGTAAAAGAGTTTTTAATTACTCGAATGGCGATTTCTGATGATGCGAGATTTATTGCTGGCGAGTTAGCTCGTCAGGGTTACTCATCTTGGCTAGAAGAGTTGGCTAGTACCAACCAACAAGTAAACAGTCGAGCAATTTTAACTGTTATCGGCCAGTAATCATTGATGAAATAACCACATAAAAAAGAGGGATCGGTCGATTCCTCTTTTTTGTTATACTGCATGCAGATTAACCAGCCCATTAGTAGGCCTATGAGTTTTAAGGATTTACGCGATTTTATCGCTCATCTAGAGCAAGAAGGGAAGCTGAAACGAATTTCCCATCCTGTTGACCCTCACTATGAAATGACAGAGATCAGCGATCGAACGCTTAGAGCGGGTGGTCCTGCACTGTTGTTTGAAAATCCCATTGGCTATGACATGCCAGTCTTAACCAACCTATTTGGCACACCGGAACGAGTGGCTATTGGTATGGGACGTCAGGATGTCAAAGAGTTGCGAGAAGTTGGAAAGTTGCTTGCGTATCTAAAAGAGCCTGAGCCGCCTAAAGGCTTTAAAGATGCACTGGATAAACTGCCGGTGTTTAAGCAAGTATTGAATATGCCAGCTAAGCGACTGCGTAAAGCAGCTTGCCAAGAGATTGTGTGGCAAGGTGATGATGTCGACCTAGATAAAGTCCCAGTCATGAGTTGTTGGCAAGATGATGTGGCGCCATTGCTTACTTGGGGGTTGACCGTTACTAAAGGGCCAAATAAAAAACGCCAAAACTTAGGTATCTATCGCCAACAGAAAATAGCGAAGAACAAAATTATCATGCGCTGGTTAGCGCATCGCGGTGGTGCTTTAGACCTACGTGATTGGATGGAAACTCATCCAGGTAAACCCTTCCCTGTATCCGTTGCCTTTGGTGCAGATCCTGCGACTATCTTAGGTGCGGTAACGCCTGTACCAGATACTTTATCTGAGTATGCGTTTGCCGGTCTGCTACGTGGGAAGAAGACAGAAGTGGTGAAATCACTCAGCAATGATCTTGAAGTTCCTGCTAGTGCTGAAATCGTTATGGAGGGCTACATTGATCCGAACGAGTTTGCCGATGAAGGGCCGTACGGTGATCATACTGGATACTATAACGAAAAGGAAAAGCACCACGTCTTTACCATTACTCATATCAGTATGCGCAGAGACGCCATTTATCACAGTACTTACACAGGTCGTCCGCCAGATGAACCTGCCGTATTAGGTGTCGCTCTCAACGAAGTCTTTGTACCGATACTGCAAAAACAGTTCCCTGAGATAGAAGATTTCTATCTGCCACCTGAGGGCTGTTCATATCGAATGGCAGTAGTGACGATGAAGAAACAATATCCAGGTCATGCTAAGCGAATCATGATGGGAGTATGGTCGTTCCTACGTCAGTTCATGTATACCAAATTCGTTATTGTATGCGATGAAAAGGTGAACGCACGCGACTGGAATCAAGTCGTTGAAGCGATGACACAGCATATGGAGCCGACTCGTGATACCTTGTTTATCGAAAATACACCCATCGACTCATTAGATTTTGCGTCTCCGGTTGTTGGCCTAGGCTCTAAGATGGGACTCGACGCAACAATTAAATGGGATGCAGAACTTGCATCATCGCAGGGTAGCGAGAGTCAGCATACCGCACTTGATGAGGCGGCGATTGCCGCATTTATCGACAGCCACCCTGAAGTCGTTGATTTCTATATTCCAGAGAAAGCACGTAACAACGGCTTTGCCATCGTAACGATGAAAAAGACGCGTTCAGGCCAATCGCAAGAACTCGCCCAGAAAGTAGAAGACTACTTATTGCAGCATGGGGAACCTAAGTTTGTCATTCTTTGCGATCAAGATGTCAACGCCAAAGACTGGAACGATATTATTTGGGCTGTCACGACACGTATGGATCCTGCTCGTGATACCAAACAAGTTCAGCAAACGGATAAACACCTTTCTCGACTTGTTCTTGATGCAACCAATAAGATTGAAGGTGAGGAAGTCGTGCGAGAATGGGGTACACCTATCAAGAAAGATCCACAACTTGTGGCGAAAATCGATGCGTTTTGGGATAAGTTGAGTATTCTATGAGCCATTCCGTCATTCTGCTTCCAGAAAATATACAATTTGAAGTACAGAATGGACAAACGGTGTTGGAAGCCGCGCTCAACAATAACATTCGCTTCCCCCACCGCTGCCAGGTTGGCGCATGCGCTGCCTGTTTATGTCGTAAACTCGAAGGGAAAGTCTCTTATCACCTGGAACCAATGCTCACAGAGAAAGAGCAACAGCAGGGTTGGATATTTGCCTGCCAAGCCTTCGCAGAAAGTAGATTAGTGCTTACTTTTGAAGAGTAAGCGAGAGGAAGACCATGACTATTCAATGCAAAGTAAAGTCAATTCAGCCGTTGGCTTGCAATACTTACCAGATCTTATTACATCCAGAGAGCCCTGTTAGCTTTAAAGCTGGCCAATATCTAATGGTTGTAATGGGAGAAAAAGACAAACGCCCATTTTCAATCGCCAGCAGCCCAAGCCGACATGAAGGAGAATTAGAACTTCATATTGGTGCTGCCGAGCACAACGCTTATGCCCAGGAAGTTGTCGAAGCAATGAAAGCAGCAATGGAAAATGATGGCGAAGTGACAATAGACGCGCCTCATGGTGATGCGTGGGTGAGAGAAGCGAGTGAACGACCAATATTGCTCATTGCTGGTGGCACAGGCTTTAGTTATGTTCGTTCAATCCTAGATCATTGCTTGGCTCAAAATCGAGAGAACGAAATCCATCTATACTGGGGTGGGCGTGATGAACGCCAACTTTATGCAAAACAAGAATTAGAAGAGATTGCTAGCAAGAACAGCCATGTTCACTTTATCCCTGTTGTAGAAGACGCTGGGCAAGAGTGGCAAGGGAAGGTTGGTAATGTCTTACAAGCAGTTGCTCAAGACTTCGAGTCGCTTGCACAGTACGACATCTATATAGCGGGACGCTTTGAAATGGCAGGCGCAGCGCGAGAACAATTCACGTTTAACAAGCAGGCGTTAGCTGAAAACATGTTTGCTGATGCGTATGCCTTTATCTAAAACCTAGATAAGATGGTTAAAAAGGGAGCATTTCGCTCCCTTTTTTAATGGTTTTGAATATAAATTCAGCGAACGGTCTTTTTTTCAATTTAATTTGAAAAAGGGCTTGCGCTTAAAACTCAACTCCCTATAATGCGCATCCACTGACACGGCAGACGCCACAAGGCCTCAGCGGTAAATCAGTAAAGCCAACTAGCAAAATTTCGAATTGAAAAGTTTGAAATAAAAAATTCAAAAAAGTGTTTGACACTTAGAATTGAAACGCTAGAATGGCTGCCTCTTCCGAAGTGACATTGGTCACAAAGAAGCAAAGCTCTTTAACAATATAAACCTATCAATCTGTGTGGGCACTCGTTGATGATAATCCAATTAGAAGCTGAGGCTTCAAATTAGGTTTCAATGAAACGAAGTGACCAAACGAGACTTCTTTT
>NZ_QEWN01000027.1 GCF_006124995.1 Vibrio sp. Hep-1b-8
ATATACAACGGTTCGCAAACTGGGACGTGGAGAAGAATTAGTTGAGCTGAAGCTCTCTCCACAAGCAAAAAAGAAATGGTGTGATGCCCCGGAAATACTAGAGGCTCGCCTAATAACTAAGGTAGTTAAGGGGAAAGAAATACGACTGTTAACGTCAATGACAGACCCTTTACGTTACCCAGGAAAAGATATTGCGGAGCTTTACAGTCATCGGTGGGAGATAGAGTTAGGCTATCGAGAGATGAAGCAATATATGCTTCAAAACAGCCTTACTCTACGAAGCAAAAAACCAGAACTCGTTATACAAGAGTTGTGGGGGATGTTGCTAGCCTACAACTTACTTCGCTTCTTAATGTGCCAAATGGCTTACGACCAGAATAAAGTAATGCCTTATCAAATAGGCTTTAAGCAAGCGTCGTTGTTCTTAATAGGTCAGTTACAACTCCTTCCTGCTGTTGCGCCAGGTAGAATCCCTGAGGTAATGAACTACATACTCGATATGGCTGAGAGTTTTACGCTGCCAGAAAGGCGAGATAGGAGCTACCCAAGAGTGGTAAAAAGAAGGCCCAGTCGCTACGCGACTAGGCCTTCAAAAAGGTGTTAAATGCTTCTTAACTGACAAGCATTAAGCCAATGGCTCCCTTATTGTTATGAGCAGTTGACGCGAGCAACGGAATAGTTAGGCAAGCTGTTGATCTTGGCCGTCAAATCTTGAATACGCGTACTGTGTGAAGGGTGAGTAGAAAGAAGCTCTGGTGGTTGACTCCCGCCTGATGCTTTGGCCATATTTTTCCATAGTTCGATGCTCTGGTTTGGATCAAACCCAGATTTAGCCATCAACTCTAAACCAACCAAATCTGCTTCGGACTCTTGGGTACGACCATAAGGCATCAAGACCCCGTACTGAACGCCTAGTCCGAGCGCGGCCATTGTTGCTTGTCGATATTGTGCGTAACCTGACGAACCAAGAGCGATGCTTGTAATCTGTAAGCCGGCATTGGCTATTTGGGATTGGGATAGACGTTCATTACTATGATCCGCCAATACGTGAGCAATCTCATGACCGATAACCGTTGCCAACTGATCCTGATTAACTGCGACATTTAGTAACCCAGTGTAAACGCCTATTTTCCCCCCAGGTAGAGCAAAGGCATTGACTTGGTCACTATCAAAGACCACCACTTCCCAATCAGTAAACCCCGGTTGCTTTGGGACATGCTGAGTGATTGCCTTGGTTACACACTGAACGTAGGCGTTGGTCTTAGAATCTTTACTCACCGTTTGCTGTTGTTTCATTTGTTCAAATGATTGCGCGCCTAAGGAGCTCATATCCTGATCGGAAAACAGCAATAGCTGATTGCGTCCTGTAGGAGATGAAGTACAGGCAATCGCGGTCAATGCCGCAGCAATCGTTGAAATTTTTAACCACGTTCTCATCGAATTCTCCATTTCAAACGCAATATTACAATTGGTAAATCATAACATTAGGGTACAATCCTTGTTAACCATAGTTAAAAGTAGATTTAATCATGAGTATTTGGAAACAGCCGATCAATTTAGAGCTTCTTAACCACACATCAAAAAATACTTTGATAGAGCACCTCAATATTGTTTATACCGATTTTGGTGATGATTTTATTTGTGCGACTATGCCGGTATGCTCCTTTACTCATCAACCTTTGGGCATGCTGCATGGAGGAGCATCGGTTGTTCTTGCGGAAACACTCGGGTCTGTTGCTGCAAATTTCTGTGTACCAAAAGGAAGCTATTGTGTTGGTTTAGATATCAATGCTAACCATGTACGTTCAATGCGAAGCGGGCACGTGATTGGAACGGCGAAACCCATTCATTTGGGCGTTTCTACTCAAGTATGGCAGATTAACATTACCGACGAACGAGAAAGACTGGTCTGTACTAGCCGACTGACGATCGCCGTAAAATCAAAGCGTAAGACATCGGTTGACACTGAAGGTGCCAGCAAATGATGATCCCGTTTAGTGGCGGTAAGATCATCGCCACGGCATTTGAAGTGGTCATTAGGCTCGACGGGGTACACATGGTGAGCTTGCAAGCACAGAACGATGCTGTGACTTTAATTGGCAGAGGTGCGAATGTAATTTCAGCCAATGGTAGTGAGACCAAGTGGTCGGTTAAACTGGACAGTGAACAACAATTAATCGAGTTGTCTCAGCAAATAGGCTGTGAGATACAATAATTGATTTATCGCTTGATCCATTGCTACTAAATGGGGAAACTCGTTGTTAGATTAACAATAACGAGTTTTCCTCTTTATGAGCAGCCCAAGACTAAGAGTCCAATTTGAAACCCTGTTTGAACATTACAAAGGTCAAGACTGTGGTGTACAGCTCGAAGAAATCACAGAGATCTTATTCTGCACCCGACGCAATGCCCGTATCGTTCTCAATAAAATGGAAGAAGAAGGCTGGTTAGAGTGGCATCCAGCTCCTGGAAGAGGAAAACTTTCGCAACTGATATTCAAGCGCAGTCGCGCCGATGTTAGTGAGAATCTTGCTCGACGGTACTTGGAAGAGGGGAAAATTGGTCAAGCACTAAAAGTGCTAGACCATGATAGTGCTAAACTGGCCCAAGTGGTAGAGAGTTATCTCGGCATCGTCCATCAAGAGGGTCAACAGGTTGTTCGCCTCCCTTATTACCGGCCATTGACGACGCTTAACCCAAGCGTACCGATGCGACGTTCTGAACTTCATATTACTCAGCAAATCTTCAGTGGTTTGACTCAGATCGATGAATCTGAGCAGCTAAAACCCGACCTTGCCCATACATGGGAAATGCTCACTCCAACCCATTGGCGTTTCTATATCCGACCGAGTGTACGTTTTCACAATGGTGATCTACTCACCATGCAAAACATTGTTGATTGTCTTTCGTCTCTAAAAAGTAAAAATCTTTATTCCCATTTTTCACGAGTAGAATCTCCAGCACAGCAAATAATCGATATTCACCTAACACAAAACGATTTCCATCTGCCGCTACTGCTCTCCGAGTCCTGCGCAAAAATCATGCTACCAAGTGAGAGCAGGGCTGACAATTTCGATCTGTTTCCGATCGGAACTGGTCCTTATAAAGTGGTGCAAAATGATAATAAACGATTGGTATTGCAAGCATTTGATGGCTATTTCGGCTTTAGACCTTTACTTGACAGAGTGGAAGTGTGGGTAATTGACGAAGCGCATTCATCGATGGTGTTTCCAAGCCTAGCAAAGCCGATTAAGCCGGACGTTGCAAACTATGGAGATGAAGTAGAACTTGATCCTGGATGCACACTGTTACTGCTCAATCGTAAAAATGGGCTGGCGGTGAGTGATGAATGGGCGAGTTATTTTAGCCATCGATTAAGTACACTCAACTTGTTCCAGCAGCTACCACAGGAAAAAATCGTTGAGCTAGGTGTTCTGCCTGCGCATGGGCTAAAGCCAGGCTGGTACCATCATACAAAACAGGGTTACACCTCTCCACCATCTTACCGAACTGTTACGATTGCTTACCACGCTCAACACCCAATGTTTCCAACGTTAGTGAAGTGTATTGAAGCGATACTCAAGCACGATGGATTGAGCGTGAATCTGATTAAGTATGAGTTGACAGTTGACGATACCGCGGAAGTGGATATTTGGATAAAACCGATGGGAATTGCAACCAATCGAGATGACGCGCTAGCAGGTTGGTTGCTCAATTACAGTGATATCGAAGCCTTAAGCATGAGTAAAGATTTCGAATATTGGACAAAAGTAGTAAAACAGTGGCAAGCAACAGAAAATGCTAGTTTTCCAGCGAAAGAGCTTGGGAAATCTCTGGCTGAAAAGATGCAACTTATCCCAATGTTTCATTGTTGGCTAGGAGTTAGCAAAGACCAGTGTGGGGCGTTACAAAACGCTAAATGTAACGCTTTAGGCTGGTTCGACTTTAGTAAAGTATGGGTAAAACCAGCCTTGGATCTCACTTTTGAACAAAAAGAAGAGTAGTTATTTTGGCCAAACCCAATAAAAAACAGCCCTCTAAGACCGTAGACGTATTATGTACGAAATGTAAGTGTCACCTGTTTAAATACCGAAAAGGAGGCAAGGGGGCTTTAGTTAAATGTTTTAAAGAGCGAATAGTTGAAGATCACACGGATAAACCCTGTTTTTGTCCGAGTTGTGGTATCGAATTCGCCAGGGATACATTAGTTCGAGGCACGCCAGCATTCAAGATTATTGGCGGAAAAGTCACTATGAAGTAACCGATAGTCAGAATATTCTTTTGTGACATTTTCTCCGATCATGAATAGCGATAATTGTTTAAAACACGCTTGAGAGTGCGACTTTTGATCTGAGTCGATAAAAAACGTAAAAATCTCGTTAATAGGTATCATTGTTTTGTAAAGGTGTTAGAATAGCCGCAGTTTCGATTCGGTTTTTCCAACTTTACATTAAGGGTTTACAATGGAGCTAGGTCTCATCATCGCTTTCATCGTTGCAGCAGCTGTAATGGTTAAGAAAGAGATGGCAAGCACAAAATAATCGGTTTATTCATACCAATTTTCTTTTCCTTTTTTGAATAAACTCCAAAAAGCTCCTTAATAGGGGCTTTTTTAGTTTCTGGCTTCGCTATCAACCATTTTGTTATCCGCATAGCTTTCTCGTACTAGGTAGTAAATCCATTTAATAAAAGTGATAGTAACTATCATTTGTATTTGTATAATGAGCGCGAGAACTATAACTTAACATGAGAAATTACGGATAATGAAAGCCAACTTCAGCCTTATAGCATCAGCAGTGGTGCTTGCTCTAAGCGCAACTAATGTCCATGCTCAGGACACCACCACATTTGATGAATTAGTTGTCACAGCTTCTTTAGCTGATAAAACAAATCAAGATAAAAGTCGTTCTTTGAGTCGTATAGATGGTCAACAGCTTGAAGAAATGCAAGCCAATTCTGTTGCCGAAACCATTAAGTATGAACCTAACTTAACTGCCGTAGGCGCGAATGTGGCTGGGAACCAGTCCATCAACATCCGCGGCTTAAGTGGTAATAAAGTTCTACAAGTCATTGATGGAACGCGACAAAATATTCAATATGGACATCGTCCAAGCTACTTTTTAGATCCTGCTCTACTGGGTAGTTTAGAAGTGGTCAAGGGGCCGATAAGCTCACTATATGGTTCAGGCGCGATTGGCGGTGTTGTCATTCAAAATACGCTGACTGCTGATGATTTGATTGAAGATCAGGGGCTTGGTGGACGAGTAAAACTCGGTTACCAAGACAATGGCGATGTATGGACAAATTCTGCTGCAATTGCAGCGAAGCAAGATGAAGTAGACTGGATTCTAGCCGGCAGTTACAGTGATTCTGGCGATATGCAGCAAGGTAACGGCGACACCCTTTATGGAACCAAGTCAGAAAATCTGACTGGTCTTGCGAAATTAAACTGGCAAGTAAACCAAGCCCATAAATTGGGAGTAAGCCTCAGATACGCCGATCTTGATGGGCGTCCACCCGTCGTGGGCGATTCTAGTGGTCAGATTAATGATCCCGATAAGCTGATATCGCGAAAAGTGAAAGATTCATCTATCGCACTAAAATACGCCTATAACCCAGACTCGGAACTTATCAACTTAGAATCGTCTTTGTATAAAAACAGCTCCAAGATCTCTGAGCGTGACCCGAGCTACACGTCTGAGGATATTTCAGAGATTAACACAATAGGGTTAAACCTAAGTAACCAGTCTGAGCTAGGGAAGTGGAAAGTCCTTACTGGTCTGGACGCCTATCGTGATCAGCTTGATGCAACTCGTGCTGCGTCTGTGTCTGGTCGACCAGATCTTCCTCAGGACGCTGAGACAACGAATCTTGGTGCGTTTGCCTATATTAACTACGATATTTTACCGACGCTTATGCTAGATGCGGGTATGAGATACGACCGCTTTGAATCTGAAGCTAAGGGCTATGACAACAATAGCAAAGATTCTTTATCACCTTCAGTGGGATTGGCATGGCAAGCTCAGAAGTGGATGCTATGGTCGTTACGTTACGATGAAGCATTCCGAGCGGCGAATACATCAGAACTGTTTATGTCTGGTACCCACTTCTCTATGGGGCCAGCATCCAATGACTTCGTACCTAACCCTGAGCTAAATCCTGAAAAATCTCATAACATTGAACTTAAAGGTCAGTTCGACTTTGAAAATGTTTTTGTCGAGGACAAACTGTCATTTACTGCGGCAGCATTTAGAAACAAAGTGGAAGATTTGATCAATCTTGATGTAACGGTACCTGACCGTGCGAGCATGATCTCATGTATCATGGCGTCAGGCACTTCGTGTGGTGGCACAAGTACGCAGAAAAACATCGAAAATGCACGTATTGAAGGCTTTGAGTTAATGGCCAGCTATGCCGTATCAAATCTTGAATTGGGACTTTCTTATGGACAGACTCGTGGTAAAGACAGCGATACTCAAGAGTGGCTATCTTCGATGCCAGCAGATAAATGGGTCGCGAGTGCTGAATACGGACTGTGGGACTATGACACCAAACTTGGCACGAAAGTCACCTTGGTCGCCGATCAAGAGCGCCTACCTAACGACGATACGACAGGGCCTTACCAAGATTACGCCTTAGTTGACCTCTATGCGTCTTGGGAGCCAAGTGAGCGACTTACGGGACTCAAGGTTGATTTCGCTGTGATTAATGCAACAGATGAAAACTACCGACAAGCTTGGACACAAGTGTATCAACCAGGTCGTTCATTGCGAATTTCCGGTCAATACAATTTCTAGTGAAACGAATGACATACCAGCCACCTCTTGAGGTGGCTTTTTTAATCTAAATGCGCATACTAGAGCCATAACGTGCTAACGTATCAGACAATCTTTGTCGGTAACAAGTTTAAAGGCGACTCACAACAACATGCAAAGTCCAATCACACTAGAAGCATTGCATATACTAGATGCTATCGAACGACGAGGCAGTTTTGCAGCTGCCGCCAACGAGCTAGACCGCGCCCCGTCATCGCTGAGCTACCAGATCCAAAAGTTGGAACAAGATCTCGACATTATGATCTTTGACCGTTCTGGTCATAAAGCGAACTTCACCGAAGCAGGTAAACTGATCCTTGAACGCGGCCGTACGATACTTGCGGCGACAGAAAAACTTGTCAATGATGCTAGCGTGCTTGCAAACGGTTGGGAGCTCGATATCACTCTCGCCTATGATGGCATTATTCCGGTTAATAACTTTTTCCAAATGGTCAACGACCTTGGCAACGTAAGCTCCACTCGTATCAAGTTGCAAGAGGAGATCCTTGCGGGCTGTTGGGAGTCTCTCAATACAGGTCGTGCCGATCTGCTCGTTTGCCCAAAGATGGATACCTTGCCTCAGGATGTTAAAGCAGAAGTGATTGGGAGTATGGAAATGGTTTGGGTTGCTGCGACGGATCATTACGTCCACAAGCGTAGTGGCCATTTTGATGACAAAGCGCGTGAAAAATATCGCGTCATCGCCATCGCTGATACGGCTCGAGAACAACCGGCGATCAGTGTGAATATTATCCAGAGACAGCCGCGTTTGACGGTGACCAATTTCGCCGCCAAGGTTGACGCTCTCAGAGCCGGCTTAGGCATAGGTACTTTACCTAAAGCCCTTGCGACAGCGATGATAGAACGCGGTGAACTCAAGGCAATTACCGATGTTGAATCACAGCCGATCGAGATTATCCTCGCATGGAAACGCAATAAGATAGGCGAAGCAAAATCTTGGTGTATTCAATACTTAATGAAACACTGGAAAGCAAACGCAAAGATGTAAAACAAAGGGAGCTGAATCGCTCCCTTGATATTAGTCATTGAGTGGTAACACCATGTCGGCGATGCCGTCCTCAAACTGAACATCGAGTTTAAAGCCGAGTTTTTGTGCCAGCATTAGCATGCCGCGGTTGGTTGGCATTGTCATCCCAGACATCTGCTTGGTGCCTTTATTACGGCAGTACTCTATCACTTTGGTCATCAGTACTTTGCCCAAACCATTTCCTTTAAGATCTGAGCGAATCAAAATAGCGAACTCAGCATCTGTATTTTCTGGGTTAATCAGTGCTCGAGAAACACCGATAATAGGGCAACCTTCACGAGACTGACTGACTGCTACAAATGCCATCTCTCTGTCGTAATCGATTTGAGTTAAGTTTGCTAATGCCTCGTGATTAAACTCTCCGACGTCACTGAAAAATCGCTTGTAGAGATCTTCTTTAGAGACGTTGTGAATAAAATCGGCATGATAGGGCTCATCTTCAGGAAGTATTGGTCGTAGTAATACTTCTTCACCATCTTTAAGGGTGATGAGTTCTTCCGACTCGACAGGATAAGGACGGATAGCGAGTCTCTCTTGAGCATCACCTTCATAGCGCTCTAGTATCAGGTCTGCATCTAAGATGGTAAAATTGGAGCCGTTTGCCAGTACTGGATGTATATCCAGTTCATGAACTTGCGGGCAATCGACCACCATTTGAGAGATTCTTACCAATAACTCCGACAATCCATGAATATCCATTGGCTCAGGAAGCTTCTGAGGTCGAATCTTGCCATTTTTGATCGCTCGGATGATCAAGTAGCGAGCGAGTGCCATGTTGAGCGGAGGAAGGGCACTGGCTGCGTCTATCGACTCATCCCATTCGGAACCGCCTTGACCAATTAAAATGACCGGACCAAAGGTTTCGTCTGTTTTGACTTTAATTCGGATCTCTTCTCCGCCGGCCAGTTTAGCCATCCCCTGTACTAACAGACCATGGATATTAGCTGAAGGGTACGAGAGCTTCGTCCGATCGAGTATGGCTTCAGCCGCACTGGCTACCTCGGCACTGTTACGCAAATTGAGCATTACCCCCTGAACGTCAGACTTATGTGCAATATCAGGAGAACGAAGCTTGACCGCAACTGGGTAACCAATTTGCTCGGCGACATGGACGGCTTCGCTTGAATCTGACGCTATCCAAGTCGGCAGGACGTTAAAATTAAAGTGGCGTAAAAATGGCCCAATTTGGTGTGTATCTAGAGATACTGTGTTTTTGTCCAGTAGCTTTTCTTCAATCCACTTTTTCGCTTCATTTATCTCGGTCACGTGCACTGGCTCGGCAGTTGTGGGAGTTTCCATCAACTGTTTTTGGTTGCGCCTGTATTCCACAAGGTGCATGAATGCAACCACCGCGCTTTCAGGAGTGCGATATGTAGGAATGCCCGCCTGAGTAAAAATATCTCTTGCTGGTTTTGCGGTGAGTTCGCCTGACCAATTAGTGAGGAAGTTAAAGCGTTTATGCCTTGGATGGGATTTAATCGCCTCAACTAAAGCGAGGGCGGTTTGCTCAGATTGGGCGACAGCGGACGGACTGTGCATGATTAAGATCGCATCGGCACAGTCGGTATCCATCAGCGCATTAAGAGTATCAACGTAGCGGGTATGATCGGAATCACCGACCATATCAATTGGGTTGTTATGGCTCCAACTGGCTGGCAAGATCGTGCTAAGTTTCTCTATAGTTTCCTCAGACAGCTCAGCAAGTTGGCCGCCACGCTCTAGTAATGTATCGACCGCCATGATAGCGGGACCACCACCATTAGTGATAATGGCCAGACGTTCACCCCGTAGCGGTACTGAGTGAGTTAGAGTTTCAACCGCTGCGAATAACTCGTGCGAATTATTAACTCGTAGCATACCAGTACGTCTTATCGCTGAGTCATAAATAATATCGAGCGTATCGTCGCCACCAGTATGCGCCCTTGCAGCGATACGTCCGGCTAACGTTTTTCCTCCTTTTAGCACCAAGATCCTGCGGTTGCGTGATGCGGCACGAGCGGCAGACATAAAACGCCGAGCATCTTTAATGGTATCGACATAAAGCAAGATTGCTTCTGTATGCGTGTCGGTACTCAAATGATCGAGTAAGGCAGCAAAGTCAATATCAAGCGCATTACCAAGTGAAATGAACGCTGAAAATCCGATGTTTTTGTCATTAGCCCAGTCGAGTATTGTTGTGCACATAGCCGCAGACTGAGAAATAAAAGCGATTTTGCCTTGTTTGGCAGTTACGGGCGAAAAGGAAGCATTAAAATTGGCCCAAGGTAAGATTAGTCCAAGGCTGTTAGGGCCTAGGATTCGCATGCCACTCTGTTTTGCTATTTCCAAACAGGCATCTTGGATGCTCACACCCTCGTCGTTGGCAAAATGCATATCGGCCGAGAGAACAATCACCATTTTTACCTTTTTGTGCGCCATTTGCTCAAAAAGCCGCTGATTATAGCGCGCATGGGTACATAGAATCGCAACATCAGGAACGATTGGCAGATCATCTATCGTGGGGTAGGCGAGTACACCACAAACCGATGAGTATTTCGGTGTGACAGGCATGATTGCACCTTCAAATCCACCATGTAATAGATTTTTCATCACGATATTGCCAGCGCGCATCGGCTTAATTGACGCGCCGATAACAGCAACAGAACGAGGTTTCAAAAGATGATTCAAGTGACTCATTACGGATGCTCCAAAGCGGGCGATGAAGAATATCCTATCTAACCTTGGCTGTGATTGCTTGGAAGATTTGATGTTGTTTTAATCAGATCACTTGGGTTCCAGCTCAGTTTGTGCCTTATGTCACAGAGTATTGATATATAATTAGAATGTTGGGTTGATTCTCAGCGTATCTAACGGCATGATTTACAGTAACTTCTAGTTAAGGCATTTGAAAATTTCATGAAAAAAATTGCGATTGTTGGCTTATCAATGGTGCTTTCTGCATGTGTGTCGAACAAATACGTTACTGACGTCAGTTCAGAAAGCTATCGTGAAGAATACAAAGCAGCGAAGGTTGAACAGCCTGTTGTGACACAGCAAGGAGCGACTGCAGACATTACTGAGAGCAATGTCGTGGCTATGGAGAAGCCAGTGGTTCAAACTAAACCACAAACTAAGCCAGCCGTAGCAATTATCCCGCCGACATCAAAACAACAAGCAATGAACCCACGCTATGGTTTCACGATTCAGGTCGTTGCGGTAGGTTCCCAAACAAAAGTGGATCACTTTGCGCGCAAACTTCCTCGCGATAATCAGCCGATTTGGGAAAACTATAAAGTGGTCAACGGTACCAAATGGTATACTGTGCTCTACGGTGATTACGCAACGCGTACCGATGCTAAAGCGGCAATAGCTGAACTACCTGAAGAATTCCGCACGCTTCAGCCTTTTGTTAAGAGCATTGACGAAATCAAGAACTCGCAATATCCAACACTGAACAAGCTAAATTAATCAAGAAGGGGCATCTAGCCCCTTTTTTCATGCTTAATTAATGGTCATTCAAACGGTATTGTTGCTTTTTACGGCCTAAAACCGTGTAAGTTAGCGTACTTTTGATTATCATGGCTAAATTAATCCCTCTGTTGTATCACGGAAAGATCTACTAAATGACTAATACGACAATTCTACTTCTTTGTGGCGGTGGCTCATCAGAGCACGAAGTGTCACTCGTTTCCGCTAACTTTATTCAATCTCAGCTCGAGCTTACACCAGAGTTCAAGGTTATTCGTGTCGAGATGAAAACAGATGGATGGTATACCGAGAGCGGTCAACTTGCGTATCTAGACACTAACTCAGGAACGATTAATACGGATAACGATTCGGTTAAGCTTGATTTCATTGTTCCGTGCATCCACGGCTTTCCTGGAGAGACTGGCGATATCCAATCTATGTTAGAGTTGGCTGGCATTCCGTATTTAGGTTGCGGCCCTGAAGCAAGTTCGAACAGCTTTAATAAAATCACGTCAAAACTATGGTACGACGCGCTAGGCATCCCAAACACACCTTACATCTTTTTATCAGATAATAATGAACAAGCATTCCAAGCGAGTAAGGAAGCATTTGAAAAGTGGGGCAGCGTATTTGTTAAAGCGGCTCGCCAAGGATCTTCGGTTGGTTGTTACAAGGTAACTAATATCGAACAGTTACCGCAGGCGCTTAACGACGCGTTTAGTTATTCTGATCAAGTTTTGGTCGAACAAGCAGTTAAGCCTCGTGAACTTGAAGTCGCAGCGTATGAATATCAAGGTAAGCTATATATTTCTAAACCAGGCGAAGTCATTGCACCGGAAGATGCTTTCTACACCTACGAAGAGAAGTACAGCGCTTCAAGCCATTCAAAAACAGAAATTGAAGCATCCAACTTAACTTCACAACAGCTCGAGATGATTCGCTCTAGCTCAGAAAAAGTATTTACTCAGATGCGACTAAGACATTTATCACGTATCGACTTTTTCCTCACTCCGGAAGGTAATATCTACTTAAATGAGGTTAATACTTTCCCGGGAATGACGCCAATTTCGATGTTCCCTAAAATGCTTGAAAACAATGGCCATAAGTTCGCTAATTTCTTAGCCGATTGTGTGCGTCGTTCACTTTAATTCCACGGTTTGAAGCTTTTAAAAGCTAACCGTTCAGCGGCTGCTTGTGTCCTGTTGCCAAGATATTGATAGGGCATAGCAGCACTTTGCCATCGACCAAAGTGTTGAATTTCTTTTACTTTAACACCTTGAGCGGCCATTTCTGCCACAGCGCCCACCCGAAGCGACTGCCCCGAAAACTGTAGATCCAATCCCAGCTTATCGCTGGCAGCCCTCAGTATGCGATAGATTGAAGAGTCATCGAGTGATGAGCTGTTTAAATTGCCGTGTTTATCAATCGCGCTGAATAGTGCACCTTGATGAAGGCCTCGGTATGTCAGCCACTTATTTATATACTGCGTTGCTTGAGATGATAACGGATACCGGTTTTGACCCAAGATCACGCCTATATTTTCTTCCGCGCAATCTAAATCTTGGAAATTGAGCTTCTTTAACTCTGAACGCTTTAACATGCACTCAAACATCACAAAATAGATAGCGAGATTCCGAATATGGCTTAGCTGAGTAGAGTGGGCTAACTTCTCGGCAAGATCGTCTAGATGCCAGCGTGTAAAAGGTGTCGTAGATTTAGCGTCTTGCTTCTTATTGATACGAAGTTGCGATAGTACCGTTCTAACGGCAACGCTAGAGGTTGGGTCACTGTCTGCAAGAATTCGGTGAATAAGGCTTATTGTTACACTGTAGCGTTTTATCGTTGCTAGCTTTCGGTGCGTTGATTCTTTCTCTAGGAATAACCTGACCGCAGTGGCAGAAGCAGGAAGAGGACATACATGCTTATTTTCACAGAATGCTACGAACAAGTTCCAGTCTTTGCGCATAGCTAACAGTGAGTTACGTGCGTAGTTACCTTCTGTTAACTCATCGACATCGTCTAAACTAACGCATGAAGAGAACTTTAAAACTAGGTTCTTTTTTAATGCTTCATCTGTGATGAGACGAACAGTTTTCCTCATAATCACGCACTATAACCAATAAACTTGTACTAAATATACTTGAAAATGAGCAATTTACAATTATTATTAAACTTACTGTATAAGAAGATAATAATGATTATGGCTGCTGCAACTTATCGAGGCTTTACCCTCAAAACTGTTGGAAACTCTACAGATATTTGGCAAGTTCAAATTAAAAATCATCTGCTGACAGGAAGCATGGCGGCGGTGAAGAAAAGTATTGATTGGTTTTGCGACACTGCAACAATCATTGATCCAAAAGAGTTTAGCTCTCTCGCCAATAAAAAGGCAGGATCAGGTAAACCATCCCAAGAAAATTTCCACGGTTTTACAATCAAGAATGATACTGGTGAACCCAATTCATGGTATTGTTTCTTCAATGGCCGCCTAATCAAAGGCGGAAAGCTTGCTATTCAGAAGCATATAGAGGCATACTTGCTGGCCAAACAGAAAGCGGAACAGCTACAGAAGAAATAATATGACTCTTGTATATAGTACTGACGTTGGTCGTATCACACCAGAAGTTCAAAAGCCCGAAAGAGAAAAGGGCGATGGTATCGTTCGAATCGAGCGCCAAACTAAAGGTCGCAAAGGAAAAGGGGTTTCAATCGTAACAGGTCTAGATCTAGATGATGCTCCGTTAAAACTACTCGCCGCCGAGCTAAAAAAAGTTTGTGGCTGCGGTGGTTCCATTAAGGATGGAAAAATTGAAATTCAAGGCGACGCTCGCGAAAAAATCAAAGTGTTCCTCGAAAAAAGAGGCTACACCGTAAAGTTAGCGGGTGGTTAATTCGCCTCAATTCCTCCTTCTGTAGAGCAGTTTGGCTGCTCTACTTACTTTCATGAATCATCCTTCCTTTCACTAGTTACCCGTTTTTATCATCAGTTTTACTCAAATCAATATGCATTAGCCGCGATTAAAAACGATGGCACGCTAGTAACGTATAAACGACAGATAAGTAATGATCCTAATAATCAGTAAATTAATCTTTGATTATCTTACTGATTATTAGGTATTTTATGGTAAATCAATTATGTTGAATAACTTAGGCGATAAACGCAGTAGAGTAAGTCAAACGGGCAATTGATTAGCTGAACTACATATGACATTTAACATAATATACATAATACGCACTGAGGGGTGTGACAACGGCCAACACACTCTGTGTGAAATCTGTGTCTTTTGAACAGTAACTCCCCGACCCATATATAAAAAACAGCATATCCGGCTTTTAATAATGGTAACGGCACGAAATAATCGTTATGGCTTGTTCATCGACGACATAAACCAGTCGGTTGGTATCATCAATTCTGCGTGACCAGAATCCAGATAAGTTCTCTTTTAACGGCTCTGGTTTACCAATACCTTCAAACGGAGAGCGTTTCACATCGGTAATGAGCTTGTTGATGCGCTTGAGGGTTTTCTTGTCTTGGCCTTGCCAATACACATAATCCCCCCAGGCTTCATCGGTCCACGCCAATAAACGGCGCTCACTACTCATCGATCAGATCTCGCTGGGTTGTTTTCCCCGCTCGATACTGTGCGATAGAACGATTCAAATGCTCTGCATTTTGCGGTGAACGCAGCAAATGCACGGTTTCCATCAGACTGTTGTAATAGTCTAAAGACATCACAACGGCATCTTCAGCATCACGACGCGTGATGACCGTGGTGTCAGCGTCGTTCACGACACCATCCAGCACGGCTTTAAGACCATTTCTAGCCTCAGTAAAAGAGACAACTCTCATAGCACCTCCACATGTACAGTTAACAGAACAAGTATAAACCTACACGTTAGACATGTACACTTTAAAGTACATCTAGAAGTTAACAGTATGCTTAAAACCCCATAAGTCTAAAGTAACGATCCCACTCCCCAGAAAACATCAATTTGTAAGTATTTTCAGTTGTAATGTGCGTTGAATGTGACGCACAAAAAAGCCCACGTACGTGGGCTATCTTTCTTTCAGCAAGTCTAACGCTAACTTAGTTTGAATTACATCGAATGGTTGATAATGCCGTTCTATCAACTTCTTCAAATCAGCTTCGTCATCGACACTCAATTGAATGTGTTTTCTATCTTCAGGACTCACAAACTCACCATAAACCGGTGGAGATAACCAACCTTGTTCTTGAATCATTGCTAAAAACTGGGTTTCTCCTTGCTGCTTCAACATCCACTCTAATTTATTTCGAGCGTCTTCAGAGCAATTGAACATCGCCATATTAGACAAATACATCAACACACTTCCTTGCTTGTCTTGTGGCAATCCAATAAGCCATTTACTAACAGGAAACGGGTTATTGTTTCGAGTTTCTTCTAAGCAAAAACCGACTTTATCATCAAAGTCTCGAACAGCAGATTGAGCAATATCTGATAATTGTCCATAGCCAGCTATATCAGTGTATAGTTTTTCTGCACTAACATTACATGATAGTAAAATGCTTACACTCATCAGTATGTTACCTAGTAGTTTCACTGACACACCCCCAAAACTCTTGTTCTCTACCTTGTGATAGCAGTGGTAAAGCGCTCGTGATTTCACAGGTCATACATGTACTTCAAGTCACAGGCTTGGTGTTAATGAACGTATATGACTGTGGTGCAATATCTCACTCGCTGATGTCACAAAAAAGCCCATCTATGTGGGTTTTGCTATAACTAGTCGTCGGCACTTCTCAGCTTAATCAGCAATTCTCCCATGGCGATCCCATCGAAAGGTAAATAGTTTCGTTCAACAAGTCGCTTTAGCGCTTGTTCATCTTCTTTTGTTAATTTTATACCTTCGAACTTCTTTTTATGCTTCAAGGCTGAGTGGCCATAGACAGGAGCCTCGAACCATCCTTCTTGCTCAAGCACTGCCAAAGCTCGAGATTCCTCATTATGTTCTAAGGTTTGAATCAATTTATTTTGTTCACCTAAAACACAGTTATAGCTAGTTAAGCTATGCAGATACACAAGGACACTGTTCTGTTTTTCTTTTGGCAAAGATATCAACCAATCATTAACTGGATACGGATTGTTCTTGCGTAGTTTTTTATCATTGCACTCTCTAAATTTCACAATGTAATTGACGTAAGCAATCCTTGATTCAACTGTGTTTAAGCTTAAATTATCTGGAATCTCAATTTCTGCATAAGCGAATGAACAACTAAGCGCGACTAAACTACATAGCGTGGTAAACACATTTCCAAAATTCATTTTCTTTTCCCTGAGACTCTAACCATTGTTCAAAAGCTATGTCAGCAATCACCTTTCTCTGTATGTCATTGGCGGAAAGCATTACTTTTGAAAAGCCCTCCCAGTCATACGTAGCAACATTCGTCAGCTTTTCATGAGGTTGACCTTTAAGAAAAATATAAAAAAACGGGATCTCGGCGATCACCCTTGATTGGTTCCTATTATGGTTAAGTAACAAGGTTGTGGCATCGTTAAATATTCAAACGGTTGTATACGTCCATCGAGCCTATCAAATCGCTTGTATTCACTTCAAGTCAGGGTTGGTGTTAATGAACGAATATCACTGTGGGACAATATCTCACTCGCTGATGCCACAAAAACACCTCATCACCGCTAGAATCCAGCCTCGCAGAGACTAACCGCACCAGTGGCGCTCAATGCCACTGCAACCCAGAGAAGCCAAACACGCTATGCGCAGTCGCGAAGACTGAGCAGCGAGCATAGCATTGATTACCCTTCCCTACGTTCCGCAAACGCAGTGCGCCAGTGTTTGAGCGTTAGCGAGTCAACCCCGTATAGTAATACGGGGTGAAAGTCTTACGTTTTCTACCTATTCCTACTTGTGATTTCTCAAAAACTAAAAATTCATTCAAAAAACGACCAAGCAACACCTTGTAAGCTTGATTTTTGAAAAAAAATGCTAAAAACTACGCTTACAAGTAGAAATAAGGTGTATTAAAGATGATTTTAAGATTTGGTTGTGAGAACTTTAAGTCTGTAGGTTCCTACCAAGAGCTGTTGATGACCGCTACTAGTAGTAAAGTGGAATCAAACCACAATGTCTTTATTAGTCCAGCTGCTCGAGCTGAAGTTCTACCTATCACTGCTATTTACGGTGCTAATGGCTCAGGTAAAACGAACATGATTTCTGCATTAAGGTTCTTTGTTCAAAGTATCCTTTTTACTAGAAGACGTGGTTTTGATGATGTCAACGTTCCTGTTTTCCGACTAGAGGAAGGATATGCAGATCACGAAAGTACTTTCGATATCGATTTCGTTTTGAACGATAAGCACTACCATTATGGCTATGCTGTTAAAGGCGACACTGTTACTAGCGAATGGCTGTACTCATTTTCATATGTAAGCAGAAAGTCTCGGACTGTTCTTTTTCATAGAGATATTGAACACGAAGACTCTGAATATTATTTCAACAAAGCATTTAAGGGTAATAACAAAGCTATATCAGATATTGTTGATAAAAGTCAGCTATTTATGTCGGTAGCGGCGGCGAGCAAGCACGAAATATGTAGCGAAATATCTGATTACTTTGAAACTTCTTATAAATTTAGGTTTTCTAGTTCTAAGAACGAAGAAAATATTGCGAAACAAATTAAGAAGTACAACCTCGAATCAGAAATTTCTGAGTTTTTGTCAGCTATTGACGTTGGCGCGGCTGAATTAAAAATAACAGAAGTTGAAGTCGACTCTGAAATGCACAACATGCGAAGTAGCTTAGCGGACGCTTTAGTTGGAGTTCTCGCCAATGATAAAAATGAAGACATGCTTCAAGGCTTAAAAAGTGAATTGTTAACCAACACCGAATATCGCATCGTAATCACTAGGCATGATAGTCAGAACAAACCTGTAGAGTTTAGTTTTAACAATGAAAGTCTTGGTACTAGAGCTATTATTTCTCTGCTCGTATCTGTTTTTATGGTACTGCGTCAAGGCGGAGTATTTGTTGTTGATGAATTAGAATCAAGTTTACATACACTCCTTTCTTTGAAAGTTGTTGAGTTGTTTAATTGCAAGAAGATAAACGGAAAAGGCGCTCAGCTGATTTTTACTACACATGAAACACAGCTCTTGAACTTTGCTGGCTTCAGAAAAGATGAGATATGGCTAACGGAGAAGTGTATAGATGGTAGTACTAACCTAGCTCCGCTTTCTGATTACTCAATTCCTAAGCGTTCAAATGTAAGAAACGGTTATTTAGATGGACGATTTGGTGCAGTACCTTTCCTAGGATTGGTTGATAGCTTTGAAAAGATTTGGGGGGCTGAAGCTAATGGCGAGAAAAATTAGACCAAGCCGCTCCATAAAAAGAAGAAATCAACCAACTAAAAAACCACGAGTACGAATTATCGCTTTTTGCGAAGGTCAAAATACTGAACCTCATTTTATACAAGATTTCAGTAACATGTATGGTAATGGGCTAGTGAGTATAAGACTTGTCCCAGCTGCAGGCGTTCCATATACGATAGTTGATTCTTGTGTACAAGAGAAAGCTAACCAAGAGAGAATTTACCGAAGATCTAAGGATCCTTTGGATAAAAATTATCAGATTTGGGCTGTTTTCGATAGAGATGATCACAAGAGAATGCCCGCGACATTTGACAAGGCTAAAGGAAATAAAATTAAGGTAGCTTATTCCAATCCGTGCTTTGAACTTTGGCCTTATCTTTACATAACCAATCAAACCGCTGGTTTACATAGGCATGATATGCAAAAGAAACTTGAGCAAGTTTTGGATGGGTATGATAAAGATAAGAGTAAATCTGTTTGCCTCAAAACCTTGAATAGCTTAGGTTGTTATGAAAAGGCAAAACAACGTGCTATTGCATTAAAAGATAAGCATGACGATGAAGAAACACACTTTATTGAAGCCAATCCATCCACTAATGCTTACGAGCTTTTTGACGAAATAATCAAAAATGGAAAACCAAAAAAATAGGGCCTAACAGGTAATGCCGATCAGTTAAGGCTTAAATGATCGGCATTACACGTATGTGGGCTCGTCGTTTAGTCATGCCTGAACTTGAAGAGTAATTCTCCCATACCTATGCCGTTAAAAGGCAAATAGTGTTGCTCAGTAAGTTGAGTCAGTGCTTTCTTATCGTCTTCGGTCAATTTAATTATCGCTTTATCTTGTTTGCTTGTGGCTAGCTCTCCGTAAACAGGGATATTCAACCAACCTTCTTTTTTCAACATAGTTAAAGCGTGTTGTTCATTTTCGCTTTCAAGAGTATCGATAAGCTTATCTCGTTCAGAATCCAGGCATCTTGACTCTGCCAAGCTATATAAATAAACCACAACGCTAGCTTGTTTTTCTCGTGGTAGAGAAAGCAGCCAATCATTGATCGGATATGGGTTATTCGTGCGGTTTTCTTTGTCCCCACACTGATCAAACTTTTGCATAAAGCTTGTATATGCTTCTATTGCAGTAGTGGATTTAAGTCCCAAATGTGCTGGAATTTCAATTTCTGCATAAGCGAATGAACAACTAAGCGCGACTAAACTGCATAGCGTGGTAAGCACATGTCCAAAATTCATTTTCTTTTCCCTGAGACTCTAACCATTGTTCAAAAGCTATGTCAGCAATCACCTTTCTCTGTATGTCATTTACCGATTATGATGTGCGTTAGCCTTACCACACAAGTTACACCGTAACGCGCATGTTACACCCGATGGTTTAGGGATTAACCAGAAAAGGTAATTAACCCCTAATACCCCATCAAATTTGTTACAGCGTCACTATTTTAGAGCTTGCTTAACCGGCGCTAATTGCCAATCGTTGTAAGCATATGAGCGCGCGCCGGCCATATAACGTAGGTTTAAATTGCGATTTGAAAGCAGTATTTCGACGAATAGATCGTTCTCGCTACGGCTAACAGGCGTAAACCTCAGAATATCGCCATGACAAGTTCTTGCAAACTCCAGGGGCGTTCCATTCGCAAGAATACTAACACTCTCATTATCGACGAAATACTCACTGCTGCCGCACTCTACTCCTCGAAGGGTCAAAGAAAGTTGCTTTTGCTTCGCCACCTCTAGCGTGGGCAAAGCAATAGACTCTGCGATAACGTCTTGTTGTTTCGCGATTACTGGCGAGGCAGTTATAGCCAAAAAAACAGCGGCTAGGCTGAATTTAGTTCGTAGGTTCATTATGTGTTCCTGTGATTCACTATATTTCTAAGCCTATCAGAGACATCACAAAATGGAATCCAATTCATCAACTAGTGTGACGTTTTTTCAGTACTTTCAAACCACAACACCAAACTTCTGTAAACAAACAGCATATCGATACCATGTAATTACGATACGGGAATCGTTACGCCGCAACCCCACAGAACAATACACTGGGTGACAGTAAGCGCTTGCACACAGCACTTTCATTTATGTAATTTAATTACAAACCATGTTTATTGGTAATCGCCAATAGCACAAAATGCCACGCTAAGTTATTGAAATAATTAAACAACCGATAATCACTAGCCATTACCGAGCAGACTTTCAGCAACTTACAGAATCGATGATTTTTAGTTGATTGAGCTACGTACGTCGGAGTGGAGGATTTTCGTTATTGTTTGTCGGTATGGAGATTTAGTTATAGTGCGCCTTGGTCTAACAGGTGTAAATTACCACCTTCTAAAGAAGGTGGCTTTGTGTGAGCCCCCTAAAAGGGGGCCTTTGTTTAATCCAACGCCAACTGGTGCTGCTCTACTCGCTCTTGCTTCTCTTGATGTCTTACATATCGGCGTATGATTTCTTCATTGATTCCAACACTATCGACAAAATAGCCTCTTTGCCAAAAGTGATTACCCCAAAGCCTGTTCTTCCTAAGATGAGGAAACTTACTAAATAGCTTTAAGGCTATTTTGCCTTTCAATACCCCCATCAACTTGGATATCGATAGCTTTGGTGGAATCTTTACTACTAAATGCACGTGGTCAACTTGTATGTTTAACTCTACTACTTCACATCCAAGTTGATTACAGTAAACATAAATACATCGATAAACTTCTTTACCTATATTGTTCTTCAAGATCCTAAATCGATACTTTGGAGTCCACACTATATGGTATTGACATCGCCAAAATACGTGGGAAGCTTGATTGTATCTACTCATGTTATTTGTCCTCTTTGACTTCTGGAAAAATCAAAGACGCATTTAGCATGAGTAGTTTTACAGGCAAAGCCGAAACGGATGATAACCACCTACTGAAGTAGGTGGTTTAGGGCTGAAAATAAAAAAAGAGCAGTTCCCTGCTCTCTTTATAATGTTTAGTATTTTCTCGTCGATTACTGGTTGGCAGCTTTTTCTCGAATCTGTTCAGCGACAACTTTAATCGCTTGTGCTGTACTCATGCCCTCTGCCATTAGTTTTTGAATTTCTTCGACTGCTTTTTGTTGTTGTTCGTGTGTCAGTGGTGGCAAATCGTCAAACATAAAAAAGGCTCCTGATATTTTAGGAGCCGACTATAGTACGAATTACAGAGAAAGGCTAGTGACCTACCCTAACGATTTAGTTAGTAGCTTGTCAGGAAGTTAATGTAGGCTCCCATTGAATTTTCGTTGGTGTAACTCGCACCTATATCAAGTTGGAATAGGTTCAATGGAGACAAGCCGATACCAGCAGTAACTGTGTCATCTAGATTGTCGTAAGCCAGATTGCGATTCCAACCTGCACGCAGTTTTAACTGGCGCATGATGTCAATCTCACCACCTACTCTTAACATCTGAGTGTTGTCGTTAAAATTGGTGTAGCGCTCTTCTTCATTTAAATCGTAGTCAACACTAATCGTTGCGTAATCAGCAACCAATCCAACACCCACGGTATAAAGTGGTCTCATCTGGTATGAGTAACTAATGGCCGACTTTCCACTTACTGAGGAAGGAATAGTCAGTGTTTCAATGTCTCTGGACACTAGGTTTGTAGCTGAGAAGCCTACACGTAATGGACCATAAAACCATAAGAAGCCAGCATCCATGTTAAACATCGTTTCACCCGTTCCGTTGTCGCGGACGTCTTTGATGTCATAATTGGTGAAACTCGCCTCGTAAACATATGTATAGATACGCTGTAGTTTAGGTGTGATACCAAACGAAATATGCTGACCTAAGAACGTTTGATATTTTGCCAATGAGATCCCGACTTCAGTAACACCTACAGAGACAGCGTTGACTGTGCTATTTTGTGCGTTTTCTAGTATGCGCAGATCGCTATTGCTGTTAGTACTATCGTTAGCAATTTGTGGAGTAGCGTATGATTCAGCGTATGCTTTACCGAAAATATTAGCTGCTATATAGCGGTTAGGAATGGCAAATGCTACTACACCTCCAAGTTCTAATTTAGCAATATCTCCGTCGAGAGCCTTTAACGTGGCATCAAGTTCGTTAATATCGATACTTGAAATGTTATTAGATGCAGCCGCTATTAAGTCAGAAGCTTTTTCAAGATCATCAACCATCATATGTTCATCGCTATACGATAAACCAAAACTTGGTGTGATCATGCCAACGTCATCATTACGACGATAGATTGCAGTGAGTGCTGGGTTGTAGAAAGGAGCAGTTAGAAAATTTGCCGAGACAACGCCAACGCCACCCATTGCATCTCCGCGAGCTTCAATCGCGTAGTTAGCTGCCAAAGCCGTTCCCGAAGCCAAAGCGATAGAC
>NZ_QEWN01000028.1 GCF_006124995.1 Vibrio sp. Hep-1b-8
CGCTTTAACCATTCGAGCAGGTACGAGCTTCACCGTATGCCCAAGCTTTTCAATTGCACGCCCCCAATAATTTGAGCTGTAACAAGCTTCCATCACAACAGTGGTTGGAGCATATTGCCTTAACGTGTCCAACAATCTATTTCGGCGTACTTGGCAATTCGAAACCGGTCTGTTTTGTCGGTCGAATACAGCAATCTGAAACACATTTTTTGCTAAATCGATACTAATAAGCCTATATTTCATGTTGGTCACCTTTATCCTTGATTCTGTCAAAAGTTAATCATGGCACATTGCGATGCCGAGATAGAGGTGACCATCTCATCACACACCAAGAATAGAGTTTAGAAATGAATTGTTAAAGCGTGTCCCTCCAATTTTCCAATTTCAGTTGTCGCGCTATAAGAACAACGAATCGGTTTGAACTAGCTCTGATGTTTAAGGCACAATAGCCAGTGAAAGACGTCGTTTCTTTATATACAAGGTTTTGTTTTTATTGGAGTATCGAAAATCATGGATGAAAGAAGTCAGGCCTATCTGGATCAGTATTTAAACTCATTGCCTGCAGAGCTTGCTGCACAGCACACCTCATTTAGTTCAGATTACTATTGTAATGATGAGTATAACGCCAACCTATGCGCTGATCTGATCCTTCGCGGTGAGAAACGTGCGTCATGCAGCATGGAGTATTGGTATCGTCACCAAGGCGAGCCGATGCCTCAGGTCGGCCATCTTCAAGTTGTGACTGACTGGCATGGAAATCCAGTTTGCATCGTTGAAATCAGTTCAGTGAGTACCGCTAAGTATTGTGATGTCAGCGCTGAGTTTGCTGCAGAAGAGAGGGAAGGAGATAAGTCTCTTCAATGGTGGCGAGAAGCACACTGGGACTTTTTTAGTAAAGAGTGTGCAGAACTGGGCATTGAACCGACCCAAGAGATGATGTTGGTGTTAGAACGCTTCAAAGTTGTTTATAAATAATCATTGTCGTTGGCAAATGAGCTATTATGAAAAATCATCGTATCAACAGTCACTTATTGGTTTTTTAACGGAGTAAACCATGAAGCACTTATTGCTATGCATCGCTCTACTGTCACTCGCGGGCTGTTTGGGTATGCCTCAAAACGTTCAACCTGTTAGCGATTTTAAGCTCGATAGTTACCTAGGCAAATGGTACGAAGTGGCTCGTTTAGATCATTCGTTCGAGCGTGGTTTAAGCGATGTAACTGCCGAATATGTTATGCGCCCTGACGGTGGCGTATCGGTCATCAACCGTGGCTATTCGGCTGAGAACAAAGAGTGGAAGCAGGCTGAAGGAAAGGCCTACTTCGTCAACAGCGAGAATGAGGGCTATCTGAAAGTCTCGTTTTTTGGTCCTTTTTATGGCTCATACGTGGTGTTTGAATTAGATAAACAGAATTACGACTACGCATTTGTATCAGGTCCAAATACCGATTATCTGTGGTTATTGTCGCGCAAGCCAGACGTTAGCCCTGATGTCAAAGCAAAGTTTGAGCGATTGGCTCAGCAGAATGGGTTCAACGTGTCAGAGCTTATTTACGTCGAACACAAGTAAAACTCACAGTGTTTAAAAGATAGGAAGCCCAAGTGGCTTCCTATCTGTTGGTGACAAAGCGAGCGCATCAATGCGAATGATGCAATAGCCCTGCTGAAATCATCGTAGCGGTGGCGATTTCCTGACATCGCTTGGTGTTTACACAGCTACCCGAAGCGACGTTTTGAGCACTTGAATATACCGTTTGACCTTCTTTTATCGTTTCCAACACTTTGATATCAGCCAGTGTTTCAGGTTTTGCTGTCAGTGGATTCTCAGACAAAATAACTAGGTCAGCGAGTTTACCTACTTCTAGTGATCCTTTATTTTTCTCTTCTTTGTATTGAATCGCTGCCCACAAGGTTTGCGATTTCAATCCGTCCAGTGCTGAGACACGTTGTTTTGGCCCCAACACATGACCAGTACGACTGACACGATTAACGGTTGCGGAATAGACTCGCATGGAATTAGGCAGAGCTACAGGCGAATCATGGTGCGAGGTATAGATCATTCCCAAGTCTCGCGCCCAACCTGTAGGGGAGATATTCTCTGCACGTCCTTTGCCCAAAACAGAGTTCATGTGCCAATCACCCCAATAGAAGGTATGCATTGGAAAAAACGAAGGAAATACGCCCAATTGTTTAAATCGCTCAACCTGATCTTTACGAGCAGTCTGAGCATGTATCGCGACAAAGCCTCGGTCTGCGATACCGTGGATTTTTTCACTTGCTTCAATTCCGTTAAGTAACTGGTCAATCGCGGCATCACCGTTGACGTGGGTTAACAACTGCCATCCATTGCGTTGCGCCAACTCAATGAATTCGGCAGCTTTTTCATCACTCATGCTTGGATAACCTTTGTAGCCTTTCTCTTGACCAACTGGTGGAATGAGATAAGGTTTTGTTAGCCACGCGGTTTTGCCCTGAGGAGAACCATCGAGGTTAAGCTTAGCGCCTGCCACTCGAAATCCATTAGAATATTCGCTTGAGTAATACGGTGGAGCAATGACTTCTTTAGCTACTTGAATATCAGGATACGCGGCCACATCGATCGGGAGTTTTCCTTGTTGAGCTAAGTCATACATGGTTTTCACGGCAGACGTCGAAGCACGCCCTTCTTGTGCGGTGGTGTAACCAAAACTCGCGTATAACTCCATACCCGCTTTAAAAATAACTTCATTTTCTTTTGCGTTGAGTTTGGCCATTAGCGGCAGTAAGGTGCCAAAGAAAGCGGTCTCCTCTAGTACCCCATTCGGTGTTTTTCCGTCGCTCTCTCTGCGAATTTTCCCCCCATCTGGGTCGGTACTTTCTGCTGTTAGGCCTGCGAGTTGCAATGCTTTGCTGTTCAAGGTTGCTAAGTGTCCGGACTGATGAATAATCAGTATCGGTAGCTCTTTAGACACCACATCCAACTCCTGACGAGTAGGATGCCTTTGTTCTTTTAGCTGTGAGTCATCATAGCCAAAGCCTAGAATGATTCCATGTTTGCTATTTTCAGGCTTTGCAACCCAAGAGCTTAGTGCTTTTTGTAAGGATGAAATGTCACTTACGTTTCCGTCTGGAGCGGCAAGTAAGTTGGCAGACAACGCTTGAACCCCAGTGTTAAAAACATGTCCATGACCATCGATAAAGCCAGGTATCATGGCTTTTCCATCTAAATCAACAATATTGGTATGATCATCTCGCAACGCCATCAGTTCTGATTTTTTACCAACCGCTAAGATGCGACCATTTTTAATCGCGATAGCTTCAGCGGTTAGGTTGGAGTCGTTAACGGTAATGATATCGCCGCCAACATAAATAGTATCTGCGAATGGCTTTGTTGGACTAGACGCTACTGCCGTACCACTGACAGAGAGTAGTGCTAACACTAAAGGTGAAATTCTCATGATGTTTTCCCCTAAGGAACTGCGATGTAAGAAATGATAATCGACAAAAAGTGTAGATTAATCAGATAGGTTTTTCGCATTTTAATTTGGAAAATTTCGTTCAAGTGCAAAAAGCGAGACAAAAATAATGAATTTTATGTAGGAATTTGAAACCTTTTGCTAAACAGAGGTGATGTTGTCCATTTACGAGTCAGCTCAAAGACTTTAATAATTCCGATTTACAATGTAAATCGTCTCAAGCTTTCGTTTGAGACGATTTGTTATTTAAAGCAGACTTCTGCCCAGCGGTCACCGAGCCAAAGTAGTTGCCACTGACAACCTGAATGTTAGGCAGGGTTTGTTGAACAGCGTTACGCAAAATAGGAGAGCGAGCGGAACCGCCAGTCATAAAGATAGCATCAGGCGTGATGCCACCTTGTTCAACGGCTTCTTTGACCAGTTCTGTCATCTTCTGTTTTGGTGATTCGATCGCATTGGTCATGTCCTCAAAACTGATATCCACTTCCAACTGTTCTGATAACAGTTGCATTGTTGCGCGATAGTGCGGATGATCAGAAAGCGCAATTTTGGCTACCGAGCAGTTTGCCGTTCCATAGTCAAAGCCAATAAACATTCGAACCTCCTACCATTAAAAAAAGGTCGGCAATGTTACCTTAACGAGTTGGCGAATTCCATTGGCATTTATCCCACAGGCGTGCGCTCAAAACATTGAAATGTACGTGATCATGATCAATGCCTGGAACCGTTTTGCGGTGGCAACAAAAATGACCCATGAGCAGTAAGCAGGTGGCAGGTTAAATCGCTTTCATCTATAATCCTTGCGCTTTTATCCGGGACACCCCAATTTCACTCTGGAAAGATTATGATTTCGAAAAACCAACTTAAATTACTTCGAGCTTTAGGCCAAAAGAAACAGCGCAAGGCGCATGGTCTGTTTTTGGTCCAGGGTGAAAAGAATGTTCTTGAGTTGGCCAATAGCGAACTGACCGTAAAGCAGATTTTTGCTACGGGTGAGTTTCTGGCGCAGCATGATCAGGAGCTAAGTGGCTTTGAGTGTATTGAGGCATCACTTGATGAACTGACTAAAGCGAGTACGCTGGTGAGTAACAATGCGGCGATTGCTGTGGTTGAGATCCCAAGTGTTGAAGTGCCAAAAGCGCAAGGTTTGATGATTGCTTTAGATGGTGTGTCTGATCCTGGCAACTTGGGTACCATTATTCGTGTCGCTGACTGGTATGGCATTAAACACATTGTTGCCAGCACTGATTGTGCTGACCCATATAACCCGAAAACCATCAGTGCGACTATGGGCAGTTTTGGTCGTGTGACGGTGAGTCAGCTCGATCTGCCTGCGTATCTTGAGCAAGCGAACCTGCCAGTTTATGGTGCGTTTTTAGAAGGCGAGAGTGTACATAGTACGAAGTTCGCTGCGCAGGGTATTTTACTGATGGGTAGCGAGTCTCACGGCGTCCGAGAGCAGGCCGCTAAGTTTGTGACAGATAAGATTACTATCCCCGCTTTCGGTGGTGCCGAATCATTGAATGTGGCAATGGCGACGGGAATTATTCTCGATAACCTGCGTCGTCAGCACAGCTAAGACGCAGTTTTCGATTCAGCGAGGCAGTGGTCTCGCTCTATTTCTCTAGCATGTCTAGTTTGTTAGGCACACCATTCCACTTTTCAGCTTCGTCCATGGCTGGTTTTACTTCAGTCTGAACTGGCCACAGCTCTGCTAACTCAGCATTCAATTGAATGTAGATAGTTTGATCATCAGGCACTTCGTCTTCCTGAAAGATCGCATGTGCATCACACTCGTCAACACACAGACCACAATCGATACACTCGATCGGGTTGATGACCATAAAGTTTGGCCCTTCATGGAAGGCATCAGCAGGGCATACCGCAACACAGTCAGTATATTTACATTGGATACAGTTATCCGTTACCACAAACGCCATGACGATCCGCTCTTAAGTTAGTCAAAATTGAAGAATGGGGATAATACTCATCCCAAGGCAAAATTCAACATTCTGTGTAGCGAATCTTCGTGTAAATGAGTCCACCAAACTGATTTAGTATGACAGACAATTCAATTTCTCGTAAAATGCGCGCCATTGTGAGCTAGCCGTTCTCGGTCTGGCTAAGACACCTATGATTACGAGACATCAACATGATACGTTTAACTGAAATTAAGCTTCCTTTAGATCACGAGGAAGAGGCGTTAATCGCTGCGATTACAAAGAAACTTGGTATTTCTGCTGACCAGGTTATCTCTTTCAATATCTTCAGACGTGGCTACGATGCTCGTAAGAAAGCAAACATCCTACTTATCTATACTCTGGACGTTGTTGTTGAAAACGAACAGATGCTTTTAGAGCAATTCGTTAGCGATCCGCATGTAAAACAAACGCCAGATATGGAATATAAGTTTGTCGCTCAGGCACCTAAGAACCTAACAGAGCGTCCGGTTGTAATTGGTTTTGGTCCTTGCGGTCTATTTGCCGGTCTTGTTCTCGCGCAGATGGGTTTCAACCCTATTATTGTCGAGCGTGGTAAAGAAGTACGTGAGCGTACTAAAGATACGTTTGGCTTTTGGCGCAAACGCACCCTAAATACAGAATCAAACGTACAGTTTGGTGAGGGTGGTGCAGGTACTTTTTCTGACGGTAAGCTATACAGCCAAGTGAAAGATCCAAACTTCTACGGTCGTAAAGTGATCACTGAGTTTGTTGAAGCAGGCGCACCAGAAGAGATTCTATACGTCAGTAAGCCACATATTGGTACCTTTAAGCTGGTTACCATGATTGAGAAAATGCGTGCGAAAATCATCGAGCTAGGTGGTGAAATTCGTTTCAGTACTCGTGTCGATGACATCCACATGGATGGTGAACAGATTACTGGTCTTACATTGTCAAATGGTGAGCAAATTCATTCACGCTATGTTGTTCTTGCAGTTGGTCACAGTGCTCGTGACACGTTTGAGATGCTGCATGATCGCGGTGTTTACATGGAAGCGAAACCATTCTCTGTGGGATTCCGTGTCGAACATAAACAGTCGATGATTGATGAAGCTCGTTTTGGACCAAACGCAGGTAACCCAATTCTTGGCGCCGCGGATTACAAACTGGTTCACCATTGTAAGAATGGCCGTACTGTGTACAGCTTCTGTATGTGTCCGGGCGGAACGGTAGTAGCGGCGACTTCAGAAGAAGGGCGAGTTGTTACTAACGGTATGAGCCAATACTCACGTTCAGAGCGCAACGCAAACAGTGCTATCGTTGTTGGTATCGACCCTGAGCGCGATTACCCTGGAGACCCACTTGCAGGTATTCGTTTCCAACGTGAACTTGAGTCGGGCGCATATGTACTGGGCGGCGAAAACTACGATGCGCCAGCTCAGAAGATCGGTGATTTCCTTAAAGGTCGCGATCCAAGCCAGATTGGTGATGTTGAACCATCATTTACACCAGGTATCAAGCTGACTGACATCTCGAAAGCATTGCCAGATTTCGCAATTGAAGCAATCCGCGAAGCCATTCCAGCGTTTGATAAGAAGATCAAAGGGTTTGCCTCGGAAGATGGTCTACTAACCGGTGTAGAGACTCGTACGTCTTCACCAGTGTGTATCAAACGTGGTAAAGACTTCCAGAGCATAAACCTTAAAGGTTTCTACCCTGCTGGTGAGGGTGCTGGCTACGCGGGTGGTATCTTATCTGCTGGCATCGACGGTATTAAAGTCGCAGAAGCGCTAGCAAAAGCAATGGTAGCAGACGCAGAAAACGCTTAATTCCCACCTTTAAACCACAGACAACAGATATTAAGGCTCTTAAATTGCTAAGGGCCTTTTTTGTTACAGGGACAGGCACCGTAACGAGTTCAGCTATGTTTGGTGAAAGTTGCTTTGCTAGTCGTGGGTTTTATCAACGCACTTTGAGATTCATTTCAATATTGCAGCGATTTTAGTGTTGGTTAGGTCTTATGGGGATTCTTGAGGTATTGAGAAGCGCTAAACCCGTCAGGTTTAGTTAGAAATCATAAGTTTAGCACTAAAACTAACTGTCCAATCGAAACAAATTAATTCGTTTTCTATTAAACACGTGCTTGGCCATTATTGCGCTCGTGATACAGCCTATACTGGTCGCCCGGCGACGTTCTAACTCTGTACAAGCATTAAGCCACTTTCGCTTGTTGATATTCAAACGCTCTAATATTGGTGGAATGCTTCTACTTAGCTGGGCTTTGCCCTCTCGGAATTGACGTGCAGTCCAGTCAACCAGTTCAATATACTCGATAAGTCGAAATGGAATACCATCGAGTTGAATGTCTGCCGAATTGCCTATAAATGGATGGAGGTAAGGAGCCGTTTCTTGCTGATTGTTTAGTGCCTCTATTCTCGCTTGAATCGATGTATAGTCTGAGGCCTCTGGCGTCTTCGCTATCCCTGCTCTTAATGGATTTAAATCAACGTAAGCCATGGTGGCAGCAAGTGCTTGTTCATCAAGTAAGGCCTGACTTTTAAAACGACTTTCCCAAAAATGGCCTTTACACTCGTCTTCTTTGTTTGCTTGGCAAGCAATGTCAAAGTTGAGCTCTTTCATAAACCAACTGAGGTTCCATAACCGTTCTCGCCACGACTCAATAATAGTCATACATGCTTCGACTTCAACATTATTGGTGAGTTGCCCATCTAACCACCTCGTTATTAAACTTGGCAACTTGTGGTCTTGCTTCCAACGCTCAACCACTTCTTGATGAGATAAGTTTAGGGCTTTTGAACAATTGATATGCACAACTAGATGATAGTGGTTGGCCATGATGGCGTAAGCGCAGATATCGATGCAATAGACTTGCGATAGCGCCAACATCTTTCTTTTAATCCAAGCCCGTCGGTGTTCATAGCACTGCTGGGTAACGGGGTCTTTTCCACATAGAAAACTTCGTCTGACACAGCGAGAAACGCAATGATAGTAAGGTGTGGCATCGACACACAGTTGGTGTTTTCTGGCGATTGTCATCTTTTTCCCCAAGTAGTGTTTGATTCACTTAGGTTAAGAAAGTCGCCTACATGCGACAATCTGGAATAATCCAGCCTTCCACGGAGGTATCAACAACTCATACCATTTTCATCCTTTATGGTGTGTGTCCACTTAACCCCGTGTGTCCACTTAACCTAGCACGTATGTCCTTTTAGTTGCTGAGTTTGGTTAAGTAGTATCAGATTTAGAGGATGATGCTCAGTAGAGGTTACTGAGCATTTTGCATCTCAACCAAACCGCCAGCATTGTGCAGATTAGTAAACCCTTGAGAAACTAAGTATTGATAGGCTTGACCTGAGCGGTTTCCGCTCCGGCAGTAGAGGACGATTTGTTTCTCTTTGTCGATGTTGGCAAAGTGCGTCGCCAGTTGAGATAGGGGGTAGTTGACAGCGTTGTCTAGATGCCCAGCTTCGAACTCCTGCGGGGTTCGAACATCGACGATTAATGCACCCTGCTTGATCCACTGCCAGCCAATATCGGCACGTTCTGAAGCGATGGATGGAACACTAAAGACCGCCATAGCCGCCAGCAACAGAATGATCAATTTTTTCATCTTGATTGAGTTCCTTAATTGTTGTTGCCTTAAGCATATCCAATTCTCCAAAATTAGCCGCGATGCAATTCACAGATGTTTGCTGATCATTTAAATAGTTTAAACGCTTGTCTATACTCCATTCTAGCTAGGCTACTACAGTGTACTGCTGTCCCTAATCCACCCGTTATTTATAATCAGTAAACTAAGTGAGTGATGCGTGCCTCAGAGAGTCCGTTGGCACGCGAGTGGGTCGGGATAGTAGCGCTAGCTGCGACCTAACATCCTTAGCAGAATGCTATCTCTCTTCACGAAATGGTGAAGCAGGCTTGCCGAGACATGGAGTAGCAAGAGCACGGGTAGTAACGTTTCTCCAGCAAATTCATGAATCCCTTCTCCTAAATTCTCTAGCCACTCTATTTCGTTACCGGGGAGCATTAGCGGTAAACCAAATAGACTTAAACCGTCACCTTCTCCAAGGGTTAACGCAATGCCTGATAATGGCAGAAGGACGGTGAGTGTCAGCAAGGAATAGAGCACTATTTTAGCCGCTATATCTTCCAGTTTGCCTCGCGGCGGAACAGGTTGTGGCATACCAACCATGAGTCGTGCGATCAGTCTAGGGATACTCACTGCCAGCACCAGTATGCCGAATGATACGTGAGCGTTGAACAAGAGGTTGCTGGGGTCATCATCCATGATGAGTCCTGATACTAAGACCAAAATCATGCCAATTCCACTTAGCCAATGAAACCAGATCATTGGCGTTGATATTGCTCTGTTTGGATTGCTGTCCATGTTTTTTCTCCATGCTTAAAGTATGGATATTTTGCATCGACAGAGATGAATTGCTGATGAATGCTTTATTCAGGAAACGAATGACCTAAGAAAAGGCGAGTGAATAGCGTGCCAATCTGGTTATTGTCAGATTGGCACTGAGTGAGTACGAATGTTCAGTTACTCACCGAGGGCTTTTTTAGCTAAACGGGAAGCCGCTCGTTTATGGCGTTCGATCAGTTGACGAATATCGACATGCGTAGGGTCACGAAATGTGTATGTTGACCACTAGCCTGAATCTTGTATCAGGCTAGTGGTGTGTTTGCTTGAAATAATTGCGGCGCATCAGGTTTAGATATAGATGAGCTTGGCAACGAATATCACCGTCAGGAAGTACATTGAGATGGAAACATCTTTTGTCTTACCGGTAGCGACTTTGAGCACTGTATAGGTGATAAAACCAAGTGCGATACCGTTAGCAATGGAGAAGGTTAGAGGCAGCATTAGCGCTGTGATGGCGGCTGGTGCTCCGTTGGTGAAATCCTTCCAATCGACGTGCTGCATACTGCTCATCATAACGAAAGCAACATAGATCAGAGCGCCGGCGGTTGCGTACGCTGGGATCATGCCTGCTCAGCGTAATCTGGTCAGTGCGATTGAAGAGAACCGCGAACCCGATCCAGCATTGCCCGCGAAAGGTTTGCTCCGCTCTCGGCACAAAAGTGATGCCGCTTGGCAACCTAACACAAATGACCGACGACGAACGAACCTTGATCGGTACATGGGTAGAACAAGGTGCGATCATTAATTAATCGCACTCCCCATCCCGCTTACCGGACGGCTAATCCGGTAGGCGTGATTCATGCAAACGTGGTATTTCCCGCTCTTTATCTCACTTGAGATCCCCCGGCCCCTGTTCCGGGGTTTTTTACAGGTCGTTGGTAGAAGTCGCAGGCCGCAATGCCTGCACTCCTAACTATAAGTTATCGGTTTCATAACGTTATATATTGGCATCAACAATGTCGAAGTGAGTTTTATTAGTGGTAGAAAACCTTGTCTATACTGAAATTAATTGAAGTTTTGCTCATGGCTATAAAAAAGTTAGGTCTGGAGGAAATGAATTGATGTCAGCAGCACTTATCCGCGGTGTCAGATACACCACTTTACTGAGTTTAGCTCTTAGCCTCATTAATCTCGCTTATGCGCTTCCTGCCCCTAAATCAGAGCCAGTTCTTTGGGTTTCGGGCAATATCACCCAATCTAACTCTAATCAGGGTGTCGTGTTTGATGAAGAAATGATCCTCGCGCTAGAGCAAGGATCTATCATGACCAATAACCATGTTGTCGAACAAATCGTCGAGTATACCGGCCCTAAGCTTGTCTCAGTGCTTGATTATGTCGGTGCTGAGGGAGAAACGTTGAAGGTAGTTGCTTGGGACGATTACGTGGTGACGATGCCGATCGCCGATGCCGAAAAGTACGGTTTGTTGCTTGCCACTCACGAAGCCGGAAAGAGGATGACAATCGACGACAAAGGCCCCTTCTTTATTGTGTATCCATTTTCAGAGAATCCTGAACTGAGAAACGACTACTACTATAGTTTGTCGGTTTGGCAGGTAAAGGAACTGGTCATTGAGTAAAGATATGGATAAACCACTCCTCACGCAGGGGCGCTTATTTGTCATTGTTACATCAGTGCTATGTGCGGTACTGATTGTAATGGTGGTTTACTTTTTTCATTCTATGAGCGAGTTTCAGCGAATTCCGCCGCAGCCGTACGTGACAATCGTGAACAATAACATCTCCGCTAAAGGTAAGTTATTGATGCTCAAACTGGAAATTATTGAGTTTTCACGTGACCGCTCGGAACGGTCTTTGGCGAGAATGAAGATGAAGGCGCGCGTCTATCGCTCCAGTATATTACAAGATTTGCATGCGGAGAGAACCGTTCAGATTCACCAACAGTTTGGTGACGTAAAGAAGTTAGCATCGATTCGTGCCAGATTAGATGCGCTAGGCAACAATCTAGATCAGATGACGTTGGATGAGAGTGAGCTGAAGATGAAAACCGTGTTGACTCAGTTAAATAGCCTCTACTCGCAACTCAATGTTTATATGTCATCGTTCGTCTCTGAAGTGCAAAAAAATCAGATGATGTTTGTACAACAGAAACAGCAGTTCTACAGCCAGCAATACACCTATCTCGCGGTCATTTCTGCTTGTTTGGCAATGATGGTTGGTGTGATTTCATGGATGTATCTCAATCAAATTAAACTGAGTCGAGACTTAAAAGAGCGCACGGATAAAATGGAAGAGGCTAAGAAGCTTGCCGAGCAAAGCGCGACGGCTAAAGCGCGATTTCTTGCCAATATGTCCCATGAGATGCGAACACCACTCAATGCGGTTATCGGCTTGAGCCACAAAGAATATTACCTCAACACAGACGAGCAGACGCGCAGTTTTGTGGCAATGATTAATGACTCTGGGAAACACTTACTAAAGCTCATCAATAGCGTGCTGGATTTGAGTAAGATCGAGCAGGGCAAGATGAAGCTTGACCGAGACGTTTTCTACTGTAGTGAACTCATCAAATTATCCAAGACCATTTTTGTTGAAACCAACAAACCCGATGTTGAGATTATGTTTTGCTCACCGATGGAGAAGGACTACAAGATTGTTGGTGACAAAACGAAGTTACTGCAAATCATCAATAATCTTAGCTATAACGCCCTCAAGTTTACTGATAGCGGATATGTGGATGTATCGTTATCGGTTGAGACCTTACACCAACAACGCTATCTAAAGTTATCTGTGACTGATACTGGCATTGGAATGTCGCAACAACAACTTAATAAGGTGTTTGAGGAGTTTGTTCAGGCAGATGACTCAATCACGAGGAAGTACGGTGGTACGGGATTGGGGTTATCTATATGTCAGTCACTTATCAACATGATGAAGGGTAGATTAGAGGTGCAAAGTGAGCTTGGGCAAGGAACACAGTTCAACGTATCCATCCCCGTTGTAGTAGAAGGAGAAAAGACGATTCTCTGTCCACAGATTCGCAATCAGCGCATACGAGTTGTCGCGCAAGATATCCGAGTACAAAGGTTAATTTCGTCAGAGCTGAACCAACTTGGATTGTTTGACGACAACGGAGAGCTGACAGTTCACTACCTCAGTGGCGCTCAGGGATTCAGTGACAACGATGCGATTGCGGAGGGGAAACCGTGCATAGTGATTGGCGATCTTCACGTCGCTGCCCCTGATTCGGAGTGGGTGACAAAGCTGACCAAACCCTACGATATTTTTAGTTTAATTAACGCAGTTTGTAGCAGAAATACAGGGCAGGAAAAGAGTGCGAACATTGATGTTGCGCCGAATAGTACAGGGCTCTCTGCTCTGATTGTTGAGGACATGAGAGTCAATCAGATCGTTGCACAAAAGATGCTGAATACCCTACAGGTCGAGACGACTACCGCAGGCAATGGACAAGAGTGTTTAGATATTCTCAAACAGCACCATTTTGATATTGTTTTTATGGACATCCAAATGCCGGTGATGGATGGCATAGAGGCTATGAAAACCATCCGCAGGGAAAACTTAGCTCCAGGAACGGCGATCGTCGCCTTAACCGCCAACAACTCAGATAGAGATGCGTTGCACTACATTGAACAGGGTTTCAACGATGTTGTTCCTAAACCTGTGAGAATGGATTTAATGCAGCGAGTGCTAAATAAATATATCACAGCCAAACTCGCCCAATAAAACTCGAGTCATATCTCCAAAATGGTGAAATACAATTTGTAGTTGCACTACTATGCAGCGAGCATTGAAAATACGCGTTTAACCATAAGAGCTGTCGTAATGGCTAAGTCACTAAACAAGCGAGGTCTTCCACGGTTTCTTTGTTTGATTTGCATCAACAAAGGCGTCGATTACATTCTTTATAAAAATGTAAACAAATAGTAAATCGACGCGCGCGATGAAAGATTGCACAAGCTTTGTGCAGATTACGCGCTTTTAACATCGATTTTTGTCATAAAAACCATCGTTTTTTTGCGTTATCACCGCAAAATCGTTTGCTTTAAGTTACTTGCCAAAGCGCATCGGTCAAGAAATGCGCAACTCTAGTGAGATTGGAATAACTCTCGAGAAAGGAAGTAACGATGAAAAAAATCATTGCAGTGAGTCTCTTATCTGTCGTGTCATTTGTGACCTTGGCAGAACGACAGGCGCAAGAACCGATCAAAGTGATTGATCCGGTTGTTGGGTTGGATGCGAAGAAAGTTGAATTGGGAAAAACCTTATGGTTTGAGCCTCGACTATCAGCCTCTAACACGATTTCGTGTAACTCATGTCATAACGTGGCCAAGGGTGGGGTGGATAACCTACCAAGTTCTATTGGACATAAATGGGCGATTGGGCCGATCAATTCACCCACGGTATTTAACTCGGATCTCAACTTTGTGCAGTTCTGGAATGGTCGTGCCAAAGATCTTCAAGAGCAGGCAGCAGGGCCGATTGAGAATCCGCTAGAGATGGCATTTACCCATCAGTTGGCGATCGACACCTTGAAATCGATTCCTCAGTACCGCACTTGGTTCAAACAAGCGTATGGGGTGGAAGAGTTCACCTTAGAGCAAGTTACGGACGCCATCGCGACTTTTGAGAAAACGCTTCGTACCCCCAATGCACCGTTTGACTTGTGGTTAAGAGGCGAAGACAGCGCGCTCACCACAGCCCAAGTGGAAGGTTATGAGCTGTTCAAAGCGAAGGGGTGTACGGCGTGTCATAGCGGCCCCTTAGCCGGAGGGCAGATGTACCAAAAAATGGGGTTAGTGAAGCCTTTTGAAACCGCCAACACAGATGTAGGACGCAAAGCAATTACTGGCAAAGAGTTCGATGAGTTTGTCTTTAAGGTGCCGACATTGCGTAATATTGAGCTTACCTACCCCTACTTCCACGACGGCTCAGTGTGGGATCTTCAAGAAGCGGTAGAAGTGATGGCAGACGTTCAGTTGGGGCAAAAGCTGACTAACGATGAGTCTGGCAAAATCACCGAGTTTCTCAAATCTTTGACGGGTGAGCTGCCGCAAATCGTCTTGCCGCATTTACCACCGTCTACGATTGAAACGGCGCGGCCACAAATCTAACCGATCTTCAAAGCCTCTTTTAAAGATAACTCCAATCAGTTAAAAACACGCCTAACATGACTAATTGTTAGGCGATCACCATCGTTTCGGGCATACCTAGTCCTGTGAGCTTGTTTAGCGCTTTTATCATGGCATAAGCCCCTATGACTTTGAGTCGGCCCGAACCTTATTTTATGAGATTTTAATCTCATTAATGACTTTGTTTGATTATTGATTAATCAATTACTACTTTTTAATTATCTGTCTCATTCATCCAAGGGATCAGTTTTGAAAAGATTAAAATTCGTATTCCTAGTTCAGGTGATCATCGCTCTGACCCTTGTGTTGCTCGTGTCAGCATTTATCAAATATCAGAGTTTCAAAGTTAACTTGCATCAAGAACTGGAACATTCAGTGGAAAATACGACCCAACGAATGAAGATCAGTTTGCCCAAATCGGTATGGGATTTCGATCTGGAGTCGGCCAAGGTATCCATATCCGCAGAGCTCAATTTGCCAGAGATAGCAGCGATTCAGTTAGTAGACAATGAAGGCAAGGATCTACTGTTCCTCACTCAGCAAGGGAATGGTGAACAGCGGCAAACCGTCGACGTAGTGAATAAAGCCCAATTTCTCGCTGAAAACAGCCTTAGAGCCAGTCTGATATTGTCGAATATGGTGAGGAGCATTCAGTGGGTGAAGTGGTGGTCTACTTTGATACTGGCGCTTTGGATGCCAAGTTGGCTAGTTCGCTGAATACCAGCATTATTGAGCTTATCGTGCTCGATATCATCATCTCAATTGTTATTGTCTCTGTGTTGGCGATGACGGTAATCAGGCCTATCTCTCAGTTGACCGAGGTGATAAAAGACTTAGCGTCGGGTGATGGAGACCTGACTAACAAACTCGCGCCTGCTAAGTATCGTGAGTTTGCTGACATTACTGAAGGCATCAACAGTTTTACTGAGTCGCTGCGACAGATTGTGCAAGATGTGAATCGTTCATCGGAAGCGCTCGGTGAGAAAGCGCAGGCCAATGGTGCGACGGCGCATACCAATGCAGAAAAACTGGAAGCACAAAGGCACCAGTTGACGACCGTAGCCGCCGCTGCGACCGAGCTATATCAATCGGTTTCAACGGTCGCCGATACCGCATCTGAAACCGCAGAGCAGGCTCATACCGCAACCTCGTTAACGACTATTGTCAGCGATGCGATTGAAAACTCCGCAAGAGACATCATCAATATGCGTGAAGAGATGGACCATGTTAACGAGGAAATGCATGTCCTGATTGATGAGGGCCAAAAAATCACGACTTCATTGAAAGTAATCAAGAGACCTCCTTGTGCATTGACACTAATGTTCCGATGTTTTTTCTGACCTTTGGGTTAATAATTGGTTGATTTGACTCCAAGGTCAACTTTGATTTTACAAAAATGAAACAAGAAATGGCTTGTGATTTTACATTTCAGAGGGAAGTGTTAGAGACTATTTACGGTTCAATATATCCGAGAAGACAACATGCAGATCATTAGAGGCAGTGCTACTGTCAAGATTGAGCCGAGACCGAATGTGGTTGATATGCTCCTGCATCAGAGACAAAGCCTGTGCGGCATCGCCCGCTTCTATAGCGTCAAGTAGGTTGGAATGTTCATCGAGCGAACAGTTGGCGTGATTACCAGTTTCGTACTGAGCAATGAGTAGAGAGGTCTGAGAAACTAAGCTCCTTTGGAATGCCAGCAAAGGCGTATTGTGGGCCATTTCAGCGAGTTTGATATGGAATTCTCCAGACAGACGCAACCCTTTACCGTAGTCACCGTTGGCAAATGCGTCGTTCTCTTTCTCTACTAAGCGGCGACACTCTTCAATTTTGGCTGGTGTGGCACGTTCAACCGCTAATTCGGTAATCGCCAATTCCATCACCTCACGCGCTTTGATGATCTGCTTCGCTTCATCTTTTGTTGGTGCAGATACCATCGCACCTCGGTTAGGACGAATACTCACAACTTGTTCCATCGATAGACGCAGCAACGCTCGACGTATGATGGTGCGGCTGACACTAAAGATTTCAGCGAGTGCTTCTTCATTCAGCTTTGTTGCTGGAGGTAGACGCTGCTCTAGAATTGCATCAAAGATATGACAATAAACCACGTCATCCTGGGTTTGGCCGGCGACTTTTGTCTTGACGTTTTTCGCCACAGAATTTTTTAGATTTGCCATAAGCGGCGTTCACTCTCAAACCATTTATTTCGCTAATAAAACAATCATACTTCACTTTGTATACATGTGGCTAGCTACCCTTAGAAGGCTTTGTGAAGCGAGACGACTGAAATGTTAACAAATATTGGTTAGATGTTTGAAAATGCACATTTAACATGTTTTACTGCGCGCATATTCAACAAGTTGGGCAAGTAATGGCATGAACAAGATCAATGTAGTCGGAACCAGTGGTAGCGGAAAATCAACATTTTCAGCCCAACTAGCTCGTCACCTTGAGTGCCCCCATATCGAAATGGATCGACTTTTTTGGAAACCGAACTGGCAGGAGTCCAGTGACGAGGAGTTTTTCTCTCGCCTAGAAGATGAGCTGAAAGCGCCGAGCTGGGTACTGGACGGTAATTACAATCGAACGCGTGTCATTAAATGGCATAACGTTGATACTGTGGTATGGGTTGACTACTCATTGTCGAGAACCCTCTTTCATGCAGTGAGACGAGCTTTAAGCCGCTCAATTTCAGGCAAAGAGTTGTGGCCCAACACGGGCAATAGAGAAACGCTGAGAAAATCATTTTTCAGTAGAGATTCAATTTTATTGTGGACGATCAAAACCTATCATTCGAATCGTGCAAGGTACTTAGCAGATATGGACAATCCTCAATATCAACATATTCGCTTTGTTAGATTGACGAGTCCTGCGGAGGCGAGACGATTTCTATGCGATTTCTATGCGATTTATAGGGACGTATTATAAGGACAAAGCGCTACTGACAGTGTAGAGAATACTTTTCTCTCCGGGCAACTTTTTGCTCGATCTGGGCAAGATCTTGCTCGATTCGAGCAAAAAGTTGCTCAGCTTGTATATTAACAAATGCTTAAATTGTTGAAATATATACATTTTAATTTTGGCGCGCTTTTTGACTAAGAGTTAGTGTTATTACACACAACCTCTAAGGATTTTACTATGCCAACTCCATGTTATATTTCTATCGACGGTGAAACTCAGGGTCTGATCACGGCGGGCGCCTGTACGGCTGACTCTATCGGTGACTCTTA
>NZ_QEWN01000029.1 GCF_006124995.1 Vibrio sp. Hep-1b-8
GTGTGAGAGTTCAAGTCTCTCTTTCCGCACCATCCTTAATCACTATGGCTACGTAGCTCAGCTGGTTAGAGCACATCACTCATAATGATGGGGTCACAGGTTCGAATCCCGTCGTAGCCACCATATACAACGTTATCTTGATTTTACCAATTATCAGGATAACTACAGAATACGATGCGGAAATGGCGGAATTGGTAGACGCACCAGATTTAGGTTCTGGCGCCGCAAGGTGTGAGAGTTCAAGTCTCTCTTTCCGCACCATTCTTTATAAAACCCAGCTTTTAGCTGGGTTTTGTTCTATCTACTCTATGGAAAATTTGGTCGACGAACGATGTCGAGAGATAAAAAAAACCCAGCCGAAGCCGGGTTTTCACTTAAGTCATGACTTTATAAGTTTCTAAAGAGTTCAGCTCTTTAGCCTAAAAGCCCCAACGCTGAGTTGGGCGCTTGCTTTGCTTGTGCAAGAACAGAACTAGAAGCTTGAGTAAGAATCTGAGACTTAGTCAATGCCGTTGTTTCTTTAGCAAAGTCAGTGTCTTTGATTCGACTATTAGATGCGTTCACATTCTCATTGATGTTTTCTAAGTTGTTGATCGCATGATTGAAACGGTTTTGGAATGCACCAAGCTCAGCGCGATGACTATCTACAAACTTCAATGCAGCATCAACAATAGCTACCGACTCTTGAGCTCCAGCTACCGACGTAACATCAATAGTATCGACCGTAACGGCTTGAGCTGCACCAAAGCTTAACTCACCTGCTAGAGAGCCTCCAAACGTTGCTGCGCCATCAACTCTATTATTATCTGTAAATAGCTGTAAGTTACCCTCTTCACCAACAGACGCTTTCACAAGGTCAGTTTGACCGTTGATGTAAGTTGCGAGCTCTTCAATATCGTCACCTTCTTTGGCATTGATAGTGATATTTTGCGCTTCACCAAACTTATCTGTTAGGGAAATAGTTAGATCGTTAGCACCGGATTGCACAGACCAATCTTTGCCTTGGCCATTCGCTGCCACATAGCTGTTACCACCCATCATCACGTTATCACTACGCATGTTGTTCATGGTTAGCATTACCGCCTCACCGTTATCAGCACCAATCTGGAATGACTTAGTTGCAAACGTACCATTGAGAAGCTTATTACCACCAAATGAGGTTGTTTCAGCAATTCGATTTAGCTCATCATTCAGTGCTGTTACTTCCTCTTGGATAGCAACACGCTCTGACTTCGAGTTAGAGCCGTTAGCTGATTGAAGTGATAGATCACGCATACGTTGTAGGATGTTGGTTGTTTCGTTCATGGCACCTTCAGCTGTTTGTGCCATCGAAATACCATCGTTTGCGTTACGTACTGCGACGTCTAAACCTCGGCTTTGTACATTCAAACGGTTAGAAATTTGTAGACCCGCAGCGTCATCTTTTGCGCTGTTGATCTTAAAACCGGATGAAAGTCTTTCCATCGACGCTTGTTGAGCAGTTGAAGCGCTATTTAAGTAGCGTTGTGCTGTCATTGCCGCGACGTTTGTATTTACATTAACCGCCATAGTGGTTCTCCTATTGATTTCCGTAGACCGGAGGTAAAGGTTTCCGACGTCTCGGCAAACCAATTAGTTCTCTCAAAGTAACCTTATTAGCGACGTTAATCTGATTAACTTTAGAGCTATTTGGTCAATTTCTATAAAAAAATGGGGTTAACCGTAGCAGATTGATGCGGTTAGCAGATATGAACTTAATTGCTAAAGAAATAGGAACTTCAGCCGATAACGCGCGTTTTCGCTGTCGAGGGAGTAAATTTGAAGATAGTTTTCTTTAGGCAAAAGAAAAGCCCCTTTTCCTTTGAGAGAACCGGGGCTATTTGGTAGCCAATGCCAATATGGAGATCGAGAGAAATGATCACAGCCTGGCTGCCGCGCTACATAGGTGACTCCAGTGATGGAGCAGTGAGAGAGAGAACTCCATTACCTAATCACCTATGTTTGCCGTCAAACTTCCACTAACCCTACGTCTAGGTTTACGTTAGTGAAAAGGTTGACCACTACTGCAATAGTGACATTGCAGAGTTTGGCAACTGTTTTGCTTGAGCAAGTATTGAAGTACCTGCTTGTTGCAGAATTTGTGCTTTTGTCATCGCCGTAGTCTCTTTCGCGAAATCAGTATCGCGGATTCGACTGTTCGATGCTTCTACGTTTTCTTGGATGTTGGCCAAGTTGTTGATGCTGTGGCTTAGACGGTTTTGTTTCGCACCTAAATCAGCACGTTGTGAATCTACGTACTTCAGTGCCGCATCCACAATACCTACCGCGTTTTGAGCGCCACCAACCGAACGAACATCGATGTTCTGTACTGTTGTTTGCACACCAGGACCACCGTTTAGGCCAAGTTCACTTGCAAGACCACCTGAGATGTTCAGGTTACCCTCTAAATTAGGCTCTGCGGCAAAGATCTGCAGTCTTCCATCTTGGTTTACAGACGCTTTAAACTTGTCTGTTTGGCCGTTGATGTAAGTTGCAAGCTCTTCGATGTCGTCACCTTCTTTAGCGATAATATCGAGTGTCACTGCTTCACCATCTTTCGTCGTGAACTCAAACTTCAAATCTTTTGCTGCGCTTGGTACACCCCAGTCTTTATCTTTGGCTTTCTCAGGGTCAGAGATAAAAGTTTGTCCGCCCATACGGAAATCGTCTGCACGTACACTGGTTAAGCCCATGATGATCGCTTCACCTGAACTCGCACCGATCTGGAATGATGCTTCGCCAAATGAACCATTAAGCAGTTTACGACCACCAAATGATGTTGTTTCCGCGATACGGTTTAATTCATCTTGCAGTGCCGCTACTTCTTCATGTAGAGCTTGGCGCTCTGACGCAGAGTTAGTACCGTTTGCTGATTGTAGTGACAAGTCACGGATACGTTGAAGAATCGATGTTGACTCATTCATTGCACCTTCAGCTGTCTGGGCAATAGAAATACCGTCGTTGGCATTACGCATTGCTACGTCAAGACCACGAGACTGAGCCGTTAATCGGTTCGAAATCTGTAGGCCAGCCGCATCATCTTTTGCACTGTTGATCTGTTGACCAGAAGACAAACGCTCCATAGAGGTATTCAGATCACCCGTTGCTTTGTTTAGGTAACGCTGGGCTGTCATCGCCGAAACGTTAGTATTTACTGTAATGGTCATAGTTTGCTCTCCTATTGAGTTCGCAAGTGCTTGCGAAGCGGCCAGCTTTGTCTCATTTGGAAGCACTGACCGTAAATGCCTTGCTAAGCAGATCGATTACCTGCTTAAAACTAATTTGTTTAACTCTCAATTAACTGATTCAAGTTGTGTGCCAATTTTAAAAATCCGGAAAATAAATTTATTTATCCTTATTTATTAGCAACTTGAATCTAGTGATTGCAAATTATCCTAATTGAACAAATTACACTCACCGCCTGCGGCAAGCTCGTTGCCGCTCTTTTGCCACCTGACTTGCCACTCATCGTGGTTTCGTTTTGCTGGCAAACTACATCTATCTCGCTCTTATGGCATGGCGCATAAGGCATTGAGATTAGATGTAGTTAAATAGTGTTAAGTCTTTGGTTTTACCAAACGCTTGTTGTGACGCTTGTAGTGCTCGCGAGTTCTCGTTGAATTCGATAATCGCTTCTGCATAATCCAGATCTTCAAAATTACTTTTTGATTTAGCCAACGTCATTTTGAAGTCGTCATGCTGCTCTTCTTGGATATCAAGTGTATTTAGCCTTGCACCCACATCCGTGCGCGCCTTGTTCAAATGAATGAAAGCGGCATGGAACTCTTGTGTAATCTGATGTAACTGAGCGGTGTTGGATGCGTCTGATACCGAACCTCGTGAATACTCCATCGCATCTTTAAACGTTTCAAACACACTGAAGGTACGTCTCGGCTCTAAGCTGATCTCATCACCTTTGGTAATCTGGCCTTTGACCTGAATTTTCACGCCTTCGTATTGAATGCCTTTGGCAGGGTCAAAGGTGTCTGCTTTAACGACTGAACCATCACGTTCCAACTGGTATCCATATTTGCCGTCGGGCATATCGACAAAAGTGACTTTATAGGTCGACTGATCGTCTGGATTAATGTTGATAGCACGCTCTAGTAAAAGTTCTGATGCGTCTTTTAGGTTGTACTTAGGTTCAAAATCACCAAATGGATTGTCTATTTCCATAAACAGCTTGCTGCCTGGATCATTGATCGGCATTTCTAAGCTGTTGGAGATCTTCATCTTGCGTTGATAGTCATCGCCTGCATACACCACCTCTCCATCCTTATCACGGAAGAATGGTTGGTTTTTAGGTTTAGTACCGGCAAAGATATAGTTGCCGGATTCATCTTGAACATTGACCAAGTTGAGGAAGTTATTGGCAATCTCTTGGACCTCTCTACGCTTCGCTAATCGGTCTTCTGGTGATAAGGCACCATTGATCATTTCCATCACCGTGCGTTTCGCTTCATCAGCAAACTGTTCCGCATTGGAGATAATGACCTCATGGTGCTCTAGACGATTACGAGTCAACAAAATCGCATCAGTAAACTGACGTAATTGCTCTTTTTGCTGACCAATGTTTTGGATGTAATGCGTTGCCAGTGGATCATCACTGGCTTTCATTAACTTTTTACCCGACGCTAACTGCGCCTGATTATGGTGGACTTTCGCTTCTGAACGACGCAAATCATTCTGTACTGATTGATAGTTATGGAAGCTAGAAATACGGTTCATCATTTATGCCTCCTTATCTCAACGCTAGAATGGTGTTAAAGGTATCATTTGCCGCCTGCATGATGCGTGAAGAAGCCATATACGCTTGCTGGAACTTCATCATGTTTGCCGCTTCCTCATCGAGGTTAACGCCAGAAATCGACGCTACGCGTTCCTGCGCAGCTTCTTTTTCCAAACGCGACACATCTGTCAGCCTTGAAGCGGTCGACATCTGCAAACCAACGTTTGTATTGAGGTTGTGATAGATATCCAGAATGGTCGATTCGCCATCATTGAGCTTTTTATCGGTCTGGATGTTTTGCATTTTTAGTAAGTTGCCGTTGTCACCTTCTGAAGGGACAAGGTTTGCCGTAAACTTGTCATTCGGCAATGCACCATCGGTCAACTCAAATGAGGTGCCCTGCACTGTCACAACACCCGATGGTGGGTAGTCTCGTGGATCAAGCAGTATATTGCCTTTGGTGTCAGTAACGGCAAACTGTTTGCCGTCCGGTGAGATGATGACTTCAAACTCACGTAATGTGCCCGCTTGTTCAATACTGAACTTCGCCTTGCCTTGAGCAAAGGTTGTGGATGCTTCATAACTTTGTGCGGCAATATCACTTGGGTCATTCGTTGCCATCTTCATCTGTGCCGCGCCACTGCGCGTCGGACGCAACAGAACGCGCTCTCCAGACTCTAGATCCTTACGAATATCGATACGGATACCGTCAAGTGTGATGGCATTGTCGACAACGGGAACAATAAATTGCTCTCCAGAAGGACGCGTTATGTAGTAATCCCCGCCCGTGTATTGCAGAGAGTACTCGCCACCAACTAACTTGCTGGTATCTTCAATAAACACCGCAACATCAGCACTTGAATTCGATGACGTCACGACTCTAGACTTTGCCACCACATCAGAGTTCACATCGGTAAACATCAGACCACCAATGTTGCCTCTTAAATCAAGACCTTGAGACTGGAGCTTGTTGACTTGGTATGAGAATGAAGTTGCTAATCGTCCTAACTCATCCATCAATTCTGGAATTTTCTCATCACGCATCGAGAGCATAGCTCCGATTTTGCCATCAATATCCTTGGTGGTAATCGCCTTGATACCTTTACCTTCAATCATGGCAAGACGACGCTGATGAACATCTGGATAACCATCAATCATCTTGAGTTCACTCGCTTCAGTTCCTGAAACAAGGGTGTGTCCATTACCAATGTGAATATTGAAACCTTCAGCGTTTTTACGTGGCGTGACGGTTACCTTGGTGTACTCAGACAGTTCCGCGACCAGTTTTTCATGGGTATCCATCAAATCATTATGTGGCCCAGGTGTACGCATCATCAATCGATGTAAGTCTCTAATTTCCAAAGCAAGTTGATTGACACGCTCTATGCCGAGCTCAAGTTTTTTATTAGTGACATCGGATTGACGACGGATAGTTTCATGGAAATCATTAAGGTTTTGCGTAATCAGATTCGCTTTCTCTAACACAACCTTACGTGCGCCCACATCATTCGGACTGTCTGCGAGTGATTTCACTCCATCGAACCATTCATTAAGATTTTCAGGAATTTTTTTCGATGCCACTGAAGAGAGCATGCTAGATAGCATCTCTAAATTGCCTTCGTCATCGACTTTATGCGCATAGTTAGTGGTAGAGACATTGAGTTCATTGACGGCAAACTGATCCCAAGAGCGGCGAACTTTTTCCACATGGACACCCATACCGTAGGTTTCCCCACCGTATTGGCGTGGCATGTTTGTGCCTTGTATCACCGACTGACGGCTGTAACCCTCTGTATTTACATTAGAGATGTTATGACCAGTGGTGTTGAGTTGTCTCTGAGCCGTCAGTACGCTTTGCGAACCAAGATTCAGAAGATCAGACGCCATATTGCCCCCAAGAAACCTTTAAAAATCAGTGTTAACTGAATATCTGAATTAAGATTTGCAATATGTGTGCCAAAGCGAGAAGCGAGAAGCGAGAAGCGAGAAGCGAGAAGCGAGAAGCGAGAAGCGAGAAGCGAGAAGCGAGAAGCGAGAAGCGAGAAGCGAGAAGCGAGAAGATTCTGAAAGGGCTGACAGTTCATGCCAACACTTTTCTTTAAATTCAGATAATTAGACTCAAATATTAGCCTGCACTGCCTGCAACTTTCGACTCACTCACCACCAGCTCCTCTCGAAGGACGAAGTCCGTTCTCGACTCTCGGTGCGAAGCGAGCTAGTTCTCCATCGGGCGCAGCCCTCGAGTTACATCTGATCAATCCGCGCCTTAACGCTTAGTACCTTATCAGCATAACGAGGATCGGTCGCGTAGCCAGCTTGATGAATGCCACGGATAAACTCTTCATTGTTTCCGCCATGGCGAAGTGCAGTGGTGTAACGAGGGTTTTGATTGAGAAAACGAACATAGTCGTTAAAGCTCTCTTCATAACTTTGATAAGAGCGAAATGCTGCGTGTTCTTTGACTGGCACCCCTTGATGGTACTCAAGAGTTTGTGTCGCAACACGGTCACCTGACCAACTACGGTCAGCTTTAATATTGAACAGGTTATTACTGCTGCCGGCCGCGTTGTTCACCACCTTTTGGCCCCAGCCGGTTTCAAGTGCGGCTTGAGCAAGCAACAATGAAGAATCAATGCCTAATGCACGAGCTGCTTTCTCTGCATAAGGCTTCATTGATGCGACAAACGACTCAGGCGAGTCAAATCGAGAAGGCTCTTTAGTTGCAGCAACTGCGGTTGGTGCTGAAGCGGTATTGGCTTGCTGTTGACGGATACGATCGACTCTTTCCATCATTGTTTCAAAATCAGCGTTGCGTGCGTTGGCGTTCTGGTTTTCAACCTTACCTGAAGTCAGCTGAGCAATAATCATATCGGCTAAGCCCAGAGAGCCTGATGCACTCAACTCACTCGCCATCTGCTCATCCATCATCTGACGATAGAATTGTTGGTTTTGGCTATCCATCAAGCCAGACTCAAATGTGGAGTTAGCGTCACGCATTGACTTAAATAGCATGTTAGTGAAGATAGCTTCGAACTGTTTCGCGGCAGCAGCCAGCGCTTCTTTTTCACTCCCCTCATCACCTTCAACCGCTTTCTTACGCAGTTTATCTAGGTTAGCGATATCATGAATAAAACCGATGTCATTACCGTTGTTAATCATGTTCTACTCCTTAGATAACAATGAGTTGGCCTTCGATTGCACCCGCTTGTTTGAGTGCTTGAAGGATTGCCATTAAATCCGAAGGTGCAGCGCCAACTTCGTTCACCGCGCGAACGAGATCATCGAGCGTCAGACCTGGCTCAAACTTAAACATCTTGCCCTGCTCTTCAGTGACTTCAATGTCAGTATCCGGTACCACAACCGTCTCACCACCACCAAAAGCATTAGGTTGGCTAACATTGAGGTTTTCTTTAATCGCCACTGTCATGCCGCCATGTGTGACTGCCGCAGGTTTAAGTCGTACGTGCTTACCAACCACGATAGTGCCAGTGCGCGAGTTAACAATGATTTTTGCGGAGCCGTCTGCTGGGTCAAACTCAATGTTCTCAATCGCAGATAGGTAAGCAACGCGTTGTGTAACATCACGAGGTGCACGGACTTTGACGGAAGTTGCATCGACCGCCGATGCCATTTGAGGACCGAGGAAGTTATTTACCGCATCAGCCATACGCTGTGCAGTTGTAAAATCTGATTCAAGCAAGTTAAAGGTAATGTAGTCGCCACGGCTAAATGGCGTTGGTATTTCACGTTCGACCATCGCGCCGTTTGAAATCATACCTGCCGCCGGATTATTCCCAACAATTTTCGAACCATCCGCACCCGAGGCACTAAAACCGCTCACCACCAAATTGCCTTGGGCAACGGCATAAATTTGCCCGTCGAGACCCTTTAGCATCGTCTGCATTAAGGTACCGCCACGTAAGCTTTTTGCCGATCCAATTGAAGAGACCGTCACGTCGATGGTTTGTCCTTGCTTAGAAAATGCAGGCAGCTCAGCGGTAACGATAACGGCAGCCACGTTTTTACTTTTCGGTTTCGTACCTGGTGGCATCTGAATACCAAAGTTCTGCAACATGGCGTTAAAGCTCTGATCGGTAAAGGGAGTGGATTCTCCAGTACCTGGCAGACCTGTAACCAGACCATAACCGACCAGTTGGTTGCTACGAACACCAGCGACCTGAGCAACGTCTTTGATGCGTGCTGCTTGCGCTGAAGCCGCGAGGACCAACAAGCTTGTAAATAGGAGAAACAACTTTTTCATGACCATACCTTTACTCTAACTCTTTGCCATCTTTACTGTCGTGCCAAAAAAGCGGCATCAGATGGATTTAGAGAGATACATTAAAGAATCGTGCCAAGAAACCTGGCTCTTGCATATCTTGCTGTGTTCCTGTACCTGAGTACTGAATTCTTGCGTTTGATATGCGGTTTGACGCAATAGTGTTGTCGTAATCAATATCATCAGGACGAATCGTTCCGCTGAGTCGGATATATTCATCGCCAGTATTAAGTGTCAACCACTTCTCACCACGTATGACCAAGTTGCCGTTCGCCAGTACTTCAATCACTTCAACTGTAATTGAACCAGAAATGCTGTTACTTTGATTTGCCGCGGCACTGCCACTGAATTTATTGTCGTTGCTTAAATTGTACGAAAAGTTGTAGTCACCAATATTAAGTTGCTGACCACCCACTTCTAGTGGATCCATCGACGCATCATTGTTTTTAGATAGATCTGCGTCAGAGCTTTTTGCCGCTTTAGTGCTTTCATCTAGCGTAACCGTGATGATGTCGCCAATACCGCGTGGTTTGGAATCGTCATATAGGCTGGTAGTTTGAGCCATGTTAAACAGCGATCCCGTTTCCGCCGCATAATGCTCAGGACGATGTGTCGGATGTATCGGTGCCCATGCAGGGTCCCCCGCAACAGGGTCAGCTCGACCGCGCAATGTATCGATAACGCCTGCGCTTTCGTCATTCGATTTGTCCCCTTCGACCGCGTCAACGGTTGTGGTTCCTTGAACGACATCAGGAGTTTCAATCGGTGGCTCAAGCATAGTACAGCCCGAAACAACTGTAAGAGCGAAAAGTGCGAGTAATCGATTCATTGCCCTATCCCTAAATTAAAGCTGCTGGTTAACAAAGCTCATCATCTTGTCTACCGCAGAGATGACTTTGGAGTTCATTTCATAAACACGCTGAGCTTCGATCATATTGACCAGCTCTTCCGTCACGTTGACGTTTGATGTTTCTAACATTGACTGTCTTACTTCACCGAAACCGTCGAAACCAGGAACACCTTCTTGTGGATCACCACTAGCACCTGTCGGTAGGTATAAGTTTTGGCCAATAGGTTCTAAACCACCTGGGTTGACGAAATCTACCGTCGCGATCTGGCCAACCACTTGGTTATCTTGCTGGCCTCGCACGCGAACTGAGACTTCACCGTCGGTACCGATCGTGACACTAATCGCGTCCTCAGGGATGGCAATTTCTGGCTCTAAGGCGTAACCCGCACCAGAGGTGACAATAACGCCTTCATCATTGACAGTGAACTGACCGTTACGTGTATAACCGATGTTGCCATCTGGCATCAGGATCTGGAAGAAACCATCACCCTCAATCATCATATCGAGACTGTTGTTTGTTGTTTGAGTGTTACCCTGAGTGTGAACTTTTTGCGTCGCCACTACTTTAGAACCCGCGCCTAACATCAGGCCGCTTGGCAGTTCTGTATTTTGCGATGACTGACCACCTGGCTGATTGATGTTCTGGTAGAACAAGTCTTCAAAAACGGCGCGGCTCTTTTTGTAACCTACCGTTGATGCGTTAGCCAAGTTGTTTGAAATTGTTGAAATATTGGTTTGCTGAGCGTCTAACCCAGTCTTACTTACCCATAGTGCCGGATGCATAACCTTCTCCTAAAATTTGTTAGCTCATACGAAGCAGAGAGTCAGATGCTTTGTCCATATCTTCTGCGGTGCTCATCATTTTCACTTGCATTTCAAACTGACGTTGCAAGTCAATCAGGCTAGTCATCTCGCCAATTGCATTGACGTTGCTGCCTTCAATTGCGCCTGTGAGCAGTTTTACACCGGCATCCGCTTCGTATGCCGCATTAGGATCTTTTGCACGGAACAAGCCGTTTACATCTTTGAATAGTGATTGATTATTGGTGCTAGTGAGCTTGATTCGATCAACGATTTCTATTGCATCTGCCGGAGCTCCTTGAGGAACAACCGAGATGGTGCCATCGTTGCCGATTTCAATTTTGCTGACCGGAATTGGCAGAGTAATTGGCGCACCTGCTTCACCAAGAACAAGATTGCCGTTGCCACTCACCAACATACCGTTAACGTCAACTTTTAAGTTGCCATCGCGTGTTAGGCCTTCTTTGCCAGTTTTATCGAGAACCGACATCCAGCCTTGACCTTGGATGGTAACGTCGAGATCTCGTCCTGTCGTGATCACGCTACCTTGTTGAAAATTATGTCCCGGACGTTCAGTCATGCTAAACACGCGACTTGGTAAACCATCGCCATATGCTTGCATTGAACGAGCTTGCGCCAAATCAGCACGAAAGCCCGTAGTACTGACGTTCGCCAAGTTGTTTGCTCTAAGCTGTAGCGCTTGCATATTCTGCTTGGCTCCGCTCATCGCTAGAAACAGTGCACGATCCATAATTTGCTCCAAAAATCACAATTCAGATCAATGAAAGCAACTTATGTGCCAATATTAATTTTCCTTTATTATCAATAAACTAAACTGAAAGCGGCAAAAGTAGAAAGGAGTAAGAGGAGTGCATTGCCTGTTGCGGCAACAATAGCAAGCTGATGATTGCCACCAGCTTGCTAAACAGATGATTGCGAGCATCGCTAAATAGAGATTAACGAATCTGTAGGATGTTTTGTTGCGTTTGGTTATGAACTTCAAGTGAACGAGAGTTCGCTTGGAAGTTACGCTGCGCAGAGATCAAGTCGACAAGTTCTTGAGTCATATCGATGTTTGACTGTTCTAGTGTACCACTACTGATGGTACCAAAAGAGCCTTTATTCGATTCACCCCAGATTTTATCGCCAGAGAACTGAGTCGCATCCCATTGCGTACCGCCCTTCTTATCTAAGCCTTGCTCGTTTGCGACACGAACCAGCGCCACACGACCTAAGATGATATTTTCGCCGTTTGAGTAAGTGCCAAGCACACTACCGTTCTCGTCGAAATCCACTTTGGTCAAGAAGCCAGTTGTTGCGCCATCTTCATCGAATTTGGTCAATTCAAATGGTGCCGCGAACTGTGTCGCATCTTGCAGGCCAAAAGATAAAGTTTGGTTAACGTCAGCACCATTTAGTTCAATTGGGTTTGCTCCGGTACCCAAGGCTTCAGAAACAATGTTCTGACCGCTGTTTAGGCTAGCAAGCGTACCATCGTTGTTAAACTTCATTGTGTGACCAACGTGTCCTGTCGGCGCTGTCGCATCACCGCCTAAAATATTTATCGGTTTCTCACCTGCTTTGTCAGTCACAGTGTAGTAAGTTTGCCACGTATTTGGCTGTGTTTGATCTTTCAGATAATAGGTCGTTAACTTGTACGACTGACCCATAGAGTCATAGATCGTCGAAGACGTTGAACGGTTGTATGTTTCAGGATCTGAGTAATCAAATAACGCAGGGTCTTTCAGTTCACCACCAGCAGGCAGGTTTACACCGACTTCAATGTTTGCTGTCTGCTTAGGCTTACCAAATTCCTTCGGAATGTTGATCGGTGATGGCTCGTATGAAAGTACATCGCCAGTATCTTTATTCACTTGATAACCAAGCAGGAACTCATCATTCGCTGTTACCATGTAGTTATCTTTGTTCAGGTGGAACGCACCGTTACGCGTTAACTCATTGGTGGTTGGAGAAAGACGATCTTTCGCCACCGCGAAGAAGCCTGTACCGCCGATGCGTAGATCCATTGGGTTGTTAGTATAAATACTTGAACCTTCGTGAAACTGCTGAGCGACCTTCGCCGCTTGTACACCTTGTCCAGGTGTCGTCTTAGCGTGAGTGAACAGTGAATTCGAGTAAACATCACCGAACTCAGCACGAGACTCTTTAAAGCCATACGTGTTCGCGTTGGCAATGTTGTTACTGGTTGTATTCAAGTCTAATTGAGCAGCGGATAAACCACTTAGTGCAACATATGACATTCCAAAATCTCCTATCTAGCTAGCATAACGACTTAATTAAGAGTTACGCCTTACCAACTTCTAGTACTTCAGCAAGTCGAACTGGCGACTCAAAGCCAGCCAGATTGAGTAGTACGTTACCATCGCCTTTACCAAGGAGAACACTATTGACGTTTGCATAGGTCGAAACCTCAAACTCTTTCGCTTCTCCATCTAGCAAACCAGATGCTTTCACATTGTATTTGCCAGCCGGCAATGGGTTACCGTTTTGATCTTTGCCGTCCCATACAACTCGGTTATCGCCACCAGGCTTTGAACCGACATCGAAGGTACGAACAAGCTGCCCCATTTGATCTTCTATTCTCACCATCAAGTTATCGACGGCTTGAGGAAGTTTGATCATAGCAGCCATACTGCCGTTATCGTTTTTCACGCCAGCAGCACCAGGGACCAAGACGTCACGCCCTACTAAAGAGGACGCCTGTAGCGCTTGGTTTGATGTCATCGAAGTGTTCAGTGTTTCAAACTGATTGTTCATCTTCCCAATGCCATCTACCGTCGCGAATGACGCCATTTGTGCAATCATCTGGTCATTACTGACCGGCTTAAACGGGTCTTGCTGGGCAAGTTGCTTGGTGAGCAAAGATAAGAAGTCTTCTTGCTTAAGTTCCTGCTTACCTGTTGTCTCGCTCGGCTTATTCTTGTCCTGAAGCTGTTTAAGCTGATCGATATAGGACAAGCCGCTTTGACCAACATTATTATTAATGCCTCCGGCCATACGTTACCTCCTTATCCCTATTGACCCATCTGCAGCGTACGCAGCAGCATTTGTTTACTTGCATCTGCTAATTGAACGTTCGTTTGGTAAGAACGTGAAGCAGAAATCATGTTTGCCATTTCTTCCATCACATTGACATTAGGCTTGTAGATATAGCCCTCATCATTTGCGAGTGGGTGATCAGGGTTGTACTCCGCGGTAAGCGGTTTATCGCTTTCTATAATACCCATCACTTTCACTGGCACGGTATGGTCGCGGCCATACTTTGCCTTACTTAACTCAGCACCAAATACAGCATGACGCGCCTTATAAGTATCTTTTGCAGAGCTAGAGATACTGTCCGCGTTAGCCAAATTACTAGAGGTAGTATTTAGACGAACGGATTCAGCGCTCATGGCAGAACCAGTTACATTGAATACGTTAAATAAGCTCATCTATCTATTCCCCTTTAATTGCTTTCGTTAAGTTCTTGAATTTACTTCCTAAGAAGTCGAGTGATGCTTGGTGTCTGATTTGGTTTTGCATAAACAAGTTACGCTCTAAATCCACATCAACCGTGTTGCCATCACCGGTGTCAGGTTGTGTTGGAAGACGATACATTACTTCCCCTGTCACTTGGGTAGAGGCAGGTATGTGCCGACCATCAGTACGGCTAAGACCAATGCTTGCCCCCGAGGTTGCCGCCTGCAATGCCTTCTGGAAATCCATCCCTTTTGATTTAAAACCAGGTGTGTTCGATTGAGCAATGTTGGTGGAGATCACCTCAGCATTGCGCTCACGTACGCCCACCGTGTGCTGGTGGATACCTAATGCGTTGTCAAAAGAAATAGCCATGTTGACCTCTACTCAAAGAACTGACCGTTATTATTAAATATAAAGCAATTAGCGTACCAACTTTTAAAATCGTTCCACTGTTACTTCATTTTTTACTGAGCAATAACCACGCCAACTTTACATGTTGTTCGCAGCTAGGTGAGATTTTGGAATTACTCAATCAAAAGTATACAAGCAACTTTTTCCGTCGTACAAAAAAGCCCAGCACTATGGCTGGGCTTAATAAAACAGCATTTAACTATTTAAGCTTGTAGATGATTCCTGGATTACATCTGACCATCTCAAATCGATCCGTTAATCCGGTTAACGACTCTGATGCCCCGAGCAGCAGATAACCACCTGGATTTAAACTGTTGGCCATTTGATTAAGCACTTGAGACTTCATTTCCGGTGAGAAGTAAATCAATACGTTGCGGCAAAAAATAATGTCAAACTTACCGAGCAATGCGTAGCTATCCATTAAGTTTTGCGGTCTAAAGTTAACCAGACGCTTAACGTTATCTTTAACCTTCATTCGACCATCGCCCGCATCTTCAAAGAAAGTGCGACGGCGCTCTGGAGAAAGTCCTCTCCCCAACGCTAGGTTGTCATACACGCCTGCTCGACACATATCAAGCATGCTTGCAGAGATATCCGTTGCGGTAATCGCAACGCTAGGCAACATGCCTGGCTTGCGTTGCTGAGTCTCTATGATGGTCATCGCCATTGAATAAGGCTCTTGACCTGATGAACTCGCGGCAGACCAAATCTTAATTGGTCTTTTGTTTGCCGCGACTTCTGGCAACAACTTGTTCGCCAGTACTTCGAACGGATAGCTATCTCGAAACCAAAGCGTCTCATTTGTCGTCATCGCATCAACAGCAGCAACACGCAACTCACGATTGCGTCCCGTCACTACGTCTCTCAGCAAATCAGACAACGAAGCCAGCTTGAACTTGGTGACAAGTGGGCTTAGTCGGCTTCTTACCAAATACTGCTTACTGTCCCCAAGAACAATACCGCATTGTGACTCTAAGAAACGGCTGAAATCACGATATTCTTGATCGCTTATAGTTATTGCTGTCATCAACTTCTCTTTTTATTTTGTAAGTGCAGTTTTCACCGCATTACCAAGCTCATCGGGGTTAAATTTGGCAATAAAAGCGTTTGCCCCAACTCGTTCAACCATAGCTTGGTTAAATACACCACTAAGTGATGAGTGAAGAATAACATAAAGATCTTTCAGATCAGGATTACGGCGTACTTCCGCAGTCAATGTATAACCGTCCATTTCTGGCATCTCGATATCAGAGATAACCAGAGATATCTGATCATAAATACTGCTTTCAGATGCCATTTCCACAAGCTTTTCATAAGCCTCTTTGCCATCTTTCACAGCAACGACGTCGAAACCTAAGGAAGTAATTGCACGCTCAACTTGCTTACGTGCCACGGTAGAGTCGTCAGCAATAAGTATACGACGTACAATTTCTTTTTCCGTTTCCGCCTGCGCAATTTCTTCACCAATGGATGCGTCCATCGTTTCATCAACAGGCGCAATCTCTGCCAGTATTTTTTCTACATCGAGAATTTCTACTAACTCATTATCGATATTCGTTACAGCCGTCAGGTAGTTCGCTTTGCCTGCTCCATCTGGTGGCGGCAAAATCGCCTCCCAGTGCATATTAATAATGCGCTCGACTGAAGTAACTAAGAAAGCCTGAATTGTTCGGTTAAACTCTGCAATTACAACAAACGCTTTTTCAACGTCCATTGTCGGACGGCCACCAATAGCTAAACTTAAATCAATGACTGAAACTGTATGGCCACGAATATGGGCAACCCCTTTCACTAAAGGGTGCAAGTTTGGCATTGAAGTAAGTTTAGGACACTGGAGAACCTCTTTTACTTTAAATACGTTGATTCCATAACGCTGACGCCCCATTAGGCGAAAGGTTAGGAGTTCTAATCGGTTTTGACCGACGAGTTGCGTACGCTGATTCACAGAATCAAGAATACCCGTCATAAGCTCATCTCCATCTCAAACTTTCATGCTAAAAAAGTGGTAGTCTACTGTAGACCATGAAAAACCAGAGAAACAAAATGACATATCCTAAATCACTCTTGTGCTCATTTTCCATAACTAATTGTAGAGCTTTCTATAAAAAGTTTTGTAAGTCTATCGGCTTTTTATTCTTTTTCTTTAGTTTTTCAGCGACATCCGCGACAGAAAACCAAATTGCGCAGATTCAGCAAGCAGCCGAAGAGTACATTTTGTCCACAATTGAGTGGCCTACTGGTGGTACCTTACAGGCGACCGCTGCTAGCGTTGATAGCCGAATATTCGCTACTGACTGCCCCGCCCCGTTAGAGACTTCCTCCTCCTCTACCAATCCTAGTGCAAGTAACATCACTGTGCTCGTCGAATGTCCTGATGACAGTTGGCGAGTCTATGTACCTGTAAGATTAGTTCGAACTGGACCACAAGTCGTGCTGACCACTGCACTTTCTCGTGGGCAACTGATCTCTGGGCAAGATGTCGCTATTAATATGGTAGACTTGCAACGCTTTAGGCGGCAAGGCTTTTCCTCAGTTGATGCTGTTATTGGCGCAAAAGCCAAAAAAAATCTCCGTGCTGGAGAAATTCTTGAAGAACAAGATATTTGTGTAGTCTGCCGCAATGAAACCGTGACAATAAAAGCGGTGAAATCCGGTATGACAATCACAACAAAAGGCGTCGCTCTAACGGATGGTTCACATGGTGAACAGATTAGAGTGAAAAATAGTAAATCCAACCGTATAATTGAAGGGCGTGTATCTGGAATTTCGGAAGTGACGGTAATTTTTTAACTGGTTAGAAAAAAAGCTAAAGTTCTTACCCTAGTAGTCGATATTGACAGTACAAGTTCTAATTCGTAAAAGGCTCAACATATGGCAGGTATTGATAATATTCGTTCAGGGCAACCTCTTTCTACATCGACGAGGCACTCTGTACGTAACGACAGCACTCAAACGAGCGGTTCTGAATCCGCAAAGAAGTCGTCTGTCGCGCAAGATGCAGTTTCACTTAGCTCACAAGGAAAAGCGGTGGGAGAAATGCACAATCAAATGGTCAGCCAACCTAGTTTCGACAAAGCAAAGGTTGCGGCAATTAAAGAGGCTATCGCGAATGGCTCCTACTCAGTTGATCCTGAAAAACTTGCTGATAACATGATGAAGTTCGAAAAAGAATTGGGCGGATTCTAAACCAAGAGATATCTGTAAATGGCAGCACTGCAAGGACTAGTTGAATTCCAATTAAAAAATGCACAAGAACTGAGTGAAGTCCTTGTGTTGGAAAAGCACGCTATCGCTAATCGACTATCCAAAGATATTGAACAGATTGCCAAACAAAAGATTACGCTTATTGAGCAACTTCAAACGACTGATGATCGTATTCGTCGCCACCCTGAAGTGGAGACTCTTACCACCAACCCAGAGTTGAGCCCTCTGGTAGAACAGATAAGAGCGCTTATTAGCCAATGCCAACAAGCTAACGATATTAATGGTCAAGCTCTCCAGCGTGCCCAATTGAGTTTTAACAAACTCAACAATCTGATGAAACAGTCACAAGGGAAACTTGGTATGACTTATACATCTGAAGGGCAAACCAAAAATATCACCACTTTGGGCACAAATATCAAAGCCTAAAAGCATTCAATAAAAAAGCGGCAATGATTGCCGCTTTTTTTGTATCAGAGAGAATGGGTAAGTTAGAAAAGAGTTTGCTGCCTTTTTTCAGGTACTTGCTGAACTTCGCCGTAATCACGCAGCTTGTTCATTTTCTGGATATCAAGACGCAGTTCAGTGACATAACTATCCCCGACTTTGTAACTTCTGACGACTTCCGCACCACGGATAACGCCATCTACCGCCCCGGATGTGAGCTCTGTACCTAGACGTTGGTCTTGCAAATCAGCTCGACCACTCACGCGCATGCCGTAGACCTGCTCAGCAAGTTCACGATAAGCATCGATCTTCGAAGCACGCATCGCACGTACTTGCTTCTCTTCCTCGTTACGTCCTTTCTGTTCACTAATACTGGCGTAGCCAACAGCCGTTAACCAGTCACCAGGACGCATGTTACTTAACGGCTGACAACCGACCATTATGAGAACGACAGCAAGGAGTAATAGCTTTTTCATCTCGGCTCCTACGGGCGTAAAATCACGGTGTAAGGTTGGGTAATCGTTGGGTCTGAGCGAATTAATACACCATCTTGAGTACGAATACTATTAAGGGTATCAAGATCTCGACCAATTCGATCTGCGGGTAAGAAGCCTTGAGCTGTAGCGACAACAACGCGAGATTGCATCCCTACCACACGGGCGTTCACAATGACACCGCCCTCTTGGCGCAGCATTGTCCCTGTCAGTACATATTGGATATCTTGCTCTTGAGCCAGATCTTTCCAATCTCGGCTAAATGCAAAGTCACCCTGATGAGTCACTTGAATAGAGCCTGTCGTTTTAAAGTCTACAACTTTAAAACCACGACGCTGGAACTGGTGAATAAAACCTTCTGATACCGAATTACCTAGCCAGTTTGTCGCATCCATATTTTGTAGATCTACAAATGATGTGACGGCAATAGGTGTCCGTGCAGAAACACTGGTGTTAGAAACCATCAAGTCTTCGGTCATACTCTCCACAAAGAAGTCAAGAGTATGACGCGGACTCTCCATCAGCATAAACTGAGAACCCGCATAAGGTTCTTTACCATTGTATATTGGGGCATAGGCACAAGCGGTTAAAAACACCACTGGAACTAGCGTTAGCCATTTTTTCATTCTCTAATCTCCGATACATTAAGGCCTAAAATGTCGTTTCTTTTAGCTCTCTTCTAAAAGTGGAACATTCCTTGCTTTTCTAATTATGCAACTATTCAGAAAGGCAATGCCTAAATCAGCTAAGATTAAATAAGCAAAAAATGAACCAACTTGGTAAACAAACATGAAAAAATCGCTTCTGAAGCTCTTTTCAACCGTATTCATCAGCCTCATTGCTAATTCAGCGTTGGCAGGTTGGTATGAAGTGACTGGCACAGCCACTGTCGTGTCGTCCGAAGAGGTAGCTAGAATCCATGCGTTAGAAGATGCGCTCTACAAAGCCGTCCGATTCTCTGGCGCGGATATAGGCAGCATTGCAAACCTTCGTCCGCTGTTGGAAAGTGAACGCAAAGAGTACCAATTCACGAATAGTGAAGTACGTTACATCTTGGTTGAAGAGCAAAAGACACGTCGCGGAGTGATGTTTGTCAGAGCAAGGGTAGACATTTACCCATCGGCAACCAGTTGCCACGTTGAGCAGTACAAAAAGACGTTTTTGGTCGGCAACATTGCTCTTGCCTCTCCTAGCCAAGCGGTCATGGGGCAAATTTATGATGTGGGTGATGACTTTGCCAATGTTATTAACCGCCAACTGGATCAGGAATCAGCCAACTTTATCTCCGTTGGCACCACTGACTATGAAATCAGTAAAAAGTACCCAGAACGCCTTAAAATGATTGCCCAAGATACTGGCGCACAGTACATCATCGGCGGAGTGATTACGGATTTAACCGCAACCATTGAGCAAAACCTGATTAAGGACGACATTATTAATCGTCAGTTTGCTCTGGAAATGACGGTATTCGATGGTAAGACAGGTAATGAGGTTTATAACCGCAACTATCGCGAAGTCGCACGCTGGCCTTTCGCTAAAACCAGCCAAGTTGACACCAAAAGTGCTCGTTTTTGGGCTTCTACTTACGGAGATATGATGCTTCGAGTAAGCCGAAATATCATGCTCGACTTAGAATCAGAAGTGTCATGTAAAATCACGCTTCCAGAAGTGGTCGCCAAATGGGGAAATACCATTACCATGGATCTCGGTAGAATTCATGGTGTGGAACCTGGTGATAAATTGCAGTTGTGGCATACCGGTTCGTTTATCGACCAACGTGGACTTCCACGTAACAAAGTCACCGAAACAGACATCACTTTAACGGTCTCACGTGTTTATGAGAACGAAGCAGAACTCACCATCGATCAAGCGGAACTTGCTGGCAGCATCCAGATTGGCGATGTAATGCACAAGCTGTTGTAAAACCACCACAATGAGCTTAACTTCTGGATTGAAATCAGTATCATAGCGTTACGCTCCCGTGGCACAGCTGGATAGCGCGATCCCCTCCTAAGGGATAGGTCACAGGTTCGAATCCTGTCGGGAGCGCCATATTTAAAGGGCTAGAAAGTTAGTAACTACTAGCCCCATTCAGTCGATGTGCAGATTGCCCTTGTCTCAATGTCGATTCAATTGACAAGTTTCACACACTTCCCTTACTCAAGCTGAAACTATTCAAACTACACTCATATTTCAGCCTTGTTTTCAGCATAAGAAACCCGTACATCCTTACAAACAAACCTTCAACATTTGGATACAATCATCTAAAATAGTTATTAATAAAGTTATCGATAGCGAAAGAATGAAAAAGAGTAACTTAGAGACGAACACTGGTCACCGCTTCATCTCAAAAGCTAAAACAGCCTATAAAATCCATATCCACACTCCGGACGACAAAGTTCTTCACCGCTCTGTGGGCTACATTCGTATAGGTGAAATGAAAGGACTGAAGAAGGCCATTAAGCTTCGCAATGAGCTGGGCAGTAAAATGTGGGGAAAGTTTTGGCGTAAGTTACTGAAAGATCCTTACCTGATGACGCGATTACCTCACTCTCTGGAACCCAAGATAATTTTCAAACCCCGGCCAACAAAGGAAAATCCAGCGGCAAAAGATGAGTGCTATATTGCGGCATGGCGTAACTACGATGAGCACGGCAAACTAATTTACAAAAGTGTCGTTTGCTCAATAAAGAAACATGGCCGTTTAGCTGCCTACACAAAGACGAAAAAAGCGCTGTTAGAAGCAAACAAAGAGAACCTCGAAATTCTCGAGTTTATGGGACGATTGAATAGCATCGATCTTAAGTAATT
>NZ_QEWN01000003.1 GCF_006124995.1 Vibrio sp. Hep-1b-8
TACCAGCCTAAAGCGAATAACGATCATGAAGTGATTGTTGAACTGCAAAAGGCGGTTGAGCGTTATCCAGCCTACGGTTTTAGCAAATTGCTCAAAATACTTCGTCGCTGGGGACATGGCTGGAATCATAAACGGATATATCGGATTTACTGCGAACTCAAACTCAATAGGCGTCGTAAAGCGAAAAAACGCTTACCAACTCGTTCGCCTGAGCCGCTTAATGTGCCTATGGTAGCTAACCAGTGTTGGTCGATTGACTTTATGAGTGACAGCTTACAGTGCGGACGTCGATTTAGAACCTTCAACGTAGTGGATGACTTCAATCGTGAAGCACTCGCTATCGAAGTGGATTTAAGCCTCCCAGCGCAACGAGTGGTTCGAGTGCTTGAACGAATCATTGCATGGCGAGGTTATCCAGAAAAGTTGCGAATGGATAATGGCCCAGAGTTCATCTCTGTGACGCTTGCGACTTGGGCTGAGGAGCATGATATCAAGCTGGAATTTATCCAGCCAGGCAAACCGACTCAGAACTCCTATGTCGAACGATTTAACCGTACGTATCGCACAGAGATCCTCGATATGTATGTGTTCAGAACCTTGAATGAAGTGCGTGAGCTAACAGAAAACTGGATACGAGAATACAACGAAGAACGTCCCCATGATGCCCTCAACGATCTGACACCATGGGAATATTTAATGAAGAATGAACAAACCGAAACCTCTAATTATGGGCGCAACTAATTAGGGGAGGTTTACATAATACCACAACAAGCGGCTATTTCTTTATCTGGAGTAACAACCACAGTATCAAACAGGTTGTCACAGCCATAATTTAAGCTAGAAACAGTTTGCTCCTCTTGTCTAATTTCATTTTGTTTGTCAAAGCGAACCCATGAGTTCACCTGAATTTTGATGCCTGGTGAATCCTTATCAAGCTCTTTTTGAATAAGACTTTCAGCGCGAAGCCTTTCAAAACAAGACGACGAATCAGAATCCGTTTCGACTGTAATGAGAGTCGGTATACCAAACTCAGTTAGGGATTTTACTGCATTAACAATAGTCTTATGATATACATATTTCTGATGTGACTTACCTGTAGATATATTTATTTCACCTATACCTGAATCAACCAGTTTTTGACAATAATCACGAGCTCTAAATAAATTCTTAGCCCAATATGCATTAGTCACACAACGAGTGATAAAGCCCATCTCAGTGCACATAGAAATTAAAGCGAAGAGTTTCTCTTTAAGAATAAAACATTCACCTCCAGTAAAAACAATCAGCTTTATCGAAGGGTATTCCTGACTTGCATTAATGATGAACTCACGGATCTCATCATAGGTAAGAGTTTTGTCTATGCTGGGGCTGCATTCAAAACAGCAATCTTCACAAGCCGCTGTGCATCTATAAGTCATAATTACAGATATAGTCGAAGGGGCAATATTAGTAATAAACATGCAAATAATTCTCAATACCAATTGAGTTTTATAAAACCACACGCACATTGTAAGAGCAAAGGTAGATATTGAATTTGAGATAGATATCACGCAATGAGCTATTGATATTATTGATATATAAAGAAAATTACATAATTGTAAGTTGTGCTTCTTGAAGTAACTCTTTGACTGAAATCCACAACTCATGCTTTTCATTTGTCAGCTAATGTACTTGAATCATGTTTCTGACTCAACTGACATCTATTGATCTTTATTCATATTCTTAAAGCACTTCATTGCATAACAATAAACATGAAATTAAAGTCTTATCCCGTATAAATAAATGGTAAACCAGCAGCCATTACTGGAGGTGCGATTCGTTGCGGAGGGGTAACGATTGGTAGTGGTACAGTGAACATCGGTGATGTATATCAGCCTGCGGAAATGTCTGCGTTATCATCTTCATTGTCTTCAATTGAGTCTCAAGCAGCTATTCAAACTAAAGCTCAAAATGCACATTCCTCAGCGAGTGTAACCGAAGTTGGCACTTCGAAAACCGCTCAAATTCCACAAGGTTCAGGTTATTGGCCACCGGTTAGGTGGCATGGGTTCAGCACTTGACTGGGCTGACAATGAATTTGGGGTGTCTGATGCGTTAGTTGATTTGTTGAAAAAGGGTCAAGAATGAAGAAGATACAAATCTCAGGAATTATTTTTTTTGCACTTTTTCTTGCTGGCTATTTGGCAATTGGGGCGCCAGCAGAATTAGCACTCCCCTTTCTACCCTTAGAGCTAAGAGTCAGGTTGCTTGGATACCAATCCTACATTGCATTAGCAATTCTTCCTCCTATACTCTTAGGAGGCATTGGCATAATGATACATCAGTTATGTAATCCACAAAGAGAAGTAACCTCTTATAGTAAGGTATGGCTCAAAGTTGCTTATATATCACTAGCCATAGGTTCACTTGCTTTAGTTTCAAGAGGTTATCTCGGCTACCAAGTAACCAAATCTGGTTATGTAAAGTGTATCCATGAGTCACGAACTTCTTCTAAAAATAGCTGGAGGGTTTATGCAAAAGATTTAAGTTTGTGCAAGTCGTCATCCGGTATAGCTGGTGGTTAAAAGTTGGCTACAAGCATTTAAGGTATCAACATACTTTTCCTAATCTGATATAAACGTTCTAGAGCATGGCGAGTGATATAGCTTTTCCCTATAAAATAGATTAGTCATCTCTCGGCTTGACTACAAATGAGATCCATCAGAGTTTGTGTGGGCTCAGTGAAATTGCCAATTTTAGTGTAGATACCGACCTGACCCAGTTGCTGTTGATTCACCCACAACATTTTCAACCCCGCCCGTTCAAAATGCGCTTTCATCTCTGAGGTATAAGGCATGATCGCATTGCTCATTTTGACCAGAGCAACACTTGCCGAGAGAGAATCAAGCTCATACGTCACTCGCGTACCACAAGCCGCAGCGCTAAATAGTTCGGCCCCTTCCTCCGTTAATACATCCCCATGACGAGCGTGATCGGGAGTAACCTTAACCAGCGGGTAGTTCACTGCTTTTTCGACAATATTGTCCTGCTCCAGTAAGGGGTGGTCGGGTCTGACATACCAGGCTTCACGCTCTTGGAATAGGGGGGTAAAACGAACCCGATACTGAGAGTTAATGCCGTTAATTTGATGGCCGACAAACAAGTCAATTTCGTCATTGATCAAGTGGTGTAACATTGACAGACCATTACCAAATTCGACGTGCATCGAGCTGTTTGGAAACTGTCGAGTAAACTCCTCAATCGCCTGCGCCGCAAAGCACTCCCACCAAGCCTCGCCCACACCTAGCTTAACTTTACCACTGCTTCGCATCTTCATATCAGACAACTGATGAATCATCTGAGTGTGCTTCTCTTGTACATCCTGCACATAACCCAAGTAAACTCGCCCATATTCGGTGAGTTCAACCCCTTTCGACTTGCGAATGAACAAGTCTGTACCCAACTGCTGTTCAAGTTTCTTGATTGCTGTTGTGAGTGATGGCTGACTAATAAAGAGCTTATCTGCGGCAGCCTTGATACTCCCCTGGCGGGCCACTTCGTAAAAATAGCGAGACTGTTTATCCATGATCAACCTCTCCTTAGAATAGAGGTGTCAGAGTAACTTTTGATATTGATTTTTTCTATATCAAAATTCAAATAATCGATTATTTTTGTCGCCAAGAATTCGCTATATTTCCCTCAACAATTCGAATATTAGGGCAACAAAATGGACAAACGTTGGTGGCATAACAGTGTGGTGTATCAAATCTATCCACGTAGTTTTTGTGATTCAAATGATGATGGGATCGGTGACCTTCAAGGCATCATCAGTAAACTAGATTACCTGCAAAATCTGGGAATTGACGTGATCTGGCTTTCTCCAGTCTATCAATCTCCGATGGACGACAACGGCTACGATATTTCAGATTATCAGGCAATCTCTCCTGAGTTTGGCACCATGGACGACATGCGAGCACTCATTGAACAAGCCAAACAGCGTGGGATCCGCATTGTAATGGATTTAGTAGTAAACCATACCTCGGATGAACATCCATGGTTTGTCGATGCAAAGCAAAGCGCTGACAGCAAGTATCGCGACTTTTACATTTGGCGAGATGCGAACGCAGACGGCACGCCACCAAGTGATATCGGCTCTATTTTCGGAGGCAGCGCTTGGCAGTGGGACGAGCACAACCAGCAATACTACTTTCACCTATTCTCAAAACGCCAGCCTGACCTTAACTGGGAAAACCCGCTACTTCACGAACACATCTTTGCGATGATGAACTGGTGGATTGACCAAGGTATTGGCGGCTTCCGTCTTGATGTCATCGATCTGATTGGTAAAGAGATAGATAAAGGTATTACAGGGAATGGTGAACGTCTACACCCACTGTTACAACAAATGAATCAAGCCACCTTTGGCAGCAAAGACCTTCTAACGGTGGGAGAAACTTGGGGAGCAACACCTGAAATTGCCAAATTGTACAGTGACCCCGCAAGGCAGGAATTGTCCATGGTGTTCCAGTTTGAGCACATTACACTGACATGGCAAGACGGCGATAAATGGCAACCCATTCCACTCGACCTAAATAGGTTTAAGCAAGTTCTCACCAAATGGCAGGTCGAACTCAACAACCAAGGTTGGAACTCACTGTTTTGGAACAATCATGACTTACCGCGTGTTGTGTCTAAATATGGATGCGACAAACAATACCGAGTTGAATCAGCGAAAATGTTGGCAACCACGCTGCACTTTATGAAAGGGACACCTTATATCTATCAAGGTGAAGAGATTGGCATGACCAATGTAGCCTTCGATACCATCGATCAATATAAAGACATCGAAACGCTCAATTTTTACCAAGTGAAAACCGAATCAGGTACAAGTCACGAGCATATGATGGAGGCAATTCACCAAAATGGTCGTGACAATGCTCGTACACCGATGCAATGGAATAACGACAATCAAGCGGGTTTTACCAACGTAACACCTTGGATTGCAGTCAATCCAAACTATCCACACATTAACGTGGCAGATGCCCTTGCCAATCATGATTCAATCTTTTATCACTACAAACAGCTAGTATCCTTGCGTAAAACCCATCCTGTCATCGTCTACGGTGATTTCATTCCGCTGCTCGAACAACATCCGCAAGTGTTTGCCTATGAGAGAAAAGATGATCAACAACACTTTGTGGTCGTCAGTAATTTTAGTGCCGAGAGGCTAATCGTCCCATTACCAAGTCACCTGCAAAGTCGTAAGGTAAGCACCTTGATTACCAATCGCGTGGCACTTACTGAGTTAGGGAACTCACTCACGTTGAGCCCGTATGAATCTTTTGCCCTCGAGCTATAAAAAAAACACCGGACACGAGTCCGGTGTTGTTCTTTTCAATCATGTCCTTATCAAGACAGAATCTGTTCGACTTGCTCAATCGTTGCTTCTGCGGACTGATAATCCACTTGCAGCTCTATAATTCCTTGCTCGTTGGCAACAAACAGTGAAGGAAAGCTGTTGCCACCGATACGACGAGCAAACTCCAGCTCTTGAAGAAACTCTTGGTTAAGCTCTGCTGAGAAAAAATCCACTGCAAATTTTGCTGTATCCAGCCCTATGTTGGCTGCAAGAGAGAGTAGAACCTCATTGTCACTGGGGTTTCTTGCCTCTAGGTAATAAGCGTGTTGAATCGCACTCAACATGGCTTGCTCAGCTCCTTGCTTGCGAGCGGCAAGGACAGCCCGACATGACGGATAGGTAGAACGACGAGGCGTATTCTTTTGCCAGAAATCATAGTTAAACTCTGTACCAAGAAAATCCTCTATTTTCTTCCAATATGAGGCGATTTGGCGTTGCATCTCTTCTGGCATCGGCTGATCGGAATCCGGTGCCAAACCACCGAGTACGTACTGTATCTCTATCTTGCTTTCGAGCTGTTGCGATACTTTCTGCCACACGGGTTTATATCCCCAACACCATGAGCACATGGGATCATAGACATAATAGAGTTTGTTGTTGGTCGACATATTACCGCTCCTTCGGTGAGCTCTTAGATAGGGTGTTAGAGTGAGACTACACAGCTTGTCTCTCGATTACCACAAATTGGTAAACTGGCTTTGCATTGCACGACTCACTGGCAGCTTTTCTCCTCCAATCACAACCACCATCTTACCGGTAATGACTTTTTTGACCTTTTCAACCGCCGACACGTTCACAATCGTTGAACGATGAATCTGCCAAAACTGCTGCGGATCTAACTGCTGCAATAACTCTCTCAGCGAAGTTCTCAACAAGTACTCCACCTTTTTATCGCCCTCTTTGGCAAAAAGAGACACGTACTTGTCCTCAGCTTTAAAAAAGAGGACATCACTCGCTGCGATAAGATGAATGTCGTCCCCTCTGCTGGCACGCAACCAACTCAAATAAGTCGGCTTCGCTTGCTGACTTATCTGCTGAATCTGATCAAGCAGCGCGGCCTCTCGAACAAAACCAGAAACGATCTCATTGGGGTAAGTCCCTAATGCGGATAAGGTGCCGATCTCGCGAGTGCGTTCTGTCACGGACATTGTCATTGTGTTAAACAGAGCAACGAATACAACCAAAGCCATGACAGCGCCCATGATGCCAAAAATTCGGTCATATAGGTCTTTGACTTTGCTGTAGAAAAACGCCCTTTGCTGCCAAGGTGTCACCTCTAGCGGCTGAGCTAAGTTCATTTGAGATAACTGCTGGTTCACCCAAAGCGCCATAGACTCGGTTTGTTTAGTATCAAACAAAAACACCGACAAGGTACTCACTTTGTTGCTGTTCAGCAGTTGCTGCGCAGAATCAATATGAAGATACAACTGACGTTTATCGAGCTCAGGAACGCCGGTTGAATAGATGCCGCGAACTTTATAATCATAGGCATTGAGCGCACCATCACAGGTTGTGGCGAGTAAAGTGACCCAGTCACCGGTTTTGACACTGAGGTTACGCGCCAAATCGATACCAAGCATCACTTCTGGTTCGCTCGGTTCGTACCGAGATGATTGGGTACTCGAAAGCGTTTTACCTTCTCGAACATCAAGAAAGGGACCTTTCATATCGAACTCGCGTTCATTAACGCCAGTGCCAACAAAAATCGTCGATTTGCTGCCATTCGACACTAGGCCTGTAAATTCTACGCGGGGTTGGACTCCACGAACCTTATCACTGGCCAACAAACGAGTGGTTAGAGCCCCTCCATCTGCAATCCCGTTTGCCAGAGGCATATCTTCATCTTGCTCGAAATATCCCGGCTGACTAATGGTGAGATGCCCAGTATCTCTTGCGGTTGATTCCTTAAGTGAATCATAGGTATAGAGGCCAAACCCACCCGCCGATGTCAGAGCAAATATAGCGATAGCTACAATCAATATCGACAGTACGCTACGACGTTGGTTGCGTTGTAGGTTTAGATAAGCGATTCGAATCGAACCAGGGATCAGCTTGCCCATTTGACTGGCTCCTTGTTAACTGTTCCATCAAGCAGATCGATGCTTCGATCGCACTGAATAGCCATGCGTGGGTCGTGAGTGGCGACAATGAATGTGATGCCCAACTGATGGCCGAGGTTTTTCATCAAATCAATCACGACCGAAGCGGTATAGCTATCCAAGCTTGCGGTTGGCTCGTCGGCTATCACCATTTGCGGCTTATGTACCAGAGCTCTCGCGATCGCAACGCGCTGTTGCTGGCCTCCTGACAAGTTGTCAGGTCTGTGGTTGGCAAATTCCGCTAACCCAACTTTTGCGAGAATCGCTTGAGCCTGTTTCTTTTGCTCGGCTTGAGAAAACCCGTTGAGCATAAGTGGATAGGCAACATTTTCCCAAGCCGTCATTACTGGGATCAGGTTGAACTTCTGAAACACGAAACCAAGCTGGTGACGACGCATTTGAGCCGCTTTGAGCGGATTTTTGGGATAAGCTTGGCCGGACAACTCGACGATTCCTTGATAATCCATGTCGAGAAGGCCAAGGATATTAAGCAAAGTACTTTTGCCTGAGCCAGAGGGACCACAGAGTGCAACCATTTCTCCCTTGGCAATCTGACCACTGACTTCGCTCAGTGCGTTCACTTGCTGCTGACCAATGCAATACTGCTTACTGATTTGCTGGAAGTTAATCATAACGCCACCTTAAGCTGCCAAGTTGTATTCGGCGATGACGGCCTCTGTTGGCGTAGAATACGAGGGAAAGGCTGTGAGTAAGCTACATAGAATGAAGCTAGCAAATGTTACTGTTTTCATCTGACTATTCCTTTGATCGTGTGATGGTCAAAGATTACGCTCAGAGAAAAAAGTATTCAGAGCAATGCGACGAACGGGCATTCAAAGGCGTGAATGGCACAAACACGGATTAAATGGCAAGCGGTTGAGGCCAACCTAGGGTGCAGCAGTGGATTTTAGCCACTATGATCGTTAAAGTAGCGACAAAATAAGAATCACCTCTCTGAATAACAAAAACATGCAGAGAAGGTTAGAGCAAAGAGATAACTCCGATGATCAAAGACGACAAAATTATTGCTGACTTAGCAGAACTTGAAGCTTTCCTTATCGCCGTCGAGAGCGGTGTGTTAGAGCTTAAGAATGCCGCAGGCGTTGCCATGGCAACCAACAACCAGGACGGCCGCCGATTCGTTGCTGTACTAGACGATAAGCACCAACTCATTTTAGGCCGTTGGGTTACAGAAGAAGTGTTCCAAACAGGACAAGATTTGGTGCGCAACGGTCCAAGCCGCAAGCACTAAAACCGCACAGTTAGAAATTAAAACCTGTTCATTGAACAGGTTTTATTTTAATGACAAATTAATATCAGTGTTGCGGTGGTGTACCTTCACCATTCGACATCACTACATCGATCTGAACCAAGGCATCTTGTTGAATTGCCGCGACACCAACAACCGTTCTTGCGGGTAAATCACCCTCAAAGTAACGAGTATAAACGTCATTCACCGTTTCCAGATCCGCAATATCTCGCAACTGAATGTTGACCTTAACAATATCGTCCATAACATGGTTAACGCTTTCAACGATCGCTTTGATGTTGTTTAAGCATTGCTCTGCTTGCTCTCTCACACCACCAGCAACAATCTGGTTTGATTGCGGATCTACAGGCAACTGCGCAGCGATATGGTTGTAATGCGAGAATGCGACTGTCTGAGTGTACAATGGGCTTAAAGGCGCCTTCTCAGTATTGTTTGCACGGATCACAATGCCATGTCGATCTTCGACTTCTTGTGGTGGCGTACCGTCACCATGAGAAACAACAACATCAATCTGAACTAACGCTTGCTGCGGTAGTTCTTTTGCAGCGGCTACGGTACGTGCAGGAACATAAGCGACAGTGCGAGCAATCGCTGAATCCGGGAAGAAAGTGCTGTAGACTTCATTCACTGCGTCTAAGTCAGCCAAGTCTTTTAGATAGATTCCTACTTTTACAATGTCGTCAAACGGTACATCAATACTTTCTAGGATTGCTTTCACGTTTTGTAGACACTGTGCCGCCTGCTCTTTAACTCCACCCGCAATGATCTCACCAGTCAGTGGATTGATTGGTAACTGTGCTGACACATTGTTGTAGTGTGAGAATGCAACTGTCTGTGTGGATAGTGAGTGCACTGGTGCTTGCTCTGTGTTTCTAGACAGCTTAATCAACGGGCATGGTTCTTGAGGTGCAGTCCCTTCGCCATTAGAAATTAAAGCGTCCATTTGCACTAGCGCGTCACCTAATGGAAGGGCATCAACTGCAACAACCGTTCTTACTGGTAATAGGTTTTGGAAGAACGTCGCGTACACTTCATCAATAGCAGGAAGATCAGACATATCCTTGAGGAAAACGTGAATTTTTACCACATCATCCATAACATGATTGATGCTCTCTACGATCGCTTTAATATTCTCAAGACATTGCTTCGCCTGCTGCTTAATATCACCTGCGACAATATGACCAGTGTTAGGATCGATCGGTAATTGCGCTGAAATATTGTTGTAGTGAGAAAACGCCACACTCTGTGTTGATAATGGGTTAATTGGAGCCAGTTCAGTATTTCTTGAGACCTTAATAATTCCGCCACTCATTTCGATGCTTATCCTTCTATTAAGATTTATTTATATCTTTATTTTGGTAGGGTTTAGTTTTGTTTTGTTAAATAAGTGCCGAGATAGTATGGCAACAACCCAAACTGGATTGTGACTAAATTCAAATTATGATTTCACTAGACATATGCCTAACACTGGATAATTAATCACATCGAGACTAATTATCCGTAAATAGCGACTTTTCCTCATTCCAACGACCTAATTCACTCTAGTATTGCGTAATAGGTGAATACATACCCATGGTTAAACTTGCTGATATAAGAAGTTTTCGTTCGTTTCTGATAGCGCACTCACAACAAACTGACCGAGAAGCCTACGGAAGCGTGTTTCTACTGCTAATTATCTCGCTAGAATTGCATAAACTTTTCATGCTCGATAGCGGTTTTCCATCCGAGCGATTTGCTGACTATCGATTGTGTTGCTGCATGACTTCTACCGTTCAACCAAAGAAAAGGGCAAAGCGATGCTCTGCCCTGATTAAAGAATTAGTTTCGAGACTTACTTGGGTAGAATGACTTGGTCAATAACGTGAATGACACCGTTGCTAGCTTTGACGTCAGTCGCAACCACATTGGCATTATCAACCATGACGTTACCGTCCACCACTTTGATCATCACATCTTGTCCTTGCACAGTGGTTGCTTTGTCCAATTTGACAACATCAGCCGCCATTACCTTTCCTGCAACAACATGGTAAGTAAGCACTGCGACCAACTTATCTTTGTTCTCTGGTAGAAGTAACGATTCCACTGTGCCTTCTGGCAACTTAGCAAAGGCTTCATCCGTTGGTGCAAAGACGGTGAATGGGCCATCGCTCTTTAACGTATCGACCAAGCCAGCTGCTTTGACTGCCGCGACAAGCGTAGTGAATGAGCCGTTTTCGACTGCTACATCAACAATGTCCGCTTTCATACCATGGTTGTGTGCTTGTGCTGGCAACATAAACGTGAATAACGCGATTAAAGCTACCGTAAGTGAAATTGTATATTTAAACATGAGTCCATCCTTTAAGTGAGGAGCTATGCTCCATTTAGCTGTTGTCTTGCTCACTAATGTCTACGCAACGGATTTGTAAACAGATCATTTTTATAAATCTCAACCGCTAATACTCTAAACAACAGTTTGTCACTCAACTTATGACCTATACTAGAAATGAAACTTGGTAATAGTGTGTGCTTATGGATATAAACTTGTTGCTTAACCGCGAATACTTAACAAGCCACGACTTCTATCGTGATTTGATCGACTTTTTGGTTGTAAGAGCCAAGTCGGAGATAGGTTATCTGCATTTCTTTAACTCAGGGACAGAGGAAATCTCCCTTAATGTTTGGTCTAGTAGCGTGCTAGAAGGGTGTCATTCCAGCCATGAAACACATTACCCTCTTTCCGCCGCAGGCATATGGGCAGATAGCATACGAATGATAAAACCTGTTATCCATAATGACTATCACGCCAACTACAGCTCTCCAGATTCTCTACCGGAAGGGCATATTCAACTGGTTCATCACTTCAGTCTGCCGATTTTACTTGATAAAGAAGTCGTCGCGGTGGTCGGGATTGGCAACGCTTCGTTTCCCTATCAAGAAGTATTTGTTAACGAATTTCATCTTTGGATCAACGGGTTATGGCCTAAAATACGGCTCAAGACTCAACAGATTGAATCATCAAGCTTGTCAAACCAACAGGTATTCGAATCTCACTCCTCTTACAAAATCATGACCGATATGCTTGGTGCAATTTCAAGGGCGTTGGAGATTCGAGACGAATATACCTCGTCACACCAACGAAATGTAGCCTACATTTGCTCACTCATCGCCACTGACCTATCGCTCGAGGAACAACAAAGGGAAGGGCTCGTGATTGGCGCATTAGTGCATGATATCGGTAAAATTGCTATCCCATCTCAAATACTCAACAAGGCAGGAAAGTTAATGCCCGCTGAAACGGCCCTGTTGCAAAACCACGCCCAAATTGGTTCGAGTATATTTAGTCACGTCTCATTTCCCTGGCCTATCTTAAAGATGATCGAACAGCACCATGAAAGGCTAGATGGCTCCGGATATCCCAATGGCCTCAAAGGATCACAGATCGTCATGGAGGCTCGAATCATAGCCGTTGCGGACACGTTTGATGCGATGGCGAGTGACAGACCTTATCGCAAAGCACTGGGGGCTCAGCGTGCGATTGATACGCTGGTTGCAGGAAGAAATACCCTTTACGACCCTTATGTCGTCGACTCGTTGTTAAGATGCCTTGAAGTGGATGCCACGTTAGGCGGCAGGTACACCCCGACTCAACCTGTCATTTCTCACTAAGGACATATTGCCAATACCGTGCGTTACGCAGTGGACAATGGGATCAGATCCTCTATTGCTCTAAGCGATGTCAAAGAAGCAAAAAATAACGGACCCTCAACCTATGTCACTCGCCAGTCTGTTGCACTACCAGGGCAGCACGCTGCCATCGTATGCCCAAAATGCGCCATTATCTTGAGGTGTGGCTTGCTCTATCAAACCCACCAAGTCTCTGGCCACTCGCTGTGGGGTGAACAATTTCTCTGGCCGGACATTAGCCTGAAAAGGCGCCGATAAGTGCGTATCGGTGGTTCCGGGGTGAAGCGCAAGTACAGCGCCATGCTTGACCATCCGTTGCCATTCAATCGACAGAGTTTTAACAAACATGTTCAATGCTGCTTTCGATGTTCGGTAGCTGTACCATCCCCCCAAATGGTTGTCACTAATGCTGCCTACTTTAGCTGAAATCGTGGCAAATTTAGGCGCGAGACTGCGCTTGAGGAACGGAGTGAAATATTTCGCTAACAGCACAGTGGGTAGGGTGTTGACAGTGATCACGTGCTGAAAAAAGTCCGCATCCAGTGCATTTAGGTTCTTCTCTGGGCCTTTGCTTTGAGTATGTAGAATACCGACACAGTTGATCAACCAATCAACATGCTCTATTTGTTCACTCAGTGCCTTCACCTGTTCTTCTTGAGTCACATCGGTTTGATACCAAATCACCTTGTGATGCTGCCAGCTTGGCGCCTGCTTGTGGTAGGTCGCATGAACTCTTGCGTGAGGGAAACGCTCGACCACCTCTTGGGTTATCGCTAAGCCGATACCACCATTTGCGCCGACAATCACCACATCCATTACAAGCTCTCCATGTAGTTGATGTAAAGCTCCGCGGTATCGAGTATCGTCTGTCGCTGCTGTTCATCCATATTATCCTAAGAGCGATAAATCATCGCGATGCGTGGATTGCTGACCAAGCGTTTTTGGTGTTTGTTCATAAAACGCCAGTAAAGGCTGTTAAACGGGCAAGATCTTTCACCGCTGCGAGTTTTGTTATCGTAATGACAGTCTTTGCAGTAATCACTCATTTTATTGATATACGAACCGCTGGCAGCATAAGGCTTGGTACCGACAATCCCACCATCAGCGAACAACGCCATACCTAAGTTAGAAGGACAGATACTATACAACAGAACCACAATAAGGACGGAACCACAATAAGGACATCAGACGCCATAAAAACTTGGTGACATCAAAGAGAGTCATAACCAAAGGCCCCATATCCTTCAAGGAATATGGGGCCTTTGCAAGTCGAGGCTATTGAGGTCTTTTCAGTGGTTTAACCACACTGTCGAGGCCTTCAATCTTCAGCGCTAAGCACAACTGCATAAGTTCGCCGAGTTCCCCTTCAGGAAACTGCTTTTTGTTGGCAAACCAAAGTAAATATTCTTCAGGCAAGTCAATCAATACTCTGCCTGCGTACTTTCCAAAAGGCATTTGCATACGTGCAAGTTTAATCAAGTTTTCTTTTTCTAGCATAAGACTGAATAAACAATGTATTAGAGCCGTAGGGTAACACCGATTATTTAACTCGGATAGCAGTGCCTTAATCAAACGTTAGGATGGACAGTATGGGCGTACTCAACAACCACTTGATTACCTTCAATATAGGCATTTTGTATTTCACCATCAACGCTCATACGGCTTTGCAGGTAGACCACTTTTGGACCGTTCTGATTGTCTTCTTTCAATGAGGGGACAACGTTTTGAGGTTCGATGCGTAACAAGCGGCAAAAATGACTAATAAACGACATGGTTAACGGCGTCTCGCCACGTAGCACCTGAGAAAACGTCAACTGATTCATACCGAGTTTCTTAGCAAACTCCATCTGTGTCAGGCGCATTTTTGATTTCTGAGACATCCAGATTTGATACAGCGCCTCTCGGTCTCTATCTGTGAATTCCATGTTTGGTCCTTGTGTAACTCTATTTAATTAATTGTCAGTCTTTTCATACAAGGCGTTGTCAGCGCGGAGTTAGCGAAAATCAAAGGTTCTGTTTCGTCTATGGGCATAGCGCTATTTGATGGAATCAGGCTTACCCGTCAATTCATTGACAAAGCAAATCAATCAACTGGAATAAGTTGGTATTTTTAATAAAACGATCTAGGTAAGAAATAGATAATTCTCAAGTCAAATTATCAACGACTTATTCAATTCGAGAATGCAATTCCATATTCATTCGATTCCGTGGATTTTGCGGATTCCTTTGGCTACATTCTTCCCGCTCAATTATCACTTCAGGCAAACTATCCGAAAGGTTAGGACGCAAAGCCACCGGTCTGTCGATGTTTAATGTCTATGATAGCGGGGCTGCCGCTTGGTCTAGTCACCAAGTGTTTTCGCGTGCCGGAGTGTCATCTTAACTGTCAGTTATAAAAAAGGACAAATGATGCACAAACTGCCAAACAAATCCCTCATCGCCCTCGCTTTGATCAGCGTCAGTGGCGCGAGTTACGGTCACGGTTATGTCTCTGCATACGAGAATGGTGTCGCAGAAAGTCGCGTTGCACTGTGTAAATTCCCAACCAGTGACACCAATGAGAAGAACACCAACTGTGGTGCCATTCAGTATGAGCCGCAAAGTGTCGAAGGCCCAGATGGCTTCCCTGAAGCGGGTCCAAGCGATGGCAAAATTGCCAGCGCAGCCACTACCCTAGCGGCGGCTTTAGATGAGCAGACCGCTAATCGCTGGGTAAAACGTCCTATTCATTCTGGAACTCAAAATTTTGAATGGACATTTACCGCAAATCATGTAACTAAAGATTGGAAGTACTACATCACTAAACAAGAATGGAATCCAAATCAGCCACTTGCCCGTGAATCATTTGATTTAACGCCTTTCTGTGTGGTTGATGGTGGCATGGCTCAGCCTCCAAAACGTGTCAGCCACCAATGTAACGTACCAACACGTGAGGGATACCAGGTTATCTTAGCGGTTTGGGACGTAGGCGATACTGCTGCGTCATTCTACAACGTAATAGACGTTCAATTTGATGGTGACGCACCCGTAGTTCCAGACTGGAGTCAGTCAGGCCAAATCAACCCAGGACTTAACCTAAATATTGGCGATAGTGTCTACACCCGCGTATTTGTTCAAAACGGTGAAAATGTCTCTTACAGTACTGAATTAGTCATAGAAACCGCTGAACAAGGTCAGGCAAATAACTGGTCTTACGCGCTAGCGTCTAAGATCAATCAAGAGCAAAGCCAAATTCGAGCTGGTCAGTTGAATGATCGAGGTGAGTTTACTCCTGTCTATGGTACAAACCCTGTATACATCAAAGCAGGTTCCGGCTTAAATAGCATTGAGATCGGCTATAAACTTGAAGCACCAGAGCCAGATTATCGCTTAGATGTTACAGGGCTGGAAGATGAATACCTAATTGGTGATGCCGCAACACAAATCAACCTAACACTTGAAGCAACTGGCGACCTTAATGCAGAGCTCACTGTGTTCAATCATCACCGTGAACCTCTGGCATCCTACACTGCGCCACTGGCTGACGGAGAACTGAGCAACACGACTCTAACGCTGTCAAAGTCTGAAGCCGGACATCATATGCTAGTGGTCGTGATAAAAGACCAGCAAGGCAGTGTCGTTGACCAGAATACGCTTGATTTTCACCTGATTGAAGAGGCAACACCACCACCATCCGATGCTTATGACTATGTCTTCCCTCAAGGCATGGAGAACTACACTGCTGGCACAAAAGTACTTGCTGTTGATGGTGGCATTTACCAGTGCAAACCGTTCCCATATTCAGGTTACTGTGTTCAGTGGTCGCCTTCTGCAAACCACTATGAACCAGCAGTAGGCTCACACTGGCCTTCGGCTTGGGACAAGCTAAACTAACCAGTAAAAAAAGCGGATGCCATGGCATCCGCTTTGCTACTTTTTCAATTCAGGGTTTTAGAACCATCCTAGAACCAATCGTTTAACCCAGTCGAGCAACTTCTTGAACAGGCCACCCTCTTCAACATCTTGTTGAGCGATTAGAGTAGCGCTTGCCACTTGTGTACCTTCAACACTGTAGATCACCTCTCCTACCGCGTCGCCTTTTCGAATAGGTGCTTCTAGCTCACCTTTGTACTCGATTTCGGCCTTGAGCTTATTAGCATCTCCTTTAGGCAAGGTAATCATTACCTGTTCAGATACCCCCACAGGTACAGAGTCCTGACGTCCCATCCATACCTTGGCTTCAGCTAATGTGTCACTCAGTTTGGTCGGTGAAACTGTATCGAAGAAACGGAATCCATATGAGAGTAACTGTTTACTTTCTGACTCTCGACTTTTAGTGCTGGTAGAGCCCATAACCACAGAGACTAGGCGCATTTCACCGTTGGTGGCAGACGTTGCCAAACTGTAGCCTGCTCCACTGGTGTAGCCGGTTTTCATTCCGTCAACATTGAGGCTGCGATCCCTCAATAATCCATTTCGGTTGTACTGCGTAATGCCGTTATAGGTAAAGGCTGTTTCACTGTATAACGGATAGATATCGGGTAGATCTCGAATGATCGCTTGGCTAAGAAGTGCAATATCGCGTGGCGTAGAATAAAGCCCTTGGCTATCCAGTCCATGTGGATTGGTAAAGGCGGTGTTATCTAGCCCTAACTTTTGCGACCAATTGTTCATCAAGCTCACAAACGCGTCTTCACTACCAGCCACATGCTCCGCAATCGCGACGCTAGCATCATTACCCGACTGAACGATCAAGCCACGATAAAGATCCATCAATTCAACGTTTGTTCCCACTTCGATAAACATTTTCGAAGAGTCAGGAAAATTTTTCGCCCATGCCTTAGCACTGATTTTTACCTGATCATTCAAAGAAATATTACCGCTTTTTACTTCTTGTCCCGCAACGTAAGCCGTCATCAATTTAGTCAAGCTCGCAGGATTAAGCTTCTGATCGGCATTTTTTTCCACTAGAACGGTACCAGTGTTGTAGTCAATCAGAATATAGCCTTTCGCTCCAAGCGCAGGAGGATCGGGAATAATTGTCGGGGCAGAATACGCTCCGAATGAGAAAAGAAGTGTCGGAAGAAGTGCTGTCGATTTTATTAAACGCAATGTCATGATATGCGACGTCTCACTTTAGTTAAATATGGTCGGGTTCAGTATAGACAACCGCCCAACAGTTTCAGCCGCTTTGAAACCAATCGTTACTATTGAGTCATGTTTTTCGCAATTAACGCCGAATCAACCCTGGCGAGAAATAAAAAAACCAGCAGTATTAACCGCTGGTTTTCAATTTGTTCACTTTTAACTTAAGCCAGCTTCATCGCGGCTTGTTTGTTCATCATGCGTTCACGGTGAGAGAACCACAAGTATGTCGCTGTAATCGAGAAGAATAGGTATGAAAGCGCAAACACAAATGGTGAGCTAATAAGCTCTTGTGACATACCCCAACTCACTCCTGCAACTGTGATTGCAATCTTTGAAAACAGACCACAGATAAGAAGAAGTAATGCTAACTGTGGAAAACGGCTGCTTCTAAACGCAAACCAATAACAGCTACCCACAGCCATGGTCGAGATGTAAAGGCCGAGCAAAAATGAATGTAAGTGATCTGCTGATGCTACGCCTGCAGTAATTGAAATCATAAAGAGTATGAATAGTTTCATGTCTTGCCTCGCTTTTTAAACTGGGGAAAAAGCTTCCTTTCATTTTTAAAATCTCATTTTGCGCATATTTTCATCGTTTGGCTCGGTAATATCAAGCAGTAATTTGTCGCAAAACTTGTTCAAAAAACAACCAATAGACAGATGTTAACATCTGGTTACAATACCGATTTCATTAGCCTTAGAGAAAGAAAGGGTTAACCACATATTTAAGAAAAGCCAACTTATGGACATCACAATTCAGTAACATTTGTTTACCTATAAAATTCCTTAAAAATTGTGACTAAACACAGCAAATGCCAGCCACAAAGCAGGCCTTTCGCTAGGCGAAACTTAAGATTGCTCAAATAGACAGATTACAAAGAAAAATAAAGGCCAATTTAAGTGTGAGCTTAACCACTGTTCCCAATTTTCCAGCTCGAATCACAACTTGGGGTCTGATACCTTTGCGCAACCCATTTTTAGGTCACACACACCATGCCTTCCCAGTACCGAATTGATAAAATTGTAGAGATAGGTGACACTCTTCATCGCAGCGGTTGCACACCGTACAAACTTGAAAAGTACACTCAATTTTATGCACGTAAACACGGCGTAGATCTGATGATTCAAGCGACGCCGACGACCGTTAACTATCAGTTTCCTGAAGACAACAATGCTGTTGTAATGAAACGCCACCAGCCTGCATCAATTAATCTCAGTCTGTTGGCTAATACCATTATCCGCATCAATCAACCCAGCAGCGAACCGGTTCCTGAGCCTGTCGGATACCCGAAATGGGTAATCGCATTGGCCAATATGGCTATTCCCCCAGCCTATCTGATGCTAGTGGGCAGTACCATGGAAGCGATAGTGTTCTCCGTATTTTTGGGTTTTGTAGTTTGGCTAACACAGCAGGTGTGTAAAGCTCGTCGCTCCATCGCCGTAGAATTTATTGCCGCCTTGCTCACGGGGATTCTGGTTGCTTTCTTCGCCAGCACTGGCTTTGCAATCCCTATCTGGGCTCTATGTATTGCTGCAATAGTTCTATTCGTGCCCGGCTTATCGATTGCGAACTCGCTAGAGTGCCTTGCATTCAATGATTTAGTATCCGGTACCAGTTTACTTGGCCAGAGTGCGTTGACGCTAATAAAGCTGTTTGTCGGCATCGTTATGGGGCTAAATATTGGCGAGGCGATATGGGGGCAAGCGGAAAGCATAAAATACGTCAACGAAGTGCCATTCTGGATGCATATCTTTGGACTATTTCTGATTTCCATTTCACTGAGCATCATCTTTAATGCGCGTCCTACCGATATCTTATTAGGTTTACCCGTTGCCGCATTGGGCATGTGGGGACCATTTTATCTTGGTTTTGACAGTGGGTGGGTCGTCGGCACTTGGGTAACAACCGTCTTAATCACTCTATACGGCACTTGGGTTGCAAAAAAATGGACCTGACGGGGTCTATCTATATTGTTCAAGGCATCATTCATTGATTCAGCAAAAAGCCCTATTCAAACGTCGCTAACTAAGCGGCTTTTGAATAGGGCTCTTTCCCCTTGTGTTTCATGTTTCTTCTAAAACTTCCTTTGCCTTTTTTCGCTTTTTCTACTCTTGCTCGAAACAGCTTACTGGTCACAACGGCTTTAAGGGCGTTATCTTTTATCTGACCTCGACCGACCTCTAATTCGGTGTCGAGATCCGTGAACTCATGGCTTGAGTCACTTAACTTTTTCATAATCCATTCCTCTGAATGATAGTTTACATACAGCTGGTTTCTGCGCTGTTTCTACTCACATTTTTATCGTTAAGTAGAACAATCAACCAAGCCTTCGAATGTTACACTATTTATGCGCTAATCAGTATTATTTTCGAAATTATACCTAGCGCAAATTTTCCAATGAAAACCCCTATTTATGGCATGCAAATCCCCTGATTTTTATTGACTTAGTTGCACTTCTCTTTAGACTGGATGCCAGCTAGAAAACGGTTCTTGTTTACTTTCGCCGTTTCGTTGGATGTATGAATATCTACCGTAACGTCGTACGCATTAGCAATCTCCTTTTCCACGCTATCGGTGCCGTATGGCTTTTACAAGATTTATCAAGGATATACATTATGTCTAACACTGTTACTGGTACAGTTAAATGGTTCAACGAAACTAAAGGTTTCGGTTTCATTCAACAAGAAAACGGTCCAGACGTTTTTGCACACTTCTCTGCAATCACTGGCGACGGTTTCCGTACTCTAGTAGAAGGCCAAAAAGTTGAGTTCGTAGTATCTCAAGGCCAAAAAGGTCCTCAAGCTGAGAACATCAAAGTACTTTAATTGTTAAGTACCACAGTTTTTCGATAGCCAGCTTCAAGCTGGCTATTTTTATACCCTAAATATGCCCATACCATTGAACTTCCCTAGCGCTAAACTCTGCTAACGCGCCTCCTATCTCACCCTGCCTGAGAGACACAATTCTTCCTCACAACACCACTCAGTGGATCTTAATTTCTCATTATTAGTTATTGGCATATGCTAAAAATTAATACTATAGTGTCTCTGTCACAAGATAAGGAGTTTACTATGTTATTCGCGATCCCATACCACGGAGCGTCTGTTCACAATCACTTCTCTAAAGCCCCTCATATCATGCTTTGGGATAGCAAGGAACAAACCAAGCGCGTGCTTGACTTACCCTCTTCTTCAGCGTGTTGTGAGCGTAAAAAATATTGGCAAAGTGTTGTACAGGAGAACAATATCGACGCTGTCATCGTTCGCTCTATTGGAACCAATATGCTTAACACTCTATTTAAAATGCATGTCACTGTGCTAGCTGCACCGCGCCAGTTCGACCTTGAACGGTTTGATACCAACGTGTTGAAGCCCATTACCGACATTAATTTTGCGCGCCCTTCAGTCAAAAAGCACAACGCAACTTGCTCAGGAGATTGCACTACTCACTCTATATCAGCGAACAAACAAGCAAGGGCCAGCAAGTTGTCACCTAAGGCGATGGGAGTCGTATTAAAACGCCATCCGATACAGGGGAGCTGTGGCGGTCTTGCCACTATAGAGATAGAAAGAGAATGCAACTGCGTAGAAATCTGCGCTCAACATTCGCGCAAATTATACCAAATTGAAGAGCCGAACTCAGTAGGAGCTATTGTTCACTAGCCAATATCAACGCATGACCATGCACTAAGCTCTGCGCTACTTTACTACGTGCACGCTTAACAATATTAGCAAAAGTTTGTCTTGATACCTTCATGAGCGTTGCCGCTTCCAATTGGCTTAAACCATCCAAATCAGCTAGACGCAACGCTTCGAGTTCATCCTCAAATAACTCGATTTTTTCGAGCTGAGAAAGCGGTACCCCATTGGGTTTAAAGCATTCGTAACTTGCTCTGCCACATATGTTTCGCTTTATTTTTGGCCTCGCCACTTTGTTCCCCTTTACGTTTTATGGGCTCAATGTTGCTCTCTAACTTTGCGGTATTTTATGACTATTCACAAACCCAAAAATCATCAACAGTGCGCTATATGTTGCCAGCCTTTTTTCAACCACCATACCAAGATTCACTTTATCGCGATGCCAAACGGTGGTGTACAGGGCGAAATTGTAGCAACAGAAGCTGCTCAAGGCTACCAAGGGGTAATGCAAGGCGGTGCCATTAGCGCTTTACATGATACCGCCATGACTCACTGCTTATTCTCTCAGCATGTCTGTGCTATGACAGCACAACTTGATGTGCGCTTTATACACCCCATTCCTCTCAACACATTGCTTCGAGTTGAAGCGATATGCATAAAACATCGACGTGGATTGTATCTGTTAGAGAGCACTATTTACGTGGATGGTCAGTGCCACTCGAAAGCAGAGGCAAAATTTATAAGATGCGCCAAGGAGACAGTGACTACGGATAAAACAGATCTGCACTCACGCCATGTGAATGAGTCCCGAATTCCACCTGTGTAATTGAATTAATAAACAATCGGTTATGCTCCCGTTCTCTCGGGGACTGCTGTATAGTGAATTCCATTAACGTTTTACTATAAGAAAAGCCTCAGCGGTACACCTATAGTACACTTCAATCATTTGGAACCCTTGAAAATACATGGCTCTTAAACCGACTATCTACAAATTCCGTATTTCACTTTCAGATACCAACCGTGACCTGTATGACTCGACGCAACTTACCGTTGCTCAGCATCCGTCAGAAACCGTTCCGAGAATGATGGCGCGAATTCTGGCCTTCTGTGTTAAATGGCAGCCAGATTTAGCGTTGACCAAAGGCTTGTCGACCACTGAAGAACCAGACCTGTGGGTCAAATCTTTAGACGACCAAATCCAGCTTTGGGTTGATATTGGAGAGCCTTCGCTCGACAGAATCAAAAAGGCGTGTCGCTTAGCCACCAACGTTGATGTGTTTTCATTTAACAGCAAATCTAATGTTTGGTGGGAACAAACTAAGAACAAGGCACATCAATACAACGCCAATATCTATCAGTTTGATTGGGATGGTATTGAAGCATTATCAGAAATTGTTGAACGCAGTATGGATCTGTCAGTCATGATTACTGGTGAAAGCCTGTTTGTTGATTGTGACAAAGGCTCATTTGAAATCTCATTGAAGAGCTTGCAGTCAAATGACTGAACTTGAGCTGTCGCTTAAAGCCATTGACGCCGACTCTATCCCAGCAATCACACTACCTTGTTCAGCATGGGAGCAGTTTTGCAGCCGCCACGCGTCACTGTTTGCTAAAGCAAGGAGACGCAATCCAGATAAGCCCGCCACACATGGGCTGCTGGGTGTTCTCACTAAAGCCCATATGAAAGAGAGTTCAGCCCTCGAATCACAAATTGTATCGATTCAGGCAATGCAGGATGTATTGGTATCAAATCTCGGACAGGAGCACGCCGATAAATTTGAGCAGCAAGGCATCAAGCAACTTATTCTCGTTACCCATCTGTGGCTCTATCTTCAAGGCTATTTGAAGATGGACTTCAGTTTGGCCAATGATCATGCCGGCAATACGGCTCACTTGATCGCGACGCTCAACAAGCAAGACCCTCAATATCTGCGCACTCAGTTTCTCGAAAGCTTCTACCACGGCAAGCAACGCGCCGCTGAGAATACTCAAGCGAAATCAGGCCTGATAGATTGGCTGCGTCGCATCTTCGGCAACTCGACTTCATAAAAAATGGCCCTCACCGAGGGCCATTTTTTTATAGGTAAGTATGAGGGCCAAATACCTCATAGTGGATTCGGTCTCGGTCTACACCAAGAGACTCTAGTTGACGCACTACCGATTCCATAAAACCGATAGGGCCACAAAGATAAAAATCGGCACTGTCTAAAGGTAGTTGATCGGCAATCAGGCTTACGTTGAGCTCCCCTTGAAACTCGGCATTGGCCTCTTCAAGATACCAAGTGAATGACTTCCAGTTGTTATCTTTCACAGCTCGTTCCGTATCCGCCTTGAAAGTATGCTGCTGTGCAGTGTTGCACGCATAGAGCACGCTGACATCTTGCTTATTCTGCGCAGCTAATGTCTGCATCATCGACTGAATTGGTGTTGCACCAACACCCGCGGAAATCAGCACCACTGGTTGCTGTTTCTCTTGGTAGAAGAAATCACCTGCTGGTGGGTAAAGGCGAACCACATCCCCTTCATGTACTTCATCATGTAGGTAGTTTGATACCAAACCTTTATGCTCACCCACTTCTCTTTTAACAGAAATACGGTAGTCTACGCCGTTCGGCTTTTGCGACAGCGAATACTGGCGAATCTCGTTGTATTCGCCCTCTGTAGGCTTTAATTCAATACCCACATATTGACCTGGTTGGTAGGTTAGAACATCCCCACCATCCTGAGGTACTAAAACAAAACTAGTCACAAACTGTGATTCCGGCTGCTTAGATTTAACCACGAAGTTGCGTGAGTTGGCCCAACCACCAACGGCCTGCTTGCGTTGCAGATAAAGTTCGCCTTCACGATCGATAAAGACCTGAGCCAAAAACAGGTACGCCGCTGTCCATGCTTCTTCAACTTCAGGGGTAAAGGCATCACTGGCCAGTTCACGTAGTGTTTCGATTAAGTGATGGCCAACAATCTGGTAGTGTTCAGCTTGAATGTTAAAACTAGTGTGTTTGTGAGCAATGCGCTCGACAGCAGAAGTCAGTACTTGCAGATTATCAATATTCTTTGCGTACGCCGCCACAGCTTCAAATAGGGCGACGCCCTGACGACCGGTTTTTTGGTGGGTCATATTGAAGATGTCTTTCAGTTCTGGGTTGTGAGTAAACATTCTTTGATAGAAATGTTGGGTCAATGCAGGACCTGCTGATTCGAGTAGTGGAATTGTACTCTTTACGACTTCAATGTGCTGATTGTTGAGCATTCGAGTTTTCTCCTCATTATTTTAATTTTGTTCGTAGCAGATATAGCAGGAAGAATGCCAACTTCAAAAATGTATCTAAACACTTGGTTTAGCGCATTTTAATCACCAATATCATGTCAAATAAACACACCTGTAAAATGTCAATTTGACACATTGATATTGTAATAACTCGACCAATATGGTTAATTCAACATCATGTGATGCTCAACTGTTTCTACCTTTAGCTATTATGCAAGATATCTCTGTTTCTACCCTTATCGACATGACCATTGGTCTCGCTCGCGGTGATAACGACCAAGATCGATTCAATAATCTACTCGACGCTATTCGTAAAGCCATCCAATGCGACTGTGTCGCCCTGCTCTCATTACAAGGAGATACTCTTATCCCGTTGGCGATGCAAGGGTTGACCCGTGACACGCTAGGGCGTCGTTTTAAGATAGACGAACATCCTCGTTTTGCCCTGATTTGTGAGTCGAAAACCGCAGTTAGGTTTGATGCGAATAGCAATCTTCCCGATCCCTTTGATAATTTACTACTCGACTATGATGGGGATCTGCCCATGCACTCATGTATGGGGCTACCACTTATCTATGCAGACAAGCTCCTCGGTGTGCTTACACTTGATAGTCTAAAGCCAGGGGTCTTCGAGCAGTTTCCTAAACGCAGTCTCGATGCCCTTTCGGCTATCGCGGCTTCAACACTCAAGGTCGCTCTCACCGTTAGCCAACTAGAACAACAAGCGAAACAGACTCAACAAAGATTTGAGGAACTGAACGAAGAAGCATGGGAACGTGATGGTGGAGAAATCATTGGTGACAGTCAGGCAATGCAAGCCCTCAAGGCTGATATTGAGGTGGTTGCCCCTTCCAACTTTAATATTCTGATCCACGGGGAAACGGGGGTCGGTAAAGAGCTGGTTGCACGCAGTTTGCACCACTTGTCACCACGCAGAAAACAACCTCTTGTTTATGTCAACTGCGCTGCGATTCCTGAGAATCTTGTCGAGAGCGAACTCTTCGGTCACGTGAAAGGCGCCTTTACCGGCGCAGATAAATCACGTTTGGGAAAATTTGCGTTAGCGGATGGTGGCACCCTATTTCTCGATGAGATTGGTGAGCTTCCTCTTGCAGCGCAAAGCAAGATCCTTCGAGCTCTGCAAAATAATGAGATTCAGCCCGTAGGACAAGACAACGTCGAGAACATTGATGTGCGTGTGCTCGCCGCGACCAACCGAGATCTAAAAGAAGAAGTCTCTGCAGGCCACTTCCGTTCTGATCTCTATCATCGACTCAGTGTCTACCCAATCACGGTTCCCGCCCTTCGTGAACGCAACGGTGATATCGTACTGCTCGCTGGTTACTTCCTTGAGCAGGCTAGACGCAAACTGGGGATTGTGCAGATTAAGTTGGGCAAAGATGCTCAACTCCTATTGTCTCGCTACAACTGGCCGGGTAATGTCCGCGAATTGGAGCATGTCATTAACCGAGCCGCACTAAAAGCGAGAGCTCGCGGTCAAGGAGGTAAACTGATTACCGTTTCAGTTGAAGACATAGGCCAACTGCAATCGACGCAAGAGAGCAATGCCCTTACTCAGATCAATCAGGCTCATCTAGCACCAGAATTCGAGCTATCACGTGGTCTAAGAGAGTCAACGGAAGAATATCAGCGTCACATGATTATCACAGCCTTGACTCAAGCTGATTTTAATTGGGCAAAAGCCGCACGTCAGTTGAAGACAGATCGTGCCAACTTAACGCGTCTTGCCAAACGGCTAGGTATCGAAGTCACCAAAAAACATCAGGTGAATATTGGCTGAGTTTAAGATTCAACATTGATTACATCTCAGTTACAATACGCAACGAAAAAGTCATCTGCCAATAATATAATGTTCATCAAATAGGATTGTTATGAAGTTTATCCGCTGGTTTTTAGGACGTGTGATCCTGCTGCTCAACTTTGTTTTTTCACCAAAAGGCATAAAGCGTGATGCTGAACAACAGCAAGCGGTCGATCAGAAAGCTCAATCATTGGCTCTCTACCAATTCGAAGCGTGTCCGTTTTGTGTCAAAGTACGTCGAGCGATGAAGCGTCAATCCGTTAAGTTTGAATTACGTGATGCAAAGAATGATCAAACACACCGCGCAGAATTAGAAGCAGGGGGTGGAAAAGTGAAAGTTCCTTGCCTAAGAATTGAAAAAGACGGTGACGTACAATGGATGTATGAATCATCAGATATCGTTGCTTACTTAGAGAAAGAGTTCGCGTAAATAAGGTAGGTTCCATGTCATGCAAACCATTGAACATTCGGCATATCAAAGCCATTGTGTTTGATTTAGATAATACCTTGGTAAGCTCAGACATGGATTTCTTCTGGTTAAGAGAGCAAATTGGTTGTCCTTCAGATACCGACTTGCTCTCTTATGTTGATCAACTTGAATGTGCCAACGCTTACGCCAATGCGCACGCACTCATCCTGCAACATGAGCTTGAAGACGCGCAGCAATCACAGCTAATGCCTGGCAGTCAGTCCCTCATCGAATTCATTCACAGCAATCAACTTTATACCGCTATTATTACTCGAAATTGTGCTCAGGCCGCTCAAATCAAAATCAAGCATAACCAGCTCAATATCTCTCGGCTGATCACCCGCGAGCACTTTCCGCCCAAACCGAACCCAGAGTCACTGATCGCTTTAGCCGATGAATGGCAACTTGAACGCCATGAAATTCTCTATGTGGGTGATTATCTCTACGATCTTCAGGCGGCCTACAATGCTGATATGCCTTCGTGTCTTGTCACTCACGGCAAAACGTCTCCATTTGGCGCACACGCTTCACTGATCGTAGAGCATCTTGACGAACTCGAGTCTGTCTTGTCTCAATCAAACGAAACAACACGCAATTGAACGATAGCAACAAAGTGAAATAAATCACACTTACCCTTGAATTTTGTCTGGTAAGTAACGATGTATTAAAAACAACAAATCAAACCGAGGTCTATCGCCTCGGTTTATCTATTGATTCGTTATAAAAACCTAACACAATGGCTTGGCTATGACTGCAAAAACTCTTGATTCATCCCCTTCTCTTGGGCAACAGCTATTTAAAATGACGTGGCCAATGCTGTTCGGTGTGCTGTCGATTATGAGCTTTCAGCTAGTAGACAGTGCGTTCATCGGTCAGCTCGGTATTCTGCCACTGGCGGCACAAGGTTTCACACTTCCACTGCAAATGGTCATTATTGGTATTCAAGTTGGTCTAGGTATCGCAACCACTGCCGTTATCGCCAAAGCAATTGGCGCTAGCCAGCCAAAATACGCCAGACAACTTGGTGGATTAGTCATCGTCATCGGTAGTGTTGGTGTCGCCGTGTTTTCAGTGCTGATCTATCTACTCCGAGAGCCCATTTTAGCGTTACTCAGTGCCCCTGAAAGTGTATTACCTATCATTGATAGCTATTGGATCTACTGGTTGGTAAGCTCTTGGACAGGTGCAGTACTCTACTTCTTCTACAGTCTTTGCCGAGCCAACGGAAACACCATGCTCCCAGGCACCATGATGATGGTCACCAGTTTGCTCAACCTGATCCTAGATCCAATTTTCATCTTTACGTTAGATCTCGGTATTGATGGTGCGGCTATCGCAACCATTGTGGCATTTGGTATCGGTCTAGTGGTCGTCGCACCAAAAGTTGCCGCTAAACAGTGGCTGAGCTTCGACTGGAGAGATCTCGATGTTGCTAAAAGTGTTCGCTCAATCGGCCATATCATGGGGCCTGCGATGATCAGTCAACTGCTTCCACCTCTCTCATCGATGCTCGCAACCAAGCTACTTGCAAGCTATGGTACAGCAGCGGTCGCCGCTTGGGCGTTAGGTTCACGCTTTGAGTTCTTTGCCATCGTTTCGGTCTTGGCGCTCACCATGTCTATGCCCCCTATGGTCGGCAAGTTGCTGGGAGCCAACAATCTCGCCGACATTCGCAAACTGGTTGCTATTGCATCTAAGTTTGTTATCAGTTTCCAACTGCTTATCGCTGTCATCACGCTATTCGCATCGCTGTTTTTAGCACAACTGATGACCAGCGACTCCGCAGTAGAGAGCATTCTTAATTACCACCTAATGATCGTTCCCTTTAGTCTTGGTCCTTTAGGGATCTGTATGCTGATGGTATCCATCTCCAACGCACTTGGTCGTTCTTACACCGCGTTGACGATTTCTGCGCTTAGGTTATTTGCCTTTTTCCTACCGTGTTTGTGGCTCGGAGCGCAACTCGGAGGGATCGAAGGGCTTTTCTGGGGAGCCTTTGGTGGCAATATTCTCGCTGGCATCTGTGCATGGATGATGTTCCATAAAGTACTCAATCAGTTAGAGCAACGTGCCGTGACTCCGTGATAAAGGTTTGCATTCTGTAATCAACCTAGATAGTCTAAATAATCACCACTAAGGATCGATTATGAAATTCGTGTTTACTTACCTTTGGCTTCTTCTCCCTAATGCCAGTAGCCGGTAGGTATCACTATGTCTGGCTGCGAGAAACGTAGCCAGAACTCCACTTTCTCGTAGCCCTAAAATCACTCACCAAGGATACGAGCAACATGACTGAACAAACGCAAACTACCGTCCCCGACTCTCTATCTCAGAGCGGAATTCTGTTGGCGCTCGCCGGATGTATACTATTTTCTATCAAGCCCATCCTGATCAAAATTGCCTACCAATATGGCGGCGATGCGACGTCAATTATGTCGCTCCGTGCATTCAGCTCTCTGCCTCTCTATCTGGTTACGCTGGTGCTCTTATGTCGCAGTGCTGGAAATCGGATAAAAGTAAAACAACACGGAGCCAAAGCCGCATTAATTGGCGTGATGGGCTACTACCTAGCGAGCTTTCTAGATATCTCGTCACTTGAATTTATTTCTGCGCAATTAGAACGATTGCTTATCTTTCTTTTCCCTACTTTTGTCGTTCTAATTAGCTGGTGTCTATATGGGCAGAAGCCACATCGTAATGTTGTTCTTTCTGCTGTAACTGGCTACGCAGGGATCAGTGTTATTGTTGTCCATGATTTCAGTACGGTGGGTCATTCCGTCGTACTGGGGAGCGCGCTTGCGATTAGTTCGGCGCTGGTATTCGCCTTCTACCTAGTATGGAGTAAGCCTCTTATTACTCAGCTAGGAAGTTCTCTCTTTACCAGTATCGGTATGGGTTGCGCAGGGCTTGCCATTATTCTCCACCTGCTGTTGAGTGGTAGTGAAGTGACCCAATGGTCACAAGAGCTCATCACGACAGGTATTATTCTCGGTATATTCTGTACCGTGCTACCGTCTTATTTGATTGCCGCGGCCATGGCACGTTTAACGCCAACAAGCTTAAGCCTGACCAGCAACATTGGCCCTGCCGTTACCGCAGGCCTCGCGGTTGTCGTTCTCGATGAACTCTTTACCCCTTGGCATGCGATTGGTCTGGTGCTGGTGGTCTTTTCCGTCTATACGCTAAACAAGAAATCGTAACGACATCAAAACGGGCTGAAACATCGATGAACTTGCACCATCATACGCATTCCGCAGATGATCTTACGCTTAGAAAGTCGTATGATTCAGCCTATCAATTTTTCAGATAGTTATATCATGACCACCCACAACCACCACCCTATTCAAGGGGCAAGCTGGATGCTAACAGCAGGCCTAGCGTTTGCTATCGTCAACAGCTTAGCTCAGATTGCCAGTATTAATTTTGGTCTCTCTTCTACCACCGTTGCGTTGATTCAATACGCCATCGCTTTGGTCGTTATTCTCCCTTATCTTAAAACGCTAGGCATTCGTCGGTCGCTGCGAACCCAGAATCTTGGGATGCATATCTTCCGTGTGTTTTTGTCGGTGATTGGTATCCAGCTATGGCTGTGGGCATTAGCCTATCCTGTCCCTATTTGGCAAGGCATCGCACTGTTGATGACCTCACCTCTTTTTGCAACCGTTGGTTCAGGCTTATTTTTGAAAGAAAAGGTTGGCGTTGCTCGATGGGGCGCGACGTTAACTGGCTTTGTTGGTGCCATGATCATTCTGGAGCCTTGGGCCGATGATTTCAGTTGGGCAACACTGCTGCCTGTTGGTGCCGCCTTCTTCTGGGCGTGCTACTCACTAATGGTGAAAAAGCTCTCTTCTGACGACTCACCTTCTACTATGGTGGTCTACTTACTAGTCCTGATTACTCCATTCAACATTTTGCTCGCGCTTCCAGACTGGCAAACGCCCGTTGGTGGCACGATCTGGCTGGTTTTAATCGCCGCAGGTGCAATGACTGCTCTTGCTCAATGGGCTATTGTTAAAGCGTATTCGGTTGCCGATGCCTCGTTTGTTCAGCCGTTTGATCATGCCAAGTTGCCGCTCAACGTCTTGGCGGGATGGCTAGTGTTCAGTTGGGTGCCACCGGGCCGACTTTGGCTTGGTGCAGCCATTATCATTGCATCGGTCGCGTTTATTACTCGTTGGGAAACCAAAAAAATCAGCTCGCTGAAAGAAATGTCGAACTTGGCCGTTCTTATCAGTCATAGGAATAAATGAGAGACACCTTTATGACAGAACCAATCAAATTGACACTCTATCGCTGGGCGGGTAGCTGGGGGCTATTTAAGGTCAACATCCCCTGTGGTGAATGCACCTTAACGAAAGATATTCTTACCGACACGTTTGAGAATGAGTTGGCAGGTGTACCAGTAACACTTGAGATTAAAGATTGGTTATCGCACTGGTGGGAACCGCTCAAAGTTGGGGCATGGCACGCACCCATTTTAATGGTGGAAGGTAAGGTGGTCAGCCAAGGCGAAGCTTTGAATCGAGGTGTTTTGATTCAATCCGTAATTCAGGAATGGACTAAGCGCGATACCCTTAAAGGCAATGTCGTTTATGGCAAGGCGACCTGTCCTTACTGTGTGAAAGCTAAGAAAATGCTTGAGGATGCAGGCATCGATTACCACTATTTCGACGTGGTAAAAGACAGCGCAGCACTCTACCGAATGATCCCCGAAGTCAAAGCGATTATCGGCGAAAAAACGCCGGTTACCGTGCCTCAAATCTGGCTTGACGGCAACTACATCGGTGGCTCAGACAACTTAGGAGCGTGGTTAGAAGAAAAAGGGCTCCATACTGTACCTGACAACGTCATCGCCTTATAATATTCGTTATCTACAACAAAGCCCTACCTAGTAAGGTAGGGCTTTGTGTTAGTCAGTGAGAAGAAAACTCTCGCTCCCCTCACCCACTGTAAAATCCATTTCACGCCAGCGATTATTTGGCCATCTTTTTCATCATGCGTTTGATGAATGACGTTTTCTTCGCTTTAGGCTTACCATAAAGTGCATCGTGCATGGCTTGCTTTGCGATCATCTGACCTAGATATGCGTTGCCTAATTCGTGATTCATGAGTCTCTCCTCAGTTATAAGGATTGTGATTTTAATCACAAACAAAATAAAAACAAGATATAGGTCACATTAAAGTCTTAGTTAAGAACGCTTTGGCTGTTGGTATGTTTTGCCCGCCATTAGGTACGTGTCTTTACGTTTCACATCAAACATAATGTCAAAGAACCACGCCACAAAACGGATAACATCATCACCTTCATCCATGACGTGCTCAACAAACTCTTGTTCTTCACCCTGCTCGTTGGTTTGCACTGTTACATGGTAAATTCGCTTAGCACCTTCCACCTCAGCTAGAGCAAACTGACCTGTCAATGATTCCGCAGCTTCTGCGACTTCACTATCATCACAAGCTTTTAGCACTTCTAATGCTTGCGGTAGCGTCTCTTTTTCACACAGTGCTTTTACCAATACTTCAAATTCTTTGTGTTCCATGATCATCTTCTCTGGATAGGAGTTTGCCGGCATTGTATACCCAAGTATCTATCAAGCAAACTCTTGCTGAACTAACGGCACTTTTCTCGACGCGATCAACACCGCTCCCATTGCCACCGCAGAGAGTAAATGGCGCAACAATAGGCATAATAGAAGCCGTAATGGAAATATAGGACAACGCTTTGGTAAGCTGTGCACCTTCGTAGCTATCTCTCAATACACTCCGACCTAACACAGATGCACTTCCGGCACCTAAACCTTGCAACAACCTTCCCAATATGAGCAAATGGAGATGCTGAGAGAAAATCAGACATATCGCAGTACCAACCAGATATACGCCTTGACCCATGATAAAAACAGGTCGTCGCCCAATCGCATCCGACAGTGGTCCGTAAAACAGTTGAGAAGCCCCAAAACCGAGTAGGAAAAGTGTCACTAAGAGTTGAACATCGGCTTGGGTGGGTTCAAATCAGTTTAAATTGGCCACTATCAAATGATAATATAGCGAATTTTTCCAGACATCACTGCTGATGAGGCAACTATCTATGCTTACTATCCGAAACTGGACTATCAGCACACAAGAACTAAGCTGTTTCTCGATTATTTGAAAGAAAGATTATCTAAAGGTCAAGAAGTTAGCTCCAAACGCACGTCATTTGGATTATTCATTTGCAATAGTATGCATCTCATACCATATTTAGTTTGTAACCCCGATCAATAAATAAGTGGCAAAGTTCACAATAAGAGTGAGTTACTACGTTATGGTTAGGACAATATATCAACATGCTCCGCTGAGCGTTGAGACTCTCAATGCCACGTTACGTTTAGATGGGATAGATCTGCTCAACAAAACCACGTCTGAGCTGAGTCGTATCTCATCATCATTGTGTACATGTGTGATCGAGCTAGACCTATTTACCTCAAAGCCCACTTTGCTCGCTTCTTCAAGTGATCAGCGGTTACTACGTGAGAACTACACCTCACCTCTGACACGAGCGACCTGTACCTTAATCACCAAAACCGAGCAGGATTCCATCGTATGTGCAAGTAACGCCCATGAAGCAAATCCTCAAGAGCAGTACATTATTGAACACGGCATAGAGGCTTACATTGCCGTACCGCTCAAGACGCATAACGGTGAAGTGCTGGGTGTTTTGCTGTCCACCTACACAACCGCGCTAGATAGCAACCAGTGTGATGAACTCATTTATTACCATAAGCTGTTTGGTAACCTTATCGCTCATAGCTTGAGATCGAAATGGCTGTCAGCTCGTTCAGATACACTGGTCGAGCAACTGAGCTACGAAGTGTCCCATGACAATCTTACTGGGCTTCTCAACCGTAGCTTTCTGTCGGATAAACTAGAACGACTAAATGAACTGCAAAATGAACCTTTTACTCTAGCCTATATTGATATTGATAATTTCAAATCAATCAATGACTTGTATGGTAACTATATTGGTGATCAGATAATTAAATTTGTTGCCAATACCATCAAAGAAACCATCAAAGACAAGCAACTCGCATTTCGTATTTCCGGTGATGAATTTGCTTTTATCACGCTGTCCGGTGATCCTTTCGAACTGTGTTACGCTCTGATTGAAAATTTAGAGAAAGGCTACAAAGATCCAGCGCACAACATCAAGTTCAGTGTCAGCATCGGTCTGGCAAGAAACAACGGGCACAACATTAGCTCAGATCAGATAATCCTTAATGCAAGCTTGGCTCTGAAAGACTGTAAACAATCTCGTCATACCCATATTCAATGCTACGATACTCATTTGAGCGCTCAATATTATCGCCGCGCTTTAGTGATCGACGCCCTTCGTCAAGAGCTGGAGATAAAATGCCTCAGCCAGAGCGAGATCTATGTTGTCGCTCAACCGATAGTCGATTTGCGCAGTAGCCAGTGGAACTACTTTGAAATTCTGGCTCGTTGGCAAAGTAAAACACTCGGCCCAATATATCCGATCGAATTTATTGAAGCAGCCGAACAGTCAGGATTAATTGTGGAACTTGGTGAGCGAATAGTCGAGCTGGCATGCCAAGCAAAACAAAAGCTGGAACAGGGATTAGGTCATAACGTCAAGTTGGGGATTAACTGTTCAGCGCATGAGCTCAACAACTCGACTCGTTATCTTCAGCACATACTTACAACCATTCGTAAGTATGACTTTGCGCCACAAGATTTTACGATTGAGCTAACTGAAACCGTGCTGCTCTCACAGACGGAAGAAGTGAAAGAGATCCTCAATAAGCTGCGTGTACTCGGGTTTAAGGTCGCGTTAGATGATTTCGGCACTGGCTATTCGAGCCTTAACTATATTCACAGTTATCCTATCGACTGCATCAAAATTGACGCGACCTTCATCAAGAACATGCTAACTAACGAGACTGCGGAACGGGTTGTGTGGTTGATCGTTCAGCTTGCTAACCAGCTTGGCGTATCGCTCGTGGCTGAAGGGGTAGAAGATCAAGAAGCGTTGGACAAGTTGACGGCGATGGGGTGTCCGCTCATTCAAGGATACTATTTTTCGCGTCCTGAAACACCAGAGGTACTGGTTAGCAAAAAATTTGAACGTAGCGAACAGCAGCAAGTGTCAAACGGCTAGTAATGTTGGCGGTGAAGTGTTGTCGGTGTTAGAAGGGTAACTCGACTTGCATAACGACATCGCCATCGTATTTTTCGTGCCAGCGATAATCGAGCCTCATTCTTGGTTTACCTGAATTCATGTCACCAAATCCCAAGCTCAGTAACAATCCGTGACTTTTTAGCCACTCTTCGGCACTCATAGACTCTAACTGTTGCTCGAGTTCACTGGGTACCCATACTCCGATACCGACATAGTTAGAGGCCAAACTGCGGCTCAAGATCGGGTTAACCTCTTCACTCATACTCCAATCCGCCCAATATTCACTGTAATCTTGGTTATCACTGGTGGTTAGATCATTGAATGATTCAAGCGATTTTGTCGTATATTCAATACCTTGGAGCAAGGAGACACAAAGCCCCTGTGTTTTTCCAAACATGACTGATTGAGTCGAGGAATAGATCTCGCATTCAGCCAATGCAGATGACGAAAATAACGTCAACGCTATAAATCCGAGCTTTGACATTCACACCTCTTATATATCGCACGGCAGCCCGTTTAATAATACTCCATTTCGGCTAATCTGCGACACACTTTTTCAGTCGTCAGGTTAGAAATATCCCGTTTTTCACTCAGAGCCTGACGAATATCTGTACTTCTTACTTGGACGGTTTCTGGGCAACTCAGTAACGACCAACGAGTTACTATCTCTTGCGCATTATAGAATTTGGCGAAGTTGAACAGGTTATCAGGCCCCATAACAAAGGTCAGTTGACTGTCCGGATACTGAGCTTGCAGCGCTTCAAGTACAGCGAAGGTCGTAACACTGGCATCCGGTTTATATAATGTTTCTTCGATTGTCGAACACTCAACGTTAGAGACCAACAAATCCTCTATAAATAAACCCACCAGCTCACATCTGACTGAATAATCCAGCATCTGTTTTCCCCAAGCATGAGCAATACTTGGCAACAGCAAAACCTTGTCAAAGTGGCCTAATGACTCAATAACACTTTTGTGCCCTAAACTAGGCGGATTAAAAGCACTTCCAAATACTGCAATTTTGCTCATTTTGTTCTTCACTCTGTGGCGAAAACTGTGATCACAGTTTTCTAATTCTTTGATTGAGGTATGATATAGCAAGGTGACTTTAACACGTCCACTTCAGTTGAGATAAGTCTTGCTGAGATAGACCTGTTAAGGCTATCAGGATTACCACAAAATTTTAAACTACATTGCTTGCAGGAAGGAAACATAATGGAACAGTTGATTCGCGATGAAATGCGCGTTCTGCCGTCAATCGACCCTCACTTTGAAATCAACCGCCGCGTCGACTTTATCAAAAAAAAGCTCCAAGAAGCGGGTTGTAAATCCCTCGTTCTTGGCATTAGTGGTGGCGTAGACTCCACGACTTGCGGTCGTCTAGCTCAGATCGCTGTTGACCAGCTTAACGAAGAATCCAACGGTGGCTATCAGTTTATCGCCGTTCGCTTACCTTACGGCGAGCAAAAAGATGAAGACGAAGCTCAGTTAGCTCTCCAGTTTATCCAACCGACACATTCTGTTTCAGTCAATATCAAATCAGGTGTTGACGGATTACACGCTGCAAGCCACACCGCACTTGAAGGCACTGGGCTTCTACCGCAAGACAAAGCAAAAATTGACTTTGTCAAAGGGAATGTCAAGGCTCGCGCTCGCATGGTGGCACAATACGAAATCGCAGGTTACGTCGGTGGCTTGGTTATCGGCACGGATCACTCAGCAGAAAACATCACCGGTTTCTACACTAAGTTTGGCGATGGCGCATGTGATATGGCTCCGCTATTCGGCCTAAGCAAGCGTCAAGTTCGAGAAGTCGCTGAGACACTGGGTGCCCCTGAACTTCTAGTGAAAAAAGTTCCAACGGCAGACTTGGAAGAACTTGCGCCTCAAAAAGCTGACGAAGATGCTTTAAACCTAACTTACGATCAAATCGATGATTTCCTCGAAGGAAAGCCTGTCTCTCCAGAGGTGACTGAGCGTCTAATTCATATTTACACGGTAACTCAGCATAAGCGCCAACCAATCCCGACTATCTACGATTAAACATCACCTAAGCCCTTATCCTCTGGTAAGGGCTTTTGTTATTCATGACCGCAAACAAAATTAGGAAGCAACATTTGTTGCTATCAACGCTAGCCTAAGCCGTCACACTCTAACCAAATATTGACCTAGGCCACTAGCAGGAAAGCACGCTTTTCACTACACTAAGGCGGTTAACCTACGGCGCTGAACCCAAGGCGGCTCTCTCGCCCCTCACTTTACTTGTTTTTTGTATCATCGACGCTAATTAGTGTATAAAAGTATGGAACAGGATAAATTTACCAATATTTATCGATTGCCCACAGCAGTGCAGATCCGCATTGGAAAATGGCAACAAACCTTTAATGGCACGTCAGATATTGTCATGCACCAAGCAATCGAAGTGCGGAACAAGCAGTACCGTAAACCTGATTTTTCCCCAACGGGCTGGAGCGTTCAATTATTCGACAATAATGATATTTCAGTGACGCATCACGGGAAATATATTCAAACGGCGATGCGTACCATGCTGGATAGAAAGGTGTCCTACAAACGAGTTTATCTGTCTCGTGTTCCTTTAGAGCAGGCAGAACCTGGTATCATCGCGTTCAAGCAAGAGTGGATTTCAAAACACAACCGCGTCGCACGAAAGTACAATCAAATAAAGAAAAAGCAATTTCTTCGCTTTGCAATGGAAGAGGTAGAAACGCTTTATCCCTCAATCCCTAAAGGTGAGTTTGATGTCCAGCTATGGAATAAACTGGTCGTTTCTGAAATTGGCCCTGCGAAGAAGTTTGATAACCCCTATTTTGTCAAGAAAGCAAAAGTATAAGCAGTAAGGGCATCATTCAGGTGCCCTTTTTACTTTTTCTCGTAGCTAGTATTTATCAACAATATCTTGATATTGACTACGTCCAGCCGCATCCTTCTCCTTGAGCATGTCGAGCCCTTTTTGCAATTTTTCGACGATCGCGTCGTCTGTGTCTCGGTTAATTGCGAAATAGACTTCACCTTCACTCACGACATAAACAGGTTCAAACAGATCTGGGTCAACTTTGGCTTGCCTTGTCCACCAATACGCCGCTCGCTCAGCATAGACAAACAGATCGATGCGCTTTTTCATCAACTGTTCCGCCAACACAGTGACGTAGGAAGCTTCTTGCATTGAGTTGCGAGGAATACCAAGTGAAAGCAGGCTCTGTTCTCCGATATCATCACGAATGACACCAATTCGGTAATTGGCCATATCCATAGGCGAATTAATCTTTATATTTGAATCTTTGCGCGCTAGCACCACAACTTTGATATCAAGAATTGGCCCAACCCACTTAAAAAGATTCTCTCGATGTTCAGAGCGCGTGGTTGAGAAAAGGATTGAGTCTTTGTTCGTTAAAACCGTCCGATAAGAGCGCGCCCAAGGTTGTAGCGTCACCTGACTAAGTTCTATCGGCTCTCCAACCAGTTCGCTTGCGGCCAAAAGAATGTCGATCGAATAACCCGTTACCTGGCCGTCTTTTATGAAATTTGCTGGCGGGTAGGATTCGGTATAGAAAGATATTTCACGTAGATCGTCTTCAGCGAAACTCACACTAAAGAACACAAAATACGCGAAAATAACGCACACCAGTCGTCGCATTGTGAATGCTCCCTATCTTGCCCTTACTAACCTTAAAGTTAGTTTACAGCAGAGCAGTTCTAAAGGGAGAAGGTAAATTATATTAGCCCATTTCGGCTAAGACCCCTTTTGACGCTAGTACACATCTTGCCAAAACGACGAACCTCATCGAACTGAGGTGTCACTCCGCGCCTGAGCGCAGATTCCCAATAAGTCAGCTCAGAATCAACCATTTCCAATAATTTCTTGGGACAACCAATACCTACAAAGTGTCAGTAAAACAAAAAAACCTACCAACTCCGAAAGTTGATAGGTTTTTAGGTTACGACTAAGACGTAAAGTTATAGCACTTTATGCAGCTTATGAGTCCGCTCTGCTTGCTCCGCCATGGTTAGGAACGAATCAATCCAGTGGAGAATCAGTGCCGAATCTTGTGGTTGTTCCAGTTGACGCAAAGCTTCATCAGCCTTTTTAGTACCAATGATTTCGCGACGCTTTTCAACCAGCTTGCCAGTGAACTCATTACTAAACTCAGGGTGCCCTTGCACAGTAAAAATGTGGTTGTCTTTCACCAGCATAAAATTAGGACAAAAATCATTACCTGCGATAACCTTAACACCTTTAGGAACTATCACCACTTGGTCCTGATGACTGACCAGCATACGCACGCTATCCATGGATAGGTTCATCCACTTCTTCTGCGCGTTTACATTGACAGGGTAACTACCCAGTCCCCAGCCTTTTTCAGACTTCATCACTGTGCCACCGAGTGCTCTAGCAATAACCTGATGACCAAAACAGATACCGACTAATGGTCGACGAACAGCCTCACACCGTCGAATCCACTCCATGAGACCAAGGATCCAAGCATCGTCATCATAAGCATTGTGAACACTACCTGTAATGATAAAACCGTGGCATTCGTCAAGGCACGGCAGCCCCCCCTGAGTTGCATCAAAATCAACAAACTCAAACTGATTGTTCACTTCATGGAGAGAAGCGGCAATCATATCGAAGTACTGACCGTAGAGGTCTGACAACGGTGGGGCTACGTGCCCACAAGTAATGATTCCTATCTTCATTGTTCACCTATTTCATGGTTGGCATAACAAATTCACTATCCCTTTGACCTCTAGGCCAACGTGCTGTCACAGTCTTCATACGTGTGTAGAAACGTACGCCATCATTGCCGTGAACGTTGAGTGGTCCAAAGATTGAACGCTTCCAGCCACCAAAACTATGGAACGCCATTGGCACTGGAATTGGAACATTTACACCTACCATGCCAATTTCAATCTGTTCTGTAAAGTTTCTCGCCGTATCGCCATCACGAGTAAAGATCGCTGTCCCGTTTCCAAACTCATGTTGGTTAATCATATTAACGGCATGCTGGTAATCATCGGCTCGCACTACTGAAAGAACGGGACCAAAGATCTCTTCTTTATAGATGGTCATGTCTTCCGTCACGTTGTCAAATAGCGTACCACCGACGAAGTAACCAGGAGAACCGGCATCAAAGTTACGCCCATCAACAACCAGTGTCGCGCCTTGATCTACACCTGACTGAATGTAGTCAACCACTTTATTTTTGTGTGGCTCACTGACCAAAGGACCCATTTCATTTTCAGGTGTTACACCAATACCTGGGCCAACGCGTAGCGCCTCAACCTTCTGTTTAAGTTTTTCGACTAAGCGATCTGCAACCTCATCACCCACCGCTACGGCAACCGAAATTGCCATACAACGTTCACCTGCCGCACCATATGCCGCGCCCATAATCGCGTTTACAGCCTGATCTAAATCAGCATCTGGCATCACAACTAAGTGGTTTTTCGCGCCACCTAGCGCCTGAACGCGTTTACCATTTGCACTACCTTTTGCATAAATCGCTTCAGCAATCGGCGTTGAACCGACAAAACTCACCGCTGCAACATCAGGTGATTCAAGTAGCGCATCAACGACTTCTTTGTCGCCTTGGACAACATTAAATACACCGTCTGGTAGACCTGCCTGTTTGAGAAGATCCGCCAACACCATTGCTGCACTCGGATCTTTTTCTGACGGTTTTAAGATAAAGCTGTTACCGCAAGCCAACGCGACCGGAATCATCCAAAGCGGAACCATAACTGGGAAATTAAAAGGGGTGATACCAACACAAACACCCACTGGCTGCATCATTGAATAACTGTCAATTTCACGACCAACATTAAGTGAGTGTTCACCTTTCAACAGGTGCGGAATACCACATGAGAACTCAACAACTTCGAGACCTCGAGTCAGTTCACCCAGTGCATCGCTGTGCACTTTTCCATGTTCTTGCGTGATCAAGGTCGCCAAGCTATCTGCGTTGTCTTCTAATAGCTGCTTAAACTTAAACATCACTCGCGCACGCTGGAGTGGCGGTGTCGCTTGCCATTCAACCTGTGCCTTTTTCGCTATTTGAACCACCTCTTCAGCTTCTTGGGCTGTAGATAGCTGCACTTGACCACGTCGCTCTCCCGTCGCCGGATTAAAAAGATCCGCGCTACGAGTGCTTTTACTTTCAACTACCGATCCATTTATAAAGTTTGAAACTAAAATCGACATAATTATTCCTTGTATTCAATCGTGCTCAGCACATCACTTAAGATATTAAACAGTTCATCAATATGGTGTTTCTCGATAATCAGTGGTGGCGACAGGGCAATGATATCCCCTGTGACACGAATCAACGCACCCTTCTCGTAACACGCTTGGAAAACTTGGAACGCTCGCGAACCCGGCTTTCCGGCAATGCTCGATAACTCAATACCAGCAACCAATCCATAGTTTCTCAGGTCAATAACATGCGGTAGCCCTTTTAGGCTATGCACTGCATCTTCCCAGTATTGGGAAAGTTCTGAAGCGCGAGTATATAAACTCTCTTGACGATAGATATTAAGCGTCGCTAATCCCGCTGCGGCAGCCACTGGATGACCTGAATAGGTGTAACCGTGGAACAACTCTATCGCCTGACTCTCTGGGCTTACCATCGCATCGTAGATTTCATCACGAACAAATACTGCGCCCATAGGAATTGCACCATTGGTTAATCCCTTAGCACTGGTGATGATATCTGGAATCACATCGAATTCTTGTGCAGCAAATGGACTACCAAGGCGACCAAAGCCAGTAATTACCTCATCAAAAATGAGTAAGATACCGTGCTGGGTACAGATCTCTCTTAGCTTTTTCAAATAGCCTTTTGGCGGCAAGATAACCCCAGTGGAGCCTGCGATTGGTTCTACGATCACAGCGGCGATATTGCTCGCATCGTGAAGCGTGACAATATTTTGCAAGCTTTCTGCCCAACCCGGATCATATTCTGGCAGACCACGGCTAAACCCACTGTGTTCAATACTGAGTGTATGAGGAAGATGGTCTACGCCAGTCAGAAGGCTACCGAAGGTTTTGCGGTTATTGACGATTCCCCCCACGGAAATACCACCAAATCCTACCCCGTGATAGCCTCGTTCACGTCCAATCAGTCGCGTTCGCGTCCCTTGACCAATTGTACGTTGGTATGCCAAAGCTATTTTCAATGCGGTATCGACGGATTCCGAGCCTGAGTTAGTAAAAAAGACTTTGCTCAGCCCCGCTGGCGCTATCTCCGCAAGCTCTTCAGCAAACTGAAATGGCAACGGGTGGCCCATCTGAAATGTCGGCGCAAAATCTAGGTTGTGGATTTGCTGACTCACGGCTTCGCTGATCTCTCTGCGTCCATGTCCTGCATTACAACACCATAGCCCTGCTGTACCGTCGAGCACTTTGCGGTTGTCGTCTGTGCGGTAGTACATCCCCTCAGCTGACACCATCATCCGTGGTGATTGTTTAAACTGCGAGTTGGCGGTAAACGGCATCCAAAATGCGTCTAAGTTGTGTGTTTTTGCGAGATCCTGCATGTGCATTTCCTCAATCAATGACTAAGAGTTTGTTGTCTGTGATATCGATCAAGGCGTTTTTTTTAATAAACGCCTAACCATAATGTTAAAACCATGTTATAAAATACTTAACAAAAACGACTATAGCTTGGAAATTTACGCCATGCAATGTTTAAATTTTAAACGTTACGGGTTAAATATGATGAAATAAACATCAAAGCGTGTTTAATTTAATAATCACAGATGTTTTAGGAGGATTCATATCATGGATACAGAAATCGGCACTCGATTTAGAGCTTTACGCGAGAAAGCCGGATTATCTCAACGCGAGTTGGCAAAGCGTGCTGGAGTAACAAATGGCTTCATCTCTCAAATAGAGAGTAACGCGGTCAGCCCATCCGTCGCCTCTTTGAGCAAGTTACTGAGTAAGATACCAACCTCTATGGCGGAGTTTTTCGCTATAGACGATCCACAACCTGAACAGTTTTACACTCGCAAAGAGGAACAACCAGAAATTGGCCAAGGAGAAATTAGTTATCGACAAGTCGGACATTTCCACGGTGATCGTCATATAGGTATGCTGAGAGAAACTCTCAAACCGAATGCTGACACCGGTGAGGAAATGCTCACTCATGAAGGACAAGAGTGTGGTGTCATCGTTCAGGGTCAACTTGAGCTTACCGTCGATCTCAATACCGTTACCCTCCATGTAGGGGATGGATACTACTTTGATAGCACCCGTCCTCACCGTTTTAGAAACACGGCTGAAGAAGACTGCGTCATTATTAGCGCGAATTCACCAGCAAGCTTTTAAGGATAAGGCAATAATATGGATACTATGTACTGGCAGAACAAGGCAGAGACGATCAAGTTTTCGACTCAGGCGTTTATCAATGGACAGCTACAAGACGCAAAAAGTGGTGATACATTTGAGATCATCAACCCTGCAACCGGCCGTGTTCTCGCCTCTGTGGCACGATGTGATCAACAGGATGTCGACCTCGCCGTCGCAGTTGCACGCCAAACTTTCGAAAGTCGTGTATGGGCAGGGCTTGCACCAGCGGAAAGAAAGGCCATCCTTTTAAACTATGCTAACGAAATCGACGCTCACCAACAGCAGTTTGCTCTTTTAGAGTCACTGGACATGGGGAAACCAATTGGTGATGCTATCGGTTACGATGCGCCTGCGACAGCTCGCTGTATTGCATGGAATGCAGAAGCCATTGATAAAATGTATGACGAAGTTGCCCCTGTAACAGAAGGCGCGCTCGCTCTCGTGACCAGAGAAGCACTTGGTGTCGTCGCTGCTATTGTTCCTTGGAACTTCCCGACAGTGATGGCCGCATGGAAAATCGGTCCCGCTCTAGCAACGGGCAACTCCGTCATCATTAAGCCTTCAGAGAAATCGCCACTGACGGCGATCTTACTCGCTGAGCTTGCCAAAAAAGCAGGCATCCCTGATGGCGTGTTACAAGTCTTACCAGGCTTTGGACATGAAGCAGGCCAAGCGCTTGCACTGCACAACGATGTCGACTGCATCACCTTTACGGGTTCGACCGCTGTTGGTAAGAAGTTACTTGCATTTGCAGGTCAATCAAACCTTAAACGCGCCTTTATGGAGTGTGGTGGTAAGAGTCCTCATATTGTCAACCACGATGTTAAGAACCTTGCTAAGGCTGCGGCGACTGCCGTTTCTGCCATTTGTTACAACCAAGGGGAAGTGTGTACTGCTGGGTCCCGTTTATTGGTTCATTCTTCCATCAAGGATCAATTCATCGAACTGCTGCTCGAAAACGTCAAGAATTGGCAACCAGGCGACCCCCTATCAGAAACGACCCGTGTGGGCGCAATTGTCGATGAATCTCAGTTCAAACGTGTTCTAGAGTATGTCGACATCGGTCAACAAGAGGGGGCGAAATTGATCAGTGGTGGTCAGCCAGTGCGTCAGGAAACGGGGGGCTACTTTATCCAACCAGCGATTTTTACAGAAGTCACTCGTGATATGCGCATTTTCCAAGAAGAAATTTTTGGCCCCGTTTTGTGTGTCTCGACGTTCGACACGATAGAAGAAGCCATTGAGCTCGCCAACGACAGCGACTACGGTCTCGCAGCCGGTATCTGGACTGCCGATATTTCAACCGCTGTACGCTGCTCAAGAGCACTTCGTGCGGGTACCGTATTCGTCAACAACTGGGATGGCGGTGATATGACAATGCCATTTGGCGGCTATAAACAGAGCGGTAACGGCCGTGACAAATCACTTCATGCACTCGATAAATACACCGAAATGAAGTCGACATGGATAGAGTTGGATTAACGCGAGCCGTCTCTAGAATGACAAAGCCTGTGATACCTTTTTCAAGGGTATCACAGGACAATCATGAGGTTCGGTTGAGTAGAAATATAGAAATGGCTTTAGAAAGTGGGTGGCGTAGCCGCACTAATCAGTTCACATTCAACTTTGCCTCGGTTTCTAAAACGATGAGGCTTCTTGGTTTCAAAGTAGTAAGAGTCGCCTGCTTTAAGCAGTTGCGTCTTACTTCCGACAGTTATTTCAATTTCACCACTAATGATTATCCCGCCCTCTTCACCATCATGCTGCAAGAAGTCCGGTCCAGTATCCGTACCCGGTGGATAAAACTCACGCAGAATAGCCAGCTGCCTGCCCTCACGTTTAGCGCCTACCAACAGCATCTTTATTTTGCCATCACCTAAATCAGCCATTTGATCGACGGTGAAGAAGATATCGTCTTTCGCTTCAATTTCAATGGTAAAAAACTCCCCCATTGAAATAGGAATCGCATCAAGGATTTTCTTCAAGGAACCGACAGACGGGTTAACGAGGTTCTGCTCAATCTGGGAAATCATTGAGTTGGTGACACCGCTGCGCTTTGCAAGCTCTCTCTGAGACAGTCCGCGCATCGTTCTTATTGTTTTGAGTTGTTTACCAACATCCATGGCCTATCCTCTGAAAAAGTCATTGCAACACTAATGATACAAATTGATTATCACTACGCAAAATTAAGCCAACAATTATAAATAAAGGTGATGGCATAGCAAGCTATACCACACCACCTTGAACAGCACTATTGAGCAGCAAGTTTCATCTCAAGTTGCCGACGTTTTTCTGCTTTCGCCATCACCCACCAAGCGACAAAGGTCGCACACGCTACCGCCAATATGATGAGGGTCGCTAGAGCATTGATTTTCGGGCTGACCCCTAAACGAACGCTAGAGAACACCACCATAGGTAAGGTTGTAGCACTTGGCCCCGAAACAAAACTCGCAATAACTAAATCATCCAATGACAATGTGAATGCCAGTAACCATCCAGCGAGAATTGCTGGTGCGATAGTGGGTAAGGTGATTTGGAAGAAGACTTTCCAAGGCGGCGCGCCAAGATCCATCGCCGCCTCCTCAATCGATCGATCCACTTCTTGTAGACGAGAACTGACTACAACGGTGACATAAGCCGTACAAAAAGTCACATGCGCTATCCATATCGTCAACATGCCTCGCTGTGAGAAGATGTCGAACACTTGCCCTAGCGCTATAAAGAGCAATAGCAAGGATAAGCCGGTAATCACCTCTGGCATAACCAGTGGAGCGGTGATCATAAAGGCAAAACCGGTTTCACCTCTGAACTTACCAAACCGGTTTAAGACAAAAGCAGCGATAGTACCAAGCACAACAGCTGCACTGGCTGACAAGAAACCGATCATCAGGCTCAGTTTAACCCCTCCCATCAATAGGTCATCTTCGAGAAGCTCAAAGTACCATTTGATTGAGAAACCTGACCAAACCGTTACCAATCTGTTTTCGTTAAACGAGTAAATAATGAGGATTAGAATCGGTAGGTATAGAAACGTAAGACCTGCCGCGAGTATCGCCCACTTCCATTTGGTTTTATATACAGGAATCGCATCCATTAGTTTGCCTCCAACTCACGTTTCTGATAACGGTGGAACCACAGTATCGGAATCATTAACAGTAACAACATGACAATAGCCACTGCTGACGCCACGGGCCAATCTCGGTTATTGAAAAACTCTTGCCACAAAACTTTACCAATCAATATCGAATCAGGCCCACCAAGGAGCTCAGGGATAACGAACTCACCCACAGCAGGAATAAACACTAACATCGAGCCAGCAATGATCCCCGCACGAGTGAGTGGGACAAGAATGCTAAATAGGGTCGTGTATGGCTTCGCACCTAAATCACTAGACGCTTCGATCAACGAATAGTCGACGCGCATTAAAGCGGTATAGATAGGCAAAACCATGAAAGGTAGGTAGGTGTAAACAATCCCTATGTAAACGGCAGCATCGGTATGAAGTATTTTTAATGGCTCGTCAATGGCTCCTAACGACAGCAGGACATTGTTAAGCAATCCATTATTTTTGAGGATGCCTATCCACGCATAAACTCGAATCAAGAAACTGGTCCATGACGGTAGAATGATTAGCATCAGTAAGATGTTTCGAGTCGCAGGTGTTGAGTGAACAATCGCCCAAGCGATCGGGAAACCAATCAACAAACATAAAGCGGTCGACACTAGTGCGATGCGAATCGATTCTAGATATGACGAGATATAGAGATCATCTTCCACCAGATACTGATAGTTGCCGATGTTGAGCAACAGTTGTATTTGCTGCTCCGCATAGCTCCATAGCTCACTGTATGGCGGGATAGCAATTTGTGCTTCGGCGAAACTGATTTTGAACACAATAAGAAAAGGTAGCAGGAAAAACAGCAATAACCACCCATAGGGTACCGATAGTAATAGACACTTCGGCGTCGGAACCACACGCCAGAAGTTCAATTTGGCATGAGTTTTCATATCTTAAGTACCACGCTACTTTCTAATTCCCAGCATAGGTTGACCCTTTGCTCCCAAGTCGGCATTTCTTTGCGATGACGGCTAGTGTTTTGCAAAGTGGCGGTCACCAATTTACCGCTTTCTAAGCGCACATGGTAAATCGACTGATTGCCCATATAAGCGATATCTTCAACAACACCAGAGCAGGAGTTCTCCGCGTTGGATGGTTTGTCGCACAGCATCATCTTCTCGGGGCGTATGGCGATATAAACAGGAATCCCTGGAGCACCAGATACACCGTGTGCAATTCGGATTGGAGAAGGGAGATCCGGTGTAGCAATCGTTGCGCTATCGTTGTTGTTGGTCTCCAAAACACCTTCAAATACGTTAACTGAACCAATGAATCTAGCGGTGTATCTTGAGTTAGGGTGTTCATAAATGGCTTCGGGAGAACCGATTTGAGCAAACTGACCTTTGTTCATGATGGCAATGCGACTCGCCATCGTCATGGCTTCTTCTTGGTCATGTGTCACCATGACACATGTCACGCCAACGCTCTCAAGAATATCCACAACCTCAAGCTGCATTTTTTCTCTAAGGTTTTTGTCCAACGCACCCATTGGTTCATCAAGAAGTAGTAACTTAGGTTTCTTCGCTAGGCTTCTCGCCAAGGCCACCCTTTGTTTCTGTCCACCAGATAGCTGATGTGGCTTACGATTGGCATAGTCTGTCATCCTCACCAAATCAAGCATATGTTTTACTGTCGCGTCGATCTCTTTGCTTGGCATGCCATCTTGCTTTAGCCCGTAAGCTATATTTTTGGCTACCGTCATATGGGGAAATAGAGCGTATGATTGAAACATCATGTTGACTGGACGACGGTACGGCGGGACATTCGCTAAGTCTTCACCATCGAGTATAATTTGCCCTTCCGTAGGCTGTTCAAAACCCGCTAGCATTCTAAGTAGTGTTGATTTGCCGCAACCTGAGGCACCTAATAAGGCAAACAACTCACCTTGGTTGATGGTCAGGTCGACATTATCTACCGCAACATAGCCATCAAAGTTCTTGGTCAAACCTCGTATTTCTAACAAGGGTTTAGGCGGTTTAGATTTTGTATGGCTATGCACTAGCTCGGTTTCAATAGACATCACACTCATATCTTTCTCCCTACAGCGGCGAGCACCCGAAAGTGCCCGCCTTACAACTTAGTTTTTAATAAAGTCAGTCCACGCACGTGTAATAGTTCGTGAAACCTTATGTGGCAACATTTTCGAGCTGTACAACTTCTCTTGTGCCTCTGGCGTAGGGTAGATACCTGGATCATCTAAGATTTCCTGATCAATAAACTCACGCGAAGGTAAGTTCGGGTTTGCATACCAAACGTAGTTACTGATTTCAGCAATCACTTCTGGACGCATCAGGAAGTTGATAAACAAGTGAGCGTTTTCAGGGTGCTTCGCCTCTTTAGGGATCGCCATTAAGTCGAACCAGGCAAGTGCGCCCTCTTTCGGAATAGAGTAAGCAATTTCTACCCCGTTATCCGCTTCAGCTGCGCGATCGGCCGCCTGCAGAACATCACCAGACCAACCGATAGCAACACAGATATCACCATTTGCTAAGTCATTGATGTATTGAGATGAGTGGAAGTAGGTAACGTACGGACGAATATCCTTAAGCAGGGCAAGCGCATCCTTTTTGTAGTCACTGGTTTTGGTACTGTTTGGATCTTTACCTAAGTAATTAAGTGACGCAGCCATGATTTCCGATGGTGCATTCAGGAAACCAACGCCACACTGAGCCAGCTTCTCCATGTTCTCTGGTTTAAAGACCAGATCCCAGCTGTCAACGGGCGCATCTTTACCAAGGATCGCTTCCACTTTCTCGATGTTGTAACCAATACCTGTTGTACCCCATAGGTATGGAATCGAGTAATCGTTGTTAGGATCGACGGTATCCGCCAGTATTGCCATCAGTTTAGGATCTAAGTTCTTGTAGTTACTCAGCTTGCTTTTATCCAGCTTCTGGAACGCACCCGCTTTTGCCTGACGTCCAAGGAAGTCATTACTCGGCACCACAATATCGAAACCTGTGTTACCTGAGAGAATTTTCGCTTCTAACACTTCGTTAGAGTCGAAAACATCGTAAACCACCTTAATACCAGTCTCTTGTTCAAACTTGGCAATCGTGTCTTCCGCGATATAATCTGACCAGTTATAAACGTTAAGAACTTTCTCTTCGCCAGCGTGCACTAATGCCGGTGCAGTAACCATTGCTGCTCCCAGCGCCATGCCGATATATGATTTTAGTTTAACCATTTGGATCTCCGTTCCTCTTGCTTGTTGCTCGTGTACGTGACCGACTAAGACTTGACGTCCGCCAACGTGTTATCTAAAGCTTGTTTCGCTTTAGTGACCAGTTGATCGATTTCGTCTTTACTGATGATCAGTGGTGGTGAACAGATCATTGAGTCGCCCACCGCTCGTAAGACAACGCCTGCGTCAAAACAGTGCTCTCGACAGCGAGTCCCTACGTCGAGATCTTTGTCAAAGCGCTGATTGGTCTGTTTGTCAGCAACCAGTTCAATCGCACCAACCAAACCTTTACATCGAGCTTCACCGACCAACGGATGCTGTGCCAGTTCACTCCAACGCTTGGCAAAGTATGGAGCGATCTCTTCGCGCACTTGATTAACGACGTTGAGTCGCTGCATCTCTTTAATATTGGCAATGGCTACTGCACAGGCTGCCGGGTGACCTGAATAAGTGAAGCCATGAGCGAACTCTGTATCAGCGTCAGTCAGCACTTTTGCTACGTGGTCGCGAACCATTACCCCACCCAGAGGCAGGTAGCCCGAAGTAATGCCCTTCGCCATACACATCAGATCGGGTTTGATGTTGAACGCTTGGCTGGCAAACCATTCACCAGTACGACCAAAGCCACATATGACTTCATCGACGATCAATAGGATTTCGTATTTGTCACAAATACGTTGAATTTCTGGCCAATAGCTATCTGGCGGGATAATCACGCCGCCTGCCCCCTGAATCGGTTCGGCAATAAAGGCAGCAACATTACCTTCACCTAACTCAAGAATTTTGGCTTCCAATTGGCGAGCACGCTCTAGACCAAACTCGTTGGCATCTTGCCCCTGACCTTCACCAAAGTGATAAGGCTGATCGATATGAACGATATTGGGTAGTGGCAAACCACCTTGCGCATGCATAAACTTCATACCACCCAGGCTTGCGCCGGCCATGGTGCTGCCGTGGTAAGCGTTATGACGGCTGATCACGGTTTGCTTGCTGGCTTTGCCTTTGCTTGCCCAGTAATGGCGAACCATGCGCAGTACGGTGTCATTACACTCAGAACCTGAGCCTGTGAAGAAGACATGGTTCATCCCCTCTGGCGTGATTTCAGCCAGTAAGGTAGAAAGCTCTACTGCCGGCGGATGAGTGGTCTGGAAGAACAGATTGTAATAAGGCAGTTCCTTTAGCTGCTCAGTAGCGGCATCAATCAGCGGTTGACTGCTATAGCCAAGGTTTACACACCAAAGCCCAGCCATACCATCAAGAATTTTGTTACCGTCCTCATCGTAAATGTAAACGCCCTCAGCTTTAGTAATGACGCGAGAACCTTTTGCATTTAATGACTTAAAGTTAGTAAAAGGGTGCAAACAATGTGCACTGTCTTGCTCAATCCATGTAGACATAGTTAACTCTCATCTTTTTCAGATATCGATATAAACTCGGTAAACTGACCACAAACTAGCTCACCTTGTCTCAAGTCACCAGGCCAATAATGCCAAGTGGCTCGAGTCATGATTTACACGTTCAATAATAGGAACTCACGCTCCCATGAACTGATCACTTGGAAAAACGTTTTGTATTCTTTGCGCTTAATGGCGACATAAGCCGCTACAAAACGATCGCCTAAAATTTCACGAAGCTCATCACTCTGCTCCAATAACACCAGTGAATCTTCCAGCGTATGTGGCAGAGAATAGGGTTGAGTTGTCATATCACCTGTACATTCTGGCGTTGGTGTGAGCTTCTCTTTCATGCCCAAATAACCACAAGCGAGGGTGAGTGCCATCGCCAAATATGGATTAGCATCAGCTCCCGCATAGCGGTTCTCGATTCGACGAGAATTTCTATCTGAAATAGGTACTCGCAATCCAACGGTGCGGTTGTCCACCCCCCAAGCCACGTTGGTAGGCGCAGATTCACCAAATACCAAACGGCGGTAGGAGTTCACATTCGGCGCAAAAAACGAAATTGCGGCAGGCGTGTATTTCTGCATACCAGCGATATAGTTCATGAAGAGTTCACTGTTAGAGCCATCATCATTCGCAAACAGGTTCTGACCGTTGTCATCCACTAGACTCTGGTGAATATGCATCGCACTACCTGGCTCATTTTCCATTGGTTTTGCCATAAAGGTCGCATACACATCATGTTTTAATGCCGCTTCACGTACCGTACGCTTAAACAAGAACACTTGGTCAGCCCTATCAAGTGGCTCACCGTGGTCAAAGTTGAGTTCCATTTGCGCGGCACCAGATTCGTGCACCAGGGTGTCAACATCCAACTCCTGTACTTCACAATAGTCGTACATATCTTCAAAAATCGGGTCAAATTCGTTAACAGCATCGATACTGAAAGACTGGCGAGCCGTTTCAGGGCGACCGTTACGACCAATTGGCGGTTCAAGTGGGTAATCCCAATCGAGGTTCTTCTTAACTAAGAAGAATTCGAGCTCTGGAGCCACAACTGGGTTCCAGCCTTCTTTTTTGTAGAGATCTAATACACGGCGTAATACGGCGCGGGGTGAGATATCGACAGGGTCACCGTCCACAGTGTAACAATCGTGGATGACCTGCGCTGTCGGCTCTTTAGTCCAGGGAACAAAACGAATCGTATCCGGGTCTGGTTCCAAAAGCATGTCCTTCTCTGTTAAATCAATCATGCTTTCGTCATCAGGCCAGTCACCAGTTACTGTTTGGAAAAAAACCGCTTCGGGAAGGCGCATACCTCCCTCTCGAAGAAACTTTTTGGCGGGCATGATCTTACCTCGCGCATTACCAGTAATATCAGGTATGAGGCATTCCACCTCAGTAATCCTATTACTCTCAATCCATTTCGTTATCTTTTCCATGATTTATTCACCTATTGTTTGGCGACAAATTTGTCAGCGACTTGGAATAGGATTGACCTTGAACTGGTTAAATGTCAACCACAAATGTTAATTATTTTGATAATTTGATAGCTGAATTTTACAAATAATTAACAACAGTGTTGTGTTTTACTAAACGTTGTGTAAGGGTAATATCGTGCGTTGGATGTTTTTTCATCAACTATGAGTAAGATTGTTATCGACAAAATATGGCTAACGTGTTGCTGAACACGCGAAGGAAAGTAAGGACGCACTTGCCCATCTCCCATAAGCGGTAATCAACTTAAGGAAGCGAATAAACAATGAACGAGCTAGTCAAACAAACTATTACCACAACACAAGATGCACGCTCAGTTCACGGTGCTGCCAATATGATCGAACAGTTCATCCGTGCGAATCCTCTTGTCACCACAGTCGATCTGATGCTGTTTGATATTAACGGTGTTATCCGTGGTAAACGAGTTAACGCCTCTCAACTGGATAAGATCTCGGAACAGGGAATATGCTTACCTGCTTCTGTCTTCGCATTAGATATCTGTGGCGAAACGGTAGAGGAAACAGGTTTGGGCTTCGAACAAGGCGATGGCGACAGACTGTGTATGCTGGTTGACAGTTCATTGCAACTGACGCCTTGGCTTGAGAACAGTGCTCAAGCCATTGTTACCATGTATGAGCCCGACAGCCAGCAGCCCTTTTTCGCTGATCCTCGTCACGTCCTTCAGGGGCAATTAGACAAATTCACTCAACGTGGCTTAACCCCGTGCGTCGCGATAGAACTTGAGTTCTATCTGCAAGACGTTAAACCCGATGCAGACGGACAACCACAGCCACCTATCATGCCACTCAGTGGTGAGCGAATGACGCAAACTCAAGTCTATTCACTTGATGAGCTTGATGAATTTAAGGCATTTCTTGACGAAGTCTTAGCGACATGTGAAATACAAAATATTCCAACAGACAATATCACCGCCGAATATGCTCCAGGCCAGTTCGAAGTTAACTTGCGCCACTGCGAGGATGTGCTTTTAGCCTGTGACCAAGCAATGCTGTTGAAAAGAGTCATACGCGCCATTGCAAAAAAACACGGATTCTATGCCAACTTCATGGCTAAACCCTACACAGAGCACGCAGGTAACGGCTGCCACGTCCACGTTAGTCTGCTCGATCGCGACGGAGAAAATATCTTCGCTGACGATCAGAATACCCTACTTCACGCCATTGCAGGCATTCTCGACCATATGGATGAAAGCATGGCGGTCTTGGCTCCAAACGCTAACTCTTATCGACGCTTGCAACCGAATATGTTTGTCCCACTCCAAATGACTTGGGGGTGGGATAATCGTACCGTCGCAGTTCGTGTTCCCGCCGGTGAAAATAGTAATCGTCGGATTGAACATCGACTTGCAGGTGCTGATGTTAACCCATACTTAACGACCGCTGCCATTCTCGCTTCTATATTAGATGGTATTGAGAAGCAGCAACTTCCACCAGCGCCTATTGAAGGTGATGCCACACTTGTCGACGCACCAACGGTTCCGACCTCTTGGCAAGCTGCACTCGAACTGTTCGACCAGAGTCTGTTCTTGAAAGAGCAACTTGGAGAACAGTTCTGCAAAATCTATTTGGCAAACAAGCAACATGAGCAGGAGCATTTTTCCGCTCAGGTATCGCCACTCGAGTACCAATGGTACAAGTAAGTTCAACTTTAGTTTTAAGGACAAAGCTATGAAAGCAAAGCACACCGACTCTTACTACGCAGCGTCAGCAAATCAACACTTTGATTTTCCTACGTTAAAAGGCGCACACAAGGCGGATGTTTGTGTGGTGGGTTCAGGTATTACTGGTGCAACAGCGGCACTTGAACTTGCCAATCGTGGTTTTAAAGTCATTGTGCTTGAGGGCAAACGGGTCGGTTGGGGTGCATCAGGTCGTAGTGGCGGTCAAGCGATTTTCGGTTGGGCTTCAGAGCAAAGTACTCTCGAAAAACTGGTCGGTAAATCAGACGCACGTAAACTATGGGATATGTCCGTTGACGCTTTGGCACTCACCAAAGGCAACATAAAAAAATACAACATTGAGTGTGATTGGCGTGATGGTATGGTCCATCTAGGCGTCAAATCACGTCACGATCGCGAGCTCAAAGCGTGGCACGATGATCTCACCGAGAATTATGGCTACCAATCACTGCAACTTTGGGATCAAAAACAGACACGCGAACACATCGCAAGCGATCGTTATACTTCGGGTTTATTTGACTCTAACAGCGGTCACCTTCATCCATTAAATTATACGCTTGGTTTGGTTAAAGCCGCACAAGATGCGGGGGTTGAATTTTACGAACAGAGTGAATGTAAGAAGATTGAGCATGGCGATCCTGCCAAACTGTTTACGGCACAAGGCAGCGTTGAAGCCAACCACGTTGTTTTAGCCTGTAATGCTTATATGGATGGGTTGGAGAGCAAGTTAGAAAATCGTGTCATGCCCGTTGGCACCTATATTTGCGCGACAGAACCGCTTGGTGAAACGGTCACCAATGATCTGATGAAAAATCATATTTCAGCGTGTGATATTAACTTTGTACTCGATTACTTCCGCTGTTCAGGAGATCACCGCATGTTATTTGGTGGCAGAGTCAGTTATTCAGGCGTTGCACCTTTTAACCTTAGAAAAGCAATGCAGTCGAGAATGATTGATATCTATCCGCAGCTGAAAGACGCCAAGATTGACTTTGCTTGGGGAGGTAATGTCGCCATTACCCTCAACCGAGCACCGCATTTTGGTCGCTTAAAGCCAAATGTCTACTTTGCGCAAGGTTTTTCAGGTCACGGCATCGCAGCCACTGGTATGGCGGGAACCCTGATGGCAGAGTGCATCGCCACTACAGCCGAACGTTTTGCCATATTTGACCGAATTCCTCATCACCCATTCCCAGGTGGTCGCTTGTTCCGCACCCCTGCTCTCGTTCTGGCGATGTCCTATTTCAGAATTCGAGATATGCTATAGCCACTCTGATCGTTCGTATCGCCTCGGTGTCACGCCCTCTACATTAGGGGGCATTACTCAGCTAGTAACTGTGACTGACAAACTCCACTTCATTAACCTGATGGACACGGTTTGTGTATGAGGCTAGCGCATACATGATATTGGCGAGTAGGTTGGCGTAGCGGAACAAGATCGGATCCGGCGACTTTCTGCCTGAGTGTTCAATTGCCACCAACGCGCGAACGGAACCAATGAGGTGATATACATTCGGTTGAAGCCGCAGCAATATATCACGGCTAACGTCATCCAAATCATAAGTCAGCACTAAACCAATCCTGCTACACAGCTCGTCACTGGCGATCTCAAAGTCACACACTGGGCTATCTTCATAGATGAATGGGTAGCAGATTTCTCCGTGATCTTTGCTGACGGGGCGCATCGTAATTCCTCTCCTAAAGCAGAAAGGAGCCACTATGGCTCCTTAATTGGAATCTAAGCTATCTGAATCACTACTGGTTGGAAACCTTTTTATGGCCTTCTTCTAAATGAACAAAGTCAACAAGATCATCACCCGACACCTGATAAGCCTGACCGAAACCTTTTACAAACAGACCTTGCTCCGCTTTTAGGTTGAACAAAACAAAATCCTGTAATTGGCTAAGGCCATCAATAATCTTACCAAATCTCTCTTTCATTTGTGCAATCACAAGATTCCATTGCTTGCTATCGCGTTCAACCACTGACGCTACCGCATCAAACGTTAAGCGTTTTCGAGCAAACAGCTGTTTCGAGTCACCCTCGTCTTCAATCATCATAATCGACACACTTGGATTGACCTGCAAATTACGTGCGTGGCGAGCAATTTCAGAGATTAAGACAAAGTAACCATCCTGATTCTGCACATAAGGGGCGTAACTCACATTCGGACGCCCATTTTCGTCGACGGTGGCGAGTTGCAATGTACGTCGCGCTTGACGAAACTCTTTAATTTCCGGTTCTAGACGACCTTGCAAACGCTCTTGTTTTACTTGTTGGTCCATTTGAGGCTCCTCAATCTGTTCTCTTTTTCTGTATTTGTTATTGGCTCAACTCGTGCTGCCAGCGTTTGAATGTCTCGACTTGAGAAGCAAACAGTTGATGTTTGTCATCACGTCCCAAATAGACTTTAAAGATATTATTACCTTGTGAGCAAAAAAATCCAAAATAATGACTTTCTCGTCCTCTAAAAGGCTTACTTACCAAAGCAATATCCTTAATATTTTCTAGCTTGAGATGACCATGTAATTCACCTTCTTTCCCCATGAGATTGTAGTAACCTCTGGCCTCTTTCCCTCTAGGAAAGGGGGCTTTGACTTCAAAAATTGAGCCAAATGAATGAACGATAGTCGTCACAGGGCCAAAACCAACCAATTGCTCCAAAACCCATTGCGCTTGTTCCCCAGAGACAAGAGTCACCATGCCATCAGGCAAAGAAGCAACAATTTGAAATTCTGATACGTTGAGTTTTTCCGCCAAATCCGCAGGCAGCAAAGCCGGCTCTTGCTCCAATAGCTGAACCACTTGTTGTTTTAATGAGGGCATACTCTTTCCATACTGTTGCTTATTCCACTGATGATTGGGATCATAAATTGTCAAAAATGAGAATGCAATTGATAATTGATCTTATTTACATTGTGAGTAATAATCTCGCCATAACTGAGTAGCGAGATTGGATAAGGAGATAAAGTGAACATTAAACGATACGTTGTTGCCGCAGGTCTATCTGTTGCTGTGCATGCTGCGTTAGTTGTTGTTACACAAGAACCCAAAGCCATGGCTATGCCTGCGGGCAGTCCCTCCAATTCAGTCTCTCTCAATCTAAAAGTGACGGCTCCACCAAGCTCGGTTCAACCTGTTGTTGAACAAAAAGCTCAAATCAAAACGCAACCTAAGTTAGTCGAATCAAGCGCAGTTAAACAAGAAAAACACTTCGCCAAGCCAAAGCCAGTGGATACCGTCAAAACTCCAGTTTCAAAGCAACAAGCTGCACAAAAAAAGCCTGAGCACACAGCAGAGAATCGACGCGTGGCAAAGCAAGAGAAAAAGCCTCTCGCTGAGCCACAACCAGAGCAGGCGTCCGATGATGCCCTACCGCAGGACGTTAACAACGGCGTAAATGCGCAGCCCGTAATGGTCACCAAGGCGTCATTTTTGACTAAACCTACTGCACCTAAATATCCGCGATTGGCGAAAAAGCGCCGCTTAGAAGGCGTGGTTTTGTATGAGGTCTGGCTTGATAAAAACGGTAATCAAGTTAAGCAAGTCCTAATCTCCTCTTCAGGAGCGACGATACTTGATCAGTCCGCTTTAGACGCCATCAAAACGTGGCAGTTCACTCCACAATCTGTTGACGGTCAGCAAATTGCACACCGCATTCAAATCCCTGTTCGTTTTAAGTTGGACCAATAATGGAACAAATAAATCAGTTGCAACAACAGCTCGGCCTGATGACTTGGCCGCTAATTCTTTGCTCTGGGCTCACCCTAATGATCATCGCCGAGCGTATTTTCCATGTCATCCTCAGTTTAGGGGCTGGCAAACACGCTATTCGCGCTGAACTAGAGCAAATCACACCAACAGACTCTCAACAGATAGAAGCACTATCAAAGGCACTGGTTGTGCGTAGACCTCTCCTTTACAAGGGCGTCGCTATGCTACTCGCACACCACTCGTTTGATAAAACACTGCGTGAAGATGCGGCAGGTATGTGGCTACAAGAGAAGCGTCACCAACTTCAATTTGGTCTGCGTTTGCTCTCTCTAATCGGTGTGATTAGCCCTCTGATTGGGCTACTTGGTACCGTACTAGGTTTGATAGAGATGTTTAAAGGCGTTGCCGCCTCAACAGGTAACATTACACCCAATGATCTTGCTGACGGTCTTGGAATCGCAATGCGGACAACCGCCGCAGGGTTGATTATTGCTCTGCCTGCCATCGCCGGAGCTCAATTGCTTGGGCTATGGGCAGATCGTGTTATCGCGAAGCTTGAGCACACCTTGAACTACGTAAATCTATGGCTTGAAGGGCTACGCCTCGGAGAGACTTCATCCAGCAAGGGCTGCGCGAGTGAAAAAGTCTCTAAACTAGAAATTCAGGCCAACTAATGATTAAAGTCTCACAGCAAGCAAACCACAACGGATTGGTACCAGACTTAACGCCCTTACTCGATATTATTTTTATCGTCATGGTGTTTTTGATGCTCACAGCAGCCGTCAAACTGGACTCCCTCGAAGTCGACCTACCTAGCGTCGATTCCCCTGTGGTTTCAGTGGTGGAAAATACCTCTCTGACCATCAATATTCTTGAACAAGCGCCCCATTGGGCCATTGATGGTAAACAGTATATCGACTGGAATAACTTCACTCTCGCCTTGCTCGAAGAGCACCGAACCAACAAACAGCCGATAGTGGTTGGTGCTGAAAAAACCGCCGATGTTCAACATTTGGTCAAATTGCTCGCTTTCTTGCAGCAAAACGGTATTCAAGCAACTCAACTACTCACGCAAGATTCTAAATAGCCGAGTCAACTATGTATAAAAATGCCTTCATTCAGCGCTTCGCCACACTTTCCCTGCTTCTCATTGCCGCTCACTCTTTCGCCGATGAAAAAGTCATCAGTGCAGGCAGTGCTGTCACCGAACTGGTCGTGGCGCTGGGACAACAAGATAAGCTCGTTGCGGTTGATGTCACGAGTGAACGTCCAACCAATTTATCGTTAGCCAATATAGGTTATCACCGACAACTATCCACAGAAGGTCTGCTTGCACTCGGTGCAACTCGTTTAATCGGTTCTGACGAGATGGGACCAGACACGACATTAAACCAACTTCGTGCAGCAGGGGTGACGGTGGATATTGTTAACACAAAACCAACCGCTGAGGGTCTGCTGCAGCGCGTAGACCAAATTGCTTCTTTACTCGATGCTCAGCAACAAGCCTCAAACTTGAAGCAAAGTATTACTAAACAGATCCATACTTTGCAAGCCAACAAAAACAATCAAGTTTCAGCGAAAAAAGTCCTGTTCTTGCTCATTCATGAAGGGCGCCCCGCCAATGTCGCTGGCCGAGATACCACGCCAAATGCAATCATAGAGTTAGCGGGAGCTCGCAATCCTGCAGCGGAGAGTGTGACGTCATACAAACCTCTTTCAACGGAAGCCCTTGTAGAGATGCAACCGGATGTGATTCTAGTCAGTGGACGTAGCTACAAACAGCTAGGGGGGGTGGACGCCATTCTCGCCAGTATGCCTATGCTGGCAGCAACACCCGCTGGACAAAATGGACAAATAATTCAAATTGATGGTCGTGCTTTGGTTGGGGGACTTGGATTGAAGAGTCTTTCAGAAGCCGAGCGGCTAAGTACAATATTGAGATAAGAGCACTACAACCATGTTTCTTCGTCGACTGGGTAATACGACAATTTGGGCACTGGGTGGACTTACACTGTTTGTGACTGCCATCAGTTCAGTGACCGTGGGGCCAATGCATATTGGCTTTTGGCAAAGTGTTCAAAGCCTGATGTTCCAATCGCAAGATCTCGCTCCTCACATCAATCTCGTCATTCATGAAATCCGTTTTCCACGCACACTTCTGTGTATGTTAGTGGGAGCGATTCTGGCACTGTGTGGCAGCGTCATGCAGGGGCTATTTCGCAATCCACTTGCCGAACCCGGAATCATAGGTGTTTCGGCAGGGGCCTCCCTCGGCGCCGCGACTGCGATAGTCCTGTTCTCAAGCGTCAGTCACAATCACCCTCAATTTATGAACTTAGCGGCCGTCCCACTGTTCGCTTTTCTGGGTGGAGCACTAACAACGGTGTTGGTCTACAGGTTAGGCACAACCAAGATGGGAACCTCTGTCACCATCATGCTACTAGCAGGAGTGGCTATCAGTGCGCTTTCAGGAGCTGGAATTGGTTACATGAGCTTTGTCGCTGACGATCAGATGCTACGTGATCTCTCCTTGTGGTCGATGGGGTCTATGGCGGGGGCAAACTGGTCTAGCATTCTGCTGTGCGCGACCACGCTGACTTTACTGATGGCGGTGTTCACTTATAAAGCGATGGCACTCAATGCTCTACTGCTTGGTGAGGCAGAGGCCGCACACCTTGGGATTCCTGTACAAAAACTAAAGCGCCAGCTGATCCTGCTTAGCGCGATCGGTGTTGGTGTGACTGTCAGTGTATCTGGCATGATCGGCTTTATTGGTTTGGTGATTCCTCACTTGGGTAGGATGATCTCAGGGCCTGATCATCGAACCTTATTGCCGCTTTCTGCATTAATGGGCGCACTGCTACTCACTCTAGCCGATATGTTTTCTCGAGTGGCCGTTGCCCCCGCTGAACTGCCTGTCGGCATTGTGACTGCCCTTATCGGCGCTCCTTTCTTTATCTATCTTCTCTTCAAGCAAAAAGGGGCAATCCTATGATCAATGACATCGTGTTGTCTGCCCAACAAGTTTCTATGTCCTATGGTCAACGTAAAGTGCTCGATAATATCAGTATCGATATCCGAGCCGGAGAAGTTACCACGCTTTTGGGACCCAATGGGGCGGGTAAAAGCAGTTTACTCAAATTGTTGTGTGGAGAGATCCCATCACGATGCAATATAAGCTATTTTGGACGGAGTAAAGAGCAGTGGCAGCCAGGTGATTTGGCACAGCACTTAGGTATGCTACCTCAACACAGTACACTCAGTTTTCCATTTTTGGTTCACGAGGTTGTTGAGCTTGGTGGGATCCCGTTAAATCTACCAAATAAGCAAGTAAAACTGTTGGCGCAAAAATATATGGAGATGACCGATGTTGGTCATCTAAGCGAACGTCTCTACCCTTCTTTATCGGGTGGCGAAAAGCAACGTGTCCACTTAGCTCGAGTATTGGTTCAACTCGCACATTCAGAGCGCGAAAAAATCCTGATGCTTGATGAGCCGACCTCGGCATTGGATTTGGCCCACCAGCACAACACGTTAAAAATTGCCCGCAGACTGGCAGATGAACATTGTGCCGTAGTAGTGGTTTTGCATGATTTAAACTTAGCTGCACAATATTCAGATCGTCTGGTTGTTTTGCATCAGGGAAAAATTGCATGTGATGAAGCACCTTGGCATGCATTAGATGTCGATTTGATTAAGCAAGTCTATGGCTACGACGCTCTTATCACGTCACACCCAACACTAGACTTTCCATTGATTTTTCCTGCATCCTAATCTGGTTCGATAGGTTAGAAAACCTTAGCTATACTCAGGTTATTGCGCTTGAGGAAATTGTATAATGCTTCGGTTTACTGACATCATTATCGCCTGTGTCATCACGTTTGTGAGCTTCGCTAGTTACGCTCATAACACTGAATTGACCCATGTAAGAGTCTGTGGTGATGCAATTGACTGGTCCCCTTATACTTACGTTGTAAATGATGCCGCTTACGGTTCCGATGTTGTCATTCTCGATAGGGTGTTAGTTCAAAATGGCGTTAGCTATGACATCACAATGACCTCCTGGTCTCGATGCTTGAGGGGCACCAAAAGTGGAGAATTTGACTTAGCGCTTAGTGCCTCATTCAGCGATACCCGAACAAAGGACTTTCTCTACACAGAGTGGTACTACAGCATAACCCCATACTATATCTACTCTTCCACTCGATTTCCGCAGGGTCTAGAGATAACCAGTGTGCAAGACCTATCCGCTTACAAAGTATGTGGTAACCATGGCTACAATTACACTGACTTTGAACTTAATAATATTGTCCGTGAAGGAAACTCGGTTAAGGACGTCCTCACCAAACTAAGACAAGGTGAATGTGAAGTTTATTTAAACTGGCTGGAAATCATTGATGGTTTAAAATCGGTGTGGGGGATCGAATACATTACTGATGACTTAGTCGCTAAAGCGATACCCAACATGCCCCCACACAAGTTCTATATGCTGATTTCGAAGCAATTTCCCGCACAAACCAAACTCAAACAGGTGCTTGATAACTATTTAATCAGTTTACAAGTCAACCAGACTGCACCATAGCCGAGCACCACTGACAAGACGATGAGAATATCATGAGCACGGTCATCGGCATGGTCATAGTCCTCGGCCATCATTTTTGACAATTACAGAAGGCGACGACGTAGTCCTGAACGCTCTAGAACACGGGTCGAGATCTCTTCTACCGATAAAGAAGAGGTATTGATATAAGGAATCGCTTCGCGACGAAATAGCGCCTCAACGGTTTGCAGTTCATGTAAACACTGTTCGTTACTCGCATAGTCACTTCCTGCTAGACGGTTTTCTCGAATCTCTGTCAATCGTTCAGGATTGATGGTCAAACCAAACAACTTATGACGATGAATTGCAAATTCAGGCAGTAATCTTAAGCGTTTCAAATCATCATCAATAAATGGATAGTTAACGACTCGCAGGCCAAACTGCATCGCCATATAAAGGCTGGTTGGCGTTTTACCACTGCGCGATACGCCAAGTAAGATGATATCCGCCTCTTCATGGGGTCTGGGCGAAATGGTCGTACAGGGCGCAGTTAACCCAGATGAGTTTTACGTTCACAAGCCGATGCTGGAAGCGGGTCAACAAGCCATTGTGAAAAAGACGTTTGGCTCAAAGCTGATCAAAATGATCTACTCGACTAACCAAGAAATTGGAAAACAAGTTGAGATCATCGATACCAGCGAACAGGAGCAAAACCAGTTTTCTCTGAGTGATGAAGAGATCAAAGAACTGGCCAAGCAAGCGATGATCATTGAAAAGCACTACCAACGTCCAATGGATATCGAGTGGGCTAAAGATGGCATCGACGGCCAACTATACATTGTTCAGGCGCGTCCAGAGACGGTTTGCTCTCAGAGCGAGCAGAATGTTATTGAGCGTTACGAGTTAAACGATAAAGCGCAGGTTCTGATTGAAGGTCGTGCCATCGGTCAGCGTATCGGTTCTGGTCCAGTACGTCTGGTCGATTCATTAGACCAAATGTCACTGGTACAAGAAGGCGATGTATTAGTCACAGACATGACTGACCCTGACTGGGAACCAGTGATGAAGAAAGCCTCTGCAATCGTGACTAACCGTGGCGGCCGTACTTGTCACGCAGCAATCATTGCCCGTGAGCTTGGTATTCCGGCTATTGTTGGCTGTGGTAACGCAACGAGTGCTCTCACTGATGGTTCTACCGTCACCGTATCTTGTGCAGAAGGTGAAACAGGTTATGTCTACCAAGGTGAGCTAGCGTTCGAAATCAAGCGCTCTTCTGTGGATGAATTGCCGATGCTGCCGACCAAGGTGATGATGAACGTTGGTAACCCAGATCGTGCTTTCGATTTTGCGCAGATTCCTAACGAAGGTGTCGGTCTGGCTCGTCTGGAATTCATCATCAACAAGATGATCGGAATTCACCCGAAAGCACTGCTCAACTTTGATGCGCAGAGCGACGAATTGAAAACCGAGATCACCCAACGAATTCGTGGCTACAAAGATCCTATCGACTTCTATGTAAGCAAACTGACTGAAGGAATCGCGACAATCGCAGCGGCTTTCTGGCCTCAACGTGTTATCGTTCGTATGTCTGACTTCAAGTCGAACGAATACAGCAACCTAGTTGGTGGACAAAGTTACGAACCTCATGAGGAGAACCCTATGTTAGGTTTCCGTGGCGCTTCACGCTATATCTCTCCAGTCTTTGAAGACTGCTTCGAGTTAGAGACACAAGCGATTAAGCGTGTTCGTAACGAAATGGGGCTGAAGAACGTAGAAATCATGATCCCATTCGTGCGCACGCCAAGCGAAGCGGCTTCGGTAATCGACTTGCTGGCTAAATTCGACTTACGCCGTGGCGATCAGGGTCTGAAAGTGATCATGATGTGCGAACTGCCATCCAACGCGATTTTGGCAGACGAATTCTTGAAGTACTTCGATGGTTTCTCTATCGGTTCCAACGACATGACTCAGCTTACACTTGGTCTTGACCGTGATTCAGGCGATGTTGCTCACCTATTTGATGAACGTAACCCGGCGGTAAAAGCGATGCTTAAAATGGCTATTGACGCGGCCACGAAAGCGGGTAAATACGTCGGCATTTGTGGGCAAGGACCATCAGATCACGAAGACTTAGCCGAATGGTTAATGGAACAAGGCATCAGCTCAGTATCCCTCAACCCAGATACGGTTATCGATACTTGGCTACAGCTTGGAAAAGCCAATAAGTAATCGTTCGTAAATGTTAAAAGGCTTCCCATGGGAAGCCTTTTTATATTCGGGTACAACTAGAACTTGTAACCGCCGCCAATCATAAATACCCATGGGTCGATGGTTACGTCAGTAGAGTACTCTTGACCACCCGCTGTGTATTTTGCTGTCGTATCGATATCGGCATACCAAACTGATGCGTTTAAGAACCAGTCATCGTTAAGCATGTAGTCAACACCTACGTTCGCAGCCAGACCCCAAGAATCATCCAGTGACAGGTTGCTTAATCCATTCGTTGTTGCGGTGCTATTTAGCTCTTCATCGAAGAAGACAGTGTAGTTGATACCGGCACCTACATACGGGCGGATAGCGCTTCCTGCTTCACCGAAGTAGTATTGCAGCATAAAGGTTGGTGGTAGATGTTTGGTCTCTGCTACTTCTCCAAGGTTAAGTAGGTTAGTAGAGATACTGTGTGAAAACGGCGTTGCCGCTAGCACTTCAAAACTGATGTTATCAGTAATCATATAACCAAGAGTCAAACCAAGCTGTACGTTTGAGTCAACTGAAAAAGAGCTTCCAGGAGTATCCAGCACATTGCCACTGCTGTCATTTGGTACAACGGCTGCTAATCCACCACGGACCACAAACTCACCTTCTTTGTGAGCAAACGCGTTAGCAGAAGCGAGAGTGGCCAGAACGGCAAGGCTTAAAAGTGTTTTTTTCATTATTGTTTCCTTTTGTAGGGTGTTGTTTTATTGAAATATTTGCGCTGGAAAGTAGCACATAAAAACCCTACAAAATTGAGGGAAATCAATTTGTGAAAGTTATTGAGTATTGATTTATCTTTTTTATTTCAGCGATCACTAAAATTTGCAACATTAATGACATTTATGTAATGCAACTTTTATGTTCATCACACGTAAAAAAAGCTCCCTAAGGAGCTTCTTGTTATGTGGTGGTCTTCGATTTAGGCTGACTTGCCAACTCAATTTCTCTTTGTTTAAGCATCGCATCCCACTCATCTCGTCTGGCTTTAAAACTCGCCATCTGATTTTTCGGCACTGAATTCGCCATGGGGATGTTTGCTTTCATCGCATTTACTGGACGGCCACGATCAATCAATTCGTAGTGAATATGTGGACCCGTCACTCGACCTGTCGCCCCTGATAAGCCAATTCGTTGCCCACGAGACACCTTCTGACCTTTACGTACGAGAATTTTACTCAAGTGTAGGTAACGAGTTTTGTAACGACTGCCGTGCTGAATAACAACATAATTACCCGCATAAGGGTGTTTACGCGTCATCACCACCACACCATCTCCCGTCGACACAATCGGTGTACCAATAGGTACGGCCCAGTCGGTACCATTGTGAGGAGAGACTCGCCCTGTCACTGGGTGCTTACGATTAGGGTTAAATTGAGAACTTAATCGGTAACGCCCGGTAATTGGTTCGCGTTGGAAAGCTCTCTGTAGGCTATCACCATTGAAATCATAATACTGACCATCACTATGCAGATAAGCCGAAAGCACACGCCCGCGGTTGTAGATTCTGATAGCCTGGATTTCGCGATTTCCCGTCAGTTGCTCATCGACGAATTGGCGTGATTGGACAACTTCAAACTTATCTCCTGCACGTAAATCACGCGCGAAGTTTACTTTGTCTTTAAGTAGATTCACGACCTGTTCAATCTCACTCTTACCCAAGCCAAGGGCATTGACTGACTGAGAAAAACTGCCGTTGATTTCACCTACTAATGCAAAAGACTTCCACTCACCTGGAATTTTTACATCCGTGAACTCGTATTCACCATCATCAACTCGTGTATAAACTGCACGCTCCACCAAGCTGAACTCTAGCTCCATTTTTGCCAGATGCTTACTCTCCTCGTCTCGCCAGAAACGTAAGGTGTTTCCTGGTTTGAGCGTATCCAGAGCAAGATAGTTGAGGTCGGTTTCCATGATTTTCATCAGTTCGCTGTAACCAAAGCCTAACTGATTAAATATGCTACTCAAGTTATCACCAGCTTGAATAACATACTCGTAATCCGGCACATCACGTGCAATATCCGTATCGATCAGCAAGCGATCAACCAAAGTTGACTCAGGTAGGGAGAGATCAATGGTGCGTTGGTATCGACCATGTTGCGAAGTACTTGCTACCGCAATTGCCGCGAGGATCGGCAAACTCAATACCATCAGCTTTTTCGGCCTCGATAGCTCTTGGAAGCGAGACTTCAAACTTCTAGTTTGCACAATTTGACCTATAAATCGAAATAAACAAAGCCCTAAGAGTACAAATTTGTCTCAGGCTTGTCACCTGTCAATTGTCAGGTTTACAACAAAAGGCGCGCTATGCGCCTTGTTGTTTTTTTGTACAAAACTTATTTTTTCCTGTCAGAACTTACTGATAAGTAGAAATTAGCCCGTTATCTTCACCGAAACCATTTGGACGATAAAGATCGGCAGCAGGATCGTTCACCCACCGTTCTTCATCGATCAAATACCGAAACTCGAATTCTTGGTCTTTAGGTAGACGAGTTTTGAATTTATATGACTTAGATTTGGCCACTTTTTTCATGGCGAGCGGCTGCCAATCAAGAAAATCCGCGACAATCGCCACACTATGCCCAACCTCATCCGCCGCAAACTCAAAAGTTACTTCAACTTCATCCTTGGTTTTAAAGAAACGCTTATTGATCATATATCACTCCATTAACACAATTAAAATCCATCTCATAACGGGTTAGGCAGTTCAATGTCTTTGATAGCACGCTTAACAAATTGATTGGTTTAGCGCAGTTCTAAGCTATCTTGCTCAGTTAACTTGAACAGTATAGTGGTTATTTGTGACGGTTCCTCAGCCATAGACTGATTCGCTTCACGTTCCAATAGCTTAATAGTAATCAATCTATCAACAGCGGAAATTTCAGCCACTTTAATTCGATCACCTAACAATGCTCCGCCGTTGATGATCATGCGTTGTCTAAACTCGTCATACTTTGAAACTGCAAGATAATAGAACACCCCTGACCCCTGATTGCTAACCGCAAGAATCACAGCATAGGTGGTGTCATTTAACTTAACGATTTGTTCTGTGTTTATCGCAACGCGACCTCGGACTGCGCCATCCTCATAACTACCTGCCGCGATTGGTCGATGTTCTAGATCTTCTATGAAGGTAAACGCATTGCTGTCAGGCACTTTGACTGTCCATGGATTGGTTGTCTTAATGCCAAAAACTTGCGCCATAATGGCATTATTTTGCGGCCCTTGATTGGGAAATTTGGCTAGAATTTCTTCATCTGTAAGGCTGAAACGATAGATGCCTGCAACCGTGACTATAATTAGCAATACAACAGGAATCAAAAGGATGAGGGGAATCGGTAATAAGCGTTTTTTCATCGGGTTATCAATTTTATTGGAATCATAGAATAATCAAACAGCATGTTAGCAGGCTACCGCAAGGAGATAAAATGGAACAACAGCATAAAATTAGAATAGCTGACTGTAGCTGTGGTCAAGATAATTTGGTTTGTCGTGGAGAACCTGAGCGTAGTTCAGTTTGTCATTGTTTTGAATGCCAGATGGAACGCTATCTTTAGTTATCTTTGATCAACTTTTGACTTCGATTTTTCCTATCGACAAACGCGAACTCGCTCTATAATTGCGCCTTAGATCTAAGGAGCAACTTTTGATTTCCAAACTTCCACGCTGGGTAGAATATGGAGCGTTTCTACTCGCCTTACTCGCAGGCATTGTAAACGCAATAGGATTGCTAGGTTTTCAACATCAGGCTGTATCGCATATTTCTGGTACCGTCACCCTGCTTGGCACCTCAATCGAAGCCTTTGATCAGCAAACAGGCCACCTTTTACTTATCTTACTGAGCTTTCTGATTGGCGCGGTGCTAAGTGGTATTTTTATTGAGAGTACGGCACTCAAACTCGGGCGACGCTATGGCGTGGCACTCTGCTTTGAAAGCTTGCTGCTTTTTGGCGCTTACATTCTGTTGCAAGAAAACATCACCGCAGGGCAATACTTAGCTTCCGCTGCTTGTGGTTTACAAAACGCGATGATCACAACGTTTAGCGGAGCAGTGGTACGCACGACGCACATGACCGGCATCATCACTGACCTTGGCATCATGATTGGCGCGAAGCTTCGGGGTGAATCATTCGATTATCGCAAAGCGAAACTCTTCATGTTTATCTTCTGTGGATTTTTATCCGGTGGCATCATCGGTGCCAAGCTGTTCGCATATTATGCAATCGGTGCCCTTGCTGCTCCAATCATACTGGCTCTATGCCTTGCAATAGCTTACTGGGTCTTTATTTCAAGCCATCCAACTCGAGCTCAACCCTAACTGACACTTGAAACATTAGAGTAAACAATTTAACATCCGCAACACATTTAGCCATCAACGGTAAAATTATTGACATTTTTCGTTGAATATTTAGCGATTTTTATTGAATAGTATTGCAAGAACTATGGAAAGCCATTAACCTTGCTCAGATTTGATAATATATGGATGTTTAGTGAATAACTATGCCAACAAGGTTGGTTTAGGTATTACACTAGTTGTAACTCGAGAAACTTATGCAAGACAGCGCACAAACGATGAAGCAAGTGAATAGTAAAGGCAATTTTTGGATGTTTTTTATTCCATCCCTACTTGGCCTTTTTGTTTTTATGGCACCGATTAGCTATCAGGGTGATATTACCATCCCTGTGGCTGTATTAGCTAAATCCATCCAAGCCGTATTTGGCGATTACCTAGTTGCTATGGTCACAACGATCATCGCATTTATGGCTGCAGCCTCAGCTTTATGTCGAATTAAGACACCCGCTTTTATTGCCAAGAGTAATTTCTTAAACAGCTTGTTTAACCCAAGCCCATTGTGGCTGGCGGTACGCTTGATTGGCGGTGCAGCTGTTGTAATGACGTTTTTCCAAATTGGTCCTAAAGCAATTTGGGAAGAGAATACTGGCGGCTTAGTACTTGAAGGTTTGCTTCCTACTCTATTTTCAGTGTTCATTTTCGCAGGCTTACTCCTTCCTCTACTCCTTAATTTTGGCCTGTTAGAGCTATTCGGCACTCTTCTTAGCAAAGTTATGCGTCCTGTGTTCAACCTACCGGGTCGCAGTGCTATCGACTGTATGGCTTCATGGCTAGGCGATGGTTCAGTAGGTATTCTTCTGACCAGCAAGCAGTACGAAAACAAATTCTACACCCAACGCGAAGCGGCAGTTGTAGGTACAACTTTTTCTGCGGTTTCCATTACCTTTAGCCTTGTTGTTATTGCTCAAGTGGAGTTGGAACATCTGTTCTTGCCTTTCTATGGCGCTATCTGTTTGGCTGGTATCGTCGCAGCGGTGATCATCCCTCGCCTTCCACCACTTAGCTACAAAAAAGATGCCTTCATCGATGGCTCTAAGCCAAGTGAAGATGCAGATGCAATCCCTGAAGGTCACACAAGTTTTTCTTGGGGTATGGAACTGGCACTTAACAAAGCGAGCCAAGTTAAGTCAGTTAAAAGTGTATTCCAAGAAGGCGTCCACAATGCTATCGATATGGTATTTGGCGTACTGCCTGTTGTTATGGGCTTGGGCACTATCGCACTAATTATCGCTGAATACACTTCGGTATTTAGCTTCTTAGGCCAACCTTTTATCCCATTCCTTGAGCTACTCGGTATTCCTGAAGCAGCCGCGGCATCCGAAACCATGGTTGTAGGCTTTGCTGACATGTTTATCCCTGCAATCCTAGCAGCATCAATAGACAACGAGATGACTCGATTTGTTATCGCAGCGATGTCTGTTACTCAGTTAATTTACATGTCTGAAGTGGGTGCTCTGCTGCTAGGTAGCCGTATCCCTGTGAATATCTTTGAGCTGTTCGCAATCTTCATTTTGCGCACTCTTATCACATTACCTGTTATTGCAGCGGTTGCTCACCTGATTTTCTAATCCGCACCGTTTCTGTCGTAATGAACAAAGCCCCTTTTAGGGGCTTTGTTGTTCATCATATCCAACAGCACCCTCGTCATCTCTCACTGTTCGCCTAAAAGCTTTCTAATTCATCAGTTCTCATAATATAATTAATGACATTTATCTAAATAGATAATCCAAGGAGAGCTTATGAGGTGGTATTGGGCTGCATTGTTGTCCTCGATTTTGAGTTTCCAAACATTGGGCTCTCAGTTGGTCATTCGTGCAGCAGATCAACAACCTATTGTTCTTACCCATGAACAAGTCACATCTCTCTTTCCACCAACGAGCTTTACCACCAGCCTCCCTTGGTTCGAAGATAAGAAAGACATTACTGGATTCAAGGTTTCTGATCTCCTAACACACCTTGGAATTAACGACGCTTTTTCTGTCTCTTTCCTTGCACTCAATGACTACGCGGCTAGCTCACAAATCAAAGATATCAAAAAGTATCAGCCTATTGTGGCGTATCAGATAGACGATCAACCCATTAAAGTTAGAAATAAAGGTCCTTATTGGCTGGTCTTTAATTTAGACCAATACCCAGAAATTGATAATGCTGTTTTCCACGCTCAAATGGTGTGGCAAATAGACGAGATACTCATACATAGAAACCAAGATGTGGCAGCGCAATAATTACAACCAATCATCCGCTATTCTCAAAAGGGCCAAGTATTTACTGCTCTTGCTCAGTCTTGTGGTCATCATCGCGAATCTCTACTTTCTTAGTGCGACTCGACAACACGCTCAGTCCTACAGCGAACAGCAAAATCAAGCTACATGGTTTTTATTCCAACTGAGTAAGGAGTTTTCGGAGCTCAATTCCATTCTTCCTTTTGCGGCAACGGATGAGGATTATCATCAACGAGCCCTGCTTAAGTACGAGCTCACTTGGAGTCGTTTTGATCTCCTTCTGACCAGTAGAGAAGCGGATACCTACATTGCGTTACCGGGAGCAAGAGTTTTCTTTTTGACACTATTTAGCCAATTCAAAGCACTCGAATCCCGTCTGGAACTTCTTAATCATCCTGATTACGTAGAGAAGGTCAGTGACGAGTTCAACATTCTTTACATGTCTATGATTCAGTATGTAAACACCAATTTTCGCATCAAGAGTCCGCTCTATCGCGATCAGATGAAGCAAGCACAGAATCTTAACGATATCCAGTTTGCCTCCTTGATGTTGCTTGTGTTGTGCGTCTGTCTAGCAATGTACATCTTCCATAAAGAGTCGGAGTACCATAAGCAACTCTCTCTCACAGATTCGCTAACAGGTATTGCTAATCGTTTGGCGATGTTTAGTGAATTAAAACGGAGAACAGATTCTGATACACCATTCAGTATTTTGCTACTTGACCTAAATAAATTTAAGCAAATCAACGATTATCATGGACACTATGCTGGGGATCAGGTACTTAAAGCAGTCACTAGGCGCTTAAGTCGTCTCGGGCTAGAATGCTACCGAATTGGTGGTGATGAATTTGCCGTCATATCAAATCAAACTGATCTGGCTGTAATAAATAAGACAATCGATACAATCCATCAAAACGTATTCAAACCAATTAAAATCAAAGATGGCACGCAATTCGAATTAACCACTAGCATCGGTATCGCTCGATATCCAGAAGATTCACTTAATGTCGCTGAGTTGTTAACCCATGCAGACCTAAGCATGTATTCCGACAAACGATCACACGAAATACATGCCGTCAGCAATCACTAATTGAGGCCTCTCGCCCTAACCAATGCTGATCTTAGGTCGTACTTTTCTATAATCCGGTAGGCGGTCGCTCTTGATATTCCTAAATATTTCGAGGCTTCTAGGACATTACCTTCATAAAGGAGTAAGGCATCACGTAAGCTTTCACCTTTATGACCGTTGTTAGGTGTAGAAAACTCCACATTGGCGGATATATCAAGATCTTGTGCTGAAATCACTCCAATGTCGTTCATCAGCACGGCACGCTTAACAATATTGATTAGTTCCCTTACATTTCCCGGCCAATGGTACCCAAGCAATCTTTGCCTTGCTCCCTCATTAAAATGAGAGACGTTACAATTATATTCAGCACTAAACTTTTTCATAAAAAATTCAGCCAAGACTAATATGTCCTGATCTCGCTCTCTTAACGCTGGTACATTAACCCGAAGCACATTCAATCTAAAGTAGAGATCTTGTCGGAAACGGCCTTCCCTAATCGCTTGTTCCAAATCAACGTGAGTTGCCGCAACCACCCGCACATTTACCCTGACCGGCTCATGACCTCCTAGTACGTCGATCGTTCCTTCTTGAAGAAACCGCAGCAAATTGGCTTGCTGAGTTAGGGGCAAGTCACCAATTTCATCCAAAAATAGTGTGCCATTATGTGCTAGCGCAATTTTACCCGTCCGGCTTGTGCTGGCTCCTGTGAAAGCCCCCTTTTCATGACCAAATAACTCAGAATGAACTAACTGTTCATTCAAAGCACCACAGTTCACCGCTACAAATGCCTCATTCGCTCGTGAGGATGCATCATGAATAGCTCTAGCAACTAATTCTTTACCTGTACCACTTTCACCACAAATTAGCGTGTTAACGTCCGTTGGCGCAACTTTGCCTATTTGTCGTTTCAGACGATGTACAACAGGAGAATCACCAATCAACGCTGTCGTCTTAACTTCAACAACATTTACTTTCGATTTTGTCAGTGAGTTGCTCTTCAAATCGAGCATTCCTAATTGATGACCTAGAGTTTTCACTACCATTTCTTTAGGCAAAGGACTGGTGTAATAATCAACACAATAGTATGAAATATAGTTGAGATCTTCACAGGTCATCAGCTCTCTTTGAGATTTGTCCAAGTAAGCAATAGTGCGAACTCCCAAGCCGATTCCATGGAGTACTTCTAATTGTTTACATTGGTATCGACCACATGAAAAGTCGAATACAACCACAAGTCTGTGTACATTCTTTAATATCTCTTTCGCAGTATCAACCGATGCTACAATTCGATAACTCCATCCCTGAGCAGACAAAATTCCTGACCATAGTTGATGATCACGCGAAATAACTAATATCGATACCGCTTGTTCTTCTCGCATAATAATACCTTCATCACCTTTAGAATCGGTAAGGGAAGCGAATGCTGATTGCGTAATCAGCAGCATCATCACTTAAACCAGAACTTACTTGTGTCACCATACTCAAGTTCTTGGTCAAAGCCATGGTTGAACCAATACCCAAAGTGGCACTATTGCCATCGCTGCCGATAACTTCTACCCAATCTCCTCCATCAAGTCTTTGTTTAGAGGTATTGCTCATAGATTGACTAAAGTTAATTGCGAGGCTCATCCGTTCGCTTATAGCAAAAGCCACTCCCAGACCATAATCCCAGCTATCACCAAGCTTAACGCTGCCAGACTGATTACCTGCTGCACTGCTGATGTCGTCAAACTGTTCTTCTAACTGGTGAGTATAATTAAGGTTTAAGAATACGATGGCAGGGTCGTAGGTTTTAACAATCGAGATCCCGGTACCTAACCCCCACACTCCATTACCCGTTGGCAGGTCATCGGGAACGTTAAGGTTGCCAGACTGGGATGATGAGGTCGCGATACCATATGGATCTTTACCGGTTGGTGCGGTCACCCGAAAGTTCCATACTAAATCAGGCGAGTCTGTGGTCTCTTTTAGAACACGGTAGTATATACCTGCACTGATATCCCCAATGCCCGAACTCGATACCTTGCCTGATTCTAAACCGTCGCTAGAGTTATTCTGACCCACAGTTTCATAATCTGACCAGCGGTAAACCGTCGGAATACTGAGTTCAGCCTGCCAGCGATCATCGATAGTGTAACGTCCAGAAAAGTCTAAGTTGAAGGTGTTAGAACGAACTCTATCTAAGTTGATGTCGCCAAGGAAAATCGAATCCAGCGCCAGAAAGCCACTTAATGCAAGATCCTTTCGATCAAAATAGCTGTAACGAAAAGCGGTTTCCAGAGTGAACTTACGTGTAAAGACATTACCCGCTTCTTGGTATACATCTTCTGCACTGCGGCTTTTCTGGCTCGACTCTTGAGGCTTAGTGGCATTAGTCGGCTTAGCTTTCGGAGTTTGAGTGTTGGCAGTCTGAGTCTCTGGGCGGGCTACCTGGGAAGAGCCAGCTGTTGCATCGATAGCAACTTTCTCAGGACGTGATAGGACGTTTTGTTGCTTATCACCATTAAGTTGAGATTTCATTTCCGCAGAAACGCGCTGGTTCTTTTTGACTAGGCTATCAATATTTCCCTGATGATTGATAAGCACTTGTTGATGGTTATTAACTGCCTGAATAACCTGCTGCATCACTTGCTGCTGTTGCTGCAACTGAGCTTTTAATGCTTCATTCGCCGCTTTTTGTTCAGCCAGTTGCTGAGATAAAGCGTCCACTTGATCATTGGCATGCAGATGCATGACAGGGCTGCTAGTTGCGATCAGGCAACTTATCGTAAGCGAGCTCCTTTTCATATTCACCTCCCGGATATGAACTCGCTTGATGTTAAGTTAATTTATGATTATTTACTGTTTCAAAAGTGAGATATCAATTAGAAGCATATGCGGTTTGCTTATAATCCCTTTAATAATGAATGAGATACCATCAAGTCTCGACTTTGCTTCCACGAGTCGGGAATCTTCACCTCCATTAACATTTGGTTCTGAACCACCAAATCGTCACCTTTGAGTTTTATACCTTGATAGGCTCCATGTGCCGATTTCAAGCTACGAATTTCTTGGATTGCTATGCTTTCTCCGATGGTCACTTTATATCCGACACGGTTCTCACCACCAGAGACTTGATAGTATTCAACTTGCGAGGAACCCGATAACGACGTTGAGGTTAACCCGCCACTATCCACCAACTTCAGCTCAGAGTCATTGCTTGCCGAGTTGCCATTCCCTGCAATTTGAACCAATTGAACCATTCCCGAACCATTGCCATGGATTCCGTTGTCATTAATGCTGTTTTGTAAATCACTGCCATCTAATGGAGTAACACTAACATTGTTGCCATTTACGACAACATCCATGCCAGCTGAACCTGATGAATTCGAATCACTCCAATGGGTGATCATTCGTACCCCAAAATAGAGATCCTCTCCAGAACGCGCGACTCGATACTTACCCCGCATCGTCGATAGTTGCTGCTCATCTACCAAGGTTGCTTGCATTGATTGCCAGTCAACCGCCGCATTAGCCTGAAAGCAGGTAAACAGACAAGCTGCCAAACATTTGATCTTCATTGTATTTCCCTTTTAGAACAACTCCGATGCATTGAAGCCAAAATCCATTAAGTTAAAGGCCGTTACCGGAGCAAACTGATCCTCCAGGGAACGTACCGTGAGCGGTGGAGAAGGCATGGCTAAAGGTGAGCTTTGATCATACCCCTGACCAACCACGGCCAGAACGACTCCTTGCCAACCCTGAGTAAACTGTTCAACAGACATAGTCAGGTTGCCGAGTGCAGGGTCTGCAATATAGACATTGCCACTCTTATCCACTCTTTTTAGCACGACAAAATGACGGTATCCTTTAATGTCTAGCAAGACGATGGTTGGAATAGGCAAGGCACTAAGCTTATCCGCCGGAATATTGTAACCTTGAACCCTCATGCCCAATCCTTGTTCGACATAGTTTTTGATGTCCAACATTGAAAAACCAAGCTTTCTCGCCGCTGTCGCATCCGATACCTGAAACATTCCGTTCATTACCTTTTGTTCATCGGTATCGATGTTGTATCCATAACGAAGCAAGGTAGCGAGTGAGGCGGCACCACAAGAAAAGTCGGTTTGTTGTCGTACGATATTTAGAAACTTTCTCTCTTTGATGCTGACCACTTCCTTCTGCATCGAACCTACCCCAGGTACCAAACCATCAAGGTAAACCGTGGCCGCTTGAGTCAGGGTCGACAGACATAATCCAACAGTCAAAAGACAAAATTTCATACTTATCCTTAAGCTTAAAAGGATGCCCTCCGAAGAGGGCATTTCGATATTTACACCATGTCGTTAGTTGCCGCGTGAAGCGACAAGCGTAACATTGTTGCTTTGCAAGTTGCCTAAGCCTGATGCTACGTTAACGCCGATAACACCTTTAGCACCTTTATAGCTGTTTGTGATTGTCGCTGTATTGCCTACGCTGACCAGGTCACTGTTACTACCAGTACCATTATCAGACACTGCAAACTTACTTAGCTGTACACTCTCAACAGCAAGACCTGCGAATTCAGCCATGCCGTCCACATTGACTGCGCCAGTTGTTGTTCTGGTTGCTGCTCCATTGGCAAACGAACCTTGAATGTTAGCTGCTACAGCCGGACCAGAGGTATTGCCATCAGCGATTTGCATTGCAACGTTATTGCTTTGACCATTCGCAACACCGACCGCCATGTTGGTACCAATCACACCCGTCGCACCGTTGAATGCATTGCTACCAAGTACTGCTGTATAAGCACCTGTGGCGTTGTAGTTCACTTCATTAATAACCGCAGCCTGGACGTTGATTGCACCAGTAGGAGCACCAGCATCGGTACCAGTTACTGAAGCCGCAACATTGTTTGCCTGAGCATTTAACTGGCCTGAAGCTATATTGACACCTAGGATACCTTTCGCGTCTTTAAATGAGTTCGACAGAGTCGCTTCACTTGCAAACAGCTTATTAGTCACAGTCATTGGATTGTTGGTACCTGTATTACCAGTACCTGAGCCATTTAGCTGCGCACCGATAACCTGAGCACTACCCGCAACCGCTACTGAGGGCTGACCATCATTTGAAGAAAGTGCTACGTTGTTGGTTTGAGCGTTTGCCTGACCAGAAGACACGTTCGCGCCAACAATGCCTTCAGTACCATTATTGAACGATTCGGTTAGTGTCGCGCTATTTTCGAAACCACTTCCTAGCGATACATCCACTTCATCGAACTCTTGCAGACTAACTGCCGCCGCTGCTAATGTGCCATCTTGCGCACCGGATTGACCGTCAGCCGCCATCGCCACATTGTTCGATTGCGCGTTAGCCTGCCCAGCAGTAACGTTAGCACCAATTACACCACTTACTTTAGCAAACGAACCTGTAAGTGTTGCAACATTTTCCGAAACCGTATCACTCGCTCCTAACGTCACATCACTACCATCAATCTCTTGAATGCTTGCCGCTAGCACACCACTAAAGCTTGATGTCGTGTCAATACCGTCCTGTTTAGAGAATGGGTTAGTTTCACCACCGCCAGAGCCATTACTAATCGCCACATTGTTAGCTTGCGCGTTAGTTTGGCCTGAAGACAGGTTAACTCCAACAACACCCGACACATCTGTGAATGAGCCTGCTAGCGTTGCTTGGTTCGAAACGGAAATGCCTTGTTGGATATCCGAAATGGTATTATTACTGATGACATCCTGATTTGATGCGGCAATAACTGAACCAGCGCCAGCACCGTCATCTGATGATTCATCTAAGGCAATCGCTACGTTATTAGCCTGAGCGTTACCTTGACCAGCCGCGTTATTCACGCCAACCACGCCAGATGCTCCATTAGTGAATGAGCTCTTAATTGACGCGGTATTACTGATAGGAGCTTCGCTACCTTGATCGATGTTATTAGTATTCCCAACAACCGATTGTTCTGAGCTAGCTTTGGCTTTGATTAAATCGCCCTGAGAGTCATCTTGCTGATTGCTTGCATATAAACCAAGTGCAACGTTGTTACTTGCTGCATTAGCTTGGCCCGACGTGACGTTCACGCCAACCACACCACTGACTCCACCCTTAAACGAACCATCAATCGATGCATTGTTATCGATATAGCCATTACCACTTGCAAAGACATCATTTGAAGTCACTGCTTGCTGACTGGTTGCTTCAACTTGAAGTGCATCTGCTGTAGATTCATTCTGGTCGTTATACGAAGCCAAGGCGACGTTATTAGATTGCACATTCGACTGACCTGACGCCACATTGACACCCATGATGCCTGAAATGTCACTCGAGAAGTTAGAACTAATAGTTGCGCTTGACGTTAAGTCCGATTCACTGTCCGGTGAAATGTTTGACTGAGTGACGTTTTGTGTACTCTCCGCCACTACTTCAGAAGAGTCGACATCACCGTATGCACTGCTCATTGCAACATTGTTGGTTTGAGCATTGCCTTGACCTGCTGCGATATTCGCGCCAGTAATACCGGTAATATTATCTAGTGCATTACCAGTTAATGTCGCGTTTGAAGTTACTTCGTAGTTCTCCTCTCCCTCTGTCGCCATGGCGTTGCCTGAAACTGTTTGTTCAGAATTAGCCTTAACAACTCCACTAGTTCCAGACTGTGAGTCTACCCAACCAGCAACGGAGGCAACACTCACCTGGTTAGACTGGGCATTGAACTGACCAGCTGCAGCGTTAGCGCCTACTATGCCTTGTGAACCAGAGAAAGAACCTTTATTAATAGTGGCATTGTTGGTCACCTGACCAAGGCTATCGTCTTGCGTCTGAGTTAATGTATTAGATGTGACAGATTGAGTTGACGATGCAACCACACTGACAGCATCAACAGGCCCGTTACCATTAGGCTCAGTCACCGCTACCGCAACGTTGTTGGTTTGAGCATTATTTTGTCCCGCGGCAGCGTTAGCACCAACGATACCATTCGCACCAACAAAACTCTTTGAAATAGTGGCATCATTGGTTGATGGGTTATTGTTGTTACCATCGTTATTGGTATAGCTTACAGAGTTGTTTTGTACACTTTGCTCGGCAAGGGCATTGACGTTAACTGTACTACCAGTATCTGGATCAGGTAGCGCCGTCACACCTAGCGATACATTGTTACTTTGTGCATTAAGATCGCCGGAAGCCACGTTAAGACCGAAAATGCCTTTCACAGCGTTAAACACATTATCGATCAGTGAAGTGTTGTTTTGGAATTGATGCGGGTCGCCATCAACAGTTACACTATTTCCATCCAGAGTCTGTTTACCTTTCGATGTCAGAGTAACGCTTGTCACTTCAGTCTGGTTATCTAAAGGTTGCTTGTTGTTAGTGTTAGCAGGTAGTCCGTCAACACCTAATGTCTCACCAATATTTGCAGCTGGATTTCCTTCAGACGGATCACCTGAACCAACAGTAACAAAGTTGGCTAAAGCGACAGAGTTCGCTTGTTGGTTAGCCATTCCTGAAGTAACGTTAGCCCCACCAATGCCATTAGCACCTTTAAACGCGTCACCCTGAACTTTTGCGACATTGTCCGCACCCAGTGAGTTCACCGTGTTTCCTTCAACCTCACCACCATCAGTGCGGGCAAGTCCAAGGTATTGTTCAGAGGCTGCTGTCAATGTTAGTTCGCTAGCATCTTCGGCATTACCCATAGCAACATTATTGGTCTGCAAGTTTGATACACCCGCGGCAACGTTTGTGCCGATAACGCCTTTGGCACCCTTAAATGCACCGTCTAAAGTTGCACTGTTGTCATTATCGCCACCAAAGTCTTTTTTCATCGACAGGTTTTCACCACTGCTCGCTTGCGCAGAACCAGCTCTAACTGAAGCAGCCTCATCTAAATTACCTTCAGCACGTGTACCCATAGAGGCTTGGTTGCTACCTTGGTTATAAAATCCCGCAGCAACGTTTGAATGCACAACCCCTGTTGCATCATCAAATGCACCACTGCTTAATGAGGCGTTATTTGTGATTCCCGTATCGGAAACAACTGGAGCATCAAATGTTACATCCACCCAGTTGTCCGCAGAGACCTGTAAATTATTGGCCTCTACTTCAAGCCCATCTGCATAGGCAGGCGCAGATAGGATCGTTCCGATGATTACCGCTAACGGTACCTTATTCCATTGTTTTTCCATGGTGTTTTTTCCTCATTTCATTGAGATTAATTTATGGTTGTTGGCATTTGGAATGTATTGCGCACGGTATTGCCACTACCGGCGATTTGGCTCATTTGAATAACTCCGCTAGCTCCGTTTAGAGCAAGTGGAGCGATGTCGACTGAAAGGTCATCACCTTTCTCTGAATATCCTCTATCAGAGATCGCTACTGACTGAGAGCTGAGATCAGCCACTTCCCAGCTCACTTCAGAACTAGGGGCGAAAATGATGATGTTGTGCTGTTGATTACTGTTACCAGCCGCTAGGTTGGCACTGATATAGCCACCAGCACTATCGAATGCAGCTGATTCAATAGACGCCGAAGCAGAAGAAGCGATCTTTGAACTTTGTGTTGAAGAGATGATAGTTAACTCATAGTCACCCTGAGCTGAGTAGACAAAGTTACTGCTTTGAACATTGTGCTCGCCAGCAGCGATATTGACGGCAATAGCCCCTTCCGCCCCTTGAAACGTAGACGGACCTAAAGTGACTAACTCTTGTGCTGAGAGTTGAAGGCTAAATAAACTTGTTATTATCAGAATTACTTTTTGCATTATCCCTAACCTGAAGCCAATTCGGATTCACATTAGGTAGAGCAACGCTCATGCCAAAAAATAAACAACTAAAAATCAACGCCTTATGATAAAAAGTTAGATATATCAGTCTCACATGAGACAGTGTAGTGAGACAGGTGAGACACATGTGAAACAGCCATTTCTTTCTTAAAGACATAAAAAAGCCCCTCAAATGAGGGGCAAAGTTCCATCGCTTATAGTTATAATTTTTGTGCCAGTAACTGGTTAGCCGAAGTCACCATTGACATAACCTCTTGTGCGGTCGTCTTTTGGCTCACTGAAAATAATCTGCGTATCATTGTGTTCTACAAGTTCACCCATGAGGAAGAAGGCCGTGCGATCTGAGATTCGACGCGCTTGTTGCATTGAGTGAGTCACGATGACAATGGTGTAGTTCTTTTTCAGCTCTTCCATCAACTCTTCTATTTTGTGCGTCGCGATTGGGTCTAAGGCTGAAGTAGGTTCATCCATCAGAATAACATCAGGTTCCATCGCAATGGTACGTGCGATACAAAGACGTTGCTGCTGACCACCAGACAAGCCAAACGCATGGGACTTAAGACGATCTTTCACTTCATCCCACAACGCCGCGCCGCGCAATGAACGTTCGACCACTTCATCAATATGCTTTTTGTCTTTAATCCCCTGAGCTCGTAAGCCATAAGCGACATTTTCGTAGATGCTCATTGGGAATGGGTTTGGCTTTTGGAACACCATTCCTACTTTTATACGTAGGTCTGCAACATCGATATTACCGTAGATATCGTCGCCATCCATCTCTAGACGACCGGTAATCTTAACCCCTTCAATCAGATCGTTCATACGGTTAAGGCAGCGTAATAATGTTGACTTACCACAGCCAGAAGGGCCAATCAGCGCCGTTACCTGACGTTCTGGTACAGGTAAGTTAATCGATTTCAGGGCTTGGTTTTCACCATAAAAAAGATCTAGGTTTTCAATATTAAATTTGTTCATTTTCTTAATCTCTTAAATTCTGTAATTCGTGTTTAACTTGTGCTGAAAGGGTTAGTACGTCGCTTTATTAAAGTAGCTCGCAATAAATTTCGTTGCCGTATTGATCAGTAAGACCACAACAATCAGCACTGTCGCTGTACCGTATGCCTGATTCCACTCATCAATAGTGAACAGCTCGGTAGTTAGCTTATAAAGGTGAACCGTCAGCGTGCGTCCCGAATCCAGTAAAGAATCAGGGATTCGCGCAACCATACCTGCGGTTAAGAAAACAGGCGCAGATTCACCAATTACACGACCAATACTCAGAATGACCGAAGTTAAGATACCTGGTGTCGCACTTGGTAAGATAAGACGCCAAATAGTGTAAATTTTTGAAGATCCCAATGCATAAGAACCTTCACGATAAGTTTGAGGCACTGCCATGAGTGCTTCTTCCGTCGTACGGATAATCACCGGAAGAATAAGAATACTTAGAGTCAAAGCACCCGATAGAATCGAGAAACCCAAGCCAAGGATCGCCACAAAGAATGTCATACCAAATAGACCAAAGATGATCGATGGAATACCTGCTAATGACTCGGTACAGAAACGAATTACTTTAACTAGACGACTTCCGACTTTGGCATACTCAGTTAGGTAGATTGCCGTCATAATGCCAAGTGGTGCAGCTACAGCGATCGATGCGATAACCATATATATGGTCGACACAATCATAGGAAAAATACCTTTCTCCTCACCCGTTGCGGTGTAGCTATCGGTAATGAATGCCCAATCTACGTGCTTTAGCCCGTTCGACAGAATGTACCAAATAATCCAAAACAGGAATCCAACGGTAAGTGCGGCAGAAGCCCAAACAAAAGCATTCAAGATATTATCTTTTGTCTGACGCGCCTTTTTCAGCTTTGCAGTGTCCATTTGCGAGACCTTTGACTGATTAGGTGATGATTTAATAGCAGACATGATTATTACCTCGCCTTCTCACGGTTCAGGTAAAGCAGAACGGCATTAAGAGACATAATAAATACCAGTAGAACAACACCTGTAGCGTATAGAGCGTTGGCGTGAACACCACTTGCGTAAGACATTTCGATTGCAATATTAGCAGTCAGTGTACGTGCTGAATCGAGGATACCTTCTGGCATCGCAGGGGCGTTACCCATCACCATAATGATCGCCATTGTTTCACCTAACGCTCGGCCGATACCTAATATCACACCTGTCATAATACCGCTACGCGCAGCTGGAACTAGTAGTTTGAAAATCGTAAATATTTTCGAGGCACCAAGTGCTAATGAGCCTTCTTTGTAGGTACGTGGAACCGCACGAATGGACGTTTCAGATACGGTGATAACTGTAGGAAGAATCATCACACCAAGTACGATAATACCCGCCAAAATCGTGTTACCCGCAGGCACATCAAAGATTTCTTGAATCAGCGGAACAATGATGACCAAACCAAAGAAACCATAAACCACAGAAGGGATGCCCGCGAGTAGCTCTACCGCAGGGCGAATAATATCCGCCACACGCTTTGGTGCGATTTCAGCAATATAGATTGCCGTTAAAACACCGATAGGAACCCCTACCACAACCGCACCTAAGGTGGAAACCACAGAGGCGACAATCATGGTTGCCACACCATACAGTGCAGGTGGTAACCAATCTTGTCCAAGCACGATGCCAGAAACACCAGCTTCCTGAAATGCTGGGATACTTTCTTTAACAATGAAGTAAGCGATAACCGCCAGAGAGACAATACCGATAACCGCACTGGTTAAAAATAAGCCGTGAAAGATACGCTCTTTCCAATCTACACGCTTTTGTGCACGCAGACCTGACTTATTAACTTGAGTCGCTTCAGTATTCATAAGCTTTTCACTATTTGCGATGGTCATATGAAAATCTCACAGTTCGAGCTGCAGAGCAGAGTCGAAATGGATTGAAAACGCTCAGCCCGAAAAGGTGGGCTGAGCAAACTTGTTAGATGGTCAACTAAGATTAGTTAACTGAGATGTAGCCTTTCTGGTCTACAAGAGTTTGTGCTTCAGGCGTTACCATCCAATCTAGAAACTTCTGAGTTTCAGCAGATGGTTTGCCTTCTTTGTAAAGCACTAGGAATGGGCGAGCGACTTTGTAAGAACCGTTCTTAACGTTCTCAACGTTTGCTTCAACACCGTCAATAGATAGCGCATTTACTGAGTTGTCTACGGTACCCAGAGAGATGTAGCCGATAGCATAAGGGTTTGAAGCAACCATTGTTTTCAGAGCGCCGTTACCGTTTGCAACTTGAGCACGTTGTGAGATTGCAGAAACTTTCTTACCAGAGATTTTCTTTTTCAGCTTCATGATGTCTTCAAAAGCACCACGAGTACCTGAAGCTGTATCACGAGTGATAGCAACGATTGGCTTATCTGCACCACCAACATCTTTCCAGTTAGTGATGTCGCCTTTGTAGATTGCTGTTACTTGCTCAGCGGTCAGTTTACCTAGCTTGTTCTTAGGGTTTACAACAACTGCGATACCGTCTAGTGCAACTGTTAGTTCTTTAAGAGCCGGCTCTTTTTCAGAATCTTTTAGGTTACGCGAAGACATGCCTAAATCCGCGCTGCCATTTTTGGCCGCTTTAACACCCGCAGAAGAACCAGGTCCTTGTACTTCAATAAAGATGTTTGGGTTTGTTTTCATATATGTTTCAGAGAAAACTTCCATCAGTGGAGTTACGCTGCTAGAACCTACAGCAGAGATCGTTTCCTTAGCAGAAACTGAAGTCACTGCCATTGCGCCTAGAAGTGCGATTGCACCGATTACTGTCTTTTTCATCACATTATCCTTAAGTGGCGTTATTGCCGTTGTGTTTAACTTGAACGCTGCCCACTTTAGGACTCAAATATGACAGTTGTGTTTCACTTAGTTGAAGCCTCTATGACAAAGGTGAAAATCTTTCAATACTCAAAATAAAATTGTAAACCTAGGTTAGCCAAACATAAGTACCCTCTCACACAAACCAAGCAACATCCTGTAAGACTATGTTAAATAATATAATTCCTTAGTGACCGTGCAGTGTTTTACAATAGCGCGAATTATTGATTGCATTATCGATACAAATCTTGGCAACATCTATGAATTAGTAAGCCAAAACGTGACATTTTCTTGTTATCTGACGGCTTATTCGTCGTCTGTTTTCGGTGCGACTTTCTTTTTCGGAATGAATACCGTATCACCCACAGCAACATTCTGATGGAAACTCTTATCGCGTTTAACGGGTTTCTTGGCTGCTTTCTTGGCTTGTGGTGCCGCTTTCTTCGCAGACTTACCTTTACCACGATAATCGGGTTTATTAGGACGTAAGCCTTTAAATTTACCTTTCAGCCCTTCAAGCTCAGAGAATGCTAAATCTTGCTGTAAAAACGCCTCTACACGCTTAAAGCTATCCCAGTCTTTTGGCCCAACCAAAGAAACTGCGTCACCTTTATTACCTGCTCGACCAGTACGGCCGACTCGGTGAACATATTCTTCAGTATGTTTCGGCATATCAAAGTTAACCACGTGCGTAACGCTAGCAATATCCAAACCGCGAGAAGCAATATCGGTTGTGACAAGAATCTTAAACACAGCACGTTCAAACTGACTCATAATCGTATTGCGCTGAGTCTGAGTTAAGCCACCGCTAAGCGCAATCGCTTTCAGCTTTTTCTCATTCAGCTTGGCGGTCAGTCTTTCCGTATCGGCACGGGTCGCCGTAAAGATAATCAGCTGCTTGTAGTTCTCTTGCTCTAAGATGCGTTCTAAAATCGCTTCTTTGTGATCTAAGTGATCACACAAGTAAAACTTCTGAGTGATATCTGTGTGCTCTGCGCTACCTGCACCAATCGCAATACGTTTTGGCGCATCAAGCATTTCGAAAGCGATGTCATTCACTTCAGCATGATCAAGTGTGGCAGAGAACATGAGAGTTTGACGACGGCGATGCTTAGCAGCGAGGTGAATACGGCGCAGTTCAGGAGCAAAGCCCAAGTCAAGCATGCGGTCTGCTTCATCAAGAACAAGTGTTTCAAGTCCATCTAAGAACAGTGAACGATGTTCTAAGTGGTCGGCTAAACGTCCTGGCGTCGCAACAATGAACTTAGGGTAGCGGCGTAGTGCTTTCACCTGATCATTAAAGTTCTCACCACCAACAATCAGAGTCGCGTCGTACGTCAGGCCACCGAGCATAGAACGTAGTTCGCCGTAAACCTGTTTTGCCAACTCACGCGTTGGTGCAAGAATCAATGCGCGAGGATCTTTTGCAGAGAATGCTTTGTTTTTTAATGACTTGTGCAACATAGGCAAAACAAAAGCCAACGTCTTACCAGAACCTGTTTTCGAAGAAGCCAACAGATCTTTACCTGCAATCGCGACCGGGATCGCTTGTTGCTGTATTTCTGTCGCCTTCTTAAAGTCAAAATGCTTTAAGTTCTTGAGTAAGCGATTGTCTAAACCTAAATCTTTAAATTGCAAAGTATTCTCCATTTGATCATTAAGTGTCGCAGGCGAAGCTTATGATGGAGCCTTACAACACGGGAATTAATAAAAACAGGCTATGATAACTGGATTCGCTCAAGGAGGATAGAGATCACATAAAATAATATCGAATGTCACTAATGCGATAAAAGTATCACTTTTATTGCCTTACATTCATTGCTCTCACCAATGAGACGTGGGTCAACTAATTCGATAATTACCTAAAATCTTGGGTTTTTTTGACTTTTTCTGACTTTTGGAAGCGTAAGATTAGGGCTACACTAATTGACGTTACTATACACAAAAAGGTATAGGACATTTTATTGATACTTATACATGCAAGGAGTTCACTTATGAACAAAATGTTGATCGCAGCTGCAGCATCTTCTGTGCTTCTACTAGCTGGTTGTGCGTCTGGTCCAGACGAAGCTACTACTGCGAAAATGGATGAACTGAGCAATCAAGTAAGCCAGCTAAGCCAAGACGTTCAAGCTCTTCAATCAGAAGTTCGTAAGTCTGGTGATGCGGCTATGGCAGCTCAAGAAGAAGCAGCTCGTGCAAATGAGCGTATCGACAACATTGCTCAGTCTTACACTAAGTAATTACGTCTTTTAAAAGAAAGGGTCTACATGCAGACCCTTTCTTTTTTTGTTCTTTAGTTGATAAAGCTTGGTGCGACGATTTCGACGGGAACACCGTTTTGAGCAAGGATTGCGGCTCGTGCCTTAACATCCGACTGGTCAAATTCTTTCAACCACCATGTCAGTTCTTGCGGCATGATTAAAGGTTTCTTGATGCCATCACTACGAGTCAAAGGCTCATGAGCTTCGAGAAAGACACTTCGATCTGGCTCTAATGCCACCTTGATAGGTTCATTGATCACACGTACCTTCTCCCCTAACTGCACCTGTGAAAACAACCACTCGATATCTTTCGGATCCATGCGAATACAACCTGAACTGACTCTAAGTCCGATACCAAAATCTTTGTTGGTCCCATGAATTAGATAGTCTCCAGCGCCGTACGCCAAGCGTAACGCGTATTCTCCTAGTGGGTTTTCAGGCCCGGCTGGTACAACCGCTGGTAGCTCGATGCCTTTGGCAAGATACTCTTTTCGAATCGATGCTGGTGGAGTCCACGTAGGATTTGGACGTTTCTGGCTGATTTTAGTCTCCATTTCTGGAGTATCACGCCCTATACGTCCAATGCCGACAGGGAAAATATGTACCTTATTGATCTCAGGTTCAAAATAGTAGAGTCGTAACTCAGCTAAGTTGATCACGATTCCCTGACGTTCAACATTAGGCAAAATGATTTGGGTCGGAATAGTCAATACGTAGTCTACAGTGGGAAGAAAGGGATCTACCCCCTTATTTGCAGCCATAAGAGAGAGAAAACCAACATCGTATTGCTTGGCGATATTCGCCAATGTGTCACCTTCTTGCACCTTATGATATTGAGTTCTGCCTACTATACTGCTTTCTTTTGCAGGCAAGTCGTAAGTAGCCGCAAATAAAGGCGAACTTATACAACAAAAGAACACGATAAACTTACGTACCATTCACATTGTCCTTAGCATCTTTATAAAGGCTTAAGGTTATCTCTCTTTCGGTCTTATGATCAACTATTGGTGACGGATATAACAATTCCTTTGCTTTACTCCACTTCCAGGGTTGATGGATAAACTGGCGAGGTACTTTGGCTAACTCAGGAATCCATTGGTAAACAAAGTCACCTTGAGGGTCGAATTTCTCTCCCTGAGAAATGGGGTTAAAGATCCTGAAATAGGGTTGGCCGTCACAACCGGTAGAAGCGCACCACTGCCAGCCACCATTATTGGCCGCATAGTCACCGTCGATGAGATGCGAGATAAAGTATCGTTCGCCGACACGCCAATCTAGATGCAGGTCTTTGACTAAAAAACTGGCCACAATCATTCTTAATCGATTATGCATCCAGCCAGTCTGGTTTAGCTGCCTCATTGCTGCATCAACAATGGGATAGCCTGTGTGTCCTGTTTGCCAAGCTATCACTGCGCTAGCTGAATCTCGCCAAGTAAGTGAGTCTCCCCATTCAACAAAGCTCTTGCCTTTACTCAACTTATCTTCAAAGTAGATCAGGTGCTGATAAAAGTCGCGCCAGACTAATTCAGTTAGCCAAACTTCTCTTCCTGCGGTGAGTGGCAATGTCTGACTATCATGGAGACGGGCCATGCACTGACGTATCGATAAGGCCCCTATAGCTAAATAGGGAGATAGCATACTGGTGCCGTTGATCGATGGAATATCCCTTTGCTGATCATACTGATCACAACGTTCAAAAACAAAACGTCGAAGTTGACCAATGATAGCATTGGTTTCGACAGAGTAACTTCCACTGCACACGCGAGGGTAATCTAGAGCACAAGCCGACGAAAACCGTTCTATGCCATCTATGGATTGAAGCTCAACTTTGCAGTCGACAGGCTTTGCTTTCAGTACGCTAATAGGCTGTTGGTACAATTTGGTAAGATATGCGCGTTTAAACGGGGTAAAAACCTTGAAGTAGTCCCCTTGTTTATTGAGCACACTGCCCGGTCTCAACGCACACTTGTCATCGACCCCTATCACTTCAATATCTGAATCGCTCAGTTGCTGTTCTAAATATGAATCGCGATTTCGCTCGTCAACTTCATACTCCTTATTGTAGAAAACGCCGCTCACTGAGTTAGCTTGTGCCAAATCAGCCACTCTCTCTGCCGCCTGTGTAAACGTCTCTACTTGCACATAGAATAGAGGGACATTGAGTAAATCGAGATCATTGCGCAATTCGCATAAGCGACGAAAGATCAAGTCTGCCTGAATAGGTGCCAAGCCGTGACGCTGCCAAGTCTTAGGAGTTGCAACATAAATGGCTGCGACAGGTTGGCCTGATGCTAATGCTAAGTTCAAGGCGCGGTTATCTTCGACACGCAGATCTCTACGTAGCCATACTAACTTCATCGTTTTACTCGCTTTCTACCATATCGGATAGCACCAGGTTGCCGCTAAAACTGAGCTTAATTCTCTCAATATGAGATTGCTGGGCTACGGTAACTGGACGTCCACTAAAAATCGCCAATGTGTCATAAACATGTAAGTCAGGGTGTTCTACTAATCCCGACAAGTCATCGACACCATCGACAATAACGACATGCAGACCTGACTGAGAAAGCGTTAATGCCCACAAGCGAGACTCGATATCGTTGGTGCTTTCATAACAAATAAGTAAGCAACGTTTAGAGCTAGATACTTTGTTTTCTGCTTCTAAAATCTCGTTAAGCCGTGCAACTAATAAGGTTCTCATCATCCCAGTTTGGAGTGATCGTAAACCGAACCGAACCACGGAAAGCGCTTTTTCAGTGGGCTGAATGAACTGCCGCTCTACAATATCAATCGGGTACTCTTTCAGCACTGTGGCGATGATAGAGTCCGCTTTGTTTTTGCTGAGCTTAGCTAAAGCCTCTAACAACAACGGCACCTCATCCAAATGATTGACAACGGTCAGCTCATTTGCCTCGCCGGCGTCATTCAGATCTAAAACCTGTTTGACCTTACCGATAGAGACTCCTTTACTCAGCCAACTCTGTATCTCCCCAATAAGCGCTATGTGCTGCTCAGTATAGATTCGGTGACCTTTTTCCGTACGGTGTGGCTGAATTAAATTGTAGCGCCGTTGCCAAGCCCGCAATGTAACGGGCTTTACACCAGTCAATTGAGACACTTCTCTAATTGCATACTGCTTTTGTTCACAATCCATATCTTAAACGTAACTCCTGAGGATGGGGTTGGAAGAACACCTGCTGAGAAAGGTACTGATCAGGATGCGCCGACAAGTAATGTTTAAGCAGAGTGAGGGGAGCGAGCAAAGGGAGTAAACCGACACGATAATCATCGATGGTCTGACGCAGCTCTTGTTTCTCGGCTTTACCTAATTGACGTTTAAAGTAGCCCTGAATATGGAGAAGAACATTGGTGTTATTCTTTCTGCTCGCTCGGTACGACATCGCTTTCATTAGCCCTTCACGATAGAGAGAGTAAAACTCATCAAGCCGATACTCTTTTATATTGGCGACTAAGCTGCCTAATTTTTTATAGGACTGAGGATGGTGCGCCATCAGTACCAACTTATATCTAGAGTGGAATGCGACGATTTTCCCTCTTGTCGGTTCATCACCCATAGACTGATAGAAATCTTGTAAGGTGTAGACCCTAGTTACAAAGTTCTCTTTGAGCACAGGATCATTGAGCCGACCGTCTTCTTCTACCGGTAGCCATGGCATTCGCTCCATTAACTCTCTGGTATAAAGCCCAACACCAATGTTTTCAGCCCCACCATTTTTGTAGACTTTGACTCTTTCCATGCCACAAGTTGGTGATTTAGCACAGACGATATAGCCGCATAACTGCTCACTCGCTAGCGCCTCTACTTTTGCTTTGGAAAAGTCGATCATTTGTTGAGTATGTTCCTTGCTTGGATCCTTCGTTTCGACCAAAGCAATTCGCTCTTCATTTGAAATTAAGCGAATCGTCGGTCTTGGTACTGGCATCCCGGCTCCCACCTCAGGGCAGACGGATACAAAATCAAAATAAGGCGCGAGCTCTTTGGTCACAAACTTACTGACTTTATGGCCGGAGTCGAATCGCACTCGTTCACCCAATACACAAGCACTGATGCCAATCTTAATCTTCTGTTCCATAGCGAGCTCCTTACGAACCTTGTGGCTATACAAGTAAAAATCCTGTACAAGTTTTAGCATAATTTTCTTCAACTGTACAAAAATAGTGTTTGTACAATCATGGGAAATGGTACGAAAAAATTGCTTATTTGGTTCACCACATAAAGCAAACGTTTTTCCGAATCGATTGCTTTACCAATTTCAACACATTTGGTTATCAATAGGTACATTTGGCACACATAGCCGCTCTTTTGTGACATACTTCTCATGGAGTATTGGCAGATATAGCTAGTATTGCCTCAACAGATTTTTCAAAATCAACACAATTAGTAATCAACACCGTGATTGACTAATAAATTTGGAGTAATAACTATGGCAACCCCACACATTAACGCTCAACCTGGTGATTTCGCAGAAACAGTACTTATGCCAGGCGACCCGCTTCGCGCTAAGTACATCGCTGAAACTTTCCTAGAAGATGTCAAGCAAGTTTGTGACGTTCGTAATATGTTTGGTTTTACTGGTACTTACAAAGGTAAAAAAGTATCGGTTATGGGCCACGGTATGGGTATCCCTTCTTGCTGTATCTACGTGCACGAACTTATCGCTGAGTACGGCGTAAAGAACGTAATTCGTGTAGGTAGCTGTGGCGCGGTACGTGACGACGTAAACCTAATGGACGTTGTGATCGGTATGGGTGCTTCTACTGACTCTAAAGTTAACCGCATTCGTTTCAACAACCATGATTTCGCGGCGATTGCTGACTACGGTCTACTTGAAGAAGCGGTGAACCAAGCGCGTGCTCAACAAGTTCCTGTAAAAGTAGGTAACGTATTCTCTGCAGACCTATTCTACACACCAGAAGCGGACATCTTCGAGAAGATGGAAAAGCTAGGCATTCTAGGTGTTGATATGGAAGCAGCAGGTATCTACGGTGTTGCTGCAGACTTAGGGGCGAAAGCACTAACTATCCTAACTGTATCTGACCATATCATCCGTGGTGAGAAGCTAAGTTCAGAAGAGCGTCAGAAGTCATTCAACGACATGATGAAAGTGGCTCTAGAAACAGCGATCAACATCTAATTCTATTCTTATTGCCGCCAAAGTTGTCTTTGGTGGCCTGAATATCCCGAGGGGGAGATAGTGACTACTGGCAAACTGCCACAGGAAGCAGACGGGTTACAGCTCAACTTTTGTAAAACATTGGCGTGTGACAACTTTGGATTGAGTGAAGCGCATCGTTACGTTGTGCAGCATGCTAACCCTAAGCGACCTGCGATGGTATGTCGGGAGTGTGGTGCTTTCCCCCCCTTACTTAATAACCGTGAAGTTTTAAATGAACTTCACCGCCTTAGACATCTCCACAGCGACGGCCTACCCGCCTGTCGTAATGACGACTGTCAAAACTTCGGACTTTCTGTCCACACCCATAAACATCTATACCATGCCTTTGGCTATAGCGGTGACCGTCAGCGTTACCGTTGTAAGTCATGTCAGTCGACGTTTGTCGATAAATGGTCAGGTGCCAATAAAAAACTGCACTTCCAAGAAAACCTACTTGGTTTGCTCTTTATGGGCTATTCCGTACGCGAAATATGCCGCAAGTTAGAGATCAATCCAAAGACGTTTTACGATCACCTCGATCACATCGCAAGTCGTTGTCGTAGAAAACTGGCCATGTTTGATGCCCGTTGGGTAAACCACGCTCAAGACTATCAGCTTGCCTCTCATTACGTGTCTCTCCAGCCCAAAAGCAATAATGGCGTCTTGTGGATAGCGACTGGTGAAGCGCACAGTGGTTACATCTTATGTCAACACGTCAATTATTCTGCTGACGAAGAACCTAGTGGGAGTGTCGATCACGATCCGTATCAGTTTCCGGCACGATTCGTTTCGCGTGAACATTCATCCGAAGCCAATATGCCAGCGCCAACCCCTTCTCCGTTCTTAAGGGAGCGCATTGATCAGCAATATCAAACCATTTTGGCTCGCGGTAACGTTGAAGATCCAATGGGAAATCTTACGGTATTTAACTACCCGTCGAAGGGGGCGTTGATTCGTCCACCCTATACTTCCTACGCGCATTTTCTGCACGTGATGGATATGTGTCACAGTGAGCGTCAAGTTTCCATATATTTGCCACAAGATCCGGTACTACGTTCTGCGGCCTTGAGTGTTTGCCTGCCGAGAATACAGCGTCAAAATATCGACCTTATGTACGTTGAGGAAGATAAAGCGTGGCGAGAAGAAAACCCAATCGACAAAATCGATATTGTTCACATGGGATGGTGGCGCGATAGGTGGGCAATAGTGTCTGGCGAACAAGCCTCTAAAGGTATTTGTTACCTAGCTGGAAATAATAACCAACCAAAACAGTGGCTTCGTAAGGCTTCAATCCGCCAAACAGAGTTTTATCAACATCGTTTTCAAACTTTGTTTGAGAGCTTTATCAATGAACCTAGGCGCAAGTTACGTCCAGGTGGACTGATGCCAATGCTTGATATATTCAGAGCATGGCATAATTTATGCTATCAGGATAAGACAGGAAGGACAGCCGCTCAAACTTTAGAATTGACTCAATCACCTTTGACTTTGCGCGAACTACTTTCATAATTCTCAGTAATGTGACGAATGCCCGTAAACAGTTTCTGTTTTAGCACTTTTAGTAGTGTTCATTCTTTAGCAATTAATATAATACCAGTAAGTATGTGAACACTGATGCAGTAAAGGATTGATTCATTGGATAAAAGCCAGCGACTGTTAGAAGTCGAAATTGAGCAACTCAAAGGGCGAATTGAAACGGAACCCGATAAAGTGTGGGCGATTGCTGAGCAATGCGCCGCTCGCTCATCGCAGATCCTTTTCCCTGAAGGTGAAATCCAATGTCTAATCATAATGTCTCGTTGTGCTTGGTGCACAATGGAGTACCGCAAGGGCTTAAAGTACATAAAAGACGCCCATAGTAAACTCAATGCACTTGATACTGACGACCTCCTTCCAGAAATCTTACACATTCACGCCCTGCATTACTGGGGAGAAGCCAAATACTACTCCGCACAGCAATTTTGGATCAACGCGCTAGAGCAGTCTGCCCTAGTTGATGAAACAGAAATCCAACTCGAAGCACTGATTGGCCTTGGTAATGTCTGGCGTATCACCCACGAATACCAACTTGCCAAATCTACCCATGAATTAGCCCTTAAGGTGGCCAATAACAGCCGTATTGGCTGGCTCGAAGGTAAGGCACGAATCTTACTCGCTTGGGATCTGTATTTACTCAACAACTATGTGGAAATGCTCTCGGTTCTCGATGGTGCGATGGAAGTGTTAAAAGACCATCAAGATAAAACATGGCAAGCAGAAGTGTGGGATTTTAGAGGATTAGCCCTGCTAGGACTTGAGCGCATCGAGGATGCAGAACAAGCCACCAGCAAAGCTCACGAACTCGCCCTGCGCCACGATCTCATTTGGATGAAGGCGCACTCATTCATTAGCCGAGCGCGAGTCGAACTTCTCCGTAAAAGACCCGAAAAAGCCGCAGAATTACTCATACAGGCAGAACAGTCTGCCATTTCCTTCGACAATGGCGAGTTGCTATCGCAAATCTGTTTCCAACAATCTCGTGTCGCTGAAGAGTCGGGCGACTACCAAACTGCCCTTCAAGCGTTTCAAAAATATCGTAAACACTCTATTGCTATGCTCCGCGAGCAAACAGCAAGAGTCAGTAACGACAAAGCGCGCGCGTCTAAACGACAGCTCGAACAACGCGCCCGCAAGCTGATCAACCGAATTCGTGGTCAACATGAATTTGACCCAGACAAACAGTTAAGTCAGATGGTATCGGAAACCTATTGGTGGGAGCAGTTAGTTCTATTCAAGACTGAACTGAAACGATCGAACCATGCCGTCATTACCATCCAACACCATGACTCCAACTGCCTTGATGTCTGTGCGGAACTGACACACTCGATTTGTAATAAACAAGATCTGCTGGCTCGACTGAGCAGTGAACGCATCGGATTACTTCTGGCCGACAAAGGTGAAGAAGCGCTTAACGTTTTCCATATCCTTGCAAAAATGATTGAAATTTACCCATGGCACCGTCGTGGGCTCAACCAAGATTTACCTAAGGTTGTATACCAAGATATCCTCTCTTTCCCTTTCACATTAGAGCAGCTCGAAGACAGCCTGCAACAGGAAGATCATGATGGAAGCATTGTTTAAAAAGATATCTGACTCCGGTTTAGATGCAGCTTCCGTGTCCGGTGAAGAGGCATTGATATTTTGGGATCATGTCAGACTACATGTAGCAACCACATCGCAGGAAAAAGCACAGTGTTTAATCATTAGCGCTGAGTTTCGTTTTGAGCTGAAGCAGTTGCAAGCCAGCATAGATGAACTTAGACAAGCGTTAAGGTATCTCTCTCTGCCTGAAGACGCTGAGCTCATTTTAGAGATACGTAACGCACTTGCAGATAAACTGGTAGAAAATGGGGATTACCATGGCGCTCTTGGTGAATACAGCAGTTCATCGACGATAGCGGTCGATAACAGCTTCATTGATGCTTATGTTCTTGCGGTCATAGGTATGGGCAACTTATGCGATGCCTATGGCGATCACAACCGCGCACTGCGTTATTATCAAAAAGTTGACAGTATCGACCATGCCATTAGTAGTCGTTCGCTCCGTTTGCGTTACAAACTCTATATGTTGGCCTGTTATATCGAACTCAATCGAACCACCGCTGCAAGCGATCTGATTAAAGAGTGTGAAGAGTTAAGCATCCTAGTCAGTGACAAAGTTCTGTCTGGCCAAATTCTTCTCTACCAAGCAAAGTTATATCGACAAAGCAGACAACTAGACTCAGCGATGCGTTGTCTTGGCAACGTACAGTACACGACAGGTAACATTCACTCGACTTGGCTGTCTAACATGATCCGTTTAGAACTTGCTGCCTGCCTGTGTGAAGTAAATAAACCTCATATTGCAAATTGGGTTCTAGAATCAACCCGAAAACGAATCAAACAATACGCGTCTCCGATCCTCAACCTTCAGCTATGTAACTCGCTGGCGGAAATTAGCGCACAGAGAGATGATTTCAAAAGTGCCCTAGAATACCAAAAAAGCGCCTACCGGATTGAGAGTGATCTAATGAAGAAGATCCCAATCGGGGAGTTAGGCGCCAGTCAACTACGTCGACTTTCTCGTTTTGAGTTGCAATTAAAACTGATCTTGTCGGAGCAAGAGAACCGAGAGCTGAAAGAGACTACAGAAAGCCAAAAACATACCGTAGCTCAGCTTCAACAAGATGTGTTTACCGATCCTTTGACCTCTCTACACAACCGCCGTTGGTTAGATGTCAAACTGAAAGACTTGCTGTTGCATGATGTGCCATTTGCTTTGATGGTCGTCGATATCGATCACTTTAAGTCGATCAATGATGAGCTGAGCCATTTGGTTGGAGACAAAGCTATTGTTAACGTCTCCCACGAACTTTCAACCTATTTCAAGTTTCGTGGTGCTTCATGTGTGCGTTTTGGTGGAGAAGAGTTCTTGGTGATTCTCGAACGTTCTACACTCGAGCAGGCTGAATTGCATGCCGAAAACTACCGTGAGCGTATTTTCAATTTTGGTTGGCAAAATATTCTTGGCGAACGCGGACTAACCGTGAGTATTGGCATTACGCTCCATCGCGAGGGTGAAAACACCCAGCGCACATTTTACCGAGCAGATAAAGCACTTTATCGAGCCAAAGCAAATGGGCGTAATCAAGTCTGCACTGAGTAGTCAACTACTGAATAAAGAACAAGGAAAGTACCAACAAACCGAAAGCTACGCCTGACCAAGACATATTACGGCAATCTCTCCCTGAAAACCCATCATTCCTCGCATAACGTCGCTGTGCTTTAACTTTCGACAAAATTGTAACCAATTAATCGCTAATTTGTTGTTTTTATTTCTATACTTTATTTCTCAACCGCCGTACGATTTAAATTTAGAAACACAACTACAGGGACTTAGCTATGTTTTTAGACTACTTCGCCTTAGGGCTGTTGGTCTTTGTTGCCCTAGTTATCTTCTATGGCATTATCGTTATTCACGATATTCCCTATGAAATAGCTAAAGAGCGCGGGCATCCCCACCAAGACGCCATTCACTACGCGGGCTGGGTTAGCCTCTTTACTCTTCATGCCATTTGGCCATTTTTGTGGATTTGGGCCACCATTTGGCGAAAAGAGCGGGGCTGGGGATTTCAAAAGCTCGAAGAAGAGCAACATGATATCCACCATCGAGTTTCCACCCTCATCGATCAGGTTGCTCAGTTAGAGCAGGAAATTGCAACCCTCAAAGCAACCCAAAGCCAGAAAAAGCCTGATGATAACAATAAGCAGGAGGAGCAATAATGGATTTACTACTCATTCTGACTTATGCCGCGCTGTGTATTACCATTTTCAAAGTATTCAATATCCCATTGAATAAGTGGACTGTCCCAACAGCAGTGCTTGGGGGCGTGGTTTTGATCGGTACGCTGATTCTATTAATGAACTTCAACCACCCATTTACTCAGATCGGCAATCAGGTTTTCTCTTCAACACCGATCGTGTCTGGCGTGCGTGGTAAAGTCATTGAGGTCCCTGTCGAAGCAAATAAGCCATTGCAACAAGGCGATATTTTGTTTCGAATTGATCCCGCCCCTTATCAGGCCGAAGTGGCTAAGTTAGAAGCTCAAATCAAAGAAGCAAGCCAGGGAGCCCTTGGCTTAGAGTCTAAGCTTCAGGCCGCCAAAGCCTCAGAAGTACAAGCGATTGCTGAACGAGATAAAGCACAAAGAGAGTTCTCGCGCTATCAACGTGGTTACGATAAAGGTGCGTTCACCGAGCAACAACTTGATACTCGCCGCCAAGCCTACAAAGCGGCGCAAGCAGCCGTTGAGTCCGCAGCAGCGGGCGTTGAACAAGCTGATCTAGCGCTAGACTCTGTGATAGGCGGTGAAAACACCACTGTTGCTCGCCTTTTAGCTGACCTTCGCAAAGCCGAGTTTGATTTAGAGCAGACCGTCGAGAGAGCGCCCACAGATGGCTTTGCCACACAACTTGCGCTGCGACCTGGTGTGATGGCCGTACCGCTACCGCTGGCACCGGTTATGACTTTCGTCCATACCGAAGAAAAAATCTATACCGCCGCGTTTCGCCAAAATTCGCTACAAAGACTAAAACCAGGTTTTGAAGCTGAGTTTCTATTCAGAGCGCTACCAGGAAAAGTGTTTAAAGGCGAAGTGATAGAGGTTCTACCCGCCATAGGCGAAAGCCAGTTCCAAGCTCGTGGTAGCTTACTTGGTACTGAAGCATTGAGAACCAGTGGACGAGTCTTTGTGACGCTTAAAATTACTGACGACCTCACTGAGTACCAACTTCCTTTAGGTACTGCAGTTGAAGTGGCCGTCTATTCAGATAGGTTCAGCCATGTTTCTATCATGCGTAAAGTCCTGATTCGAATGAAGAGCTGGCAAAACTACCTCTATCTCGATCATTAACCCTACCAATCAACAGGCCTCCACCATAGAGGCCTTTTTCATTGGCAGGATTAAGAACGGCATTTTTAATCAGTAAAAGAACCAGCTACTTTTTAGCCATCCAGATAGTTAGCTTTCCAAGCTCAAACTCTGAAGGTATAATCTGCGCCTTACGAACTTAGGTGTATAAAACTTAATCAAATAAAGCACCTATCATTGCGTTCTTTTACAACTTCATTGCCATTCATTCGCTCGTTGTTCATCGCTAAAAGCACGGATGAAAGGATGTAATACAAAAGGTTATCTATGAACTTTTCAGCAAAAACAGTCGTGGTCATTGCGATCGGCGCTGCACTCTACGGTATCGGCGGCCTGCCTATGTTTGGTATTCCAGTTTTCGCCAATACAACACTTAAACCAGCAATGGCTGTATTAGCTCTTTTCTCTGTACTATTTGGCCCTATCGTTGGCTTCCTAGTTGGATTTATCGGCCACTGGGTGACCGATTTATTTGCTGGCTGGGGAGTATGGCTAACTTGGGTTCTGGGCTCAGGCATTGTCGGCTTGGTGATCGGCTTCTTCCCTATCTTAACCAAACAGCGTATCTCTCAAGGCCACTTCGATAACAAAGATTTTATTCTCTTCGTTCTCCTTGCTTTGGTTGGCAATGTATTTGCCTACGGCTGTTCAGCCTTGCTCGACACCGTTCTCTACGCAGAACCATTCACCAAGGTCTTTACTCAGTTGACGATCATCGCTGCGGGTAACACCGTTCTGATCGCCGTTGTGGGTTACTTTATCCTTAAATCTGTCGCAAAACGCAACAAACAAAGCCGCAATCTTTCTGAGGCTTAAACGATAATGACCATTGAATTTTCTGACTTCTCTTTTAGATATGAGTCACTGGATAAACCGACGCTTAAACATATCAATCTAAGGATAGAGAAAGGAGAGAAAATCGTCATTATAGGGCCAAGTGGTAGCGGAAAGTCGACACTTGGCCAATGCCTGAACGGTCTGATCCCCCACGCCATCAAGGGCGAGACTTCAGGTCAATTGCTTTTAAATGGCAACGCGGCGACTCAATTGGATCTTCACCAATACACAGAGCAGATTGGTACGGTGTTACAAGACACCGATAGTCAATTCGTTGGGCTGAGTGTAGGCGAAGACATTGCCTTTGCATTAGAGAATCAACTGGCCTCGAACATCGAGATGTACCCTATCGTCAAGTCAACAGCGCAAATGGTAGAGCTCGGTGACATGCTTGATCGTTCGCCACACGATCTATCTGGAGGCCAGAAACAACGTGTATCGCTTGCCGGCATTTTAGTAGATGATGTTGATACTTTGCTGTTTGATGAACCACTTGCCGCTTTGGATCCAAAGACAAGCCGAAAAACCATCGAGATCATTGACCAGTTGCATCGTGATTCGGGTAAGACAGTCATCATCATAGAGCATCGACTAGAAGATGTTCTACACCGCCCCGTAGATCGAGTCATTCTAATGCAACAAGGAGAAATTGTTGCAGACATGACACCCGACGCATTACTGGCGTCAACTCTACTCGAAACTCATGGAATTCGTGAACCACTCTACTTAACGGCTCTAAAAGCGGCCAATTGTCCGTTGGAACAATTGAACACTTACTCCTCTATTAAAGAGATGCCTATCACTGGCTATAGGCCGCACTTTGCCAACTGGCAGAGTCCAACCAAAACGCTTACTCGCTCAGAAGATTGTCTACTTACCATCAACGAGTTAACCTACTCTTACGACGGTGAGAAGAATGCGTTAGAAAACGTCTCTTTTACTATTTCTCACGGCGAATTTGTGTCTGTACTCGGCAAAAACGGTTCCGGAAAATCGACGCTTACCAAATTAATTATGGGTGTGATCGAGCCAGATTCAGGTTCTATCTGTTTAGAGGGAGAAGACATTGCTACTCTTTCTATCTTTGAGCGCAGCCAGCAAATTGGTGTGGTGTTACAAAACCCAAATCATATGATTTCACACCACATGATCTTTGATGAAGTTGCCTTTGGTTTGCGCAACAAAGGATTGTCAGAACAAAAGGTTGAGAAGAAAGTGCTCGATACCCTTGAACTCTGTGGTTTGAGCAAGTACCGAAACTGGCCAATTGAAGCGCTAAGCTATGGACAAAAAAAGCGTGTGACCATCGCTTCAATCCTTGCTTTAGAGCCTAAGCTGCTGATTCTTGATGAACCTACCGCAGGACAGGATTATTGCAACTACACCTCTATGCTGAACTTTGTTCGCAAACTAAATTCGCAGTTGGGTATTACTGTCATGATCATATCCCACGATATGCATCTTGTGCTCGAATACACTGACCGCTCAATTGTTATTTCTGACAGCCGCTTGATAGCAGATGCGCCGATGACTGAAGTTTTCAGCCAGCCCGAGCTACTCGACAAAGCCAATCTAACCACCACTAGCCTATATGATCTGGCAGAGCGTTTAGATGTCGCCGATATCAATGCGTTTATGCAGTACTTCATCCAACTAGAGAATCACGCAGCATGAAAGCTTCTAAAATGAAGTTTGGTATCAGTTATGTCGATACCAAGTCGCCTTTGCATGCACTAAATGGCATTACCAAGTTCGCCTTATTTATGGCTTGGGTCACTGTAGTACTGACCACTTTCGATATCCGATTGATTGGTTTACTGATTGTGGCAGGCCTATACTTACTAAAAATCACAAAAGTACCTTTCAAAGTTTACAAACCTTTGCTCATTGGTACAGCCAGTGTCTTAACACTCAACGCACTATTTATGTTTTTGTTGGCTCCCCAGCAAGGCAGTGAATACATTGGATCAAGTACTGTTGTGTTTAATCTTCCTGGCCACTATTCGCTAACTCAAGAGACTCTGTTCTATTTGGTTACGGTCACTCTCAAATACTTCAGCATGTTCCCAATTGCCTTGGTATTTGTCTTTACTACTCACCCGACAGAGTTTGCAGCCAGCTTGAACCGCATTGGCGTGCCGTACAAGATTGCGTATGCCGTCAGTCTGACATTGCGCTACCTTCCTGAGGTCAAGAACGATTTCGTCAATATCATGCACGCTCAACAGGCCCGTGGCCTTGATATATCAAAAAACACACCTCTAGTGCAGCGTCTACAAAACGTGGCGAAGATCCTTGGTCCTCTCATTTTCTCAAGCTTGGACCGAGCAGATGAAATATCCAACGCGATGACGTTAAGAGGATTTGGACGCCACAATACCCGTTCATGGTATAGCTCAAGACCACTAGGCAACACGGACAAACTCTGCCTGCTAGCCATTGCGGTCATCGTCATATTGGCGGTAGCTAAGCGCTATCTAGAAACCGAATTGTTCTGGTATCCGTTCTAGTAAATTACCACCTTCTAAAGAAGGTGGCTTTGTGTGAGCCCCCTAAAAGGGGGCCTTTGTTTAATCCAACGCCAACTGGTGCTGCTCTACTCGCTCTTGCTTCTCTTGATGTCTTAC
>NZ_QEWN01000030.1 GCF_006124995.1 Vibrio sp. Hep-1b-8
TCGTTATTCGCTTTAGGCTGGTATCGATAAACCGAATCACTAATGCCAACTGCGCGACAAGCAAGACGTAAACTGGCATTGTGCCGTTGTCTGGCATACTCAACCAGTTCGCGTCTTATCGCTGGCTTTACAGCTTTTTTTCTACGATGTCCTTGAGAATTCGATGCTCTAAGCTCAACTCAGCAAACATGGCTTTCAAGCGACGATTCTCCTCTTCTAAGTCTTTAAGGCGTTTGACTTCAGAGGCTTCCATCCCACCGTATTTTGCTTTCCAGTTGTAGTAGGTGGCATCTGAAATGCCGTATTCACGGCACACTTCATTGACCTTACGACCCACTTCCACTTCTTTTAAGATTTTGACGATTTGTGTTTCTGAGTAACGTGATTTTTTCATCGCGGGTTCTCCTTCTATGCTCAGTCTAAGCCGAAGAACTCTAAAATGGTATGCCACTAGTTTAGGGGAGGTTTACAACTGGATACTGACACTGGGATGGCTTTCGCAACGATAGATGCTTGGCGCTTGGGTGATTTAGAATTTATCTGCGCCCCAGGCCTGACCAATTCTGAACGCCGCAAATTTGAGATCATACTAAAAGGCAAACACTCCTCTCTTAAACTCTTCGAGTCGCTCACACAAGAACCAGCCGACCTAATGGTTATATTGAATGCATATAGCAATGATAGCGTGCAAGCTTCATACGTTTCTCGCCTTGATAAGAGTATGTCTTATCCGCTAGAGCACAAATTCATAATCGAAGACTTCAAGAGCCAAGTGACCACAGCATTCACTCTAGAGATCTATGCATTAGGGAAAGCTGGCGAGGAATCATACCTGCTTCTAAAGACAGGGAAGTACTTCGTCCGTGGTGTCAATCTGAACATGCAGATGGTTGAGCCGATTAGCTCAACTGATCGTATGGGTTGGCTAGAGAAGCAAGTGCCAGCCCGAGAGAAGGCAAAACTTGACGCTACTGGACGTGTTGCGCGGGCAGTTCGGAATTCGCATTCGGTCATTGGTGGACACTTCAATGATCCATGGGTTAGTCAAAGTTGTCTGATTGAAAGTAATGTGAATAATTTACTTCCGAAGGCATCGACCGGACGTTTCTTTCTAACACTCTCTAGTAGCGGTGGTACAAGTCGTTTGCACTTGGTCGATTGGCTACGCCGTATATTCGAGCGACATCATGATGCTCAAATAGCTTGGTTCGATCCGTTCATGGAAGATGTCGGAATAAATCTTCTAAATAGGCTCGGCACTGAAAAGGGAGACTACCTCATAATCACCACCGAGAAGCAGGCAAATAAGGACAGCGAGCTGTCGCCTAAACAGCCAACTCGCATCCAACGATTGCTTGCGAGTTGTGATGGATGGGGCAATGGTTACTTCGGCAATGTTCAGCTAAAGGTGCTGGCTGTGCCTGATAGCAAGATACATGATCGAATGATCTTGATTCGATCAGCCGATGGTAAACCACTCGCAGGCTACCACTTATCCAACTCGATACAGCGAGCCAATGACAACTTCCCATTGCTCGCAACTCCAATCCCACTTGATATATTGCCCAGCGTATTCGAGTTCGCTGATGGAATAATCCAGAGCACTTTGCATGGGGGTAGGAAGCAATCCCCTACCGCAAAGCTCATTTTCGACTCGAATACTTATAGCCCTGAAATTAAAACATGTGGAGTAGGACTAAACCATCAATCCTCCTTTATTGACGCCTGTCGGTCAGGTGAAGTTTTTGCGTGGTGGCTGAACGACCAGGAGTTAGCAGGGCTCTCTGGCTCTGCTCTGCTCGATATGATGCATTCTAAGAAGTACATGAAAGATGGAGAGCTTGCTCCAGAGCGCTTCGAAGAGCTTCCGTCGAAATTCTGGAATGAAGGTTTTCCACTCCAAGATTTTCACTCGGCTTGGGATGCACTTGGTTATGTTCTGGCTTACTCACATGCAGGTAGTTTATCCATAGAAGATAACTCCCCTTTATCTGGTGAGCTGAAACAGAAGCTTCTGGAACATTTGAACCCGTTAAGAGTCGATGCTCTACCGGCAAAAATCAAAAAGAGTTATCTCGATATAGAACATTACCGAGCGAAGAGCCTCCGCGAGCTTCTCCTGTCTAACGAAGAACCAAGTAGAGTGCTCCGCGGCTCGGGTTTTGAAACTGCATGGAGTGACTATTACGCCCTCAAAGTCCTATGGTCAAGAGCTCCTCAAGACCTCATCGACTGGTTGAGTGTTGCATGTTCTAACACTGTTGGAGAACATCACCGAAAACGTGCTCTGGTTGAGCAAGCACTCTATATTATTTATTTGGGATTAGAATTTGATAAAAGTCCCGAAAAGATCGAAGCGCTTCTTAAAAGCGATGCGAGCGTAGCAACTTGGTTAGGGCTTCATGCCTTAAAGAATGCAATCAACTACGGTAATTTCAGTACCGATGCACTATCTAAACTCAGCCTTGTCAAGTCAACCTGTGAACAGAAAGCTGTCTTATGTTGGCTTATCAACGAGGCAAATAACGATAATTCTGATGCCAAATCACAATTGATCATCAAACTCCTTCAGTTGTTTGAAACCCCATTGACTGACAAACAACTACAAGACACCCTTCAACCTCTACGTGACAGACTTGGTAAACTTCATCACTCCACGCCGTGGATTCTAGAATCTTTGCTGATACCTATGATCGAAATGAAGGTGATTGATATAGCACAAGTGTCAAGGACATGGCTGGGAGAACTGATAGCCCAGTGGCGATCGATACTTGATGGTGGTGACAACCTGTATTTCAAAATTGAAGGTGATGGTGCATTCACCGATGAGCTAGCCATTTTGGTGGCACATATTAACACAACAGACCAAGCACATGTCATCAGTGAACTCTGGAAAATATTCAACTCGCTTGCTCGAACAATCAGGAAACCATTGAGCGCTCAGATCAGTTGGTCATCCTACATCAACGCGTACAATGTTAACCTTTGGCTCTATGCTCTATCTTGTCGAATTTCATTTTTCGTTCATTGCGATGAAAGCCAGCAATTAAAGGGGCTTCTAGAGCAAAGCGAATCGTTGATCGAACGCCTATCGGATTCTGATAGGGAAAACTTTACGAATCAAGACCTGTTGAAATACTTCAGGCGCGAACCTGATCAGATCAAGTGCAATAACATCTTAAATACCGTTGATACTGCAATCAACTCCTGTCAGTGACTCTCAAAGAGACTGTGTTCTCAGCGCAGTCTCTTATGTTACTTACTTATCTAAGTGGATAAGAAATGCTGACCAGTTAAGTGTGAGTTTTCGATACGAAAAGTAATCCGTAATTTACTAATTTAGCAAAACCTATAAAACGTTCATGTCCAGAGACGTGCCAGCACGATAACTGCTAGAACGTTTATGCCCCAATTCGAGTTAGAAAGGTACTCAGTGGGTGAGTTGTTTGACGATTTTTTCCATAGATTAACTAATACGTATGGCAATGGAATAACCTCATTCTTATAAACGTGCATGTTGAAATTTTGTGGGGGTATCAGACGTAATCTACTAGTTTTAATCTCATTTCATAAAGCCCCTAGCCCTAAAGGCAAGAACCTCGTTATAATCCTTTCTCTTATGAATGAGGATGCATGGATGAAGAAGAGAGCTTTAGTAGCAGCAATCATGATTGGTATACCTAGCTTGTCGTACGCTAATGATTGTAGTGATGCCAACATGAAAGCCCAACGATTAAAAAGGGATTCTATAGTTCTATTTACCGAGGTAATGGATAAAGACTTCGAAAATAACACAGCGCTTTTAATCAAACAGTATGAACAATTAACTCATGGATTAAAAGGAGTGAGAGAGCTGGCTGACATATCAGAAAAAACACTAAAGCATTGTGCAGGGAATGGCTTCACAAATGAAATATACAGTTTAAAAAACAAAGAAAAGGTAATGTTCAGCGTCGCCTTTACACGTGATTTCAAAGCTTTTTATGATAAATACCTTGTCCCTAACAATACATGGACAGAAGCTACAATGGCTTTCGAGTCAGATATAATTAGCAAGCGTAATCAAATCAAAATCAACATTCAAAATGCGGCAGAACAAAGCTTGAAGAAAGAAAGTGAAAGGAAGTCTGCTGCCGAAGCTGAAGAAAAAGAACTCGCTGAGTTAAAAAAAACACTTGATAAGGTCAAACGTACCAAACGAGAAAACGACACGGAAAACAAGAGTGAGAGACATACTAAGCGATATTCAGCTGAGTCACATACTCCTGTAAAAAGTGGGTTTGACACCTTTGTACTAGAAAGTAAATTGGCAACAAAAGCTCTTGAATGCAGAACCCCTAAGATAACACCTGCATCTGGTAATTGGGGTGCCCTATATGGATGTATACAAGGAAGAGCAGAAACAGTTAAGTGGTTTATTAACGAAAAAGCCGGTACAGGCAAAGTAGCTAATATTAAACTTATGTGGAACGATTGGTCTAAGGATGTCGGATATGGCATTCACGCTGACAAGCGAGAAGCTCAAAGAGCACTCGATGCGCTAATAAATATATATGCTCCAACAGAATCTCAACCTCTCAATGACGCATTCTGGGGGAACACAAACAGAACCATAGAATCCAATAGTTTTACTTTTGACTATAGCTACACAAAAGGTCCTGCAATTGACGAACGTCTGATTATTGTTAGGGCTAGATAAGCGGTAGCACATCAATACCCTTATATGTACTAGGCAGAAACTGTTCTGACACGTTTCTGCCCCATTTTCATTTTTGCCAAAAAGCTTGCGGTCATAGATAATCGTATTTCTCCCAAATTTATCTAATCTGACACCCAAAGCTTACAATGTATGAAATATGGGGATTCATTTATGATTCTCGCTCCAAATGAACATACTGATTTTACCCTGTAAATTGCTTTGAAAGTGTTACAAACTATTCAAGATAGCTGTCCTTGAAAAGTGGCTAAAATATTCGCTAAGAGTGTTTAAGGGGCGATAGGTCTACCTTCCAGATACAATTATCTTACGAGAGCATAAAATCAACCTTAGCAGTAAACCTCGCTCCATCATCATTGAGTTCAAACGGCCACCTCATGCGTTCACAGATACGTTCAACGATCACTAAGCCACATCCATAGCCAGCATTGTAAGTCTCATTACCATCGTGACGGTTCACTATGGTCAATTGAGTACCATTAAGGACAATTTCGATATCTCCGATACTATAACTGAATGCGTTCTTGATCAGGTTGTTGATCACGATTGTCACAAAGCTTTCAGGCGCATGCACCACACCGCTATTTAGCTCATCCAGTTTGTACTCTGCACCCTGTTTAGCAAATAGTGGTGCCAGTTCCGCTAATTGTTGATTCAAGCACCCTAGTAAAGCGTGATCCGCGTAATGTTGAGCTTCAACTTTCTCTTTGCCCAACAAGAGGAACGCTTCAGTTAACACTCGCATCTCTTCACAAGCCGTTTGCATGCGTCTCACCGCCTTTTGAGCCACCGGAGGCTGATCCGGCACAAGAGCTAAAATATCGGCAGAGCCTTTGATTACCATGATTGGCGTGCGTAACTCATGAGAGGCAAAGCGGCTAAACTCTTGTTCACGACGGAAGTAACCTGCAATCTCATTTTTGCTGTCGAGCAACGTCTGCTCAATATGGCGAGTCTCACTGAATTTGGTATCAACATTAAACGTCGGTTGATCTGGGGGCATGTGACCAATTTTGTCTTCGATCTTAGCTAAAGGTCGAGACAAAATCCGGACCATGTATACGCCATACCCGACCATGATAATGGAGAACAAGCCCCCTAAGAAAAATGTAAACTGATGCAACGAGCTTTCGTATTCATCCAAATAGTCGTCTGAGTCATCTTGGAACACGATGTACATCAAACCTTTTCCAGAAGGATGCTCAAACACTACGAAGTGCTTATCCTCTTCCCCTAAAAGATATTCGTAGAATCCAGGGAACTTAAACGATAGTAACCAATCCGGCGTTGGCGCTTCGCTCCAATAAGAGTCAAACTCCCGTACATTGGGTAATGGCGCCTCCCAACCCTCCTTTTGGTAGTTCTCTTTATAAAGCTCAACTTCTGTATCTAGCCAATGATGCAAACTCAAGACTTCAAGTTTGTTCTCCGCAACGTAGATCAGTGACCAAAACAACGTAAACATCACAAAGGTCATCAAACCAAAACTCCAGCGGATCTTACGGTATATACTTGGGTATTCTTTATGCTTTGAGTCGGTAACCTTGTCCATGAATCGTCTCTAATCTGGAATTATCAAAACCCTTATCGAGTGCCGTTCTTAAGCCATAAATATGGCTTCTTAGCGCGTCACTCCCCGGCGGCTCGTCACCCCACACATTCTCAATCACTTCAGTACGAGAAACCGCTGAAGGGGCACGTCTCAATAATAGCTTTAGGATTTTGGTTTGAATGCGACTGAGCTTGATATGCTTCCCCATCCGAGTCACTTCATTAGTGCGGGCATCCACACTAATATCAGCAAACTTCAGCGTGCCGATGTCTTGTCTTGGGCCTCGATTGGCCAGAGAGTGAACTCTCAAGCTAAGCTCTTGCATCGCAAAAGGCTTTATCAAATAATCATCGCCACCCGCATTAAACGCAGCCACTTTGTCATCTAAGGTATCTTTGGCGGTTAAGAATAAAATTGGCGTTCCACATAAGAATTCTTGACGCAGTTTCTCAACCGTACTAATGCCATCGAGTTTTGGCATCATGATGTCCATAATGATGACATCATAATGATTTTCTTGAATTAAATTTAGCGCAGCCTCTCCATGGTAAGCGCAATCTATCGTTATCCCTTCCAGTTCTAGATAATCAGCAATAGTTTCTGAAACATTGTGATTATCATCGACAATTAATATTTTCATAGGCTCACGTTTCTTCACAAACACTTCACGATACGCGTCATAAGATACAACCAAATTCATAAATAAGCTTTCAAAAATAGGTCGCTATCATGAAAAAATTAGCGCTTGTAACGGCAGTGGGTGTAGCATTATCTGGTTGTGGCGGGTCTAGTGACAGTGGTGGTTCAACACCACAACCTGTTGCGAAGCCCAGCACTGCAATTGGTACGGTTGAATCAGTCAACGAAGCGAAAAGCACCATTACAGTAAACGGCTATACCTATCGTGTTTCTGAAGTGATGTATGGTTCAAAAGAAACGAATCTAGGTGCTGTTCAGCCAAACATGATGGTTCAAGTTGGTTCTGGAACAGAGAAATCGACAGAGGAACCAGTAGTCGTTACGCTAGAGCCAACCATGACTGGCACAGTGACGGCAATTGATCATGTAAACAAAACCTTCACTGTTAACGGTGTCGAACTTCATTTTGAAGGTTTGAGTAATGAAATCGACCAAGGCGATTGGGTTATGGTGTCCTCACTACCAACCGCTGATGCTGGCTACAAAGTGCTATCCGTTGTGAAGTTTGACTTCGACTACAACGGTCCTGATGAAATCGAAGGCCGTATCTCAAGCATTGATGCAAATAACAGCACCTTCAAACTGGGTGCAAACACGACCGTTTCTTACGACCGTGTTGATGGCTTAGAAGTTGGTCAATGGGTTGAAGCTGAAGGCTCAATGCAAGGCGACCTTTTTGTAGCAACCGAAGTAGAAGTTGAAAACTATGACAGCCTTGTTGGAGATAATGATGTGGAAGGCATCGTGACATGGGTTGCGAACGATTACAGCCAATTCTCATTAAACTACCGTGGTAACTTCGCTATCGATAACGCAACACGTTTTGAAGATGGTACCAAAGCTGATCTTAAACAAGGCCAAGAAGTTGAAGTGACATCCGTAATGAAAAATGGTGTTCGTACAGCGACAAACGTTGAAATCGACGGCCCTGATTTTGATGGCGACCACGACAGCAACTGGCAAGGTAAAGAGTTTGAATGTGAAGGTGTGGTATCCAACTACGATGTCAACACTGAGACTTTCCAAGTAACGCGTTGTGAGAATGACGCTGACCAAACTATGTCGAACAACACGGTTGTGATTGACGCTCAAACTCGTTTCGAAGGTTTAAGTCAACACAACCTAAATGGTTCTCGAGTTGAAGTGGAAGGTGTAATCATCAACAACCAAAATATCGCACGTGAAGTGGAAGCAGAAAAATGAAATCAATAATCAACCTCCATTCATGTTGATAACGTTAATGCAAATTCAGTCCATAAAAACAGAGAATCAATGATGAAAACAAAACTTCTAATGTCCACTTTTGCTCTTGTTGCTTCTAGCAGTATCTTTGCACAAGGTTTCACTGGTAATGTTGCTCAAACACAATCTGGCTTTTCAGGGCCTACACAAGGCATTTCTACAGTAGCACAAGTTCCTGAGGCAGGGATATTCAGTGACGATATGCCTGTAACATTGACAGGTCATATCAAATCATCTCTTGGCGGAGAAATGTATCTCTTTGCTGATTCTACAGGTGAAGTTACTGTAGAAATTGACCACGACAAGTGGTTCGGCCAGTCTGTCACACCAACAACAAACGTACAAATTATGGGTGAAATCGATAAAAACATATCAGGTGTAAAGATTGATGTGGATGCGATAAAAGTCCTGTAAGTATTTTATATGTCTACAAACGCTTCACATTAAATGATTGATAATCACGCAAGATAACCATAGAGAATTTTTATATGAATAAAATATTACTTTCATTAATACTAGCAGGCGTATCTTTCAGTGCAGTTTCAGCACCTTATGTCGGTTTAGAATACGGTTTCGGTTCAACTAGTCACGATACACAAAGTAACTTCACATCATCTCCGGTTACACTGGTACCATCGAATGAAGAGGGCATTTTAAGTGGATTTGTAGGTTATTCATTAACGCCATCTTGGGCGATTGAATTTGGTTATAGTCAGTTTGAATTGGATGATGATCGTTCACTATTTGTGAAATATGACCCTGCAACATACATAAAAACAGAAGAAGAATGGAATTCAAAAGTAAAAGCAAAGCAATTCACTCTAGCTCCTGTTTATACGTATACACTGAGTGAAAAATGGCAAGCCAAATTTAAGGCAGGCTTAACTTATACTCAGTACGATGTAAGCGGTTCTCATTACCTTGAATATGAAAATGAACTAACTGATGTTGAATCCATTACACCTAAAAGTAGTTACTCAAATACATCCAATGAGATAGGTGGTTTGGCTGCTGTAGGAATTGAATATGAAGTGTATTCACAATTAACGGTTGGAGCGAATGTTAAATACCAATTTGATAGTTTCGCTAACACGGTATCATTCAACATTGGTTCGACCTACTACTTCTAAAATCACGAATTAACCATTAAAGGGCTTGGAGTGACCAAGCCTTTTTATTTCAACTCGTTTACTATAGTAAGCCTAAGAGTTTATCTTCACCATTTTAGAGAACAGGGCATTCACAAATGGGATAAACATAATAAACCCACGATTTTACTCATCGCACTAGCTCCTCACAACTAGCTTTGCCATACCTCTACTTATTTATGTTTTGCTAATGTATGGTTTCCCGAAAATGATTTCTGTCCAGATGTGTGCTGGCGGGGCATGTAACACAAAAATGCCCCAAAATCATTCAGCATCCAATTCCTGACCACTTTCTCATGTCAGTTCTTGACCTACATTTACTAATAGCAGATTATGAGCCGAGTTGAGCAATTATGATTATACAGACAGTTAGAACAGTATGTTGCTGATATGGTGTCTATATTTTCTGAAAATATTATACAGACAGTGTCTGCTGAAAAAGCACTGTTAGACATCTCAAGAGACTGAGGACATATGCAAGTATCTAGAAGAACAAAGTTTTCATTAAGTCAGCTTTTGGGAGTAATAGAAAAACCAACAGTCTATGTGATTTTAGATAAATTTGGTTTTGACCCTCAAATGGCTTCTTCGCCTGCCGGTATTAGCAATGAAGTTACGGTTGCATCAGAAGATACTCTGACCGAGATGTTTATCGAAATTATACAAACCAATAAAACATTGCGTAACCAAACATCTCCGAGGTACAAATTTGACGATCAATACTCAATTCTTAAGCAATCTCTATTGCTAGATGGTTACAAGATCGAAAATGACACCATTGAATCGCTGGACCCAAATTTCAAAGGGCACGAGCCGGTAGAGGATGCTCTGCTGAAAGAGCTTGATAACTCTTCTCTACAAAATAGAGATAATGTGAAGCGATCTATTAATGCTTCCGCTGATGACTTTGTGAAAGCCCAGCCTGATTACAACGGTAGCTTAACGAATATTCGTATTGCGCTTGAAACACTGGTTAGGGAAATTGCATGTTCAAAAGGATTTAGCCCTACAGGCAGCGGAAATACATGGGGTCCGTCACTTGCATATCTAAAATCTGTTAGTTTCATAGATCAAAATGAAGAAAAAGCTCTCGCATCTGTGTTTAGCTTTGTTAGCAATGGGGCACATATTCCGCTTGGTTTTAGTCATGAAGAGTTTGTTCGCTTGGGGCGTAATATGTGTTCTTCAATGTGTTACTTTGTAATCAAGAAATACAATGCCTAACAAACGCAAGCACAGCGACGGATTTTTCGTTGCGGCTTCGCCTCCACTACAAATCTTCGAGTGATGCGGGCGTTAGGTAAAGGAGGACAAATGTCAGTTTCTAGGTATTTAGTTGAAAATCACGGTTCTAATCAGGAATCGATCAAGTTAGCATTTGCTCAAGCATTCCAAGTTTGTCAGGCTAGTGGGTTAAGTAATATAACATTGGTATTTCCAACAAAGGGCACGTTTACTTCTTCAGACGTAGCTGGTTTTTTGGGTGACCAAGCTGCAAAAGCTTTGACTAAAGGATCTGCAGTAAATTTAGGAAATGGGGTCTCGCTTACTTTTGAAATACCCAAAAATATCAGATCATTCGGTGGATATGATGTCTTGCTTTCAGCATATCTAACGGGTAAAGATATGGACGTAATCGATGGTGTCCGTAACGTAAATAGCATTGTTTTCCTACCTTGGAATGAGGAAGAGGGTAAACGTTGGCTTTCGACGTGGAATCCTCAAGTAGTTGGCAAGCAATCATGGAATGCGCCAACTAATTCTTTAACACAGCCCGTTCAAGACGTTGTTTTGAAATTGGGTCGTTGTATCAATATGTCTACTGGCTTGGCACACCCATCAGATAAAGATATGGCAAAAAGATTATTTTCAGAACTTAGAAAAAATGGCGTGTCCGCATCTTCTGAAGTGGTAAGGCAGTTTGCCATTCAAAATGGTTGGGAACCATCAAGAGCACAAGAATTAGCCAAATTTGCATCTAAATATATTGAGTAGAATTTACCTAGCAAGGCGAATTAATTGACAAAATATATGTCACGAATTTTTCTTCGCAAAATTTAGTGCCATATATTTTGCAACTGTTCTTAGCTAGGTGTACGAAAGTGGCTAAAAATTGGCTATGGAGCTACAATGTACAAAAGAAAGTAAAGTATGGAGCCTTTTCTATGTCTATCAAAGAGTTAACAAATAAAGTTAGGTCGGCCTCGCCAAAGCGAAGCCGTGCTGCACGGGTAAGGATGCTCAAAAAAGCTCAGATTATTGATAAGAATGGGTACTACTCTGAACGTTACTTTTCTGAAGAAACTGTAGAAAAGGATAAAGAAGCAGGTAAGGCGATTACGGCGTAATGTACAATAATAAAACCTCATTTGTTTATGGCTTTCATGGAATTGACAAGCAAGCAGCAACCAAAATCTTGCAGCATGAGGATGAATTTAAACGCAGTAATAACGATTATGATTGGCTCGGTCAGGGGACTTACTTTTGGGAAAATAACTTTGAGCGAGCAAATCAATACGCAGTAGAAGATAGCAAGCGTAAACATTCCAAAATCAAAGAACCATTCGTCCTCGGTACTGTTATTGACTTAGGCAACTGTCTTGATTTACTCGATCAAGAACACTTGGACTTCTTGAAAGTTGCATATGAAGATCTCAAAGAGACTTTAGAAAAAGAAGGTAAAGAACTACCAGTAAACCAAGGGTTTGGTCCCAATGATTTTGATTTCCGCAAGAGAGAGCTTGATTGTGCAGTAATTCGCTGGGCTCACGAGCTGGCAAGAGATCAAGGCATTCATTTTGACACTGTTAGAGCAGCTTTTTGGGAAGGAGATGAGCTCTACCCTAATGCAGGCTTTAGGCAGCAAAATCATATTCAAATTGCAGTGTTAAACCCTAATTGCATCAAAGGTATTTTCATTCCTAGAAATAAAGTCGACTATCCCTAGTAAGCATAAAAACACCTAACAAACGATCAAGGAATCAACATAATTTTCCTAATCCGACATAAACGTTCTAGAGCATGAGGTCTAGCATATTATTGTCCAACAATGAGCTAGCTTCTGTAGCTGGCTTTTTTCCGCCCCTTTATTGGTTCCAGTAAAAAACAAATGGGTAAATAGTCGAATTTTCCTCAATTGTCGATTATGTGACCTTTTGCCTAGGGTTTGTCCGTTGAGTTTGTTGATAAAAAATCAATTGCTTATGCTTGCGAGTACGTTGAACGTTTCTTCAAGTTGGTAAGCATCATGTTTAATAATGCCGTCACCGTTGGAACCCCAACCACTACAGGCGGAAAAGTCTTAACAGGCACTGCTGGCGTAAAAATTAACAACTTGGATGTGAGTCTCTTGGGAGACCAAGCTACCTGCACTTGTGGGGATGAAAACTGTCGTGGAGTCGGTCCAATCATCCAGGGCCGCCCGCGAAATATTAAGATTGGTGGTAAGCTGATAGCGATGAAAGACGATCCGGTTGATACCGGATGTGGCAATTGTTTTGTGCTTTCGAGTGGCGACGCCGTGAGTCTTGGGCCTCAAATGTCTGGCTCAATTAATATGGGTGCAGGCGTCAATATAGGGCAGGGTGTCAATATCAATATGGGGTCGGGTGTGAGCTTGGGGCAAGGTGTCTCCTTTAGCGGTCGCTCAGCTGATGCTGCTTCATCTCAATCTCTCGCCAGTGCAACACAACCGAGCATCGCAGGAAAACCAATTACATCAGCCCCTCATTCTCAGACCACTGCGGGCTTTGAGGAGTCGAATGAGCTTAACGATATTGATGACGTGTATATAATTTTCTCGGGCGAAAAGATAGATATAAAAACATTTGCTAAGGATGTATACCAGACTGACTCTAATGAAATCGTTCAGCACATTATCAAATTGAATCCGCACTTAAAAAGAACGTTCCACTTTTTAACTAAAGGGATGCCTATTGTCGTTTCGCCTTGGAAAACGGTGCATCCAGATGAAGCAAAAGCCATTACTCAGGTTTCTGAATTGGCTGAGTTGTTTTTTACACTTTCGGAAGAACAGCAAGAGTGGTTTTCTGACCACCATGAAGAGTTCGCCAGTGTCATGCTTACATCAACAGCGATGCCCAACTCGACGGTTTATGAAGTAGATGATGGGGAGGTTAAAGAATCAAACTTTACCAATCAAATGATTGCTTCGGTAGGCTCTGGCATTGTAGGAATGAAGATTCAAGCGGAAAGGCTCCAAAAGGAGTTTCAACGATTTGATAACTATTCAAAGTATGTAGGAGAATCGACCAAAGGCGTTGCGGGAGATAAATTGAAGTCAAACCCTGACTACAAACTATGGCGCAAGCAAGCTCGAACCTTTCAAAGAGAAGTTCAAACGATATCGACTCAATTTGGTGCGCCGAATTACATCAAAAACATTCAGGCAAAAAAGGTCAATTATTATCTGAATGTAGGTAAGAAACAGATCTATAAAGCACAAGATTTTTCGAAAGCGGTAAGCGGCATTGATATGACGGCTTTGTATAAAAAGTCGATGGAGTTTAGTAAGCTCTTGGGGCGTGCAGCATGGGTAGCCACCATTTTGGGAGTACGTGATAACTTTATGGATATCGCAAAAGTGTGTGCCAAAGACGAAGGGTTTTCTGAAGCGTGTATGCGAGCAGGTGTGAAAAACACAGCATCTATTGCTATGAATGTCGGTGTAGGGGAAGGGATTGGTTTTGTGGGAGTTAAATTGGTCCCTGTTTCTCGTGGTTTGTCGATTATTCCTATGGCCGGAGGTTTGTATATTTGGGGATTGTATGGTGTGGATCTATCAAACTATATAGGAGATAAGGCCGAATACGCTGTTTTTGACTTGTATGATGATACTGTTGAGTTTATGAGTTCAACCGTAGATTATATTGAGAGCCTATTATGATTAATGGTGTTTCAGCTTTGCTTTGGCTTCCTTTCTGGGGAGGGATGGTGATAAGTATTGTGGTTATGATTGTATCTGTACTTGGCAACTTAATAACATTACCAATCATTATATTTCTTCTTCGAAACAGAAGAGACTATTTGATCGATAAACTTGATATCTATGCTCCAAAAAAAATACAGGGATGGGCTCATTTCCCATCGTTTGCATGGATCCGCTCTAGCCAGCAGGCATTTAGTTGGTTTCATCGTCATTCAAAGGAAGAAATTCAATACTGGCGTAACGGTATAAAAAAAGAGCTTGGAAGTGTTTATTGGTTGTACCGGTTGAATACAGAATGCTTGAGGTTTAGTTTCCTGAGTATTTTTTTTGTGTTTGTATTTATGGGGATAGAATATCAATTTGGGATATTAGGTATTCCTTTCTAAATCCTCAAATTTTATTGAAGGGCTGTAATGGAATGGTTAACCTAGATAACCCCGACAGGGATTCATTTAATGTATATTAAAGCAACGTATTGAGTTGGTTTACTCGTCAATTTGCTTTAAAGGCGTCGAGTCTTTGGATATCCTTTAGAGGATTACGCAAAAATAGAGGCCGTCAAATTCCCTCGGTAATTAAGCGAACGACAAAGTCGCTTGGTAATTAAGGTACGACAGAATCGCTTGGTGTTCACACTTCACAGTTGGCACTTCCTAACTCAGAAGTTCCCCGAAATTACTTAGATTAAATACTCTACATAATTCAAGGGGCGTGCGTTTGCCCTACTAAAAATTATTCGATTGAGTTGATTACTCATCATTCTTGTTACTAGGCTGCATCTTGCAGCTTAACTTCCTTTCATGTGTCACAAATTATTGATTATCAGTTGAGTTGATATGAGAATGACTGCATTTTTGAAGGATGAAAAACGACAATTTAAGGGAACATATAGATGGAAGTAAATGAATGTATCTCTTTTATCATGCTAAATGGTTCAGAGGTATTGCTAGAAAAACGCAGTGAGCAAAAGGAAACTGATCCCGGTTTGATCACTATACCTGGTGGCCATATTGAATATGGTGAAACTCAAATTCAGGCGTTGTTCCGTGAATTAAGTGAAGAGCTCAATGTTATTCCAACTGAATACAAATATTTATGTTCTCTTTACCACCCAACGAAAGAACTGCAGTTAATCCATTATTTCATTGTTAGTGCATGGACTGGAGATATTACAGCTCAAGAGGCTGATGAAGTTAAGTGGTATCCATTGGATGTGAGCCAAGTCGGAATTCCTGCTGACAGTATTGCATTGAAAGAAGTGGAGCGGGTTAGTCGTTATCTGTACTAATTCAGATCTAGTCGGAACTAATACATATGAGCCTCAGCTAGCGTAGCACGTGCTAAGTTAGGAAGCTCGTTCTCAGGGTTCTCAAGCATATCAGGCACTAGCCTCATTAATGAAGCGCGACCAACGGGGATGATCAAACCAAATTCAGAAAGTAGTGCACGGATACGATTCATCAATGCGGTACGCTCGCGCACCCAATGTTCTCTCATTCGATGAACCGATAAGATAGCTTGTTGCTCAGGGGATTTGACAGGAACAAAGCGAGTGGCAGGTCTTTGCACGGCTTAGCATATAGCGACCGCATCATTGAGGTCATTTTTTCCTTTGGTTCGATATGGCGTGACATACTTAACCGCAATGATACGAGCATCGTGACCGAGTTTGCGTAATGTTCTCGCCCAATAATGTGCACCACCACACGCTTCAACACCTATTCGCATAGGTGGCATATTTGCTATTGTAGTCAGCAGTTTAGAGCGAGTAACCGACTTATGAAGTAGGACTTTTCCATTTTGGTCGACAGCATGAAGACTAAAATGGTTTTTAGCTAGGTCGATACCGCAAAAATAAGAATAATCAGACATGGTGCCTCCGGTGCAAATGTATTCCACTTAAGTGTGGCAGATCCTCGGGAGGGGGAATCCATGTCATTCGTTAGAAAAGGGAGGTTACATTGTCGTACGAATGGGAAGATGCACTGCAAGATCAATACATGAGTGAACTATATTCAAGTATTGAAGACGAGTTAAGGGAAGAGCTTTACGATGAGCATCGAGAACAAGCAATCGAAGAATTTATCTTTGAACGCATGCAGTCTTATTATCGAATAAATCCAAGTTTGGCAGTCAATGCTATTAAGTTTCTAAAAAAAAGTAAGAACACTCTAGATACAGATCCTACGATATCGTTGATCTACTCTGCTATATCAATTGAAGTGCTAATTAAGTCTGTTTTGCTCAAACCGATTATATATGGAATGGTGCACAATGAATATGCAGCAGAAATGATTTCCAGTTCGCTACTTAAGCAGACAGGGGTTGATAGGTTTAAGGACTTGGTGTTTAACGTAATAGATGAAAATGTTGATTTGGGTTGCTCCATTAGTGGCTACCAAAGAAAAGGGTCCGATGTCACATTATGGAAAGAGCGAGACCAAATTCAAAAAAAACGTAATTCGATAATGCATGCTGCTGTTGATTGTTCGCATGCTGAAGCTCAAAACGCACTGGATATAACTGGCGAGTTTGTACGTATAATCTTGGCGGTAATTCAGAACTTTGGATTAGATCTGGCTTCGAATGGTATGGTCACAGACTATGTACACCCAGATCAACAGTCCCTTTTCTAACAAGCATTTAAGTGGGATTCGCAACGCTTATATGGACTCCCTATTGTTGTCAAAAAGTATTGTTAACGAAGGTTAGATGCTTGCTTATATACGGGCTCTAGTTGAGAAGCTATCTCGGGCCACTTTGATGTGTTCGCACCGTCATGACTTTATCTTGGCAGCGGTATTTAATACCTAAGCGTTGCACAGTCTCTTGAAGGTTGGTCTTACCTGTTCGTTATCACGGTCTTTTTGACTAACTCTGTTAAGCCACAAGGAATTGTGGCTTGTAATCCTCTCCGCTTTCTATCATAGCGAAGGCTGTTCGTACGGTCTTATTTGCCAATGCTATTGCAGCAACCTTTTTCCCACGTCTTACCGTCATTGCTTTAAGCCATTGCTCTTTTGATGTACGAGCTTCTCGCTTTTCTAATTTGCAAACGACCCCAATGGCTCCATTGTAGAGGGCGTTACGCAGAGTGTTGTTGCCACAGCGTTTAGCAATAGCCCCTATATTTTGTTTGCCTCCACTACTATGTTGAACAGGAGTTAATCCCAGACAGGCAGAAGCATGTCGTCCTTTTGAAAAATGGTCTTTTTG
>NZ_QEWN01000031.1 GCF_006124995.1 Vibrio sp. Hep-1b-8
TAACCCCGCAGTCAATTGGTTAGAGGTTGAGTTTCGTAGCGAAAACGATGAACCGATAAATGACTTAAAGGTGACCATTACTAACCCCAGCACGCTAGAAACGCATCAACAGACCAGTCGCCAAGGGAACTGTAATTTTGCCAATCTGGCCGCAGGGGAGTGGGTGATCAGCGTCGAAACAGAAAACCTATTAGCCACGGTAGAACAGTATAAGAGTCGCAACGAACAGACCCCGTCGCCAGTTGAATCAAGAGCAGAGTCAGAGCTGGGGGCGGTTCATCAAAACCGTAAAAAATACGCCTTAGTGAGCGTGGGTGATTTGTGGTCAACCCCACCTCAAGATTCGTTCTTGACCGAGCACCATAGCGCACTCAAAGCCAATGCACGTAAAGATATTAAAGGGGTTCGTGCCTCACACAACACCACCCATGTGCTCGAGATAAAAGCCCTACGCAGCTATATGCCAATGATTGTTGATACCGATGGGTTCAACTTGGCGAATAGTTACACTTTTGCTTTGTTGTCGAAACTGGCGTATGCCAGTAAAGAAAAAAGTATTGATAAACGCTCAGTCACAGATAGCACGGGGAGTTTGTCTACTGTGATTGAAACACTGAAGCTGAAACAGCGCCCGTTGCAGTCAGGAGACTTAGCCGTTAATTGGCTACTGATTGAGATTCCTTACAGCCAAGCACTCAACTTTAATTATTACGCTGATAATGACATTGGTGCTCAAGGCTACATTATATACAACCACGATACTGCCATAATTGGTGTTCGCGGCTCTGAAGTAGCTTTGGGTTCACAAGGCAAAGAGGACGAGGCAGAAAATTCATTATTCATTTTTAAAGCAAAAAATGGGATAAATGCCGTATTTAACGCCCCTGTGGTGCAGGATTTTGTCAGAACAAATTTCGATGCGGCACAAATTGATCCTCCTGAGTTTGGGGGAACTTATATGCATCGCGGATTTTATCAATATGCGATGGCTTTTTTAGATAAAATTGAGAGGAGCCTTAAAAAACATAAAGGCAAAAGCATTTACGTGTGTGGACATAGCTTAGGTGGCGCAGCAGCACTGATCCTGAGCGCATTAATACAAGATACCTATTCGCCATCAACATTGCGTTTGTACACTTACGGAATGCCGCGCACAGGAACGCGAAGTTTTGTCGAGCGTTATCGCGATATTGTCCATTATCGGCATGTTAATAATCACGATCTCGTTCCCCAAGTCCCGATGACATGGGCTAATACCGACCCAACCGAAGGTCTCGAACTGTCTGACATTTTCAATAGCAGTGTGAATTTAGTCAAAAAAATGATCATGGATAACGATGATGATAACTATCTTCATCATGGTTCCCTATCTCAATTGATCACGTATGATGAGCCCAAGCAGGTACTGTTATCTCCGAGACAAACTCAAATTACTATGCTTGATATTGCAAAGATGGCCGAAAATGATTCCTATGCATTAGTGGACGGTTTGACCGATGCTTCAATCGCTGAACACGGTATGGAGGTTTATATCCCTAACCTATTCGCTCAACTGCAAGCACTCAGTAAAGAAAGTTTGTATGACAATTATCAAGGCACGATCAATCACCTCTCAAATACCATCGACGATTTACAGCAACGCTCCTTGAAGGCTAAGTATGAGTTAGCCGAAACGTTAGGCAAACCCTACTCGCTCACTAATCAAGCTTATCTTGCCCGCTTAAAACAAGAGATATCGATCAGCGAACAATTAGTGCACAATCATCATCAGGTCAGGCACGAATTAACCGCGACTCTAAACAACCCTGAGCGGTATCCGCTCAGTTTACTGCTGATGTCAAATCAATCCTTACCTGAAGAAGTTAAGAAGCAGATATTATGAAAAAAAACACAAAGCGTTCGATTGTCTTGGTTTGTTTAACGGTGGTTGGCTATTGGTACTATTATGACTCCCAACCCAACATTTGGGGAGATGAGGCTGATGAGCCATATATCACTATTTCAGGTATCAAGCCGCCAGATGCCACCATTGATGCTTGGGCAATATGGGGGGCAAGTGGCCCACAATGTGGGGCAAAAACATGGAGTGCCGACTCCGGCTGGTCAAGTGGTGCAGATGTAAAATGGCATGTGACTTATAACTTCTCCAACGACCCAAGCAGGTATGAATTGCGCATTCCTTTCCAGCAATATCAAGACTCGTTTGATTGTGAAGTAACCTTGGGGGATATAACAGTTCAAGCCTATAACGCATTTGATACAGTAGGTTTTGCCCAACTACGCATTTACCAATCAGGAACAAAATATTACAACAAACCGATAGGCTTAGATTCAAAAATTGAAGCTAAAGATTGCAACAGTGAAGTATATAAGAGCTTAAGAAAAGTCTGGGCTGGAGCAATCGGATGTGACTTTTACTTCAATCAAAAAAGGATATCAAAAGAATCAGAGTTTAACGCAGAAAGTGTCTACTTTGATTTCTCTCAGTTCAATAGCGATACGGTGATTCACTACGATATTTTAGCTGGTGAAGAATATCGTAGTACCCCGTTAGATCCGCAAACAGGTAATTAACTGGGTATGAGTAACAAACAGCGAATATTATCGATTGTGCTTATCATCATTACAGTAATTCTATTTGTGTATTATTTGGGGCCATCGGAGCGAATATGGGGCGCGGGCGAAGAGCCGTATATGGTGATAGCCGGGAAAAAGCCAGCAGATGCCAATATCAGTGTTCGCGTAAACCACTTTGGCCGTGGGGAAAGCTGCTCCGGATGGTCATGGAATGCAGGCAGTGGAAAAGTAAATACAGGAATTTACAACGAGAGTTTTAAGTTTGAACACAACTTCTCAGCAGATGAAAATTATTATGAACTAAGGATCCCTTACCAACCAAGACAACCAGAGAGAGGCTGCATAACTTACCTATCTAATATGGAAGTGAAGTTAATTAATGCCTTCGATACAGTAGGGTTTGCGAACCTACGCATCTATCGAGCCGGTACTGATTATGATAATAAACCGAGAGATTTAGCTTCCAAAATAGAATCGAGAAATTGTAATTCTTATATATTTAAGGGTTTAGGGAAAGTTTGGTCTGGCTCGCTTGGCTGCTATTTGTTTGTAGATGACGAAAAAATATCTCAAAAACCAAATTACAATGCAGAAAGTGTCTACTTTGATTTTTCTCAGTTTAATAGCGACACCGTGATTCACTACGATATTTTAGCTGGTGAAGAGTATCGTAGTACCCCGTTAGACCCTCAAACAGGTAAGTAACTCCGTCTAGCCACCGACCAAGAAAGTGGCTACTTTGTTGCTAACTTTTTGTTTTCAGAACAGCACCAACAAGAAAATCAGCAGTGGATCACCAATATGCCAGTGGAAACATTGGCTAAGTTATTGGCGAAATGGATGTCTACTTCGAGCATTGGGAAGGTGAGGGCAATGCGAGAGCAAGTGAAGCGTTACCTTCTGCCAGAACGAAAAAAACGGCCCAAATCAAGGACCGTTCGTATGAGTAAAACTCGCTACCCTGTTCGTTCCAAACACGTTAAGTGATAGGAGTTACCCCAGATTAGGCGCTTTTTCGCAGTCAATAGAGGTTAAACCGTTTGCTTAGCCAGCTGCTCTGGTTGTTGAGCCTCTGAAGCCAATTCAGCGTCTTCAATTGGTTCGCATTTATCAACAAACCAACCCATATATGACGTAATGATGGTGACGAGGATACAAACAAAGCTTAACCACATGAACGGCGCATAAGAAAGTGTTGCGACACCAAGGATGCTCGCCATGTAGATACCGTTATCACTCCAAGGCACCATGCCCGAAGTCAAGGTACCGCCAAACTCTGCGTTACGAGAAAGATTTTTACGCTTGTAACCTAGACGGTCATAGTTCTTAGCACAGATCTTAGGGGTTAGGATCAGTGACACATACATCGCTGAACCGAATACGTTACCCATAAAGGCGGTAGCAATCGTGCTTGTGGCAAGTGAACCTGCGCTCTGTACTCGACGTTCAAATAGTTTTGCGATGGTCTCTAGCACACCCACTTTATCGAGCAAGCCACCAAATCCTAGACCAAACACAATGACTGCAACTGAACCTAGCATTGATGACATGCCACCACGGTTTAGGATTGAGTCAATGAACGTTACGCCAGATGAGATTTCAAAAGGTGCCCACGCAGTGTTGAATGCTTGAAGGAAGTTAACATCTTGAATCATCACCGCCCAGATAATCCCGAGAAGTGAGCCGAAGCTGATCACAGGGAATGAAGGCATACGCATTGCTAACAGACCAAGTACGATAACGACTGGAACAAATGAGTAAGGGGTGATGTAGAATTGCTGTTCCATTGCTTGAATCACAGACTGTACCTGTGACATATCAACGTTACCAGCGTAGTGGAAACCGAAAGCAGTGAACATGATACCAGTGATGATGTAGCTGATTAAAGCCACTGGCAGCATCCCTTTGATATGTTCTACGACTTCTACGTTGGACATCGAAGAAGCTAGGATCACGGAATCAGACAGTGGTGACATCTTATCGCCGAAGTAACAACCAGAAAGTACCGCACCAGCGGTAATCGGTGCTGGAACGCCAAGTCCCTGACCAATCCCCATCATGGCAATACCAGCCGTACCTGCAGCACCCCATGAGGTTCCCGTTGCAAGTGCCGTCAGTGAACAGATGATCATCGTTGCAAGAAGGAAAATTGAAGGGTGAATTGCTTTCAGACCATAGTAAATGATGGTAGGAACGATGCCGCCTGAAATCCAAGTGCCAACAAGCGCGCCGACTGCCAGAAGAATGAGTACCGCTCCCAAGCCGTTGGATATGCCGTCCAATGCTGCTTTCTCAAGATCCTTGTACTGGTGTCCTAAACGTATGCCGAGCACCATGATAATGAACCAGCCAATGTATAGGGCAAGCTGGATAGGAAGATCCAACTGGGCAGTGAACGAAAATGCCATCAATAGGAACAATCCAAGGGAGACGATAACCTGGATCAAGCTGGGTAGACGTGGGGTAAGTTGCGTCATACAGAGCCTCTTATAAATGTTGTGAGCAAGAGCAAATAGAAGCCACTGCACTATCTGCTTTACGAGTGTTAACTCCTTTTGGGTACGAGTGGCACTTTACCGTAGTTAGAATAATATTTCGACAAAATGTCCATTCAATGTGATTTGAGTCTGTAATGGTGATTTTATGTGGTTAAATATATGGTTAGTCGTTAATTTTAATGAGTTGAAATGTTTTGAAATGTAATCAAGGTGTGGCACGTATTTTTCACTTATGTTTTAAGAAGCATTTGTTTTGTTTGTGAAAATAACAATCGAATAAAAAGGGAGCAAAATGTAGGTTTTGCACTTATTTGGAGTGGGAGTAGATAAAAGTTACAGATTTGATGCAATTTTTCCTTGAGATTTTGCTTCGAAAATTGAATATTGGGGTATCCCATTATTTAAGTTGATTACACGGAGAGTTGAGAATGAGAGTAGGTTTAGTTGGTTGGCGCGGCATGGTCGGTTCTGTACTTATGCAACGTATGGTTGAAGAGAAAGATTTTGACCTTATTGAACCAGTTTTTTACAGCACATCTCAAATTGGCATCCCAGCTCCCTTATTTGGAAATAGTAAGGTAGGCAAAGATGCTGGAATGCTACAAGACGCATTTGATATTGAAAGCTTAAAGCAGCTTGATGCCGTCATTACCTGTCAGGGTGGTAGCTACACGGAGCAAGTATATCCAGCACTTCGCCAAGCTGGTTGGAAGGGCTACTGGATTGACGCAGCGTCAACCTTACGTATGGCGCAAGATTCTATCATCACACTCGATCCAGTAAACTTGGCGCAAATCCAGCGAGGTATTCACGCTGGTACTAACACCTTTGTTGGTGGTAACTGTACAGTTAGCTTGATGCTAATGGGTCTTGGTGGTCTGTTCGAAAAAGGCTTGGTTGAATGGACGAGTGCCATGACTTATCAAGCGGCTTCGGGTGCTGGTGCACAGAACATGCGTGAGCTTATTTCTCAAATGGGTGTAATCAATGACTCAGTTAGCAGTGAACTTGCTAACCCATCGAGCTCTATCCTTGATATCGACAAGAAAGTTGCTGATACCATGCGCAGTGGTTCGTTCCCAACAGACAAGTTTGGCGTTCCTCTAGCAGGCTCATTGATCCCATGGATTGATGTGAAGCGCGACAATGGTCAAAGCAAAGAAGAGTGGAAAGCGGGTGTTGAAGCGAACAAGATTCTTGGTTTCCAAGATTCACCGGTTCCTATCGATGGTACCTGTGTACGTATCGGTGCGATGCGTTGCCACTCTCAAGCGCTTACTATCAAGCTAAAGCAGAATGTACCTATGGATGAGATTGAAGAGATGATCGCAACTCATAATGATTGGGTTAAAGTGATTCCAAACGATCGTGACATCACCGCGCAAGAACTGACTCCAGCGAAAGTGACTGGCACACTGTCTATCCCTGTTGGTCGTCTCCGTAAGATGGCAATGGGCGATGATTTCCTAAACGCGTTCACTGTCGGTGACCAGCTACTTTGGGGTGCAGCAGAGCCGCTACGCCGCACATTGCGAATCATCTTGGCTGAGAAAGCTTAAGAGAGGCGAGAGTTTAGAACGCTGCGCTTCGAGATATGAGAACGCTTCGCTCCGAGACCGGACTTCGTCCTGCGAGAATTTAGACCGGGCTGCGTCCTTTGAGAGGTGCGCGCTTGGGCTGCTGAGTAACTCTATAAGACTGAGGTTTTTGCTAGGGACTTATATCTCAAATGCAGAAAAAAGGTTGACGTCTTCACGTCAACCTTCCAAGCTTTTCTCGCTTCTATTCTTCCCCAACCACCACTCTATTATCCGGGTCCGCCAGCTCACTACCACAATGTTTACAGTGAAGGGCATCTGAATCATGACCCGCTCGGTTACAGTTTGGGCACTTTACCAGTTGTTTGTGGGCACTCATCTCATTGCTTAGTTCGGCGGTAATAATCCCGGTCGGAACCGCAAGAATCGAGTAGCCGAGCAACATTGTTAGCGACGCAATCGCCTTACCTAAATCTGTCTGTGGCACCATATCTCCGTAGCCAACGGTTGTGATCGTCACGATTGCCCAGTAAATGCTTTTAGGAATGCTGGTAAATCCATTCTCAGGACCTTCAATAACAAATATCAGCGCACCAAAGATGGTGACTAAAATCCCCACAGCACTAAAGAAAATGAAAATTTTACGTCGAGCCATCAATAGCGAACGCATCAGAATGTTTGAATCTTGAAGGTAACGCACCAGTTTTAGGATACGGAAGATACGCATCACACGTAACAGACGTACCACGCCCATAAAGCTCGCCCCAGGGAAGAAGATAGCCAAATAGGTGGGAAGAATTGCGAGTAGGTCGACCACCCCATAAAAGCTCATCGCATAGGAACTGGGTTTAGGTGAGCAATAGAGTCGAAGTAGATACTCAATTGTGAAGAGTGCGGTAAAGGTATATTCGATGTATCGAAGTTGTTGTGACCAATCGTCTAATACATTAGGTAGGGACTCAATGATCAACACTGCCAAAGAGGCGATGATGGCAATAATCAGCGCGATATCAAAGGCGCGACCGGCCGGGGTATGGGTGCCGAAAATGATCACATACAAATGATGTTTAAAAGGCTTGCGAGGCATGATGTTGCACTGTCATTGTTAAACACGAAATGAATGGCAACATCATACCAGAAGATAGCGAGATTAGGCTAAACCCGGGAACAGGTTACGCAGACCGTTAGCGATAAACTCTATACCCAGTGCACCGAGGATCAGACCCATGATACGAGTGATGACGTTGATTCCGGTTTGGCCAAGAAAGCGAACAATTAAAGGCGCTGAGCGGAACAACAGCCAAGTACAAAGACTGAATAGCAGGATAGTGACGATGATCCCCATAGTGTCGAACATCGCAGGGTAGCGAGAACCGTAGACGATGGTTGAGCTGATCGCACCCGGACCGGCCATCAAAGGCATAGCCAGTGGAACCACACCAATCTGTTCGCGGCTGACGTATTCGGTTTTCTCCTGCTTGTTCTGTTTATCTTCGCCCAATTTACCGCTCATCATCGAGAAGGCGATACTTAGCAGCAGTAGGCCACCAGCAACACGAAACGAATCGAGAGAGATGCTAAACATATCCAATAGCATTTGTCCGGCGAGTAGCGAGACAACCAAAATAATTGCGACGGCAATGTTAGCGGTAACGGCAGTCTTGTGCTTCTCTTCCTGAGTCATATGCCCAGTCAATGAAACAAATACCGGCATGATCCCAACGGGGTTAACCGCCGCCACCAAGCCAAGAAAGAACTGCAAAAATATAGCGATTTCGAACGTTTGCATTCGTGATCCTAAAAGTAATCAACAGAGGGAACAGGTCATTTGCGGAATATAGTCGAAAATATATTCATCGACGAATGAAAAAAACTAAAGCAGAACCTCTTTCATTACTGAGAAAATCTAATTATTGAAAGAATAGTAAACACAAATGACACACTTTGTTACGTAGAATGAACAAGCTTGCGGGCTGATGTTTACACAAACGTTAACAATTGCACATTTTCAATAAAAAATAAGTCCAATTGTAGAGAGAAATGGTCCATTGGATATACTCTCAGTAGCACAAAGTTTGTGGACTACATGTAAGTTTGTGGCCAAAAAATGAAACTTTTTTACAAGATGTTGAGATTTTTCGTGGTTGTCTGACTGTTTGCTTTATTTTTGTTCAACAATAAAATGTGATCTAAATTGTTATTTATCATTAGGTTGCGATTGTTTTTGGGATTGGCGTACCACTTATTAGGTAAATAGTTTTTCAGAACTGATCTGGGTCAATTTTTTTCACAACCTGAAATAATATACTCAGCCTTGAAAGCAATTTACTAAGAAGCCTGTTCTGATTGCTGACAAAGAAGACTTCCGAACAGCACTCTTAATAAAAAGTTTTTAATATTTGCTAATTTTAGGAGAATCCCTATGCCTGTAACTAATATGGCTGAACTAGATGCAATGATTGCTCGCGTTAAGAAAGCGCAAGAAGAGTTCGCTACTTACTCTCAAGAGCAGGTAGACAAAATCTTCCGCGCTGCGTCTCTTGCAGCTAACCAAGCTCGTATCCCGCTAGCTCAACAAGCGGTTGAAGAATCTGGTATGGGTATTGTTGAAGATAAAGTAATCAAGAACCACTTCGCTTCTGAGTTTATCTACAACAAATACAAAGACGAAAAAACGTGTGGCATCCTTGAAGAGGATGACAACCTAGGTACTATGACTATCGCTGAGCCAGTAGGCATTATCTGCGGTATCGTACCAACGACTAACCCTACTTCTACTGCAATCTTCAAATCTCTAATCTCTCTGAAGACTCGTAACGGTATCATCTTCTCACCACACCCACGTGCTAAGAACTCTACTAACGACGCAGCGAAACTTGTTCTAGAAGCAGCAGTAGCAGCAGGTGCTCCAAAAGACATCATCGGTTGGATCGACCAGCCATCTGTAGAGCTTTCTAACGCTCTAATGAAGCACGATGACATCGCTCTTATCCTTGCAACTGGTGGTCCAGGCATGGTTAAAGCCGCTTACTCTTCTGGTAAGCCAGCAATCGGTGTAGGTGCAGGTAACGTTCCTGTCGTTATCGACGAAACAGCTGATATCAAACGTGCAGTAGCTTCTATCCTAATGTCTAAGACTTTCGATAACGGCGTAGTATGTGCTTCTGAGCAGGCTGCAATCGTAGTTGACGAAGTATACGACGAAGTTAAAGAGCGTTTCGCTTCTCACAAAGCTTACGTACTAAGCAAAGCTGAAGCAGAGAAGGTTCGTAAAGTTCTTCTTATCGACGGCGCGCTAAACGCGAAAATCGTTGGTCAACCAGCTCCAGCAATCGCTGAAATGGCAGGCGTATCAGTACCAGCTGACACTAAAGTTCTAGTTGGTGAAGGTCTAGGCAAAGTCTCTTACGACGACGCATTTGCTCACGAGAAGCTATCTCCAACTCTAGGTCTGTTCCGTGCTGACAACTTCGAAGACGCAGTTGCTCAAGCGGTAACTATGGTTGAGATCGGTGGTATCGGTCACACGTCTGGTCTATACACTAACCAAGACGTTAACGCAGACCGCATCCGTTACTTCGGTGACAAGATGAAGACTGCTCGTATCCTAATCAACATCCCTACTACTCACGGTGGTATCGGTGACCTGTACAACTTCAACGTTGCACCTTCTCTAACTCTAGGTTGTGGTTCATGGGGTGGTAACTCTATCTCTGAGAACGTAGGTCCTAAGCACCTAATCAACAAGAAAACTGTAGCGAAGCGAGCTGAAAACATGTTGTGGCACAAACTACCTAAGTCTATCTACTTCCGTCGTGGTAGCCTTCCAATCGCACTTAGCGACCTAGAAGGTAAGAAACGCGCATTCCTAGTAACTGACCGTTTCCTATTCAACAACGGTTATGCAGATGACGTAGTTAGCCTGCTTAAAGCTCAAGGCATGGAAGTTCAAACGTTCTTCGACGTAGAAGCAGATCCAACTCTATCTGTAGTAGAGAAAGGTGCTGAAGCAATGAAGAGCTTCCAACCAGACACAATCATCGCTCTAGGTGGTGGTTCTCCGATGGATGCTGCGAAAATCATGTGGGTAATGTACGAGCACCCAGAAACTCACTTCGAAGAACTGGCAATGCGCTTTATGGACATCCGTAAACGTATCTACAAGTTCCCTAAAATGGGTAAGAAAGCTGAGCTTGTATGTATCACTACAACTTCAGGTACGGGTTCAGAAGTTACTCCATTCGCGGTTGTTACTGATGACAAGACTGGTGCTAAGTACCCACTAGCTGACTACGAAATCACGCCAAACATGGCTATCGTTGATGCTAACCTTGTTATGAACATGCCTAAGTCGCTAACAGCATTCGGTGGTTACGATGCAGTAACTCACGCTCTAGAAGCTTACGTATCAGTTCTAGCGAACGAATACTCTGACGGTCAGGCTCTACAAGCACTTAAGATGCTAAAAGAGTACCTACCATCAAGCTACGCGAACGGTGCAGGCGACCCAATCGCTCGTGAAAAAGTACACAACGCAGCAACTATCGCTGGTGTAGCATTTGCGAACGCATTCCTAGGTGTTTGTCACTCTATGGCGCACAAGATTGGTGCTGAGTTCCACCTACCACACGGTCTGGCGAACGCACTACTAATCTCTAACGTTGTACGTTACAACGCGAACGACAACCCAACTAAACAGACTGCATTCTCTCAATACGACCGTCCACAAGCACGTCGTCGTTACGCTGAGGTTGCTGACCACCTAGGCCTAAGCCAAGAAGGTGACCGTACTGCTCAGAAGATTGAACGTCTACTAGCATGGTTGGATGAACTAAAAGCTAACCTAGATATCCCAATGTCTATCCAAGCGGCTGGTGTATCTGAAGCTGATTTCGTTGCTAAACTAGATGAACTAGCAGTTGAAGCGTTCGATGACCAATGTACAGGTGCGAACCCACGTTACCCACTAATCGCTGAGCTTAAAGAAGTTCTACTTGCTTCTTACTACGGTAAAGCGTTCGTAGAAGGTGAAACTTTCGAAGGTACTACAGTTATCAAAAAGAAAGCTGACCAAGTAGCGAAAGACGCGCCTAAAGCGAAAAAAGCAAAAGCTGAAGCGTAATAAGTAAGATTCAGTTTGAGATAGGTTTTCGCTAGCACGAAACCTACTTATCGGGAAAAGACCAAGCCCCAGTCGAAAGACTGGGGCTTTTTTTGAGATGCGAGAGGTTAGAACGCTACGCTCCGAGAACGGGCTGCGCCCTACGAGATTATAGACCGGACTTCGTCCTTCGAGAGGAGCTTGTGATGAGTGAATCGAAAGTTGCAGGCAGCGCTTGCTGATATTTAAGCTTAATTACCTGAATTTAAAAGAAAAGGGTTGACACTGTGTGTCAACCCTTCCAAGATTTTCTAGCTTCTATTTTTCGTCATCTGGAAGCTTAATATTGAGCTCAAGAACGGAAATATCATCATCTTTGTGCTCAAAAGATAGGTCGACCATTGATGGATCAACCGCGACGTATTTGCCGATGACTTTAAGGATATCTTCCTTTAGCTGAGGCAGATAAGACGGTGCAGGGTCGCTTTGACTGCGACGCTCTGCAACGATGATTTGTAAACGCTCTTTGGCTAAGTTGGCCGAGCTTTTTTTCTGCGGACGGAAAAACTCTAGTAATGACATTTAGCCTCCGAAAAGTCGTTTGAAAATCCCTTTCTTCTGTTCGGTCAGGAAGCGGAAATCCACTTGCTGGCCAAGCAGACGCTCTACCGTATCATCATAGGCCATACCTGCATCTGACTGATCATCAAAAATGACTGGTACGCCTTTGTTTGATGCGTTCAGCACAGCCTGACTTTCTGGAATAACCCCAAGAAGCGAAATATGCAGAATTTCTTCTACGTCTTCAACGCTAAGCATTTCACCCTGATTAACACGAGCAGGGTTGTAACGTGTAAGCAGCAGATGCTGTTTTACAGGCTCAAGCCCCTCTTCGGCACGAAGTGACTTAGAGTCGAGAATACCTAAAATACGGTCTGAATCGCGTACTGAAGAGACTTCTGGGTTGGTGGTCACAATGGCTTCATCTGCAAAGTATAGCGCCATCAGAGCGCCTTGCTCGATACCAGCAGGTGAATCACAGATAACGAAATCAAAGCCCATCTCATCCAGCTCATCAAGAACGCGGCGCACGCCTTCTTTGGTCAGTGCGTCTTTATCACGTGTTTGTGAAGCAGGCAGAATGAATAGATTGTCGGTACGTTTGTCCTTAATCAAAGCTTGGTTTAATGTTGCTTCACCATTGATGACATTAACGAAATCGTACACAACGCGACGCTCACAACCCATGATTAAATCAAGGTTACGTAGGCCGATATCAAAATCGATAACCGCGGTTTTCTTTCCTTTTACAGCCAGGCCTGATGCGATAGCGGCGCTGGAGGTTGTTTTACCCACCCCGCCTTTACCTGATGTGACAACAATAATGCGTGCCATTATGTGTTCCTTATAATATTAAATCGTTAACAACTCGAACTTGAGCGAGTCGTCGTTCAAACTGAACATAACTTTTTGTTGCCAGAACTCTTCGGAGAATTGCTCCGTAAGCCAGTAGTGTCCGGCAATCGACATTAATTCGGCATTAAGTTTATTGCAGATGATGACTGCACCAGTGTTCCCACTTGCGCCGGCAATCGCTCGGCCACGAAGTGTTCCGAGGATATGAATAGAACCATCTGCGATAACCTCAGCTCCTTCACTGACATGATTCAGTACGATAAGATCGCTGTCTTTGGCATAGATCTGTTGCCCTGAGCGAACTGGAGTACGAACAATTTTTGTCGCGCTCATTTTTGCAGGTGCTTGAGCTGGCGACTTACTGGCAGACATCACGGCAAAGTTGGCCTCAGAAGCCAGGTTTTGCGTGCGCTTGTCTTTACAGCCAGTAACGCCGACAGGAATCATCCCAGCTTGAGATATGCCTTGTTTTAGCCTCGAAAAATCAATATCGCTTTCTACTTTCGCGATATTGATTACCACGGGCGCGTGAGCGAAGAAAGCAGGGGCTTGCTCGACTTTTTCTTGTAAGAAATGAATAGTTTTGTCCACATCGTTGTCAGAAAGGTGTAAAACTGACAAAGTGAAGCTACTGCCTTTTAGGTCTGGAGTATTTGACATCTTTTACGTACAACCTCTTAAGGGCGTTGCCTGAGACTAGGGTTGTCATGTTATATTCCTAGAATAAGCTCAGCAAGTTATCTTGTGCCCAATTGACCGTTTTGTTTAAAAAAATAGCGAAACATTGACGTTCCATGAATTAAAACGATAAAAGGCTTCCAATGCTTTGTGCAATATACAAAAGTTCTAAAAAAGAAGGCGCTTACTTATATATCCCTAAAAAGGATGATTTCTCACAAGTTCCTGACACATTAATGCAGATGTTTGGCAAACCTATTATGGCTATGGTGGTGAAGTTAGAGGGGCGTACACTGGCTCAAGTAGACGTAGAGAAAGTGAAGCAGTCACTGAAAGATGACGGCTTTTTCCTTCAACTACCGCCACCACCGAAAAATTTACTTGATGAATACAAAGAGCAAAAACAAGCTCGTCAGCAGTCTGAAGAAGAATAAATTTATATTCGGACTGTTAGATTCTGTTGCTCAAGGAGGGCAATGTGAAAAAACTAATGTCAGTCGCTCTAGGGGTCACGCTCGCCTCATCGGTTTTCGCTAATGAAGTGAGCTTTGAGGAATACGTTGAAGGTTTAAAAGTTGAGGCTCGCCAAAACGGTATTTCTGAGGCGGTTATTGAGCAAGCGTTCGATAATGTCACCCACAAACCGCGTGCGGTGAAAGCCGATAAGAATCAGCCTGAGAAAAAACTCACCCTAGATGAGTATATTCCACGCGCAGTGCCCGATTGGAAAGTAAAACAAGCTAGAGAGCTCTACAAAGAGCACTATGCTGAGCTGAGTCGCATTGGTGAAGAGTACGGCGTTCAGCCACGGTTTATCGTTGCACTATGGGGCGTAGAAAGTAACTTTGGTCGTTTTACGGGTAATTACCCTGTGATTGATGCGCTGTCGACGATGGCTTATGACGGTCGTCGTGAAGACTTTTTCCGTAAAGAGACCATGGCGGCGCTGCAGATTCTTGAACAGGGTCATATTGCCGTTGAGGACTTTAAAGGTTCTTGGGCTGGCGCGATGGGGCAATGTCAGTTCATGCCAAGTTCGTTCCTATCTTTTGCCGCTGACGGTAATGGGGATGGCAAGAAGGACATTTGGAACACCGAAGCGGATGTGTTCGCTTCCGCCGCTAACTATTTAAGTCAGTCAGGTTGGAACGATACTTACACTTGGGGGCGTCAGGTAAAACTGCCAAAGGGTTTCGACATGAACCTAGAGGGACGTGTCGAGGGTAAAGAGAAAACCTTAGCGCAGTGGAATCAACTTGGTATCACACGTTACGATGGAAGCGCATTGCCACAAGTGAATGTCAATGCGTGGCTGACGGCGCCAGACAATGCCAACGGCCGAGTCTATCTGGTTTACAACAACTACAATGTATTGATGAAGTGGAATCGCTCTTATTACTTTGCACTTGCTGTTAGTCATTTAGCGGACAGAATTACACTGTAGAGAATCAATTTGTTAGCAAAGGAGCTCATAGAGCTCCTTTTTCTTTTCTAACCTTAAACCACTTTCTTTAGAAGGTGGTGATCGTTCCTTTGGGCTATGCCCGAAGAACGCTCATGTTCAAGATGTCCTCGTTTGTAACCAGCAAATGAAGGAAATAAAGAACATGAGCAGATATGAATCCGCCTCACACGTATATTACAGGTGTCAGTACCACATAGTCTGGACGCCAAGCGCCAACCCTTCAAACTTTCTCCAGTTCTACGCTATTTCTTCTTGGTATGGAACTGCTCACACGCCAGCATGGTGTTTTCGATTAAGCTTGCCACTGTCATTGGTCCCACACCGCCAGGTACAGGTGTAATGAAGCTCGCTTTTTCTCTTGCTTTATCGTACTCGACGTCACCGACCAGCTTTCCTGATTCAAGACGGTTAATACCCACATCGACCACGATAGCACCCCCTTTGATCCAGTTACCTGGGATAAAGTTAGGTTTACCTACTGCGACTACAACCACATCAGCCTGGCGAACGTGACTCTCAAGATCCTTAGTAAAGCGATGACACGTTGTTGTTGTACAACCTGCTAGCAACAACTCAAGAGTCATTGGACGGCCAACAATATTTGATGCACCTACGATAACGGCATGCTTACCACGTAGTTCGACATTGTAGCGGTCTAGTAGAGTAATGATCCCTTTTGGCGTACAAGAGCGAAGCTTAGGGATGCGTTGAGCTAGGCGTCCAACGTTGTAAGGGTGGAAACCATCAACGTCTTTTTCTGGGTGGATGCGCTCTAGCACATGAGTGGCGTCGATACCCGCAGGAAGGGGTAATTGAACCAAAATACCATCTATCTGAGCATCTTCGTTAAGCTCATCAATCAACGCAAGCAGTTCCTGCTCGGTTGTGGTCGCTGGAAGGTCAAATGATTTGGAAACAAAACCGACTTCTTCACAAGCACGGCGTTTACTTCCGACATAAACCTGTGACGCAGGATCTTCACCAACGAGCACAACAGCAAGGCCTGGTGCACGAAGACCCGCCTCTTTACGAGCTTTAACACGTGCTGCAACTTCTGAACGAACAGTTTGTGAAATAAGAGTTCCATCGATATTTTGAGCTGTCATGACTTTCCTTAAGAAATGAATGGCGACGTATTTGCAGCGCATTGTCGCAAATTATTTGACGAACATCTATAAGCAAACGTTTGCTTTGTGGTGGTTTTAATCAAATAAGAGTTCAGTGGCTTTTTTTTAGTCATTCAGATCAGAATGTTAAGAAAAGCTCTTGTTTTAACGCCTCGAACTCGTATAATCCTGTCCCTGTAGCGCGCCCTTAGCTCAGCTGGATAGAGCACGTCCCTTCTAAGGATGTGGTCGTAGGTTCGAATCCTACAGGGCGTGCCATTTATTCAGAAGCCCCGATAACTCGATGAGTTATCGGGGCTTTGTCGTTTCTGTGGTGCTGGTGGATCGTTACATACGCAACCTATATTCTGCGCTATTTCAACCGATTTAATATGCTCTCTGTACATAAGCTGTGCTTTTCGGTAGCATGTCGCTCCTCTGACGTTTCCGTCTTGGCCAAGTTCGAACCGAGTACCTACCTTTAGTGAACCATGCGCAGTATCCATACTAAAATTAAACCTGAATTTGAGCCGCTATTAGCAGAACTTGCTCTTCACGCTTTACTTCATTTGCGCACTAATCATACCGCAGTGTCTTTGGCGAGAAAGCCACGTTCCGATGTGAACGATATTCTTTCTGCTTGGCTTAACAAAGCTGCAAATAGCAAGAAATACAAACCCTTCAAGAAGAAAGTACGCTCGTTAGTCAGCCATGCTCGCTCACAGCGCTTAGATATGGAAGGGATGCTTGGGAATTTACTCCCGCCGGTAGAAGGGGACGAGTTACCTCATCTCGACAGTTTTTTGCTGTTGGTTAACACCTTAGAGAGGGAGTTAAACACCACAGTGTTGGTTTCAAGTCCTCAAGAGGTGGATCTAAAACATAACCCGAAAGGCTGTTTGCTGTGTGTGCTTTCTACGGATCTCAACGCTCATTTCAACAATCGTAATCGCTTGGTTGCGGATATTTCTATGTTGTTTCGTGGGACTCACGGCGAAAAGCATACCTTGATGCGTACTATTTATTCGTCGTCCTTATTTGAGCATAAAGTCGAATTTGAAGATGGCGACTTTGTACGTATCTCTTTGAGCTTACAAAAATAAAAAAAGTGGCACATGGCCTCCTGACTAAATACGTTATAATAATGTTCTACTTATTGCATTTGAACATAGTTAACTTTTCAGTGATTTCCCCCCTATTGTTCTAATTATCCGTAGTTAGAACAGGGTGAATAAAAAGTGTAGACGCTTGTCATAAAAATTTAATCTTAGTGTGCATTGTGAAAATATTGAAAATTCATCATATTGTAATGACTATGTAACAAAAAAGAGAGAGTGGTTTATGCAGCATCAAGAAATGATCCAACCTTCCAATTTTGGCGTTATCAGCCGCACTTGTCTGTTTTCATTGTTCGGTATTGTATTGGTATTCAGTATTATTTAGTTTTCGAGCAAGCCTTGACGAGGAAGTAATTACTCACTTAAGTGTACGGAGACTCAAGGCGGCTCTGGATCTCACTCATTTGCTATGTTAGTTTCGCAGTGATTCATACTGTTAATGGTTTGTATATGTTTTCGCTGTCGTCACTTTCTCATCGTTTTGCCTCCTTGCCAGATGCTTTTTATACGCCTGTCGCACCGCAACCTCTTGATAATACGCGTTGGATTATTTGGAACGGACAGTTTGCTGAGCAATTTAATTTACCCCTACAGGCTCCTGACGGAG
>NZ_QEWN01000032.1 GCF_006124995.1 Vibrio sp. Hep-1b-8
TTCGTAGCATGATCCTGATTCTAAAGAAAATCAAGCATCTTCAATGATCAGGGGTATATAAGAAAACTCCGAATATACTTTGGTATAACAATTTCAGTATCGGAGATGATCTAGTTCTATGGCATGAGTTAGCTCATGTAATGCATTATAACCTAGCAATGGAAAATCAAAATTTCTATCAATTTGAGCCATCTATATTAGTTAAAGAAATCATTGCATTTTTTTGGGAAGCTCTATCGCTTGTTTACATCACACAAAGTACAGAACCAGATGAAGCGAAAGCTTTTTGGAATGCCTATAAAGAGCAATCAGATTGGTATATAAAAAATGCATGTGATTTGAAAAAAGAAAACAAAGTGGAGTACGGAAGTTACTACCCGCTAGCGAGAGCAACAGGAGAACACCTTGCTTTAGCGTTATTGGACAACCGAGTTTCGCGAAAGCAAATTATTGACTACATGTGCATGGGAGAAAAACTAACGGCAACCACTCTCATCCAAGCAGCAGGACTCAAGAACGATGATGAACCCATTACCACCAATTGAAGCTAAAACTAACATTGATTTTCCTGTCGCACTTGGCGTGTTCGGTATGTTAGCCGCTTTTTGCACTAGACAAGAGCAGAGCATTGAACAAGCTTACAGTTTACTCGTTACTGCAGCAAATAAAAGGCGTAACTTTATCTCATTGGACAGCAAACAGAAGCCAATAGGGTTTGTGATTTGGGCGAAAGTACCTAAATCTCGAATTAAAGAGATTCAAACGCATGGTTATGCATCGGAAGCTGAACGATTAGCTTTGTTAGAAGCATCCACTGACGACGGAGAGCCGACAATTTTATATATGCTCTCACCTTTTGGTCAGCATTTGAATGTAATCAAAGCGTGGCAAACAACCTTTGAATTCGAGCGAACTACGTGCTGGGCTCTGGCTGACAAAGGGTATGCCAATATACGAAAAATAAGCTAAGCCTTTGGAGAAACAATAATGAGCACCAATAATTTCTATCGCAACCTAGGATATTGCTTTCACCTACTTACACATTCCAGCACGCATAAAGATTTCAACTTGGCAGACTATATGGACGTTGAAATCTGCCCAGCTAACTGGCGAGGTCAATTACGTGTATATAAAAACAATGAAAAACACCCAGTTGGTTTTGTGACTTGGGCGAAAGTAACCGAAAGCACCAAACAAGCATTGATTGAAGATAGCCGAGCCCTGTACTACCAAGAGTGGGATTGTGGTGATCATTTGTTCTTTAACGACTTTGTTGCCCCATGGGGAGGGGTAAAAGAGATCTTATCGGATCTGACGTCGACGGTGTTCCCTAAAGAGCAAGCATTTAGCATCAGCCGAGACAAAGAAGGCAAAACCAAAAAAGTACATCGCTGGACGGGTAAGGAATACGCCAGCTAATAATGAGGTGGGCAGAGGTGGATACACGATACATCGTTAAGTGTAACGGCCTGACGTTGTATCGCCTATCCACTTACATAATTCAATTAATAAGGAAATCAAATTATGTCTAAAGTATATAAGATTTGTAACTGTGTAGAAAGTGCTAACGGTATCGCCTTTGGCGGCGGTGGTGGCGGCGGTGGTGGCGGTGGTGGCGGTGGTGGCGGTGGCTATCCTGCATCACCAAGTGCTGTCGAACAGCAGGCAAATAGTCCGACTAGAGTCCCAGCAATAGTTTGCGGTACAGCAGCCGTCACAGCAGTTGCAGCCGTTGCTTCAGGTGGCACAGCTGCCCCTGCAGCAATAGGAGCTATTGGATCGTGTGTTACATCAATTGCAGTTACAAATGTAATGAATCAACAAAAGTAATTACACTTTGTATTAATATTTGATTTTTGGACGAGTATTTCACTCGTCCTTTATTGGACCACTAAAATGAACAAAAAAATAATAACCTTAACTATACTCATAAATGCTATAGTCATCATGATAATTTTATACACCATAGAAAATTATAGTATAAAAAACGACAGCTTTGTTTTTTTAATTTCAACCTTTCTTTTTGTTTTTTCTTATTTATCATATTACTTAGTTAAATATATTTGTTACAAGACGAACCGAAAAAAATAATCACCATTATATGTGATTAATTACATACAAATCAAAGTCACACTCAGAATTTAAATTTCAAGCGCAACTGAATAACATAGGGCTTACGTGATAAAAATAATTACAAATTTACTAATTTTTAAACTTCGATCACCATTGTTTATAGTGCTTTTAAGTTCAATCTTTGGTTATATAATTTCACTATCTGTCCCATTATCTTTTATGGCGATTATAGATAGAGTTCTAGTTTCGGAAGGTAGCGCAACTCTTATTGTTATTCTTACTGTTTTAATCACAGCGGCTTTAATTGATTGTTCTTTATCGATACTAAGTTCAATTTTAAGCACCTGGATGAACAATACTCATATATCGGAAGTAAGCCACCACTTCTTTGAGAAACTATTCAGCCTTAAAAAAACTGAAGTTGACAACACCAATGTCGGCGACGTGTTATCTCGCTTGGGTGAGTTAGATCAAATAAAAAACCATATATCCAACTGGCTCTCTCAATTTAGCTTGGATTTGATTTTTATGGTCATCTTCTTCATCGTGATCTTTAACCTTAATGCTTCACTTAGCTTAATACTGTTAATGACTGTACCTCTTCACCTATTGCAGTATTTCATTTTTAACAAAAAAATTAAGAAATCAAATGAACAGATGTTCTCTGCGAGCATTGATTATCAAAATAGGATGATAGAGAGTATCACCGCGTATGATCACCTTAAAGCAAACCGAAAGAGCGATGCGGTATTAGGTCGAATTTACCATGCATTCGACATCAAACTAAGAAAAGGGTATGAACTCGCAAAGGTCAACATTTACTCTGGTCAATTATCTGAACTTATAAATAAGTTTTCTGAGGCTGTCATTTTATTTATGGGTGCAACCTATGTATTGGATCAGTCCATGACGTTAGGTGCATTAGTTGCCTTTAATATGATGAAAGATCGAGTAACAGGCCCCCTGCTTCGGTTAGCCTCAATTTGGGAAGAAATTGTCGCCTTCAAAATATCGTTAGAACGCGTAAACGTGATCATGGAGGCTGAATCTGAAAGCAGTGGAGAGCATCTGCATAAAATTAAAACGCTCACACAGGGTGTTCAATTTTGTAATGTTTCATTTCAATACAATCAAAATGAACTGGCGGTTAATAAACTCAGTGTAGAGATACGCCGTGGAGAAACCCTATGTATTTTGGGCGAATCTGGAGCAGGCAAGAGTACCTTAGCGAAGTTATTAGCTGGGAACTACGACCATTACCAAGGCGACATTTTATTCGATGGCATAGAACTCAAAGAAATCGCTTTACCTTCGCTACGAGAGCAAGTCGCTGTCGTGCAACAAAAGAGTATTTTGCTTGCCGGCTCCATCCGCGAGAACATTTTGTTCGACTCCTTAATCAATGATCACACATGGGTCGAAAGAGCTGGAAAACTGGCCGATATTCACGATTTTATTATGAGCTTACCCCAAGGCTACGATACCCCAGTGGCTGAGCAAGGAGGGAACCTCTCTGGTGGGCAAATTCAGCGGATTGCCCTTGCCCGTGCCTTCGCATCAGACAAGCAGATTATGATTCTGGATGAAGCGACCAGTGCTTTAGATTACGAAACCGAAGCCAATATTGTGGCCAATTTGGCGCAGCTAAAAACAGACAAAACCATCATTATTATCACTCACCGCTTATCGTTAGCGCGGATTTCCGATGCCATTATTTACATGAAAAGTGGCGAGGTGCTCGAACAAGGTAACCATAAATCGTTAATCAACGCACCAAGTCACTACCGTAAGCTGTACCAATATCAGATAGGTGAAGTGCCTTTGAATAGTGCACTACCAGCGCCTGAAAATGCGGGGTGAATAACATGACGAAAATTTGTTTTCATCCAAAAGTGTTAAGGAATCGAGCTAAACATAAAGCTCCATTCTCCTCCAGTTTAATAGTGGTGATGATCGTTTCCATCATAATCGCCATTGTTATTTCGGTTTACTCGGAAATTGAGATCATTTCACCAACGACAGGACGCATTATTCCAGTAGGGAAAGCGAACACGGTGCGGAGTACATCGATGGGCTTAGTCGAAGAGGTACGTGTTGAAGAAGGGCAGCAAGTTCGGCAAGGGCAAATACTGGTGACGTTAAAGACCAAGCAAATTACGGCGGATATGACGTCTGTATCGTCGGAGCTCAGGGATGTACAAGCAAGAATTAATGCACTTGTGCCATACAGGAAATTGACGGCAATTGAAAAGCCAGAGGAGTTTTCAAACCTCTATCAAGAAATTGCCTATGCCAGATACCTAAAGCTCAACAATGATTTAGAGGATCTAGACGAGCAAATGCGTGAACTGGAGTCAGAAAATACGGTGATCGACCAGCAAAGAAAGCGATTGATAAAACAGCTACCATTGGAACAAAAGCGATTGCAAGCTAACTCACAGCTTAAAATTAGCGGTTACACCAGTGAAATGACATTCCTCGACCAAGAAGTAAAATTGGCTCAGCTTCATTCCGATATTTCCCTAAGTCGTGCACAGTCTTATGCCTTGAATATCAAGATAGCCAACTTAGAAAAAGACAAGAAAAAAGTACAAGACAGTTTCCAGTTGGCATTAATGGAAGAGTTAAGGGTGCTTAAGTTGAAAAAAGTCGATCTTGAGCAACGGTTAGCAAAGCTGGAAGAGGTGCGCCGAAATAGCCAAATCAAATCTCCTATCAGTGGGGTGGTTCAAGAATTGTCGGCAATTGATCAAGGGAATTACATTGAAGAAGGGGAAGTACTACTCAAAGTCATCCCCGCCGATGCACCGCCGATTGCGGAAATCATGATCCCCAGTAAAGACATTGGGTTTATCCATGTCGGTCAAAACGCTCGCGTGAAAGTGGATGCGTTTTCCTACACTCGATATGGCAGTTTACCTGCTGAAGTCAGCTACATCTCACAAGATGCTGTGATGGAAAATGAACAGCTCTTTTACCCAGCTTATCTAACGCTAGAAGAAACACACTTCGATATCAAAGGCAAAGAAATGCGCGTTCAATATGGCATGTCAGTAAAAGCGGACATCATTACCGGAGATCGTCCTTTGATAGATTATTTCATCGCACCTATTAAAGAAAACCTCGATCAAGCACTAATTGAAAGATAAGGATATAGTTATGATTCCATTGATGAATGTGTTACGGCAAGGCTTTGAAAACCCAGAAGGGTTGCCCATGAGTTGCCAGTTTTTGTTTGAACAACAAGATAAACAAGCAACAGGTTTTTATATCCAGTGTGATTCTAAAGGTGAACAGATTAAAGAAGGGGTTATATCCAATCCGAAATGCACGATTCGGTTGCCTCTGAACTTAGCTCAACAGATTGAGCGCGATATTACGACCATTGACTACCGTGATCCTGAGATTATTGGGCAAATTAAATTCGAAGGAGATGAGCATATCGCCAATCATATGGCGAAAGCGATGCTCCAACCAAATGAATGGATTCAATCTCGTTTTAAAGAAGCGGAAGAACAGCACGCTGAAATGAACGCGGAATCCATTTCAAATTTTGCTCGTTTATCCAACCCTACCGAAATCGAACTACTTGAAGAATTAGCCAAGAATAGACCATTTATTGTAACAGGCATGGAATTGCCTAGGGATCACACTTACTGGACATTAGACACGCTAGATGAACACTTTGGGGATGAAACAGTTCGCGTTCGATCGGCTGAAGACAAAGAAACCATGTGTCAATTTACACAACGTATGCGCGAGTTTGAAGTAAGCTACGATAAGAACTTTGTGGAGGGATTTACCAAACCGTATACAGAAGGAGCGTCGTTACCAGAAGCAATGAAACCCTGGTTCATGCCCCTTTATTTTACAGCTGAAGACTTTTCCGATCCTCAGATATGGCTAGGTTGTGTTCCCACTCACATACCGGCCAGTAGTTTACACCGCGATCCCATGTGTGGTTTTTTATATCAAATTATTGGGCGTAAAAAGCTATTGGTGTACTCAGCAGACCAAGCACCCTACTTGTATCCAATGAAGGCGTACAACAGCAATTACCAACCCTGCTGGGTAAAACCAGAAAACCCCAACTTTGATGTATTCCCTCAGTTTAAAAACGCCAAGGTCGTTGAGGTGATACTACATCCAGGAGAAATGTTGGTTCAACCTAAAGGGTGGTTTCATAGTGTATATGCGTTAGACAGCCCTACTTTTTCGGTAAGCTACTTCTGGCGTTACTGAATCTTATCCATTCAATTAAAACTTTCTCGTTACAAGGAACTGATATGAAGGTTTGGAAAACACTCTTACTCGCAGGATGGGCTGTCATTTTACTTCTCCGCGCATAGGTGCGGCTTCAATCAAAGAGCGAGTTGCATTTCTCATTATCGCAAGCAATTAAAGAGGTTACATATAAATTTTAGCTGATGAAAGAAAAAGGGATTAGCGTTCAAGAGCTACAGCAGTTCAAAACCATGTTTAAGGATTCATTTGCTTCAACGCTCTCTGATGATCTGAGTACTGCGTATACCTATGGCAGTAACGCTGCGGTGGGTATTAACGACTATGATGCACTCAACTATGAAGAAACCTTTAACGAAGTGACGTTAGATTATGTTAATGCCTTAATACCGAATTTTCTTCCAGATACAGGCATTAGTATTGGAATCCTTACTGAATAAATAATTTCTTAAAAAACAACGCCAGCGATTCGTCGCTGGCGTTCTAGTTTGAGAATTCCCATCTCAATAACTACTCATACTGAGTCAACCAACTCTTTAGAATCGTATTGAGCTGCTTCTTCTGATTAGCATTTATACCTTTAACCAGCTTGGCCTGAACTGCCGCATGCTCTTCGATGATTTTATCAATCAGAACAAAACCATCTTGGGTCAGTTCTACAGTGACGCTGCGGCGATCTTCTTTGCTGTGCTCTCGGCTAATCAGCCCTTTTGATTCCAGTTTATCTAAGCGGTTAGTCATCGCTCCAGACGTTAACATCATCGAATCAATCAGCTCTGAGGGAGTAAGGCGAAAGGGTTTCCCGCTGCGACGCAGTGTCGCCAGTACATCAAACTCTCCCAATTTTAGGTCATAGCGCTTATGTAGCTGAGCAACTTCAGTCTCCATATATTTAGCGATTCGCATCAATCGACCCATAATCGCCATCGGCTCTGTCTCTAGATCCGGCTTTTCCTTAGCCCAATGCTCTACTACTCTATCAATAGCATCCATGAATGTTTGTCTCCAGTAACAAAATGCTGTGTCGAATATCTTAACATAGAGATACTTTACAAACAGCGATTTTAAGCGTACATTTCTCACAAAAGTATCTTAACGCAAAGATAGTTATTATGAATATACTACTTGCCATGATTCCGGCATTCTTTTGGGGAACCACCTATGCGGTCACGCAATATACACTTGCGGACTGGCCTCCCCTATTACTGGGCGCGATTCGCGCACTACCAGCCGGACTTCTGTTGTTGACATTCAGACCTAGTCTGCCGAAAAAAGGCGACTGGCAAATCCTATTTAGTCTTGGATTAATCAACATCGCGACCTTCTTTGGTTTGATCTTCGTGATGGCTCTGACTCTGCCATCGGCGATCTCCGGCGTCGGGATGATTTCTGTTCCAGTGTTTGCCATGGTTTATAACTGGCTGATCAACAAACGTCGCCCTGGTATCATTCAAGCGGTAAGTGGGGCGACCTTAATCATTTTGGCGTGGATGTTGTTTGATCCAAGTTCAATCACGCTTAACCCTATTGGCCTAGGCGCTATGCTGGCAGCCATCATGTGTATTGTTGTTGGTAGTTCGCTAACTAAATCACTGGGTAGCCGGATGCACTGGTGGACAGTGCTAACATGGCAACTGATTCTTGGTGGTGTGATTTTATCGGTTGCCGCAGGCGTTCAGGCCGTAATGGAACCGACTAAGTATGCGGCGCTGGCGCACAATTTCTCAATGACTAACTTGTCAGGTCTACTTTGGGTGGTTGGTTTGAATACCGCTCTTGGCTATGGCATGTATGTTTGGTTGTTGCAACGCATGTCTGTCGTCGATTTTACGTTTGGGGGAATAGCTAACCCAATAGCAGGTATTGTGTCAGGGCTAGTACTGCTTGGAGAGTCTTTCACACCATTCCAGTACAGCTTAATGGTTGGCATGATTGTGATGTCATTGCTGCCTCAAGCCATACTTGCTATCCGGCAAAATCGCCCAGCCCCTGCTGAGTGCCAAACCCAATAGCCTAAAAAGCCGGATTGATGCCATGAGTTCTCTCGTAGCATCAATCCAATTGGCTCTATGACTGCTCAATAGTTTTAAGTACCCGACGCTGCTCATCCCATGCCTGATAAGGCTCACCCGCTAACATTTTCTCTTTTTCAGTTCTCATTACTGTCACCGCTATCGTATTCTGACATCTCTGCGTCTGCGTGAAATATCGCGCATCAACAACAATTTTACGCCTGAGAATGCCTCATTTGGTGACGAAAAACTTGCTATAAGTGCTCACTTGACCGTTGATGTACTCGATACCACTATGGATGTTATCAGTGCTGCTACCAACGATTTGGTACTCTACGACAAATTCACCACTAATCACCTTAATAAATAAAAATCCATCGACCACCTTCCAAAGCCCTTGAAGAGATTTATCGCTGAAGAGATCTTTTTCCAATAGTGTGCCATTAGGGTTAAGGCGGATTTGTGACGCAAAACCATCAATATTCACTTTGACCCAAGTCTGTTGATGGACTTCGTAGCTCAATATTTTACGATGTTTTTTCACCCACTCAATGAGCTCTTGCTCTTGGCTAGCAGTCAAGGTCGGTAAATCTTCCATCTCCAACAACGTGTGATGTTTTTCGTACCAGAACAGTTGTAAGTGAAGCAGTTTCATGTGCGTAGGCAGCTTATCGGTGGAAAAGTCAGCGCAACTTTGCGTCAAGCTAAGCTGTAAGTCAAATCTTATACGTTCGACTGAAAGTGTGCAGCATAATACGGGGGGATTTATGCTGCACTATCCCAGTTGGGATCAACGGTGCTTAAACAAGCTCCGGAGCAGGAGGCTCTAGGAAACTAAAATATTTAACGCAAAACTAAGCCGCAAATAGTTTCGGCAGATTGGCATGGTCACAAGCTTGATTTAATCTGTGTTGAGCAGTAATTATGTTCTGTTTCCAATTATCATCTTGCGCCCACATTTCAATGACCAATGGTACAACACAATCCGTCTGCTTAAGCGTAGTAAAGATGGAGTTGAAATCGACCTCACCCTCCCCTATGACAAGATCCCGAAACTGACCTTGAGAATCAGGCGTCACTCGGTAGGTATCTTTCAGATGAATCTGCGTGATATGTGGCTTGCTCAACTTTAACTCTGTCACGACGTCATAGTTCCACCCAGAGATGTTACCTACATCGGGGTAAGCGGTGAAGTACGGAGAGTCAACTTCTCGACGTAGCAGCTCAAATTTACTCAAGGAGTTAAGATAGTCGGTATCCATTATCTCAACCGCAAGCATCACACCCGCTCGTTCGGCTAACTTAGCAGACTGTTGCATCCCTTCGATAAATCGTTGGTGAGATACATGATTTGAAGGCTCATAGTAAACATCGTACCCAGCAAGTTGAATGGTACGAATCCCCAGTTTGTATGCCAATGCAATCGCTTTTTCCATATGCAGTAACGCTTGTTTGCGAATTTCAGGATCGGCAGAACCAAAAGGAAATTTGCGGTGCGCACTTAAACACATCGACTGCAAGGGCATAGCGTACTGCTCACACTGGTGACGCAATACATATATGGTCTCGTCATCCCAATCCAAACGGCAACGACGTTCATCAGACTCATCAACAGATATCTCAAGAAAATCAAAGCCAAGTTGCTTGGTGGTTTTGAGTTTCTCTTCCCAACTAAATCGATTAGGCAGCGCCTTTTCATACAAACCAACACGATGACGTTGCAAGTTTTGAAACATAGCTTCCCCCTAATTCCAGAAACGGTCAATTTGAGTACGTAGAGATTCCGCCGTTTGCTTGCCCGTTTCTCCCGCTAAGGCACGGCCAGCGATAAAAGTTTTCGCTTGAATACCTTCAAACAGGTAAATATCTTCAGGCACAATACCGCCTGTAATCGACAATTGAAGCCCCAGTTCAGACAGCGCGCGCATCTTATCCAGATCCTCTTCACTCCAGCCAACCCCCGCCAATTCAGCATCTCGTGAACGGTGATAAATGGCTTGTGAGATACCAAGATCGACCCAAGCCTGCGCATCGGTCATCGTCCAGTTGCCATAAATTTCAATCTGAATTTCACCACCATGTTCATCCGCAACTTTTTTGCATGCTGCAATCGTGGCAATGTGCGCGGCAGCCGAAACCGTGATCCAATCTGCACCCGCTTCAAAAGCCATTTTAGACAGAATGGCACCACCGTCTGTGGTTTTCATGTCACATACAAGAATATGTTTAGGGTGATTTTTGCGTAAGGTAGAAACCGCATTCATCCCTTCGGCAAACGCTAAAATGGTACCGATCTCGATGACATCTACAAAACTTTCAACATTGCTCGCCACTTCAATCGCAGCGGGCAGGTTAGTTTGGTCTAGAGCAATTTGAATCATTGGTTTTGCCATTGTTTTATCCCTTAATTTTTTCACGTATTAGACGGGCTAGCCCATCATGGTTATTATCTGTAGAACACACGAGCTTTGAGTGTGATTTGACCTGGTCGTCAGCATTGAGCATGGCAACCCCTAAATTGGCGTATTGCAGCATTGAGATGTCATTGTGATTATCTCCCACTGCAATCACATGATTGGCGTGATAGCCAAGCTCGGAAACATACTCAGCCAGGCGATGACCCTTACTGTTACCTTTGGCGGAAAAGTCGATTCGATTTGACCAAGAACGTTCCCCATTAAACTGTCTTTTGACCCATGGATGTTCTAGTAAACGCTCTACAGAACTCGGACACCCTTCGACGACAAATTTCCAAATGTACGGACTCTGTTTCGCCGTTTCGCTGAATGAATCCACTCGGTAGATCTTCGGTCTAAGGGAATTTGGTACTGTACTTGCCCACCCTTCTAAGGCTTGCATATAAGTAATCGGGTTGTAGTTTGAGTAAGTCATCGCATCGGAGATATACATCACCATCTTGACCTGAAACTCACGCGCTAATTCGATAAAGACCAGCGCATCATCTTTCGCTATCGCATTGTGCTTTAGCACCTGATCGTTGGCATAGTCGTAGACATAAGTGCCATTACAACAGATGATCGGTGTGTCTAGTCCAAGTTCGTAATAATAGGGTCTAGCTGCGGTATGATGGCGTCCAGTGACCACCACCACTTTGCACTTGTGCTTAGCTTCTTGAATTGCTTGCCTTACTTGTGGATGGATAGTGTGTTCATCAGTCAACACTGTGCCATCCAAATCTAATGCTAATACTTTGTACATCGAGTCTCCTCGCAACAAAAAGGGTTAACGCTGGCCGTAATAAGCGTTATCGCCATGTTTACGTAAGTAATGCTTATCAGATAACTCAGGCTGTATCTTGATTCCGCTGTTTAATGAGCGAGTCGCCAAAGCCATCGCTGAAATTTCTTCCAGAACAACGGCATTGTGCACGGCATCATCCGAGTTCTTACCCCATGAAAATGGAGCATGTCCTGCCACTATCACGCTTGGAACCGCCATAGGTTTGATACCGCGCTTTTCAAACTCTTCAATGATAACGAGCCCAGTATTTTGCTCATAAGCTCCGGCAATTTCGTCATGAGATAACTTACGAGTGCAAGGGATATCACCGTAGAAGTAATCCGCATGAGTGGTGCCTAAAGCGGGGATATCAATCCCTGCTTGCGCCCAGATAGTCGCACTACGTGAGTGAGTGTGTACTACGCCACCAACTTCTTGAAATGCTTTATAGATCTCGATATGTGTTGCGGTATCACTCGATGGTTTTAACCTTCCCTCGACCACCTTGCCTTGCAGATCAACCACAACCATGTCATCAGCTGTCATTGCGTCATATTCAACCCCCGAGGGCTTGATAGCGATAACGCCGAGTTGGCGATCGATTTCAGATACATTGCCCCAAGTGAAAGTGACTAGACCATATTTAGGCAGCTTAAGGTTAGCTTGCAAAACACGTTGCTTGAGTGCGCTATACATACTTTCTCCTTAGACCAATTCCGCAAGAGCTTGATCAATGACGTTAAACACATCAGTCTTAGTACGGCAACGACGTAACTTGTTTAGGTCTACCCCGGTTTCGGACTCTTCATCATCAAGTACACTAGTCACTTCCATTAACCCTTCCATATGCTGATTAGAACAACTACCTGCTAGGGTAATCAGTACATCAACGGGTTCTTCCTCACCATCAAACAACACAGGCTGTTCAAGAGTAACGAGGGCAAATGCGGTTCTAATCACCCCATCTTCAGGACGGGCATGAGGCAGTGCTAAGTTTGGCGCTATACAAATGTATGGACCAAGTTTCTCAACACTGTCGATGATGGCTTGATGATAACTTGGCAAAATTGCGCCTGAGGCAATCAACATGTCCGTACCGATAGCGATAGCCTCACGCCAATTGGCTGCACTGGCATGCAGTTTGATTGAGTTATTGTCGATTAGTGATTGCTTAAAACCCATGGTTTTATCTCCAATGGAGTGCCAGCGATAACTGGCACTTAATTATTGTTATTAGATACTTGCCTATTGATTGACAGGCTACTTAGCTTGGACAAAGTTCTTATTGATGATGTCGAGTAGCTCGTCACCAAAAGAGTTTGGATTGAGCATGTTTTGTACTCCGAGTACAAACTTGCCCTCTCCAGGTTCCATTTCTGCCGATAGATGCTTTGAAGAAACAATGATGTCTGTCGATGCCAACTTTGACTTGTAGTCAGATACCGCACACGAGTCCATCACATGAGGGATACCTTTTTTCTCCAAGTACTTGCCTATTTTCATTTTCATCATCATCGACGAACCCTGACCATTTCCACATACCGCAAGAATGCTCACCGGACGCACACCATCACTCGCTTTGAGTGCTTGCTCGACGGCTTCGATAACTTCAGGCTCTTCACATACCGTCACCACGCCTTGAGCATCTTCTTCCGCACGCAATTGCTTAGCAGCAAAGAACATGTACACGCCAGACAGAGCCAATAGAACAAAGAAGAACATTCCAGATGCTGAGAGGCCTTGCATAATTGGCGGGAATACCAAAGCCCAGTCAGCCATACCCATCCAACCACTAAATTCAGTACCTTGTTGGCTAAATAGGTGAATAGCCCATGCACTACCTAACACCTCAATGATGCCCATCACAAAACAGATCTTCATCACCGCTCGCCAGCCACCAAAGTGATTGGCAAACACACCAATTGTGGCATTAGAGAAAAACATCGGAATAAATCCAGGAATGATCATAATGGGTGCATCAAATGCCAACATTGCCAGAACTGCAGCAAATTGGCCTAAAGCCCCCCACATAAAACCAAATACCATTGCGTTAGGAGAAAAAGCGTAAATCGCCGCACAATCGATTGCTAATACGGCATTAGGAATAACGCGCTCAGAGATCCCTTTAAATGCCTCCGAAAGTTCGGCAACAAACATACGAACACCAGCAACAATCACTTGAATCGCGACCGCAAACTTAAGACCAGTTTCGAGAATATAAATAGACCAGTGGGTTGAACCCGCCATCTGTTGAAGATTATCCAAACCAAATGAAAGTAAGATAATGCCAAAGAATACCGTCATGACTATGGCCGTTGCCGCAATACTGTCATGGAAAATGTGGAGCCATTTAGGCAACTCAAGATGGTCAACACTGTCTTTTTTGTCGCCCAGTTTTGGCGCAATTTTTGTCGCAATCCAAGAAGCAAACTGCTGTTGGTGACCAATTGAGAAACCCGCACCACCAGTAACTTCTTCTGTCGGTTTAAACATGATGTTGGAAGATATCGCCCAGTAGAGTGCCATCAATACCGCTGAGTAAATGATGGTTTCCCACATGCTCGCGCCAAGAATAAAGTAGAACACGGCTATCAAACCCGCTTGCTGAAACATAATGTGGCCAGTCAGCATGATTGTGCGTATACCCGTATAGCGACGGAGAAGGACAAGAAGAATGTTGATACCCAGCGCAAGAATAACCGCATACCCCACCCAAGAGTAGTTGTCGCCCATGGTTTCCATGGTCGCCATCATTGAGGTGTATGGGTCAATAACCGAGCCAGTTAAACCATGATATTCAGATAGTTTTGAAATCACGGGTTTAAAGCCAGCAACCAGAGTGCCCGCACCGACTTGAACAAGCATAAAGCCGACAACGGTTTTGATTGATCCTTTGATGATAGTTGTGGCATCACGTCTAAGCAGCCAATAGCCAATCAATGTCACTAAGCCCAGCAATAGCGGAGCCTTGGTCATCACTTGGCTGTAAAAAATATAGAAGATGTCGTATAAAAACTCCATATCTTTACCCCTAATAGTCTTTGTATTTTTATTTGGTTTGTAGGACAGGGCGCTTCCATTTGTAGGTAGTGAAATACGCCCTCTTTTGCTCACGGATTAAACTTTAACAATCAAAAGTAATCATTCAATGCTCATTTGTGATTATTTTGATTTTTATCAATTTTGCCTCTCACTTGTGGCTATTTTTGGGTAGCTTGTCACACAGAATTCATCAAAAAACCTATAAATCAATAGGTTGCGTAATATTGTGATTTATAGCATGTTTTTGTTTCACGCCCATTTGACATTCAAAGCGGTGATTATTAGAATCAAAAAAAATCACAAGCAATCACCAAGTAATCACAAACTTGAACAGGTGATAACAATGAATGAAGTACAAAGACACAACGGCATATTGTCGTTATTAGAAGAAAACCACACCATCAATGTTTCACATATCATTGATAGTTTTAATGTTTCTCCTGCGACCGCCCGTCGCGACATTTCAAAACTGGATGAGCTAGGTAAGCTGCGTAAAATTCGCAACGGTGCAGAACGAATAGAAAATCAAAAGAAAAAATGGTCACCACTTAACATCAACAGCACTGACCACTACGAAGAGAAGTCCCTGATTGCACTGCGTGCAGCTGAGTTGTGTGACTCTGGAGATAGTGTCGTGATCAACTGTGGTTCGACCGCATTTTTACTCGGCCAAAAGTTATGTGGCAAAGATGTCCAAATCGTCACAAATTACTTTCCATTGGCGAGCTACCTGATCAATGAAGATCATGAGGACGTGATCATTATTGGGGGACAATACAACAAGGCACAAAACATCTTCCTTAACCCAGCTCCAGACTCATTGGGTAGCTACGCGGGTAATTGGATGTTCACCTCAGGCAAAGGACTGACCGATGCAGGGCTCTATAAAGCAGACATGCTAACCGCCGTGGCCGAGCAACAAATGCTCGAACAAATCGACAAACTGGTCGTGGTCGTTGATAGCTCTAAAGTGGGGCAAAGAACCGGAATGCTTTTCTGCCCAGCAAGTAAAATTGACATTGTCATCACTGGCAAAGATGCCAATCCAGATGTCGTCAAAGCGATAGAAGCCCGTGGTACGCAAGTCATTCTGGTTTAGAAAATAAGTAGATAAATAACAAACACTTAGTTCAGCGTCTCAACTGCCTGTTAAGACGCTTGGCTTCCTGCACCCTAAATTAATCCAATATCGTCAACTCAAAGGTACTGTTATGAGCAAAGTGAATGAAATAACCCGTGAATCTTGGATCTTAAATACCTTCCCAGAATGGGGAACATGGTTAAACGAAGAGATTGAAAACACAGTAGTCGAACCCGATACGTTTTCTATGTGGTGGCTTGGCTGTACAGGCATCTGGCTCAAAAGCGCAGGTAACACCAATATCTCCATCGATTTCTGGTGTGGTACAGGTAAAAAAACGCAAAAGAATGCGTTAATGAAAAACCAGCATCAAATGATGCGCATGGGCGGGGTTGAAGCACTCCAACCTAATTTGCGCACAGCTATCTTCCCGCTTGATCCCTTTGCTATCAAAGAAATCGATGCGGTACTCGCCTCCCACGACCATGCTGATCATATCGATATCAACGTCGCCGCTGCGGTGTTGCAAAATTGCCCTGAGCATGTGAAGTTTATTGGCCCACAAGCTTGTGTCGACTTATGGATCAGTTGGGGTGTACCCGAGCAGCGCTGCGTCGTGGCAAAAGTCGGCGATCTGCTTCAAATCGGTGATCTCAAAATCCGAGTTTTGGACTCTTTTGATCGTACAGCACTGGTCACTCTTCCCGAAGGCACATCCTCTTACGACAAAAACATTTTAGATGGAATGGACAAAAGAGCGGTGAACTATTTAATTGAAACAACCGGAGGCTCCGTCTACCACTCAGGGGATTCACACTACTCGAATTACTATGCGGCGCATGGTAACGAATACCAAATCGATGTCGCTCTCCTTTCATACGGGGAAAACCCTCGTGGTGTAACGGATAAGATGACATCATCCGATATTCTTAGAGCTGCAGAGTCTCTCGATTGTGAGGTTGTGGTGCCATTCCACCATGATATCTGGGCTAACTTCCAAAATGATCCACGTGAAATTGAAGTATTGTGGAACATGAAGAAAGATCGCCTGCAATATCAATTTGCTCCATTCTTTTGGCAAGTCGGTGGCAAATACACCTACCCAACGGATAAAGGTCGTATGCACTACCAGCATTTCCGCGGCTTTAAAGACATCTTCAAAAACGAACCTGAACTGCCATTCAAAGCATTCTTGTAATTATCAGCACTACGCCAAGCCGAGTAACACTATACTCGGCTTTATCTGCTCAAAATTGCCCTCTTGCCTCGCTTTAATTACAAGCTAAAGTGTCAAAAGATATAGCGCGATATTGTCGTCGCGTTGTAGCTTTAGTAAGTAACCATCGTTGGTAAATTAATCTTATTGGTACTATTCTTGCTTCCGGGCAACTTTTTGCTCGATCTGGGCAAGATCTTGCTCGATTCGAGCAAAAAGTTGCTCAGCTTGTATATTAACAAATGCTTAAATTGTTGAAATATATACATTTTCATTTTGGCACGCTTTTTGATTAAGAGTGAGTGTTATTACACACAACCTCTAAGGATTTTACTATGCCAACTCCATGTTATATTTCTATCGACGGTGAAACTCAGGGTCTGATCACGGCGGGCGCCTGTACGGCTGACTCTATCGGTGACTCTTATGTAGAAGGTCATGAAGACGAGATGCTGGTTCAGAAGTTTGACCACGTTATTTCGGTTCCGACCGATCCTCAATCTGGTCAACCTTCTGGTCAACGTGTTCATAAGCCATTCCAGTTTACCGTCACTCTCAACAAAGCCGTACCACTGCTGTACAACGCGCTTTCTTCTGGTGAGAAGATGAAGACTGTTGAACTGAAATGGTACCGCACCTCTATTGAAGGCAAACAAGAGAACTTCTTCACCACTAAGCTAGAAAACGCGTCTATCGTCGATATCCAGTGTGAGATGCCACACTGTCAAGATCCGTCGATGTCCGACTTCACGCAAAATCTAACGGTCTCAATGTCGTACCGTAAGATCACTTGGGATCACGTCAACGCAGGTACGTCTGGTTCAGACGATTGGCGTAAACCTATCGAAGCTTAATCACTTTGATTTTCAGAGGCTTCCTACAGGAAGCCTCCTGAAAGCCTTAACCCCAAATTACCGTTGTCGCGGTAATTTGTATTTAAGGTTTTTGTGCTTGGTGTTAACGATAGGAGAGACGTATGGCGACATTGGCGTACACCATAGATATAGAAGGACTCGGCGATGATGCCTTGGTTGTGACTCAGTTCGATGGGCAAGAGTCCTTGTCTGCCAGCGTGTTTCATCATCGACCTTGTTACGGTTTTTGTTATCAAATCACCTTAGCCAGCCGTCGGCATGACTTAACCG
>NZ_QEWN01000033.1 GCF_006124995.1 Vibrio sp. Hep-1b-8
CAATGAGAGCATTTACCAGAAAAGAGCCGATACTCGGTAATATCCATTGTCGGTTTGGGAATTTCATGAACCTGATGTCGATAAAAAGGTTTATCACTCATCTTAAGGTTCGTATCGCCACAACAAGAACAGGCACTATCTGGGTAACATTCAACAAAGGTATCAGATGGTTTTAATTCTGAGAGTTGTCGTTTGTGCCCTGAGTGACCTTGTGTAGCTCCTCTCGGATTGCGACCACTAGAGCTTTGAGCTTTTTTCTTTCAGCCCGCTCTTTAGGCCCATCGGATGATGGTGATTTGGATGAATTAGCGCTGCTAGTTTTGAGCTTGTCCTCATAGTGGCGCAACTGCTCCCAGAGCTCAACAATCAGCGCATTCGCTTCGTTGATATCTGAGGCCACGGGCGGCGAAGATGAGAATTTAGATTTTTTCTTTTTCATGCATTAAGCATGACGGCTAGAAATGATCACTCAATTAGGAATGTTGGATCAATTGCGTTAACTCACACTTTTTGTCAATGGACTGCTGGTGAACGCTTACCGGAAAAGAATGGCAAACAATACCGGTACGACAATAAGGGTCAGTACCGTCGCGAATCCAAGACCCGCCATAATCGTAATTGCCATTGAGCCAAAAAATGCGTCAAACACCAAAGGAATCATTCCGCTCAGACTAAGTAAGCCAAGAAACGCCGTGAAACTAAAAGGCATATCCATCGCTAATAAGCCGATTGGTGTTCCGCCAAACGCCATCTGTAAGGTTTCAGAGACTTCTTGCTTAGAGATGCCAAGACGACGCGCCTTCGATTCATTGAACTGCGGTACTAATTCTTTAGTCCGTTCACGCCTGCGCATCAGCCAACTTTTGCCTTACCTTGGTATCATTGAGGACAGCGATTACCTGACCATTGAAGGTACGAAACTGACTCTCTGTAGCTTGAGCGACAGTGAATGTATCAACAACAAGTGGGTTGAGTGGGCGATGTTCCGTTTCCGGCATACACGCGGTGAGTAAACTCAAAGATAAGCCAGCGGCAATCCAATTAATTCGATTCATCTTAAATACCGCCCTCTTTAGTCCATGCTTTTACTTGTTGACCTGAGACTAGATTCTCGACACCCGCCTGCACAATCAGATCGCCCTGCTGAAGACCCGCGATAACATTGCCGTTGACATCGAGCGTGACATCAACGGGGGTAATGACTTGCTGTTGAGGATCGAACTTGAAGAGTTGGCCATGTTGACCACTCTTACTAATCCAAGCGCTTGGTGAGATATCGACTTTAGCAAAGCGTTTTTCATTGAGCAGGCGAACCTGTGCCGTCATTCCAGGTAAGCCAGATCATACTCTGCGTTCTTCGCATCGTATGCCAGTTGGTAGTCGGTAGGATCGAGCCAAGCAAGAAGCTGTCCTTTCTTCACGACACTGCCCATTCTGACGTCCACTACCTCAACTTCACCGCTGACTTGAAACGACATTGATGCACGATCAGTCGCACCAATATTAGCGATAAAGCGATCGTAACGACTGTTTTGTAGATCAGGGATCTCAACGAGTTTTATTACACGAATGTGCAGCATATAAAGATTGTGTGGCAGATCAATATTTATTTTCCACTCGTACAATAAAATTCAGAAATGTACTATGCTATTTATGCGCTTGATTGATGAAATCCCCACGCTTTTCTGGTAGAAAGAGAGCGTTTTTAGAAATTGACGGTAACTATGACTGAACGAAAGCAAGGCCGAAGAAGTGCCCAAGACGCAGAAAAAACCAAGTGTGAGATCATGCGTGTCGCTACAGACCTATTTTGCGAACTGGGTTACGAGCGAGTATCACTGAGGAATATCAGTGATAAGGCGGGGGTATCTCATAGCCTCATCCGTCACCATTTCGGCAGCAAAGAACAGATATGGTACTCGATTAGTGATGGGCTCCATCGCTATATGGAAAGCTATATACAAACCATCATTGGCAACATGCCCAGCGATGTAAGTTCAAACATTAAGTTGTACCTATTCGCTGTGCGCTTGCTAGCGCATATGCTCGAATGCAAACAACCTATCCAGTTTATTGCTGACGCGGTTCGTCAAGAAGACGCGCTATTTGACTACTTTATTGATAATTCGGGCGAAATAGAAAGTCTCGTCAATCGTTTAGCTGAGCAATACAACCAAGAGCACCCGCAAAATCAGGTCAAAATCTGGGAAATTAAATGGCAGATGATTATGTTTGCACACAGTGCGGCGAGTTTGACGCCATTTATGAAAGAAACATGGTCCGACGAGACCAATGAATTACAAGTCTGTCTGCTCAACCACTGGCAGATATTTAACCGAATGATGGCATGTCGCTTTGAAGTACCTCAAGAAATAGTACTCAATCCGCAAACTCTGTCTGAACTGGTTTACGAGATCGAGTGCTCTGATAGCAGCCAATATACCGATGAAGATTTTACTGAAGAAATGTAAACGGCGTCGATAAAACACATGATATAAGCCCTCACGCCAATATAGCTAAGAGGGCTTATTCGAGTCAGTTTTTGGCTAAAACGAACATGTGGTAGCCAAACTCATCTGCCAGTTCAGTACACAGTTTAACTTCTCGCTTAATGTCTTTTAGCGCCTGCGACTCTCCCATTTCCGCTTCCAATTCTGCGACTCGACGCTTTAACGGAGCATAGTAATTCAGCCATGCTTGTGCGCTTTGTGGGAAATGGTTGATCACCTTATAGCCAGCCTTTTCAGCTTGAATCAAACGCATCTCAATAGATTGAATGTCAGGATACTCTTGGCTCCAGAATTCCAACGCCTCATCACTAGGCTCAGCAGCACGCCAAACCATATCACTGATGACTAACAACCCATGTTCAGAAAGTAAAGGTCGCCAAGATTTGAGAGCCTTTTCTACTCCCATAATGTATGCGCTACCTTCTGACCAAATAAGATCAAAGCTTAGGTCATCAAAAGGCAAGTCGGTCATACTTGCACACACTGTTTCGAGGCGATGAGTGATCCCTTGCTGTGAAAAACGTTCGGTGAGTCGCGTTAACGCTGATTGCTCGTTGTCGACCGCTACAATTTCCGCGGTACAAACGTCCGCTAATACCTGAGTAGCTAAGCCCTTGCCACAACCGACCTCCAAGATCCGCTCAGGTGTAGAGGTCACTAACGAAAATGCTTTGGCTGTATCGACTTCACTGCCTGGCCCCCAACGCTCAAGCGTCTCGAAAACTTTCATAAAGTCTGCCATATATACATCGTGTTCGTTCATATCTTTTGATAACCATTTAAGTCGCAACGCTTCTTTCTCGCTGAAACCTTGCTTAATTAACCATTCCAAATGAGCATCTGGAGCCAGTTTGTCTAACCCCGTATGCCAGCCTTTGCTCTCTTCTTCTCCGAGCAGTGCTGCGAGAAGACGGCGCGATTTCTGCTTCTGCTCAATCTCTATATCAAGCGCTTCAAGTCGGTTTCGTAATAATTGCCTGTCTACCTTGGCTTCAAGGCATACTTTGCACTCTTTTAGTGTCAGTCCCCCAGCCAATAATTGCTGGATCAAACGCACGCGTTGTAACTCCTTATCACCATACACACGGTAACCGTTAGATAGACGATGACTGGAGATCAGCTTTTGCTTTTCGTAATAAAGCAAGGCTGTGCGCGACAATCCAACAAGTGCTGCTAGCTCAGAAATTTTGTACACAAACTCTCTCCGCTCCTTCAATGGTCATGGAATATAAACTATAAAGTTATAGACAGGTTAATAACAGATAACTCGACCGCTTTACTTGCTGAGAGCCTCAAATTTGAAGGCTGATATGAGATTTGTGGTTTGGAGGATAGAAAAGACGCTGATTAAAGCCACTTTTTCCACGACAGAAACACTGCCAACAGAGCAGTTCCGCCAAAGCATATCGCCACAACAATCCAAAAGCCCATGCTATTTTCGACACCAGGCATCCCGCCGACATTGATCCCCATTAGTCCGGTAAAGAATTCCAGAGGCAAGAAAATAGCGGCAATCACCGTCAAGACATAGCTGCGATTATTTAGCTGCTCAGAAATACGACTGAGCAATTCCTCTTGCGCCATAGAAGCACGCTCTTTTATCGTATCGATATCTTCGACATAGCGAATTTGTCGGTCGGCGATACTACGCAACGCAAGTCGGTCAACATCACTCAGCCATTCTAACCGTTCCACTGCCAGTCGGTTTAAAGCCTCTCTTTGCGGGGCCAGCATTCTCATTAAGGTTGGCGACAATATCTTGTGTCGAAAGCAGCATTCTTTTTCTGCTACTGATTAAGATTTTGCCGTTCGTCCACAGCCGTACCGAGACCATATCTTCTGGATTGGAGCCAGGATTGAGATTCACACCTCGCAAGATGAGCAAGAGGTTATTTACCCGAGTCAGCACGTGCGGTCTGTTTTCACTGTTCAGCAAACCATCTACAGCTATCTCATTGAGTCCACTGCATCTTTTTATCCAGTCGCGCGCTTCTTGGTGACTGTAATCAAAATGCAGCCACAAGCCACTTTCTGATTCATCCCACTGATTGACTTCTTGCCATGACAATTTTCGACTACCGCCGTTGCCATCAAGTAACAACGCGTGAATTAAGCCCTCAGGTTCTTTGTCCGTCGTAACAAATCTCGACATTTTCTATTCCATTAATATCTATCATCGATAGAGAGTGAAACCACTAAGATTAACGCCATCTGTCGCGTTATTTACCGAAGTATATGTTTGCCTTGTACATCGATCCAACAGGAGATTTAACTAAACGCGAGAGTTGAGCCATTTGGCTCAGTTTAGTCTATTGTTTATTTGTTAATCGGGTAATTATGAAGGCGATAAAATCATGCAATTTAATCACAATGCATTGTTATAACGACAAAAATTATTTGTTGTTAACTTTGCCAAACTGCGAATATCTTTCGCATACCAATAACCCTACTTAATCGAGACGATTGCAATGTCTTTTCAAGAAATTCGACAAGGTAAAACGCACTTCTATGACAATGTCCATTTCTCACGTGGATTTTCTAAATCTGGAGACTTCACTCTGGCTGAAGATCAGTTACTCACGTTTTATGGAAAAACGTTACTCGGACTCGAAAGTGGTGAGTTAACTCCAGAGAATCAAGCTGAATCTGATTTCCTAGACGTTATTCAAGGCAAGAAAGAACCAACCACCAAGTTAGAGCGTACTTGGATGAAATACATAAAGCTTGCTCGTGGTAAAAAACGCTTCCATACATTAAACAGTAAACCAACAGTCTCTGATGATGACTATAACAGCTATGACCTAGTAGAGGACGACTAATGCACATTTGTTTCCTTATGTACCCGTGGGAACGCGTGTGCCCAGAAACCGATACCACTCTTCGCCTTGTTCACGAATGCGCAGCACGTGGACATACCGTGGCGATCACAACAACCAGTGGACTGACTATTCGAGACAGCACTGTGTATGGTTTCTGCAACGTAATTAAAAAAGGCCAGAAGATCACGGATAATATCGGCAAGTGTAGTTTCCGCTATCACGATTTGCTCGATGAGCTTATGAATCGCGGTTGGTTAAAGAAACTCATTTTCTTACCCACTGTCATCAATCAAGATGATAGCAATACCACGCTAGACTATCTGATTGAGTCTCTGGCAATCTAAGTTTATAGACCAGCGACTATTTAACAGATAAAGCGAGCGTAATGCTCGCTTTTTGTTGCCTTCAATCTACTGTGTTGTCGTTACGAACAGTAGACAATCATTCGTGCTCACAAATAATTTGCGCGTTAAGCGTCTGCTGTTCACTAACACTCAACGCACAGACGAGAGTCAAAACGACTTTAGGATCTCTGCGTGGTAGTGAGCAATATCTATCTCAACGCCAAACTCCTGCGCCCATTGTTCAAGCTCGCTTTGCGCCGACTCTAGGCTATTGATCGTTATGGTATTGTCATCCAACTGCCATAACTGACGTGAACCATCATAGCTAAACTGAAGTGCAAGCATTGCCTGTGGATTGCCCTCCTTTGCCGCAGCTTTCAGTGCTCTACTCTTGCGATAGATATGATTTAACGCCTGTTTAAGCTCCCATACATAGACGACTTCATGCATCTTGGGATGAGTTTTAAACTTGAATAAAATGGTCACGACGAGTAGCGCACTAACCACAACGCCAAGCAGATTCCAATGGAAGTGAGAGCCTGATTCGGCAGGGAATAAATAAATTAATGTCTGTGATACCGCTAGGCTCGATAAGGCTAAAAAGGCGATGCATGAGACAATAACCACATTCAAACGTGAACGGTATAACTGCTTGTCGATTTGTTGTAGTTTCATCAATAGTCCATTGTGTTGCGTTTATTTACATGACGTCGAGAGACTTACGATTATACATTGTGAATAGAATCAAATAAGCGATATTTTGTTGCAAATGGTGAGCTAATCCGTCATCTCTGGTAACAAACGACGTTCGGCACTTTATCAACAGAAAGTGCCGAACCCATTCGCCGGCAATCACAGTCAAACAAGGTGAAGGCGGCCTGAATGATATTCCAGACCATTGTCTATGTCTTTGCCAAGTAAAACGGGGCCATCCAAATCGACGATTTCAGCCCGCGTCGCAATGGGAAGCGCGGCTTTCATGGCTAATGATGTCCTCAACATACAAACTGTCATGTGAGACTGAGTTAAACATTTTGCGCCATCACTATGCCATGATACGCGCTATCACGCACCAGAATCCGTTTTCTCCCACACTGACGTCTATCTATTCGCCCGCGTTCCTAACGTCAATTTTTCAATCGACATTTTTTTCACATTACGCTTGAGACACTCATCACCAATAACTACCAAGAATTCCAAAACTCGCAATCAGGTATATTGTTTATGATAAGTTCAAGATCATTACCTTTTCGCCGTATAGAGATGAACATGACGACGCTTATTGTCTTGTGCGCACTATACTTTGGCACAGTAATGAACTATCCCGTTCTAAAAACGATTTTCAATCTTAGCGCCAATGTCTCTAACCCTTTGTTTGCCTATACCACGCCGGTATTGCTTACCTGTTCATTTATCATCATTTTTTCATTGTTCGCTTGGCCCTATTTTTTCAAACCATTCATGATGTTCGTCATACTCACCTCGGCTGGTGCTCTTTATGCCGAAGTCAACTTCCAGACGCTGTTTGACTACACCATGATGGAGAGTGTGTTTGAAACAAACTCAACTGAGATCTCTTTCTACTTCAATATGACCACCGTGCTTTATTTGTTGGGCTTTGGAGTCTTTCCATGTCTCTTTTTGGCGATGGTTCGTATTACGCCCCACCGTAATTGGAAGAATGCGTTTGTTGCCAGAGTTGGCATTTTGCTAATTGCCATTGTCGGTATCGGACTCATTGCAGAGACCTGCTACAAAGATTATGCATCGGTAGGAAGAAACAACCACTACCTAAGTAAGATGATCATTCCCGCTCATATTTTTAATGGCGCCAAGTACATCAATAGAACGTACTTTGAAACAAAGCTGGCGTATCAACCATTAGGTACAGATGCACAAGTAGAGGCAACAGCTAATGGAAAACCAACGCTCATGGTGATTGTGCTCGGTGAGACTGCCCGAGCGATGAACTTTGCTTACAATGGTTACCGTAGAGATACCAACCCTTACACGAAAGAAAAAGGACTGATCGCCTTTCAGGATGTGTCGTCATGCGGAACATATACCGCACTCTCTGTGCCTTGTATGTTCTCTAACATGACCCGCGACTCATACAACAAACCTCGTGCGTCCGCGCAAGATAATATCCTCAATGTTTTGCAACATGCAGGAGTAGACGTACTGTGGATCGATAATGATGGCGGCGACAAAGGTGTTGCTAAGAACCTAGCCTATACCGCAATCAATGCTTCTTTAAAGAACGAAGACTGCAACGGTTCAACCTGCTTTGACGTTGCCATGCTCAAGGATGCTGAGGACTTTATCGATAACGGACTGCGCAACAAACTGCTGGTTTTACATACGATTGGTAGCCACGGCCCAACATATTGGCAGCGATACCCAGATGCGCAAGCACCATTCCAACCCGCCTGTAACCGCAGCGATATCGAGAATTGTAACGACCAGCAAATTTCGAATGTCTATGACAACACCCTAGTCTATACAGATTACGTGCTCGCTCAGGTTATCGACGAGTTACAAAGCGTCTCTGACCAATACAACGTCATGATGACCTACATTTCAGATCATGGGGAATCACTAGGCGAGAACGGGCTATATCTGCATGGCACGCCCTATGCTATTGCACCCAAAGAGCAAACTCATGTTCCATGGTTTATGTGGATGCCAGATCAATATGCCCAGCAAAAAGGGATAAACAAAACGTGTTTGGAGCGTAAAGCCAAAGATAGCATCCTGTCACATGACAACTTTTTTCATAGCTTACTGGGCTTATATGGTGTTCGTTCCCAAGTCCATGATGCAGAACTCGACATTACCCAAACATGTCAAACAATTTCATAATGTTAGCCTAAGAGTGATTAAGATATGGAACAACAATTAGTCATCCGACGCACAGGTATCCTACGCATTATCTATACCCTTGTTCATAGCTATAATGGCTTCAAGTGGTTATGTAAAAATGAAGCGGCATTTCAACAGGAACTCGCGCTATTTATTCCCCTTACTGTGTTTGCATTCTGGCTTGACCTCCCCGCTACACACACCTTACTGGTAATACTGAGCATGGTTTTTGTCCTGTTTGCAGAAATGGTCAATACCGCAATAGAAGCCATGGTTGATCGGATTAGTCTCGACTACCACCTGTTATCAGGTGTCGCTAAGAATATAGGTTCTGCTCTTGTTCTACTGAGCATGATATCCAGTTTAACCGTTTGGGGAACCGTGCTGTGGTTAAGGTGACTCTATTGGCTGAAACTTAGATTTAGAGGATGATAAACCGCAGCACTAATGCGACATTAATAACGCCAGGTGATTCTATCTGGCGTTACTATTTCCTGCACAATGCCTTTAGATGTTATTGTTCAAGTAATAAGATAGATCGCTTTATCCGACCCTAACTGGGTGATTAAATTGAAACTAAGCTTACGTTAACTTATTGAGTATCAATGTGAAAAAAATATTGCTGGTCGAAGACAATAGAGAAATTGTCGGTATTTTATTTGACTATTTCGAAAGTGAAGGGACGATCATAGATTACGCTGATAATGGCGAACTCGGATTGAAGCTCGCGCTGGAAAACACCTTTGATGTGATCATACTCGACCTTATGCTCCCTCGCATGAGTGGTTTGAGTGTGTGCGAAAAACTCAGAGAAGCCGGCAACGTCACGCCAGTACTCATGCTTACTGCGTTAGACAGCCGCGAAGATATGCTAAGTGGATTCAAATACGGTGCCGACGAGTACGTAACCAAGCCGTTTGATCTTGAAATACTTGAAGCCCGCTTGCATGCTCTGATCAAGCGCTATCGCAGAACCGTTGCAGATACTTGGCTTGAATTCGCCAATCTACGTATCGATCAAAAAACTCATCAAGCTTACCGAGATGGCACAAAGTTGACTCTCAACCCTACGACATACGCAATACTGGAACTGCTGTGCCAGCGAGCTCCTGACGTTGTCACTCGTGAGGAAATTATCTCAATGCTTTGGCAAGATAACGAGCCTGACACCGATATCTTACGTAGCCATATTTACAATCTTCGTAACCAGTTAGACAAACCTTTTGCTTCTTCTATGCTCGTCACCGTTCCCAAAGTTGGCTTTCGTTTGGAAAAAGCATTATGACACCAGTCAACAGGACCAGTACTCGCACACTTACCAGCCAGCTGGTATTTTTCTTTACCTCTGTCGCCTTAATCATGGGTCTAGCAAGCTATATTATCTTCTATGCGGCTCTGAATTGGTCTGAAGATAAAGTGGGAGAGCGGCGTATTGAAATAGATAAGAATGAAGCGATTCATCGTTTTCTTCACGGTGAACAAGGCGAGATAACGATAGACATCCTTACGCGAGCCTATGACGACATTAACCTTGTGCCAGAAAGTTACCGCAGACATTTTGAAGACAAAGAGGAGTTCGTTGGGGAAGTAGGTAGTGGTGAAAAATCACGCATGCTCTACTTTGGCTATTACATGAAGGACGGCTCCAAGCATCCCGTCATTTTGGTCTCTGACATCAATCAAATTGAGTTTGGGCTATCTGAAACCATCTTTGCCAGCCTTATTGTCATCACTAGTATCGCCGGGCTATTGGTCATATTCGGTGCCCTGCTTTCACGCATGTCACAGCGTTTAATCGCCCCACTTATTCACCTGACTGAGCGATTAACTGAACAAAGCGGCAACTCAGCACATCGATTCGAAATACCATCAGGTGCAGCATCAGAGTTTCAGATACTGGCCAATCAACTCAATAAAGATCGCCTTGAAATCCATAGCTTACTTAAACGCGAACAAGCTTTCGCCCGTTATGCCAGCCATGAATTAAGAACCCCGCTAACCATTGTAAAAGGCGCGAGTAAACTGTTAGAACGTAATTCCTCTGATGACTTTCAACAGCGTCAAATCCAGCGTATCAACGAAGCGACGACCCAAATGAGTACTATGGTTGATGCTCTACTTGGTCTTGTTCGCTATGAACGTAGTGATGCAGACGCGCCTGTTAGGCAGGTAGATAGAGCTGAGTTTGACGCCATTATCGAAACCAATACCGCTCAAGCCAAAGATAAAAACATTGAGACAGCATTAATATTCCACCAAGCACCACAACTCAAAGCCGCACCCGCTGTGCTCAACATGGTGATTGGAAACTTGATCCGAAATGCCATTGCCGCCTCTGACCAAGGGACAGTGACGCTTGAGGTCTCAGAGCACTCCATCAAGGTGACGGACGAAGGTACGGGACTGCACAAGACTTCAAACCATGATGGACATGGATTGGGGCTACTTATCGTCGAAGAACTCTGCCATCGATATGGTTGGACATTCACCATCGAGAATAGGATGACGACAGGTTGTGAGGCACGAATTTCGTTTAACCCTTGCTCTTAACTAAGCATTAAGCCGCAATAATAGATATATCGTTATGCGAATGCAGAAGATAACCATTGCCTTAGAGATAAGCTCTCCCAGACTACCCAAAGATGGGGGAGCGAGTTCCCACCACTCTACCCTACGCTATCCTTTTGAATCTACTTCACTTTCTTAACTTTGCTGGTATGCTGACGACGTTCAAAACGAATTTTTAACAAGGACGTAACAATGGCCCAATCTACTGCCTTAGCCTATCAATGGCATAGTGAGATTTTTGAGTGTCAAACTAACGATATTGATCGTTTTTACCATTTGTTGGAACAACAGATAGAGCGCCTTGGTCTCTCCAAGAGCATATTAGGAACCTCAGGTGAATACCCTGTATGCCTGCTACAATCGTCACAACACATTACCACTAATCCTAACCTGATGATTAGTGCCGGGTTTCATGGCGAAGAGGCAGGCGGACCATGGGGATTACTGCATTTTCTATCGAGTTTAGATCAAACTCTTTTCGCACAGGTGAATCTGAGCTTGCTGCCACTGGTCAATCCTACTGGCTTTGCCATTGGTCAACGATTTAATCAGCTTGGCGAAAACCCTAACCATGGATTTTACCTTGAAGGTGGTACTCCGACGTCAGGGAGAGGAACATCCATCGAAGCAAAGATACTCATGGATCATACACCAACCCTGTTGTCCGCGAGTCGAGATGGAATACTGACCTGCCATGAAGATGTGTTATTGACAGATACCTACATCTATTCATTCGAACCACAGCAAACTCCGGGGAGTTTCAGTGAAAACTTGAGAGATACTCTCGGACAGTTCTTTCCTGTCGCAGCAGACGGGGAGATTGATGATTGTCCGGTTCAAAATGGCATTATTTTCAACCATTTTGACACCTCGTTTGAATCGTTTCTAGTGCAGCAAGGAAGCCGCTTCGGCTGCTGTAGTGAAACGCCTGGTCAACAGAATATCAACCAGCGCATTTTGGCCAATGCCGCAATAATGACGGAGTTTGTTAACATCGTTAAACGCGACTAGGCATCATTGCCCTTTAGATATAACAGCGAGCCTATTGAGCTCACTTTTTTACCCTTGCACCGGCTTCGTTTCCTAAATCAGGGAACGGTCAACTTCATCGGATAAAGGAACAAAAACTTGTTATATCTCGCTACCACTACCTATAATTGCGGCCATCACTCCAATGAGATTGCCATAAACAATGATTACGCTTCACACCAACTTTGGTGACATACAAATCGAACTTAACAAAGACAAAGCTCCTGTGTCCTCACGTAACTTTAAACAATACTGTGAAGATGGTTTCTACAACGGCACTATCTTCCACCGTGTGATTAAAGGCTTTATGATCCAAGGCGGTGGCCTAACGGAATTAATGGACGAAAAGGAAACACGCGCTCCTATTACCAATGAGGCGAATCGCGGTCTAAAGAACCTTAACGGCACCATTGCAATGGCACGAACGGATGATCCACACTCTGCAACCGCACAGTTCTTTATCAATCTTGATGACAATGATTTCCTAGATCACACAGCAAAAACCAACAACGGCTGGGGTTATGCTGTGTTTGGCAAAGTGACAATGGGTATGGATGTCGTTTATAAGATTGCCGAGCTACATACACTATCAAGGATGGGGCATGATGATGTGCCAGCAGAGACGGTTATGATTGAACGGGTAACCATAGAAGAATAACAAGGCGTTGGGTATCACTGCCGATAATCTAGGCTCTACAAATCATGAAGTGATGTATAAGCACGAAAATTAAGGCCTATACCATCGCTTTAGTGCTTTTAAAGTACCGTCATGCGCTACTTAGCGATTGTCTAGCCGGCATATAAGCACAAAAAAGCGAGCATCAAGCTTAATGCTTGTCAGTTAAGAAGCATTTAACACCTTTTTGAAGGCCTAGTCGCGTAGCGACTGGGCCTTCTTTTTACCACTCTTGGGTAGCTCCTATCTCGCCTTTCTGGCAGCGTAAAACTCTCAGCCATATCGAGTATGTAGTTCATTACCTCAGGGATTCTACCTGGCGCAACAGCAGGAAGGAGTTGTAACTGACCTATTAAGAACAACGACGCTTGCTTAAAGCCTATTTGATAAGGCATTACTTTATTCTGGTCGTAAGCCATTTGGCACATTAAGAAGCGAAGTAAGTTGTAGGCTAGCAACATCCCCCACAACTCTTGTATAACGAGTTCTGGTTTTTTGCTTCGTAGAGTAAGGCTGTTTTGAAGCATATATTGCTTCATCTCTCGATAGCCTAACTCTATCTCCCACCGATGACTGTAAAGCTCCGCAATATCTTTTCCTGGGTAACGTAAAGGGTCTGTCATTGACGTTAACAGTCGTATTTCTTTCCCCTTAACTACCTTAGTTATTAGGCGAGCCTCTAGTATTTCCGGGGCATCACACCATTTCTTTTTTGCTTGTGGAGAGAGCTTCAGCTCAACTAATTCTTCTCCACGTCCCAGTTTGCGAACCGTTGTATATTGAGCCCCTTTGCGCATAGGAATAAGCCAATGCCTTTCGCTTCCGGTCGTTTGCCAACGATGTAAAAG
>NZ_QEWN01000034.1 GCF_006124995.1 Vibrio sp. Hep-1b-8
AAAACCCATATGGGCTACGGGCGGTTAAAAGATGGCTATGAGTTAATGCTCTGGCTTAACCCTAAACACGCGGTCAATGCCGATTTAACTGGTCAACGCCATCAATATCTCAGTTTGCTGCACAACATGGGCAGTCATGCCCCTATGTATGGCTATTGGGAATACGTTCGCCGCTATATGGCAGACGAACAGCCACTGTGGTACCAAATCAGTAAAACTCCACGTGTTCCGGGCATCAACACAGATAAAGCTAGAGAGCAAGGATACAGCAACTTTGTCGCCTTAATTCGCTTTATCTTGGTTTTGCCAATTTTATTTCTACTCCGCCCCGCTCTTTTTTCACTCTGGTGTAATCCTCTGAAAGACAAATGGCCAGAACAGGTCCATGAGTGGACAGGTAAACGATGCAATTGGCATTAGACGTTTTTCACGACAGTTTATCCGCACTGGCGCTCAATCGAGCGGCAGTCGAGCTGTTCGCGGAGGAATAACCCATCATGAGTGAGATTAGACAAGTCGGCCCCAATCATTGGGTCGGGCCAGAAGACTTTGGTATTACTCCCAACTTCCATATTACCCAACACGGTGTGGAACATTACCCTAATGGTCATTTAATTCAGCAAGAACCATTAAACCCCGGCAATAAAAAAATCCCCATCGTTCACCGAAGAAAAGACGCTGAAGATATGGGGGAGTTTATGGGGCTGGTGTTTCTATTTACCCTGATATGGATCGGGTTAAAAGGTTGGGGATTTATTGATGGACTGTCATGGTCAGATACCTATGTTATTGACTTAATTTATTTGGCATTGATCGGAGTCACTATAGCGGTAGGACTTTTCAAGCCCATCGCCATGCCGGTACGCTTTCATAAACAAAACCAAGAGGTTTACGTTTGGCACGATAAAGTGCTCTATCGTATTCCATGGCAAGAGTGTGAAATATCCGTCATTGTTGCAAAAACCCATATGGGCTACGGGCGGTTAAAAGATGGCTATGAGTTAATGCTCTGGCTTAACCCTAAACACGCGGTCAATGCCGATTTAACTGGTCAACGCCATCAATATCTCAGTTTGCTGCACAACATGGGCAGTCATGCCCCTATGTATGGCTATTGGGAATACGTTCGCCGTTATATGGCTGATAAACAACCTCTGTGGTACGAAATCAGTAAAGAGCCTCGAATAGGGGTACCTATCACTTAACGTGTTTGGAACGAACAGGGTAGCGAGTTTTACTTATACGAACGGTCCTTGATTTGGGCCGTTTCTTTCGTTCTGGTTCAGGGTACAGTGCTGAGCCGTCATAAAGATACCCTCAAACATGAAATGCTTGAGGGTATTTTCAACCAACCACAGGATCGTTCAACTGTTCATTTGCTTAGCTGATAGGAGTTAGCCACAAGGGCGACTTTTTAATATCTTGAAATCAGTAACTTACCTGTGCGTACTACACAGATAGTGCCGCAATGGCCTGATTAATCTCTTTGTAGGTCATAAGTTTTCGAGAGTCTTTCACGTCTGGTAATAAAACTTTGCCATTATCAAATTTAAATTTCCCCACACCTGAGATTACAAATTGCCCTTTAAACAAAGTTTTAACAAATCGTGCAACTTGATGTGGACGATAGGTAGTAAATTCACGCAACATAGCACCCCCTATTCCTACTAAACACAAGAGAAACCTTGATTTTGCCCCATTCCTTAGAACTTGTGTGGATTATACCTAATTTGGCATTATTAGACAGCATTTTGTTAACAAAATAATTACATTTCATCACACTTCAGCACAATTCTCTACCCAAGCAAAATTTTCGGTATATACTTTTTCTCGCACAATCAAAAGGAATAACATAATGAAAAATAAAACCCTTCTTACTCTAGCAATTGCATGCTCTCCAGCCTTGGCTTTTGCACACAACATCGCCTTGGGTCAAGCCGTCCCAACGGTTGAGGTGAAAAGCTACGGCGAAATCATTCTTCAAGGGGATGATACTGCGTTTCAGACATGGTCAACGCAGGATATGACCGGTAAAGTTCGTGTCATCCAAGCGATTGCTGGGCGTAGCAGTTCAAAAGAACTCAATGCGCCTTTAATGGCAGCGATCACAGCAGCGAAGTTCCCTCAGCAAAGCTACCAAACGACATCTATCATCAACCAAGATGATGCTATCTGGGGAACAGGATCGTTCGTTAAATCATCAGCGGAAGACAGCAAAAAAGAATTTCCATGGTCATCAATGGTTCTAGACGAAGAGGGAGCCGTTGCAAGTCATTGGGATTTAGCTAAAGAGTCATCGGCGATCATTGTTCAAGACAAACAAGGCAAAGTGCTATTTGTAAAAGAAGGCGCGCTCAATGAATCTGAGATTGAGCAAGTCTTGAAGCTAGTCAAAGAAAACATCTAGCAATTGAGCAGTTAGGTTTCACCTTTTGAATGGAGTTGTTATAGTATAACAACTCCATTTTTTGTTTGTTCTCGCCGTGTTGATATCTCGCCCAGTTTCAGTTCGTTCAATGGCGGTTGCTCTGTTAGCAGCTGCGCTGTTGCTATGGCTCAACTTTGCCTATATCGAGCACCAGTACGAACTTTCGTCAACTCACCATAGTGAACATCACTGCCAACTTTTTGCCAGTGGATTACATGGAGCGAGTCCGGCACCTCTCAATCTCCTTGCTGCCCCACTAAACTTGCGACCAGACGTTACCCTAACGACTCGTGTCCAGGAAGTGGTGTTTTATGCCTATCAACCGCGCTCTCCGCCTCTTTCTTGATTATATTTAAAACAACTACTTAAACATTATTCCCTTTATTGGTCACAGTTACTTTATTAAATATTTTCAGGAATCAAAATGAACAAGATTACTCCTCTTGCGTTGGGTGTTGCCCTGGCTACTAGCTCTCTGGCATATGCAGAAGAAGGTTTCCGCCAGCATGGTGCCCATGTCCATGGTCAGGTTGAATTCAATATTGCTCAAGATGGCAATGAGCTACTTGTAGAGATAACAGCCCCAGGTGCAGATGTGGTTGGTTTTGAACACACACCTACAAATGATGCAGAAAAGCAGCAGCTAAAAGACGCTGTAGCCAAACTGAGCCATGCTGATCATGTCTTCACCCTAACCTCTGAAGCTGGTTGTAAAGTCGAGCACCAATCTGTTACTCACACTTTAGGCGCAGATAAGCATGATCATGATGAGCACCATGACCACGACAATCACGATCATGAATCAGGTGGCCATGGTGAGTTCACCGTTGAGTATCATTACCAGTGTGACAATGTTTCTGCTATCAGCAACATCGAAACATCTTGGTTCTCTCAGTTCCCTAGCACTGAATCAATCAAAGTGAACCTGTTAACTGACACCAAACAAGCTGCAATGGAGCTTAAACCGGGTCAGAAAACTATTTCATTCTAATGCTAAAGTGGCCTAGCTCTGTTGGGCCACTTACCTCTTGATTGGAAACCAGAATGGATAACCTTAGTCATCAGCCTGTCGTCGAACTCAATCAAGTCGAGTTCATCTGGCCAGGTAACCGAGCCGCGACAATAAGTATTCCCTCACTAACGATTAAGCGTGGCGAACACCTTTTTATTAAAGGCCCTAGTGGCTGTGGAAAGTCGACCCTATTGGGGCTACTGACTGGCATCAACTGTGCTACCTCTGGTCAGATCCGCGTGTTGGGAAAAGACCTTTCAGCGCTATCAGGTAGCCAACGCGATAAGTTTCGTGCTGACAATATTGGCTATATTTTTCAACAATTTAATCTATTGCCATACTTAAGCGTGATTGAAAACGTCATGCTGCCATGTCAGTTTTCTTCCTCACGTCGCCAGCAAGTTGAAGGTGACATCATCTTGCACGCCCAAGCGTTGTTGAAAAAACTTCGCTTACCAGAGAGCCTACTGAACAAACCCGTGGTCGAACTCAGCATCGGTCAGCAGCAACGCGTAGCCGCAGCAAGAGCCTTAATCGGTAAACCGGAAGTTATTATTGCCGATGAACCGACCTCTTCACTTGATTACAACAATCGCACTGCTTTTATCGAACTGCTTTTAGAGCAAGTCAATCAAGCGGGTTCTACCCTTCTGTTTGTCAGCCATGATCCGACACTGGAGCCCCTGTTCGACAGAACCATCGATCTAGAACAAATTAATCAGGCAGGAGGGAAGTCATGACACCAACCGTTAGCCTTGCGTGGAAAAGTGTTCGAAACCGCAAAGTCACTGCGATACTGTCTATCCTGACCGTAGCAATTTCGGTCATTCTCTTACTCGGTGTTGAACGTATTCGAACAGAAGCCAAAAGCAGTTTCGCCAACACGATTTCAGGAACAGATTTGATTGTTGGAGGCCGTTCCGGACAGGTCAATCTATTGCTTTATTCTGTTTTTCGCATAGGCAATGCCACTAATAATATTGATTGGAAGAGTTTTCAGGAGTTTAGCCAGCACCGCTCGGTCGCATGGACAATCCCAATCTCACTTGGCGATTCTCATAAAGGATTCCGAGTCTTAGGTACCAATCATGACTATTTCTCTTACTACCAATATGGAAAGAAACAGAACCTCTCGTTTCAATACGGGCAAGAGTTTAATGGATTATTTGAAGCCGTTATTGGGTCAGAGGTCGCTCGTTCCCTCAACTACACAATAGGCAGTGAAATGGTCATCGCACACGGGATCAGCGATGTGGCATTCAGCCGCCACGATAAATTACCATTTAAAGTTGTAGGCATCTTGGCGCCAACAGGAACGCCCGTAGACAAAACCATTCATGTTTCTCTACAAGCCATTGAAGCCATTCACGTTGGCTGGGAAAGCGGTGCTAATTTAGGCAACAATCCGACCGCTGAACAGTTAAACGCTATGGATTTCCAACCCAAACAGATCACCGCAATGCTGATCGGTCTGAAATCAAAAATTCAAACTTTCGCTCTTCAGAGGCAAATTAACACCTACGGCAAAGAACCATTAAGTGCCATCCTACCTGGAGTCGCATTACATGAACTTTGGGGTATGATGTCCGTAGCGGAGCAAGCATTGATGGCCGTTTCCGTGTTCGTCGTTATAGCAGGACTACTGGGTATGCTTTCAAGCTTACTCACCAGCTTGCAAGAAAGACGACGTGAAATGGCAATCTTAAGAGCGATGGGCGCTCGACCTAGACATGTGTTTAGTCTGTTAATTCTTGAGGCTAGTGTCCTGACATTCATCGGCTTAATCATCGGAATCATCGGGCTCTATGCGGCACTTGCTTTCGCTGCGCCTCTCGTTCAGCAACACTATGGCATCAATCTACAGATATTAGCCCTCTCATCACATGAACTGACGCTGCTGGGAGCGGTACAACTTGCGGGAACCCTAGTCGGATTTATTCCCGCACTAAGAGCTTATAAACAATCGCTTAGCGATGGTATGACGATTAGAGTGTAACAATGAAGAAAATAACGATTTTATTTCTAACGCTGATCACCGTGGCGTTATCAAGCATAACTGCTCATGCAGAAGATACTCTGACTCTCGACTGGATTGACCTGATTCCGGAGAGTGAGCGCAACCAGTTTGACGCATATGGCATGCCCGCCATCGACCACGACAGTGATGTAATGAAACAGTCAAAGGTTGGCACGGTTCGACAAGAGCTAAACGGCAGTATGGTTAAAATCCCGGGCTTTGTCATTCCACTGGAAGGGGATGAAAACATGGTGACGGAGTTTCTACTCGTCCCGTACTTCGGGGCATGTATTCACGTACCACCACCACCACCAAATCAAATCATCTATGTGAAATTCCCTAAAGGCGCGCCCGTTCAACAACTGTGGGATGTTATCTACGTGATTGGGACACTAAAAACAGAAACCATTAGCCATGAGTTGGCAGAAACAGGATATGTCATACAAGGCACCGAGATCGCCGAGTACGATGATATGTAAGTGTTAAAAAATTCGCAGCCTGTTAATTGCCTTTAATTAGGCCAAATAGCTAGACAAATAACCTAGCACCGCTAGGTAAACTAGTAATAAAAGGGCAATTGACAGATGCTTCTTCAGTTTATCTTCATTGAAATACTTCATAAGCTCCCCAAAACTAACGATAACAATTTTAACAACTTGTTATCATTTATGGTAGCGATATTTTTATAGAGTGGCTCACAGTCTTTTTCTGGCGAGCAAAGCCGTTCCGAGGTACATTTAATACTTAACTTTAAGCATATGATGGCTAAGGAAATAGCATGTCTGAGAGCAATAAGCCCGTTGTCATAGAGCATCAAGCTGAGCACACTCAACGCCAAGAAAAGAAATCCAGCTACATCAAAGACAGCGCGAGCCGTGTGCTCAATATCGCCCAGCTTTATGGCTTAGATGCGTTACTTCAGGCTGAGACTCCAGAAAAAAGCACACTGGAGCGAGCCTTGATTCGCGAAAGGAAACGCAAAGAACTTAGACAGAAAAACCTAGAGCAGATCCTGAAACTGGCACATATCTCATGTAAAGATGAAACAGCCGGAGATCCCGACCAAGACTGGCTCTACCGCTTCTTCGATATGGCACAAGAAGTTCACAACCACTCTATGCAACGCTTATGGGCTCAAGTACTCAAACGCGAGGTCACGAATCCGGGCTCAACCTCGATGAAAGCGCTGAAAGTACTCCAAGACATGACGCCAAAAGAAGCACAGATTCTACAGCGATCCGCTTCATTGGCCTGTAGTTTTGGCGGGGATAACAGCCGAAAGTTATTGGTCGGCTACCGTGCCCAAGGGGGAGTATTCAGTTTTGGTAAACGCAATACCACCAGCAATATTAACGTTGGCAATTACCAACTCCCATACTCCAGTCTGTTGGTGCTGTTTGAACTAGGGCTCATGCATGGTACCGAATTGGAATCAGGGGAAATTGAACTCGAATCACCTCTTCCACTCAACTACCAAGGCAAACAACTCTCTTTACAGGCTCATAGCAAAGGGGTTCGACTACTCTATTACCGTTTTACGCCTACTGGAAACGAACTCTGTAAGCTACTCGGAAACAAGCCTAACATGCAGTACTACGATCAGGTCGTCGCGTTACTGAGTCAGAAATTTACGGCCAGCACAGAGATACAGCCGACAGTGGATACAACGGTATAGCGAAAAGCGAAAAGCGAAAAGCGAAAAGCGAAAAGCGAAAAGCGAAAAGCGAAAAGCGAAAAGCGAAAAGCGAAAAGCAAAAAGCAAAAAGCAAAAAGCAAAAAGCAAAAAGGGTTGACACACAGTGTCAACCCTTTTTCTTTAAATTCAGACAGTTAAGCTTAAACATTAGCTAACACCGCCTGCAACTTTCGACTCGCTCACCACAAGAACTTATTAAAGGACGAAGCCCGTTCTAAAATCTCGTACGATCTCGAAGCGAAGCGTTCTCGCTCTACGCTTTGTAAGCCTTAAACGCATTGATTAGACCGTTAGTCGAGCTATCGTGCGACGTGATTTCAGAATCATCTGCAAGCTCAGGCAGGATTTGGTTCGCGAGTTGTTTACCTAGCTCAACACCCCACTGATCGAAACTAAAGATGTTCCAGATAACGCCTTGTACGAAGATTTTATGTTCGTACATCGCAATCAGGTTACCTAGGGTACGTGGTGTGATTTTCTTAACTAGGATTGAGTTCGTTGGGCGATTACCTTCAAACACTTTAAATGGTGCTAGCGTAGCCGCTTCCTCTTCACTCTTACCTGCTTTTGCAAATTCAGCTTTTACCGTCTCTTCAGATTTACCGAACGCTAACGCTTCTGTTTGTGCGAAGAAGTTAGACATCAGTTTCTGATGGTGATCACCAGCAGGGTTGTGGCTGATTGCTGGAGCGATAAAATCACAAGGAATTAGCTTAGTCCCTTGGTGAATCAACTGATAGAACGCGTGTTGACCGTTAGTACCTGGTTCACCCCAAATGATTGGGCCTGTTTGGTAAGTCACTGCATTACCATCACGGTCAACGTATTTACCGTTAGATTCCATGTTACCTTGCTGGAAGTAAGCAGCAAAACGGTGCATGTATTGGTCATATGGAAGAATCGCTTCAGACTCTGCTCCGTGGAAGTTGTTGTACCACAGGCCAATCAGCGCAAGAATCACAGGAATATTGCTTTCAAGTTCCATTGACGAGAAATGGTTGTCCATCTCGTGAGCACCATCAAGTAACTCAACAAAGTTGTCATAGCCCACTGCAAGAGCAATAGACAGACCGATTGCAGACCATAGTGAGTAACGACCGCCAACCCAATCCCAGAATTCGAACATGTTGTCCGTATCGATACCAAACTCAGATACTGCTGTTGCATTCGTAGACAGTGCTGCGAAGTGCTTAGCGACATGAGCTTGATCGCCCGCAGACTCAAGGAACCAATCACGGGCTGAGTGCGCGTTAGTCATTGTTTCTTGAGTAGTAAATGTCTTAGACGCAATCAAAAATAGAGTGGTTTCAGGGTTAACCTTCTTCAATGTTTCAACGATGTGTGTGCCATCAACGTTAGAAACAAAGTGTAGATTTAGGTGGTTTTTGTATGGTGCGAGTGCTTCTGTCACCATGTAAGGACCTAGGTCAGAGCCACCGATACCGATATTAACGATATCTGTAATGGATTTACCTGTGTAACCTTTCCACTCACCACCAATAACACGCTCAGTGAAAGACTTCATTTTTTCAAGCACTGCGTTCACCGCTGGCATTACGTCTTCACCGTCGACCATAACTGGTTTGTTGCTACGGTTACGTAGAGCCGTGTGCAGCACTGCGCGATCTTCTGTTTTGTTGATCGCTTCACCACTGAACATCGCTTCGATCGCTGCTTTCAACTCAGTTTCGTTTGCTAAAGCAAATAGGTGCTTCAATGTTTCTTCGTTGATTAAGTTTTTAGAGTAATCAACGAGAATATCGCTGCCAAAACGAGCAGAGAAGTTTTCAAAACGAGCTGGGTCTTGAGCAAATAATGCTTTTAGATCCATATCTTGTGCAGATTCGAAGTGCGCTGTTAGCGCGTTCCAAGCTTGTGTTTGCGTTGGATTGATATTTTTCAACATGGTGTCTATCCCGATGTTACAGTAGGTTTTATTCCATACAGCCTAGCGAAAACTGATGGAATCCCCGATTTAGCAAATAATAATATTAGGTATGTTAGGGCAAATTGCCACAAAACAAGACTTTGTAATTTTTTTTCAGGTGCCAATTATGACGCAGGGCTTTCTCACTCACATTGAGTTAGGTCACGTTCCCTGCTTGAACTTTAAACAAACACCTTCATTGCAAGTAAGATTCTACCACTAACCTTGATTAAGCTTAACACTAGAGCAACATCAATCTGCAACAGGCCTGCTTATGTGGACACAAAAAACAATTCAAATCTCAGCGAAGAAGAGAGGATTTCATCTAATAACCGATGAAATTGAACAACAAATACCACAACTTAAACACTATTCCGTCGGATTATTACAGTTATTTATCCAGCATACTTCCGCTAGTTTAACCATCAATGAAAACGCCGATCCAACCGTAAGACACGATATGGAGAAACACTTTAATCACTTTGTCCCTGAGCGAGCCCCTTACTACAAACATACTTACGAAGGTGATGATGATATGCCCGCACACATTAAAGCGTCGACACTCGGTTGCAGTGTGATGATTCCAATAACAAATGGGCGGTTAGCGCTAGGAACTTGGCAAGGGATCTATTTAGGCGAGCATCGTGACTATGGTGGCTCAAGAACCATTATTGCCACTATTCAAGGAAATCACGATTGACTTGGGATACTGGAAGACAAGACTCTCTGTGCGAGAGTCTTGTTATAGCTAAAAAGGTTGGTTAATCATCACGCGAAAAGTGCCTTCATCGGCTCCTTGAGCTACTTCTGCTCGTACCACGATACCTTCCACTTGAAAACGGACAGCACCGCCTAAATTCCACTTCATATCGCTATGTAAGGTCTTGGCATCGTACTCATCAGCCACACGACCAACCTCTGCAAAAACCACCCATTGCCACCAAGGCAGATCGTAATAGTTAATCAAAGGAATGCCATCTAAGGGTTGCCAATCAGGCAGCACTCGGTACTCAGCAGAATAGTGCACCGCTGAACGGCCATGATAACGGCCGCTAGTGTAACCTCGCAGACGATACAAGCCACCCAAGCGTATCTGATCTTGCTCTGGTGGTTTGACACGACTCCAGCTTGGTGTATCCGCAGTATAGAAATCAAACGCTAATACTTGCTGATCAAACCACTCACCGAGCGGGCCTAACGCATAATATTGGCTATTCTGAAACTCCCACTTAGTCCAAATATCTTCGCTCTGCCAGCGGTCAGCACCAGCAGTAATATCCAATGAGGTATGTGAGCCTTTGGTGGGGTTTCTGACGCTATCACGGTTGTCCCAATCAAAACTAAACTTAAAACCACTGGCTTTGTCAGCCTTGTTGTAGATATCCAGCTCTCTTGACGAATAAAACGGAGTCAGCACAACCGAGCTCACTCCAGATTCAATCGGAGATGCAAAGCTCACCTCTCGAATCGGTTGAAACGCACCCATTAAGCCATGCCGCTTCACATTACCCCATGGCAGCAGGTACTTAAATTCAAACTGGTAGTTTTGTTCGAAACCATTCGTAATGGTTTTTTGCCCTGTTTGTGAGTCATTACTTCCCTGCTCACCCAAGTAGTATGGGTTATCATTGAATTGAGCCTGATACATTTGAGTGCTAAAAAGAAGTTGATCCGCTAACGCGTAATTGAACGCAGACACAAAGCCAACATAGATCTCTTTCTCTGAATAGAGCGCCATGCCAAACAACGCAGCCTGAGGCTGACCAACACCTTTAGCGACACCTGCAACACCAAAGGTGTGACCGAGAGTTTCAGTGCTAAAGTAAAAAGGCAGGAAGGCGGAATCTTTTTCTGCACTCATTGGGTGGGCAGAAACAAAAAGACTGGCAGTCAATGCCAGTCTTAGCAATAATTTGTACGACATTAGACTACTTCGAAAATTCCATATCAACTCGTGATGTGAGTTTGGTCACCAGTTCATAGGCGATGGTACCGATATGACTTGCCACTTCTTCAGCAGGAAGATCTCGTCCCCACAATATAGCTTCATCGCCAACGAGATCGTGGGCATTTGGACCTAAATCAACCGTCAGCATGTCCATTGAAACTCGACCAGAAATAGGCACTTTTCGCCCATTAACCAAGACGGGTGTGCCATTCGGTGCGGTTCTTGGATAACCATCCCCATAGCCAATAGCAATAACACCCACTTTGGTATCTCGCTCACTGGTCCATACACCACCATAACCGACACTTTCACCCGCTTTAACATCTCGCACAGCAATTAAGTGTGATTTAAGAGTCATTACAGGTTGGTACCCCAGCTCTTGAGCGGTTTTGTCATTAAATGGAGAGACCCCATACATGATAATTCCAGGGCGAACCCAATCGAGTTGGCTATGTGGCCAAGCTAGTAAACCCGCTGATGCCGCGAGTGAACGCTCACCTTCACATCCTTCAGTCAGAGCCATGAACAATTCTGTTTGCTCATTGGTTGTTGAACGGTCAAGCTCATCAGCACAGCCAAAATGGCTCATATAACGGAGCGGTTTTGCGACGTTGTTGCACGCTTTTAGGCGAGTAACAAATTCATCATACTGCTCAGGACGCACGCCCAAACGGTGCATCCCACTATCAATTTTCAACCAAACAACGACCGGGGTTTCAAGCTCCGCCTGCTCTAAAGCGATTAACTGCTCTTCACAATGCACAACCGTTTGAATGTTATTCGTGACTAATACCGGCAAATCACCAGATGAGTAAAAACCTTCAAGCAACAAGATGGGCTTTACTACACCACACGCACGCAATTGAAGCGCCTCTTCAATTCGCGCAACGCCAAAGGCATCTGCACCCTGTGCATTTTTGGCTATGTGGCGCAGCCCATGACCATAGCTGTTCGCTTTTACAACCGCCATGATCTTACTGCTGGGAGCCTGCAGCTTAATCTGCTGTAGGTTATGTTGAAGTGCGTCTAAATCAATATAGGCTGTCGCTGCTTTCATGTAGCTCATAGCGTTACTCATCATCCATATCAAATGCAGGGCCAGCGTAGTTGTCGAAGCGAGACCATTGACCTTGGAAGGTGAGTCTCACCGAGCCGATTGGGCCGTTACGTTGCTTACCGAGGATGATTTCCGCTGTTCCCTTCATTGAACTGTCCGGATTGTAGACTTCATCACGGTAGATAAACATGATTAAGTCGGCATCCTGCTCGATAGAGCCTGATTCACGCAGATCCGAGTTTACAGGGCGTTTGTCAGCACGTTGCTCTAGAGAACGGTTAAGCTGTGATAGCGCAACAACGGGAACGTTAAGTTCCTTAGCAAGCGCTTTAAGTGAGCGAGAAATCTCAGCGATTTCCAACGTACGGTTATCAGACAAGGCAGGGACTCGCATCAACTGCAAGTAGTCGACCATGATCATAGAAAGACCACCATGATCACGAGCGATACGACGTGCACGAGAGCGCACTTCCGTTGGTGTTAGACCCGAGCTGTCATCGATGTACATATTCTTTTTCTGCATCAGAATACCCATCGTCGATGAAATACGTGCCCAATCCTCATCGTCTAGCTGACCAGTACGAATTTTTGTCTGGTCAACTCGCGATAACGACGCCAGCATACGCATCATAATTTGCTCAGCGGGCATCTCCAGTGAGAAGATAAGTACGGGCTTCTCTTGGGACATTGCAGCGTTTTCACATAAGTTCATTGCGAACGTGGTTTTACCCATCGATGGACGCGCCGCGACAATCACCAAGTCAGAACCTTGAAGACCAGCGGTTTTCTTATTGAGGTCAGTAAAGCCCGTATCAACACCCGTGACGCCATCTTGCGGAGATTTGTACAGCAGCTCGATTCGTTCTAACGTTTTCTCGAGGATACTATCAACATTCTGTGGCCCTTCGTTCTCATTGGTGCGAGCCTCGGCAATCGCGAACACTTTACTTTCAGCAAGATCAAGTAAGTCTTCAGAGCTACGTCCTTGAGGATCATAGCCAGCATCCGCAATTTCGTTTGCAACCCCAATCAGATCACGCACCAAAGCGCGCTCGGCGACGATATCGGCATAAGCATTGATGTTTGCCGCACTTGGCGTATTTTTTACCAGATCAGCAAGGTAAGCAAAGCCTCCAACATCTTCAAGCTGTTCACGAAGCTCCAAGAACTCAGATAAAGTAATCAGATCGAGTGGCTTATTATCTTCTAGCGTGGCTTTCACCGCTTCAAAGATCAATCGGTGTGGACGACTATAGAAATCCTTGGCGACAACACGTTCAGCAACGGTATCCCAACGTTCGTTATCCAGAAGAAGGCCACCAATGACAGACTGTTCAGCCTCCAATGAATGTGGAGGGACTTTTATCGCATCAACTTGTGCGTCGCTAAACTTTTTATTTCGATTATCTACTTTCGCTTCAGCCATGGGTCTGCTCAACAACTTGCTATAGACCGCTAATTATAACGAGAATGAAGCCTTTGTCTGTAGCCTTGGGTGAGTTTGTCGGGTTCTAATGTAGAATTAACTTATTGCTGACCGTAAACAGAGCAATTGAAACTACTATTGTGCCATTCTTTTCATCAATATCGAGGTAGTTCGTGTCTAAAATTTGGCTAATGAGTGCAAGTTTAATGAGCTCAATGTTTGTCTATGCCGATGACAATGGACTAAGTAAAACGGATATTGATCTTCCTTCACCATGGAATAGTGAGGTGGAATTTGGTTATCAGGCACACACTGGTAATTCTGACTCGCGCTCGCTTAATTCTCGACTCAGTGCAGAATACGTTGAAGGACGCCACCGGACTAACGGGGAATGGAAATATTACCTACTGTATAAAAATGGTGAGGAAGATAAGCGCCAGTCTAGCTATACCGCTCAAAGTGACTATAAGTTAGGCTCCAAAACCTATCTCTATGGCAGCTTTAAAGGCGTCGACTCTAGGTATAGTGCGTATTTCAAGGATTACACCCTTTCTGGTGGTCTAGGTTATCAGTTCTCTAATACTGACACCTTCGTGCTAGAGCTCGAGTTCGGTCCAGGTTTTCGCTACCAAGAACCCAATCTTGACGAAATTGATGACGATGACATCATTTTTCCTGAGACCGTCCGCGAAGGCATTTTTCGCGGTAACATTAATACCAAATGGCAAGCGCTCGACAATTTAGCGGTCTCAGCAGATATCACCACTGTTGCGGGTCACAGCAATATCCGCACAGATACAGATATTAGCGTGACAAACAACATCACTGAGGACATCGCGTTGAAGCTTTCCCACTCTCGTCAATATCACGATAAAGTTCCCGAAGGCTTAGAAAAGGCGGACAGTATTTTCTCCGTCAACTTGCTGTTCATTTTCTAAACAGCCGGATTTATTTAGATATAAAAAAAGCACCTCTAAGAGGTGCTTTTAAAATACGTCTTGATACTGAATTATTCAGCAGCAACAACTTGTAGAGTAACTGTAGCGAAAACTTCAGAGTGAAGTTGAACGCTGATCTCGAACTCACCGATGTTACGTAGTGCGCCTTCAGGAAGACGAACTTCGCTCTTAGCAACTTCAACGCCAGCTGCAGTGATTGCATCAGCGATGTCGCGAGTACCGATAGAACCGAACAGTTTACCTTCGTCACCAGCTTTAGAAGCAATAACAACTGCTTCTAGTGCTTCAACTTTCTCAGCACGAGCTTGAGCAGCTGTTAGTTGCTCAGCAACTTTAGCTTCTAGTTCAGCGCGACGAGATTCGAACATTTCAACGTTGCCTTTAGTAGCCATAACTGCTTTACCCTGAGGGATAAGGAAGTTACGAGCGTAACCAGATTTAACGTTTACAGTGTCACCAAGACCACCTAGGTTACCGATTTTATCAAGTAGAATAACTTGCATTGTTTAATTCCTCTTTTTAAAAACGAACCGATTACTGATGCTTGTCAGTGTACGGTAGTAGAGCTAGGTAGCGAGAACGTTTGATCGCGCGAGCTAGTTGACGTTGGTACTTAGCGCTTGTACCAGTGATACGGCTAGGTACGATTTTACCAGCTTCAGTGATGTAGTTTTTAAGAGTTGCTACGTCTTTGTAATCAATCTCTTGTACGCCTTCTGCAGTGAAACGGCAGAATTTACGACGACGGAAGAAACGAGCCATGGGCTATCTCCTGATCTTAAATTTGAGTAATGTTGTCAGCATGAAGCACTAATTTACCTACGCCATTTCGGCCGGTCTGGTAAGCAACAAAGCCACTTACCTTAATGCTACTGCCTTGTACTAAATTCTGAGTGTTTGCTTGTGACCTTTGCCCGCTTACTACTACCGGCATACGACAATAAACTTGTCTCGGTAGTTCAGCTTCGATAACAGTAGAGCGATGCTCTAACCAAAACCGACAGTGTTCAATGCCACCAGGGCTTTTACTTCGAATGGGCGGCTTGGCAATGGTGCCAGATAGCTCCATTCGATTGGTCATAAGAAAAATTACTCAGCAGCTGCTTCTGGCTTAGCTTCAGCACGCTCTTCGCGACGAGGAGCACGCTCTTCTTTCTGCTTAAGCATGATAGATTGCTCAGTGATCGCTGTTTTAGTACGCATGATCATGTTACGTAGAACTGCATCGTTGAAACGGAAAGCAGTTTCTAGCTCATCAATTACAGCTTGGTCAGCTTCAACGTTCATTAGAACGTAGTGAGCTTTGTGAAGCTTGTTGATTGGGTAAGCCAGTTGACGACGGCCCCAGTCTTCTAGACGGTGGATAGTACCGCCAGCTTCAGTGATTGAACCAGTGTAACGCTCGATCATGCCAGCAACTTGCTCGCTTTGATCAGGGTGCACCATGAATACGATTTCGTAATGACGCATGGGTTGCTCCTTACGGATTATTCAGCTTCCACAAATGGCCCGGTCGTCCAGAGGAAGCAAGGAACTAAAGATAATTGACCGAGTTTAAGGAGCACGAATAGTACAGAAAGAAAGCAGTTTAAGCAAGAGAAATGTGATAGGGATCGGCAACGAAATTCACCACACCTCAGGAGTGACATTTCGCTACCGAAAAGGTCGAGTTAGAGTCTAGTCATCTTCATCAACATATTGAGCTTGCAGGTAATTCTGAATACCCGACATATCAATTAGACCTAATTGAGTTTCCAGCCAATCGACATGTTCTTCTTCATCTTCAAGAATATCTTGGAATAGATCCCTAGAAACATAGTCATGGACATCTTCTGCGTACGCGATAGCGTTTTTAAGGTCTGGAATCGCGGCCATCTCAAGTTTGAGGTCGCATTCAAGCATTTCCTTAGTATCTTCACCGATCATAAGCTTGCCTAAATCCTGAAGATTAGGCAGACCTTCTAAAAATAGAATGCGCTCTATCAGATGATCTGCATGTTTCATTTCATCGATAGATTCGTGGTATTCCTTTTCCGCGAGATGTTTGAGTCCCCAGTCTTTATACATACGAGCGTGGAGAAAATACTGATTGATCGCTATGAGCTCGTTACCGAGAACTTTGTTGAGATGCTGGATAATGATTGGATCGCCTTTCATGACATAAGCCCTCCTCTTTGGCTCTTTTAAATGTAGAACCAAATGGCAAACTGTCAAAAAAGACTCAGCGATAGCTTAGCTGGCTTGTTTGAGTTGTAGGTATTCTGCTTCTGCTAGGATTTCTTTGGCTGGTTTGATGCACTTACCGCATTGCGAACCCAGCGCCGTACATTTTTTTATCCCCTTGATATCAGTGATCCCTTCATCAATGACTAACTGTCTAATTTTCTTGTCCGAAACACCATGACAAAGACAAACATACATATCTAAACTTTCCAGTACCGTTAACAGAAGATAAATATAAACAAGAATCGTTATCGTTACTAGTTGTATTGGCACAATAATAAGATCATTTCGTTATAACGCTGGTACCACTCAAGCAACCATTCAAAGCGTTACAGATGAGCCACTAAGCCAAACATCAAACGTAAAATTTTTCCTGAATTCTATTAATAGTTTAGAAACAGAGCCGAGAGATATTGGCTTATAACCAAAACAGAAAAAGGGAAGCCTAAGCTTCCCTTTCTCAGATGTGCGTTCTTCAAAAATGAAGAAGTGTGCAAATCTTCAGATAATTCTATAAGAATTAAGCGAAGATCTTAGCAACAACACCAGCACCAACTGTACGGCCACCTTCGCGGATCGCGAAACGTAGACCTTCGTCCATCGCGATTGGAGCGATTAGCTCTACAGTCATCTTGATGTTATCGCCTGGCATTACCATTTCTACGCCTTCTGGTAGCTCGATGTTACCAGTTACGTCAGTTGTACGGAAGTAGAACTGTGGACGGTAGCCTTTGAAGAACGGAGTATGACGGCCGCCTTCGTCTTTAGAAAGTACGTATACTTCTGACTCGAACTTAGTGTGTGGAGTGATTGAACCTGGCTTCGCTAGTACTTGACCACGTTCTACTTCATCACGCTTAGTACCACGTAGAAGTGCACCAACGTTCTCACCCGCACGACCTTCGTCTAGAAGCTTACGGAACATCTCAACACCAGTACATGTTGTTGTGATTGTCTCTTTGATACCTACGATAGCAACTTCGTCACCTACGTTTAGGATACCGCGCTCGATACGGCCAGTTACTACTGTACCACGACCTTGGATTGAGAATACGTCTTCGATTGGCATTAGGAACGGCATGTCTACTGCACGCTCTGGCTCTGGGATGTAAGAGTCTAGTGCTTCAGCAAGCTCAACAATTTTCGCTTCCCACTGCTCTTCGCCGTTTAGTGCGCCTAGTGCAGAACCTTGGATAACTGGTAGGTCATCACCTGGGAAGTCGTACTCAGATAGAAGTTCACGAACTTCCATTTCTACTAGCTCTAGAAGCTCTTCATCATCAACCATGTCACATTTGTTCATGAATACGATGATGTATGGGATACCAACCTGACGGCCTAGTAGGATGTGCTCACGAGTTTGAGGCATTGGGCCGTCAGTCGCAGCAACAACTAGGATACCACCGTCCATCTGTGCAGCACCTGTGATCATGTTTTTAACATAGTCAGCGTGTCCTGGACAGTCTAC
>NZ_QEWN01000035.1 GCF_006124995.1 Vibrio sp. Hep-1b-8
AAGTCCTCCTAGTACTAGGTGGGCGTTTTTATGCCTCAACGAAAAATCTCAGCATACCTATGCTCAGGGAATCACTATAGCAAACACCATGTGGGCTAGGTCTCTACGCATTCGTCAACAGAGTTATCCACAGTTTTGCCAATGTGGATAAGTTGGTGGGTAACCTGATTTTTCACTATGTATAAAGCTTGACTAAAACGATCTTTTTGCTTAAAGAGGATTCATTAAATGGATAACTTCTTTAGTAACTCATTGTTTTTAAAGTGATAAATGATAATTTCCGTGATTTAACTGAAGTGAGAAATAGATCATTAAGTCACTATTTTTTGATCCCAGTCATTTCCATACAATGTGATTAACTTCTTCACTTGTAAGAAAATGAGCATTCTCTCTTGGTTTTTTCCACATTTCATTTTTTAGAGCTAAATCAAGTTCTGAACCGTCATGCTCGGCAAGCATTATGCATCTCTAGGCAATCCTTTCTCTACAATTCGAATCAGTCTAGCCAATTTATTGGATGCTGATGGAAGTTGCGATTGTTGCTGAGCTAATGCCCAGTGGATATGCGTATCTAAAACGTCGCTCAAGCCGATACGCTGCTGGAGAGCGTCGACAATTGCTAACGAATAGGGCGCATTACCCATTGCGATAGAGAGATTACGCATCCATTGAAGGTGACCAATACGGCGGATTGCGGAACCTTCCATATTTTTGAGAAAGGTTGCCTCATCCCAAAGAAAGAGCTCCGTTAGGTCTGCTTTTTTTAATGCCTCTCTACGATGAAAGTCTTCCTGATGAGTGACTTCAGCGAATCGGTTCCAAGGACAGACCAATTGACAGTCATCACAGCCGTAAACTCTATTTCCCATCGCCTGACGAAATTCTTCCGGAATCACACCATCGTATTCGATCGTGAGATATGAAATGCAGCGTCGAGCATCGACAACGCCGTCGTCGATAATGGCTTGTGTCGGGCATGAGGCAATGCAGGACTGACACTTGCCACATTGTTCAGTACTAGGTTGATCAACGGGCAGTGGCAAGTCGATGAGTAACTCTCCAAGAAAGAACCATGAGCCACAATCTTTATCTAGGGTGAGGGAATGCTTACCAGTCCAACCTAATCCGGCTTTTTGCGCCAAGGGCCTTTCGAGTATTGGGGCGGAGTCAACGAATGGGCGATAGCCGAACTGATCCACTTCTTGCTCTATTTTTTGACCTAGTTTTTTAAGCTGGTTGCGGATAAGTTTGTGGTAGTCACGTCCAAGAGCATAACGACTGACATAGGCTTGTGTTGGATCGGATAAGTTTGATGCAAATTGCGCTTCAGGAGGGAGATAGTCCATTCTGACGGAGATAACACGAATTGTGCCAGGTAAGAGTTCGCTTGGGCGTGCTCTCATCATGCCGTGACGTGCCATCCAGTCCATTTCACCGTGATAACCAGCATCTAACCATTTTTGTAGCGCCACTTCATGCTCGGACAGATCGACGTCGCAGATCCCTACTTTTTGGAAACCGAGTTCTTGGCCCCAACTTTTGATCTTGTCTGCGAGCGCTTGGTAGTTCATGCTGGTGTGTTCCTGATTAAGGGGGCAGGATCTTAACGGATCTTATATTTAGGATCTAGCTGGTAAAAAAAGAAAAACGGCAAGAAATCGCTGATTTTTCGTTTTACTTACACAAGAGCTCTTGTCTCTCAAATCCAACCCAGTTTACTATTCCTGTTATTTTAGATTTTATATAGTCACAGCGTAGAGATTGATCTTGATGACCACCAAACAATTTGCCCTTACAGATGAACAGGCCACGATTCAATTAGGTACCGCACTGGCACAGTTGTGTTCTCAGCAAACCACTATTTATCTGCATGGTGATTTGGGGGCAGGCAAAACAACCTTAAGTCGTGGTTTTGTGCGTGCGTTGGGTCATCAGGGGAATGTAAAAAGCCCTACCTATACCTTGGTTGAGCCTTACCAGCTTGATCAGTGGCAAGTTTATCATTTTGATCTTTATCGCCTAGCTGATCCTGAAGAACTTGAGTTCATGGGGATCCGTGATTATTTCACCCCTGATGCTATCTGCCTTGTGGAATGGCCAGAAAAAGGACAAGGTTTGTTGCCTGCTGCCGATCTTGATATTGATCTTCGTTACGATGGTGAGGCACGAGTCGTTCAACTCACGGCAAATAATCCCTATGGAAGTCACTTATTAGAACAGTTGGAGTTATGTTGAAGAGCCGTTTATTAAGAGCTGTATTTTTTCCATTTTTTGTTGCTCTTACTCTTTTCTCCGGTTTTAGTTTTGCGAATGCTCTTGAGGGCATTCGCGTTTGGCCATCTCCAGATGAGACAAGAGTTGTTATAGATTTAAAATCTGAAGCTGACTTCAGTTACTTTACCCTTTCCAGCCCAGAACGCTTAGTGGTCGATCTTAAACAGACCTCATTAAGTACTAAGTTACCGATTTCTATCTCTGATAGTCCAGTTCTGAAAAAAATCCGTAAAAGTTCACCGCCATCTAAGGGGACTTATCGCTTAGTGTTTGAACTTAAGCGTAAGGTAACTCCTCAGTTGTTTAAGCTGGCACCAACGCCGGGTGGGCAGTATGGACACCGCTTGGTTATTGATATGCCACATGACAGTTCTGGCGCGTCAGCACCTGCAACGACACCAACCAACAGCAAAACGACGGTCAGCCGAGATGCGTCTCAGCTGCATGGCACGGCCGACATTGTGGTTGCTATTGATGCGGGTCACGGTGGTGAAGACCCAGGCTCAATTGGTCCAACAAAAAAATATGAAAAACACGCGACTCTAGCCGTTTCGAAGAAGGTGGCTGCGCAAATCAATGCTGTTTCAGGCATGAAGGCGGTGCTAACTCGTGGGGGGGATTACTACGTCAATTTGAATAAGCGTTCGGAGATTGCACGTAAAAATAAAGCGCACCTCTTAGTGTCAATTCACGCCGATGCATTTCATACTCCTCAACCTAGAGGTGGCTCAGTCTTTGTTCTGAATACACGCCGTGCAAACTCGGAAATTGCTCGTTGGGTAGAGAATCATGAGGAACAGTCACAACTGCTTGGTGGCGCTGGTGAAGTACTGGCTAAGAATAATAATGATAAGAATGTCAGTCAGACGCTACTGGATTTGCAATTTAGCCATTCTCAGAAAGAGGGCTTTAAGGTAGCCACTAAGATTCTGAGTGAAATGACCCGTTCGGGGATCTATCTACATAAGAAAGACCCAGTTAATGCGAGTCTTGCGGTATTAAAATCACCAGATATCCCTTCTGTACTGGTTGAGACAGGATTTATTTCTAACCCAACAGAAGAAAAACTCCTCTTTCAACGCAGTCATCAGGATAAGTTAGCTCAAGCTTTAGCGAAGGCGATAGTCCAGTATTTTGAAGCTAACCCGCCAGAAGGAACGCTATTTGCCAATCGCGGCAAGAGTATTAAGCATAAAGTCGCCCGTGGCGAGTCTCTGTCAGTTATCGCCAACAAATACGGAACGTCGACTAAAGCGATTATGCAGGCTAACAAGCTGAAGAGCAGTAGTCTGGCGATCGGTCAGATGTTGACGATTCCAGGTTCTAGTGGTGCGATAGCTGTACCGCAGATTAAGAACCCTGTAGAAACTAAAACACTCACTCACGTGGTTCAGCGTGGAGAGTATCTAGGTAAAATTGCCACCAAATACAAGGTGTCGGTTGATGCGATTAAGCGAGAGAATAGTCTCAAATCAGACACGCTTAAGTTGGGTCAAAAACTCAAGATCACAGTGAGTATGAAAGATCAGCCACTGCGTAAACACAAGGTAAAACGCGGTGAGTTCCTCGGTAAGATCGCCAGCAAATATGGTGTTAGCGTCTCGAGTATTCGTAAAGCGAACAACTTACGCTCTGATCAACTTGCTGTTGGGCAGGTACTTATCATCCCTCGCAACTAAACATTAAGTGGCCGATATGACGATAAAAATTCTTCCAGCTCGTTTAGCTAACCAAATAGCAGCTGGCGAGGTGGTAGAAAGGCCAGCTTCGGTTGTTAAGGAGCTGGTCGAGAACAGCTTAGATTCAGGCGCAACACGCATCGATATTGATATCGAAAAAGGTGGTGCTAAGCTGATTCGTGTCCGTGATAACGGTAAAGGCATTGTCAAAGATGAACTTGGCCTTGCATTAAGTCGCCATGCAACTTCCAAGATCCATACCCTTGACGATCTTGAAGCGATCATCAGTCTAGGGTTTCGCGGTGAGGCTTTGGCTAGTATCAGCTCTGTCGCACGTCTAACTCTGACCTCTCGTCCAGCCACTCAGGAGCAAGCTTGGGCTGCATACAGTGAGGGGCGAGATATGCAAGTGAAGCTTCAGCCAGCAGCTCATCCGATTGGTACCTCGGTTGAAGTGCTGGATCTTTTCTTCAATACTCCGGCTAGACGTAAATTCCTTCGTACCGAAAAAACCGAATTTACGCATATTGATGAGTTACTTAAACGCATAGCGTTGAGTCGATTCGACGTTACGATCAACCTCAGACATAACGGTAAACTGGTCAAACAGTACCGAGCTGCGAAGACAGAAGCTCAGGCAGAGAAGCGCATAGCGGCAGTTTGTGGCAATGCTTTTGTTCGCAATATGCTCAAGATAGAACTCGAGCATCAGGGTTTGAAGTTACATGGCTGGATCACGACTCCTGAAGGTGCCCGTCAGCAGAGTGATCTGCAGTATTGTTATGTCAATGGCCGTATGATGCGTGACAAGTTGATCAATCATGCGATTCGTCAGAGTTATGAAACCAGCCTGCGACCAGATCAATTTGCAACTTACGTTCTGTTTATTGAACTCGACCCGCATCAAGTTGATGTCAATGTGCACCCAGCAAAGCATGAAGTGCGTTTTCATCAAGCTCGTTTAGTGCACGATTTTATCTATCAGGCTCTAAGTGATGCGCTGGCACAAAGTGCGTACATCGACAAGCCTCAGCATACAGCGTCCGCATTTCATTCTGAATCTGAACAAGCTCCTGCATCGCTAAGTGAATTGTCGGAGGCTACAGGGGTATCGCAACAAGAGTATCAGGCGATTGAAGCTATTCCTTCGTATCCTGGCAAGGCGGACTATCAAAGCCACCGAGATTCGTTACGTGAATCAAAACCTCGTCATGAATGGCAAGAATCTCGTAGTGACTCTAAGCCAAGAGTCACCGAGCGTTACAGTGAGCCAGCCCCGAGTAAGCAAGAAGTTAAAGCGTATCAAGAGCTGCTAAAGACTCCAGAATTTGACTCAGCACATACGGAGAATCAAACGTCAATTCAGAATCATACTGAACCAATGAGTGGTGATACGGTCGAAACACTGGGCAAAGCGATCTCTATTGCGCAAGGTCGTTATCTGGTCATGGGAGATAAGTCTGGAACTTGCTTGGTGAACTTAGCAAAAGCGGAATGGCTTTGTATTAATGGTCAATTGTCGACGCTCCATGGTGCGTTGAAAAGCCAACCTTTACTCGTTCCACTGTCGCTAAAGTTGGATCCAGAGCTTTTGCAGGTGGCAGAGCGTTTGGACTCGGTACTTAAAAAGTTTGGTATTGAGCTTAAATCTCGTGCTAACAAAGCGCTAATGGTGATGGGAGTGCCTCAACCATTAAGGCAACAAAACCTACAACAACTGGTGCCAGATCTGCTATCTTACGCGGCTTCGCATATGGCGACATCGAATTCACTGAGTGATCGTCAGCTCTCAACTTGGTTGAGTGATCGCATTACTCAAGTGAAAAGCGACTACACTTTGTCGGAAGCCATTCAGATCATCGCTGATCTCGAACAGCTATGGCAAGATCGGCTTCCATTGGGTGACAAGACGTTTGTTAGACCCGTTGATTTTTCTGCAACGATTGCAGCATTTTAGATATGAATAACAGTGAATTACCGTTGGCTCTGTTTTTGATGGGGCCAACCGCATCAGGCAAGACTGATCTCGCAATACGTTTGCGAAAAAAATTTCCAGTAGAGATCATTTCTGTTGATTCAGCTTTGATCTATAAAGGTATGGATATTGGCACGGCAAAACCGGATGCCAATGAACAGCAGCAAGCACCACATCGTTTGATTGATATTTTAGATCCAAGTAAATCGTATTCAGCGGCGGATTTTCGCCGAGATGCATTAAACGAAATGAACGATATTGTAGAACAAGGCAAGATCCCACTGTTAGTGGGCGGCACTATGTTGTACTACAAAGCGTTGTTGGAAGGTTTATCGCCTCTGCCTGCTGCCAATCCTGAAATCCGTCAGCAGATTGAGCAAGAAGCATTGGCTCAAGGTTGGGATAAGCTTCACTCTCAACTGAGAGAGATTGATCCTGTCTCAGCTGAGCGAATTCACCCGAATGATCCACAAAGGTTATCAAGGGCATTGGAAGTTTATCAAATTTCAGGTAAAACTCTAACTGAGCTGACTCAAACCAAAGGTGATAGCCTGCCGTTTAGAGTTAAACAGTTTGCAATAGCTCCCAAGGAAAGGGCTGAACTCCATCGTCGGATAGAGCTTCGCTATGAAAAAATGATTGAAGCAGGGTTTGAAGAAGAGATGAGAGCTTTATATGCTCGCGAAGATCTTCATCCTGATCTTCCGTCAATTCGTTGCGTTGGTTACAGACAGATGTGGGACTATTTGGATGGGAATTGCACGTTAGATGACGCCATCTTTAAGGGCGTATGTGCAACCCGCCAGTTGGCCAAGCGACAAATTACCTGGTTACGCAGCTGGGATAATTTAACTTGGTTAGATAGTGAAAACATTGAACAAGCGCTAGAAACTGTTTCAAATGCCATAGCATCTGAAGGTTTTAGCTGTGTATAATGTGATCGCTTTTGCGTGAATGTACCCTGTAAAGGATCTGTTACTTGAAATTTCGGTCTAAAGCCGTCATAACAGGTAGCGACAGGGTGTTATTTTATTCGTTTAGCTCAGAGCAAAGGCCGCATATTTTTCATGCAGCGCACCACTAGCTAAATAACTAAAACAAAATTACAAAATAAGGAAAATAAAAATGGCTAAGGGGCAATCTCTACAAGACCCATTCTTAAATGCATTACGTCGTGAACGTATTCCTGTATCAATCTACCTTGTAAACGGAATTAAACTACAAGGCCAGATCGAATCATTTGACCAATTTGTTATCTTGCTGAAAAACACAGTTAACCAGATGGTGTACAAGCACGCAATTTCTACGGTAGTTCCTGCTCGTCCAGTGAGCCACCATAGTGGTGAGCCGCGCCCACAAGGTGATCGTCAGCAAGACAAATCAGAAGATTAATTCTCTGAATTACCCAATTAGTTTTTAAGGAGTTGATTGCTTGTTTGACCGTTATGAAGCCGGTGAGCGAGCCGTACTTGTTCATGTCAACTTCACGCAAGAAGGGGAGTGGGAAGATCTCAGTGAGTTTGAGATGCTGGTCTCTTCAGCTGGCGTATCTGCGTTACAAGTTGTAACAGGCAGTCGTCAGTCACCACACCCTAAATACTATGTCGGAGAGGGTAAGGCTCAGGAGATTGCACAAGCGGTGCAGCTTTCTGATGCTGATATTGTGATTTTTAATCATGCCCTCTCTCCTGCCCAAGAACGTAACCTAGAAGCGTTGTGTAAATGTCGAGTTTTGGATCGCACTGGTTTGATCCTAGATATTTTTGCTCAACGTGCCCGCACCCACGAAGGTAAGCTTCAAGTTGAACTTGCACAGCTACGCCATATCTCTACTCGATTGATTCGTGGTTGGACACACCTTGAAAGACAAAAAGGTGGTATTGGTTTACGTGGACCAGGTGAAACTCAGTTAGAAACTGACCGACGTTTATTGCGTGTTCGTATTAAGACCATACTTCGCCGTTTAGAAAAAGTGGCGAAGCAACGTGAGCAAGGTCGCCGAGCTAGAAATCGAGCGGAAATCCCGACTGTCTCTTTGGTGGGGTATACCAACGCAGGTAAATCTACTTTATTTAACCGAATTACCTCAGCGGGTGTTTACGCGGCAGATCAGTTATTTGCCACACTTGACCCCACGTTACGTAAAATTGAGTTAAATGATGTTGGTCCAGCGATTTTGGCGGATACCGTAGGTTTTATTCGTCATCTTCCGCATGATCTTGTTGCTGCCTTTAAAGCAACACTGCAAGAAACTCAAGAAGCTGACATTTTGTTACATGTTGTTGATGCCAGCGATGACCGTTTTCGTGAGAATATTCAAGCTGTTCATATAGTGTTAGAAGAAATTGATGCCCATGAGGTGCCATCTCTTCTGGTGATGAACAAAATTGATAATCTTGAAGACCAGAAACCAAGAATCGAACGTGATGAAGAGGGTGTACCTCGCGCCGTTTGGGTTTCGGCAATGGAAGGCATCGGTATTGAACTGCTGTTTGAGGCGTTGAAAGAGCGTCTTGCTAGCCAGATGGTTCAATATCAATTGCGAATTCCGCCACAACACCAAGGGCGAATTCGTAGTACATTCTTCCAAATGAAATGTATTCAACGAGAAGAATATGATCAGGATGGTGACTTGTTGATTGATGTTCGCATGCAACAGGTGGATTGGTCTAGACTTGAAAAAAGAGAAGGGGCAGTTTTACGTGACTTTATAGTTACTTAAATGACTGCTACAGTATAACGTCATATCTAATGATGGAGCTTTCTAATGGCGTGGAATGAGCCTGGTAATAATAACGGCAACAATGGCCGCGATAATGACCCTTGGGGGAATAATAATCGTGGTAACAAAGGTGGCCGTGATCAAGGACCGCCAGACTTAGACGAAGTATTTAATAAACTGAGTCAGAAACTGGGTGGAAAGTTTGGTGGTAAAGGTGGTAAAGGTTCGTCTATCGGCGGTGGCGGCGGTGCACTAGGTTTTGGTGTCATTGCTATCATTGCGATAGCAATTTGGTTCTTTGCTGGCTTTTACACCATTGGTGAAGCTGAGCGTGGTGTTGTGCTACGTCTAGGTAAGTATGACCGTGTGGTCGATCCAGGCTTGAACTGGCGCCCTCGCTTTATTGATGAGTATGAAGCGGTCAACGTACAGGCAATTCGTTCATTACGTTCATCTGGTCTAATGCTGACCAAAGATGAAAACGTTGTGACGGTTGCAATGGACGTTCAGTACCGTGTAGCTGACCCATACAAGTATCTATACCGCGTGACAAACGCAGATGATAGCTTACGCCAAGCTACAGATTCTGCTCTACGTGCGGTTGTTGGTGACGCATTGATGGATAGTATCCTGACAAGTGGTCGTCAGCAGATTCGTCAAAGCACACAGGAAACGTTGAATTCGATTATCGATAGCTACGATATGGGTGTGGTTCTAGTTGACGTCAACTTCCAGTCAGCTCGTCCGCCAGAGCAAGTAAAAGACGCTTTTGATGATGCAATTGCGGCTCGAGAAGATGAAGAGCGTTTTGAACGTGAAGCAGAAGCTTACCGCAACGACATCTTGCCGAAAGCGACGGGTCGTGCAGAACGTTTGAAGAAAGAGGCACTTGGTTACTCTGAGCGTGTCGTTAACGAAGCGCTAGGTCAGGTTGCTCAGTTTGAAAAACTGCTACCTGAATACCAAGCAGCACCAGAAGTTACTCGTAACCGTCTGTATCTAGATACAATGGAAGAAGTTTACAGCAGTACTTCTAAGGTTCTGATTGATTCTGAATCAAGCGGTAACTTACTGTACTTGCCGATCGATAAGTTAGCAGGTGAAGCTCAAACTCAAACCAACCGTAAGGTGAAGGAAACTTCAGCTTATGACCAGATTGAGCTTGAATCTCAGCAATCCGATAGCACTTCAGACTCTCAATCTCGTTCAACTGGTTCACGTCAAGGGAGATATTAAGAATGCGTAAGTTAATGATCCCTGTATTAGTTGTAACAATTGCTCTACTGCTGATGTCAGTATTTGTGATTCAAGAGGGTGAACGTGGTTTGGTTATTCGATTTGGTCGTGTTTTAGATGACAACGGCGTATCGAAAATTTACGAGCCTGGCATCCATTTTAAGATGCCACTGTTTGACCGTGTTAAAACGTTAGACGCTCGTATCCAAACAATGGATGGTCGTTCAGATCGCTTCGTAACGTCAGAGAAAAAAGACGTTATCATCGATACCTACGTGAAGTGGCGTATTGAAGATTTCGGTCGTTTTTATCTAACAACGGGTGGCGGTAACGTATTGACTGCTGAAGCACTTTTAGAGCGTAAAGTAACAGACGTACTTCGTTCTGAGATTGGTGCTCGCGAAATCAAGCAAATTGTATCGGGTCCACGTAATAACGACGTGTTACCAGACAGTGCTGATAGCGAAGAAGTGACGACTGAAGCTGCAAAAGAAGCGTTAGAGATTGATGGTGAGCGCGACAAGATCATGGCCAATGTACTGGAAGGTACTCGTGATAGTGCTCTGACTGACCTTGGTGTTGAGATTGTTGATTTCCGTATGAAGAAAATCAACCTACCTGACAACATCAGTGATTCAATCTACAAACGTATGCGTGCAGAACGTGAGTCGGTTGCGCGTAAGCACCGTTCTCAAGGTCGTGAGCGTGCGGAGGTTATCCGCGCTCAGGCTGAGCTAGAAGTCGCAACCGTTCTTGCTGAAGCCGATAAAACAGCGCGTGTTACACGCGGTGAAGCCGATGCGAAAGCAGCGAAAATTTACTCTAGTGCGTACAATAAAGATCCTGAGTTCTACAGCTTCTTACGCTCACTGAAGGCTTATGAGAAATCGTTCAGTGAGAAGAGTGATATTCTGGTATTGGATCCTAAGAGTGAATTCTTCCAATACATGAATAATGCTGCTGGCGCACCGTCAAAGTAAGATTCATTAAGTAACAAAAAGGCTCCGATATACGGAGCCTTTATTTTTTCATGAGGACAATGATGTCGAATGCACTCTGGTTAGCTTTTGGTTTAGTCTTGATTGTCGAAGGCTTAGGCCCGTTATTCGCACCAAAAGGATGGCGAAACATGGTCGCTCAATTGAGTGAACAACCCGATCATCAATTGCGTAGAATTGGGGGCTGTTTAGTGGTTGCTGGAGCCGTGATCGCCTACGTCTTTTCTCAATAATGAGGTGGTGGCGTCTCTTGTGAAGGATCGGCAAGATTTGAAGAATCGATATTCTTCACTTTTCCTACCACATACTTCATTTGATCTTGCATCTTGGTTATCAGCAATTGTTGCTGACTCAACGCATCGTTAAGTTCTTCGATCGTTTGTTCTTGAAACGCCAACTGACACTCTAAGTCGTTTACGCGCTTTTCTAGCTGTTCAACCTGCTGCTCTGTCATCACTAATAATCCACATTCCAAGCTTGGGCAATACCAGCCGAGGTTCCCGAAATAACACGGTTCTGGCTGTCAAAGGCAGCATCATACACCACTGCGCGAGGAGGGCGAGTATCTTTTAACGGTTCCGCCTCAAATCCATCGACTCGTTTACCAGTCTTAGTATTCCATACCATGATTCGACTTGAAGGCGTGCCGGTAACAAGGTACTGACCGTCATCAGAAAAGCGCGCAGTTGAGAAGATCAGCTGGCGCGAGAAACTGCTTAGTGATGACAGCTGCTCACCGGTCTTAAGATCCCAGATAATCGCCTGATTACCTCCGTCTGAGGTGAAGGCATAATCACCATCCCTGTGCAGAGCGACACGATTAACTCGTTGCTCGTGTTCAAAGGTCTTGAGTATTTGTCCAGTTTGGGTATCCCACAGGTAAGCTTTGTAGTCGTTTCCTCCAGATAAAGCGAAGCGTCCGTTTGGTGATAGAGCAACAGAATTGACTTTTTCGTTATGGGCGAGGAACTCTAAGCGGCGACCGGTGACTAAGTTGACGTAGATGGCTTTGCCATTTGATAGACCAAGCAGCACTTGATCACCATTGCTGGCGATGTCGATATCGCGAATCAGTCCATCAGAAATCGACCATAAGCCTTGCGCTTGAGTCCATGCTAAGTCCCAAACTGCAAAGTTAATTTGTGTTGCGGTAACGGCAAAGCGGCCGTTGTCTGATATTCTGATTCGAGAAACGGTACTTGATTGAGGGTCTTGTGGACCTAATGAGGCAAGCTGTTGACTTTCGCTAAGATCCCAAAGCACCAGTTGATGCTCCTTGGAATAGAGCAATGCAAAGCGTGCGTCTCGACTTAGCGCAAAACTGGTTGTTCCTTTAGGCTCAATTGTCCATCGTTGAGCGTCTTGGCTGGAGAAAAAGCAGCCATTTAACGCTGAAATGACAATGGTGATGAGTAGTGAGTTAAAAATAATACGCATTTGGTACCATTCTTCACCTAGTGTAGGTTTAAATACGACATATATTGGTTATATTGGTACAACATGTTCGTGCACACCAGTGGAAATTCCATATTTGTGCGCAAAGACAAATGGTTAGCCATTATTGGAGAAATTAATGAAATCAATTTTTAAAGTGTCACTGCTTGCCGCAACGGTTGCGTTAGCTGCTGGCTGTCAGAAAGAAGAAGAACCAAAAACAGAAGCAGCACCAGCGGTTGAGCAAGTGCAAGCTGAGACGGGCAAACTTGTTCACTTCAAAACAGAAGATGACAAAGCTGCTTATGCTATCGGCGTTTCTTTTGCTAACTACTTGAGCACGAGCCTAGACAAGCCAAGCGAAATCGGCATTACGCTGAATAAGGAGCTTGTGCTTAAAGGTATTGAGCACGTATTTGCTGGTAACCCTGAGCTAAATGAAGAAGAAACACGTGCAGCGTTAGAAGCTCTAGATAAGCGTGTTGCTGAAACAATGCAAAAGCAAGCGGCAGAAAAAGCAGCGGTAGCTAAGCAAGATGGTGACGCATTCCGTGCAGAGTTTGAAAAGCAAGACGGTGTAGTGAAGACTGAATCGGGTCTGCTATACCAAGTGTTGACTCCTGCAGAAGGCGAGAAACCGGCTGATACAGATACCGTTCAGGTTCATTACAAGGGTACCCTTATCGATGGAACTCAGTTCGACAGTTCTTATGATCGTGGCGAACCTGCAACTTTCCCACTTAACCGCGTCATTCCTGGTTGGACTGAAGGTGTTCAGTTGATGTCTGTCGGCTCTAAATTTAAGTTCGTTATTCCGCCAGAATTAGCTTACGGTGAGCAAGACACGCCGACGATTCCTGCAAACTCGACGCTAGTATTTGAAGTTGAGCTACTCAAAGTAGATAACGGCGAAGAGGCGGCTCAATAGTCATTGAGTGCATGCCAATCGAAAGGTCTGACTTATGTCAGACCTTTCTTTTTTTTAACGTTTTGATAAACAGAGATGGTAATTTTTTTGTTCTAAATCACTAGATAGCCGCTTAGCTAGAGGCTCTCATCAAAATTTCTGATAAACTTACATCAATTTGTTGATTTATCGCTCTAAGGCTTAAAAAAGTGACAACTACAGAAACAGTAAACACGGATATGTTGCTCGAAATGGAATCTGTGAATGTGATGCCATTTAGTGAGCACGATAAGATCATTCTCAGATCATACGAAGCTGTTGTCGATGGAATTGCGAGCCTGATCGGCCCGTTTTGTGAAATTGTTCTTCACTCACTTGAAGATTTAAATACATCCGCGATCAAGATTGCCAACGGTGAAAACACTGGTCGTCAAGTGGGTTCACCGATTACAGACTTAGCGCTGAAAATGCTTCGAGATATAGAAGGCTCTGAGCGCAACTTCTCTCGTTCTTACTTCACACGAGCTAAGGGTGGAGTATTGATGAAGTCAATCACAGTGGCTATTCGCAATGGTGAGAATCGAGTAATTGGTCTTTTGTGTGTCAACGTTAACCTTGATGCGCCTTTCTCTCAGGTTCTTCAATCATTCATGCCAACGGAAGAAGCGAAACAAGCTGCGTCATCGGTGAACTTTGCTAGTGATGTTGAAGAGCTGGTCGACCAAACTGTTGAGCGTACTATTGAAGAAATCAATGCGGATAAGTCGGTTTCGAACAACACCAAAAATCGTCAGATAGTGATGGAACTATACGACAAAGGTATTTTTGACATTAAAGATGCAATCAACCGAGTTGCTGATCGTCTTAATATATCTAAGCATACGGTTTACCTATACATTCGTCAGCGTAAGACTGAGGATGAAGAAAGGTGAACCGCTTGACTTATACGCTGGTGGTTAATGGTTCCGTCTACGGTAGCCAATCAGCGCGTAGTGCTTATCAATTTGCTCAAGCTGTTATCGAACAGGGACACACTCTGGTTAGCGTATTCTTCTATCAAGATGGCGTAAATAACGGCAGTGCGTTAACCGTGCCTGCCAATGATGAGTTTGACTTAGTCAAAGCATGGCAGAGTCTAGCGAATCAGCATAGCGTGCGCCTCGAAACCTGCGTTGCGGCTGCGTTGCGGCGTGGAGTAGTGAGTCAGGATGAAGCGAATCAGCATGGCTTATCTCAAAGTAACTTAGCGGAAGGTTTCCAGCAGGCAGGGTTAGGTAGCTTGGCAGAAGCCATGTTAGTTCAAGATAGAGTAGTGCAGTTTTGAGTCAGTTAACTTATTTATTTCGTAGTGCGCCTCACGGTAGCTCCGCTGGTCGAGAAGGCGTTGATGCGTTACTTGCTGCGTCAGCGTATTGCGAAGACATCTGTGTTATTTTCAGTGGTGACGGGGTTTATCAGCTACTTCAAGGACAGCAGACGAGCGATATTCTTAGCAAGGACTACGCACCTATGCTAAAGCTGTTTGACCTCTACGACATAGAGCAAGTTTATGTGTGTGAGTCGTCATTGGCCGAGCGTGGATTGCTTCAAGCAGATCTCGTCTTGGATGCTCAAAAGCTATCGCAAAGTGAGCTCGCTGCCCAGCTTCACCAAGCCGGTAAGATCCTGACATTTTAGGTAGTGGTATTACATGCTCCATATCGTTAAAACCATTCAGGCAATTGAAGAGGCAGTAAAGGTCCATACCCAAGGTGACCAGCTACTGCTAATCGAAGATGCCGTATACAGTGCCAATCCACAGCATAAAACCTACCCTCTCATTCAAGGGTTGAATATCGCTGTATTAAAAGCGGACGTTGATGCGCGTGGAATCACCAACCGTATCAGCCCATCGGTACTCTTGGTTGGCTATAGCGGGTTCGTCAATTTGACCGTTGAGTCCACTAATTCGATAACTTGGCAATAACCAAATCATTCTCAGTCAAAAGTGTCGCTGTGCTTTTACACATCGTAGGTAGAAGTTGAGCAAAAAAGATCCGTATATTTCTTGACACACCTCTCACTGCTGAATAGAATTTTGCGTCCCTAACTACCACTAGTGGTTAGGGATAGATTTTTCACAAAGCTTACTTTCAAGTAAATCAGGAGCTAGTTAATGGCAACTATTAACCAGTTGGTACGTAAGCCTCGTGCAAAGCAAGTTGTTAAAAGCAACGTGCCTGCACTAGAAGCGTGCCCACAAAAACGTGGTGTATGTACTCGTGTTTACACTACTACACCTAAAAAACCTAACTCAGCACTTCGTAAAGTTTGTCGTGTACGTCTGACAAATGGTTTCGAAGTAACTTCGTACATCGGCGGTGAAGGCCACAACCTTCAAGAGCACTCAGTTGTTCTAATCCGTGGTGGTCGTGTTAAAGACCTTCCAGGTGTGCGTTACCACACTGTTCGCGGCGCACTAGACTGTGCTGGCGTAAATGACCGTAAACAAGGTCGTTCTAAGTACGGTGTGAAGCGTCCTAAGTCTTAATGGAATCCGTTAAGTAAGGCCAAACACTAAATTATTTTTAATTTTTTGAAAAAACTGAAAAGTTTTGGATAAAACCTGAAGAAGACAACGGAGAAAATCCATGCCACGTCGTCGCGTCATTGGTCAGCGTAAGATCCTTCCAGATCCAAAGTTCAAATCTGAACTGCTGGCAAAATTCGTTAACATCCTAATGGTTGACGGTAAAAAATCTACTGCAGAGAAAATCGTTTACACTGCACTAGACACTATGGCTGAGAAATCTGGTAAAGATCACTTAGCTGTATTTGAAGAAGCTCTTGAAAATGTTCGCCCAGCGGTAGAAGTTAAATCTCGCCGTGTAGGTGGTTCAACTTACCAAGTACCTGTAGAAGTACGTCCGGTTCGCCGTAACGCACTTGCTATGCGTTGGTTGGTTGAAGCTGCGCGTAAGCGTGGTGAAAAATCTATGGCTCAACGCCTAGCTGCTGAAATGCTAGACGCGTCTGAGAACAAAGGTACTGCGGTTAAGAAACGTGAAGACGTTCACCGCATGGCTGACGCAAACAAAGCGTTCGCACATTACCGTTGGTAATACCTTTCTGTGCCGCAGGGATCCCTGCGGCGCTACTCTAGTTCCTATGCGCAAGCCTAGGAACTATTGCTATATCTAGGGGTAAGGAAAATTGCGTTAAGCAGTCCTAAAATCATCTAGAGATAGCAATAGTCCCTAATTCAAGAGGATTCAATCGTGGCTCGTAAAACACCTATTGAGCGCTACCGCAACATTGGTATCGTCGCTCACGTAGACGCAGGTAAGACAACCACAAGTGAACGTATTCTGTTCTACACTGGTCTTTCTCATAAAATCGGTGAAGTTCACGATGGCGCTGCTACCATGGACTGGATGGAGCAGGAGCAAGAGCGTGGTATTACAATCACCTCAGCTGCAACTACAACTTTCTGGCGTGGTATGGAAGCGCAATTCCAAGACCACCGCATCAACATCATCGACACTCCTGGGCACGTAGATTTCACTATCGAAGTAGAGCGTTCACTACGCGTACTTGATGGTGCAGTTGTTGTGTTCTGTGGTTCATCAGGTGTTGAACCTCAATCTGAAACTGTATGGCGTCAAGCAGACAAGTACCACGTTCCACGCATGGTATTTGTTAACAAGATGGACCGTGCAGGTGCTGACTTCCTACGTGTTGTTGATCAAATCAAAAATCGTCTTGGTGCGAACCCTGTTCCTATCCAACTTAACGTTGGTGCGGAAGATGACTTCAAGGGTGTTATCGACCTGATCAAGATGAAGATGATCAACTGGAACGAAGAAGATCAAGGTACAACCTTCACTTACGAAGAGATCCCAGCAGACATGCTAGAAATGGCAGAAGAGTGGCGCAACAACCTAGTTGAGTCAGCTGCTGAAGCAACAGAAGAGCTAATGGATAAGTACCTTGAAGAAGGCGAACTGTCTGAAGCAGAGATCAAACAAGCTCTACGTACACGTACACTAAATAACGAAATCGTACTGGCTACTTGTGGTAGTGCGTTTAAGAACAAAGGTGTTCAAGCGGTACTTGATGCAGTGGTTGAGTACTTGCCTTCACCTGTAGATGTTCCTGCGATCAAAGGTATTGATGATAATGAGAATGAAGTTGAACGTCATGCAGACGACAACGAACCATTCGCAGCATTAGCATTTAAGATCGCAACTGACCCGTTTGTAGGTACGCTAACATTCATGCGTGTTTACTCAGGTGTCGTGAACTCAGGTGATGCGGTTTACAACTCTGTGAAGCAGAAGAAAGAGCGTTTCGGTCGTATTGTACAGATGCACTCCAACAAGCGTGACGAAATCAAAGAAGTTCGCGCAGGTGACATTGCTGCTGCGATCGGTCTTAAAGACGTAACGACAGGTGACACTCTATGTGACCAGAACCACAAAGTGATTCTGGAGCGTATGGAATTCCCTGATCCAGTTATTCAAATCGCAGTAGAGCCTCGCTCTGTTGCCGATCAAGAGAAGATGGGTATTGCTCTAGGTAAATTAGCGGCAGAAGATCCATCGTTCCGCGTAGAAACGGATGACGAAACAGGTCAGACTCTGATCTCTGGTATGGGTGAACTTCACCTAGATATCATCGTTGACCGTATGAAGCGTGAATTCAGCGTTGACTGTAACGTAGGTAAACCTCAGGTTGCTTACCGTGAGACAATCCGTGGTAAAGCGGAAGTTGAAGGTAAATTTGTACGTCAATCTGGTGGTCGTGGTCAGTACGGTCACGTATGGATCAAACTGGAGCCATCTGAACCTGGCGAAGGTTTTGTCTTTGTTGACGAAATTGTGGGTGGTGTGGTTCCTAAGGAATACATCAGCTCGGTATCGAAAGGTATCGAAGAGCAAATGAACAGCGGTGTTCTAGCGGGTTACCCGGTTCTAGATATTAAAGCTACACTGTTTGATGGCTCTTACCACGATGTTGACTCTAACGAGATGGCGTTTAAGATCGCTGGCTCGATGGCATTCAAGAAAGGTGCACTAGAAGCGCAACCCGTTCTTCTTGAACCTATGATGAATGTTGAAGTAACCACTCCAGAAGATTGGATGGGTGATGTTGTTGGTGACCTTAACCGTCGCCGCGGTATGATCGAAGGTATGGATGAAGGCGTAGCGGGCATTAAGATCGTTCGCGCTCAAGTACCACTATCTGAGATGTTTGGTTACGCAACTGATCTTCGCTCTGCAACTCAAGGCCGTGCGTCTTACTCTATGGAGTTTAACGAGTACGCTGAAGTACCGAAAAACTTCGCAGATAAAATCATTGCAGACCGAGGTTACTAATAAAACGTATTGATCTAGAAAAAAGTGCTGCTTTTTTTGAAGATCAATGCGTCCAAATATTGCGCTGACTGACGTTGGCGCATAAAATAGCAATTTCTGGCGCGTCTCGATCAATTCGGATCGTGGCGAATCATAACTAGGAAGGAACACGATCGTGTCTAAAGAAAAATTTGAACGTACTAAACCGCACGTTAACGTTGGTACTATCGGCCACGTTGACCACGGTAAAACAACTCTAACTGCTGCTATCTGTACTACACTTGCAAAAGTGTACGGTGGTGAAGCGAAAGACTTCGCATCTATCGATAACGCTCCAGAAGAGCGTGAGCGCGGTATCACAATCGCAACTTCTCACGTTGAGTACGACACTCCATCACGTCACTACGCACACGTAGACTGTCCAGGACACGCTGACTATGTTAAAAACATGATCACAGGTGCTGCACAGATGGACGGTGGTATCCTAGTTGTTGCTGCGACTGACGGCCCAATGCCTCAAACTCGTGAGCACATCCTACTAGGCCGTCAGGTTGGTATCCCATACATCATCGTATTCATGAACAAATGTGACATGGTTGATGATGAAGAGCTTCTAGAGCTAGTAGAAATGGAAGTTCGTGAACTTCTATCTGAGTACGACTTCCCAGGTGATGACCTACCAGTTATCCAAGGTTCTGCACTAGGCGCACTAAACGGCGAAGAGCAGTGGGAAGCGAAAATTGTTGAGCTTGCTGAAGCACTAGACTCTTACATCCCAGAGCCAGAGCGTGCAGTAGACATGCCGTTCCTAATGCCAATCGAAGACGTATTCTCAATCCAAGGTCGTGGTACAGTAGTAACTGGCCGTATCGAGCGCGGTAT
>NZ_QEWN01000036.1 GCF_006124995.1 Vibrio sp. Hep-1b-8
GCATAGATATAATCCCGGGTGTAAATAGCCCGAGTGGTGTTGAAGCGGCGTTAGAGCTTGGCATCACTACATTGAAGTTCTTCCCTGCAGAGCCTTCTGGTGGGACTTCCATGCTCAAAGCACTTCTCGCGCCCTATGCAGATATTCAGGTTATGCCAACAGGGGGAATAAGCCCAGCTAATATCTCAGACTACCTCTCGATTCCTAGAGTTATAGCTTGTGGCGGTACTTGGATGGTGGATAAAAAGCTCATTGAAGCCAAGGACTGGGAAACCTTAGCCAGGCTCACTCGCGAAGCGGCGGGATTGGTGAATAGCTAAACCACGGACCTTACCCTTGATAAGAAATCTAGGGCAAGGTCTTCACTCTCAGGGATTATCAATAATAAAATTGCCGGAATTTTTCAAGGTAGTTGTCATCACTTTCTTGTTTCTTGCTCCGTCAGCACGCATTTGGATGTTCTGAGTTCGGATAACTTTTAGTAGGGGAAACTAGCGTTTCATAAACTGTGCACGATATTTCATCCTAAGTAGAGTTTATTAAACCCGACCAAAAGCTTTGAGAAAGTTCTTGGGCTGTTGGTGAAACCTTACATGCTCGGGATGATTAACCTTCCTCTTTCCCCTAAAAGGCGGCGCAATGTATCCCCAATTTGAACATCTTGAGAAATTTTAGGTGTGTGATGAGATGGTCACCTCTATCTCGGCATCGCAATGTGCCATGATTAACTTTTGACAGAATCAAGGATAAAGGTGACCAACATGAAATATAGGCTTATTAGTATCGATTTAGCAAAAAATGTGTTTCAGATTGCTGTATTCGACCGACAAAACAGACCGGTTTCGAATTGCCAAGTACGCCGAAATAGATTGTTGGACACGTTAAGGCAATATGCTCCAACCACTGTTGTGATGGAAGCTTGTTACAGCTCAAATTATTGGGGGCGTGCAATTGAAAAGCTTGGGCATACGGTGAAGCTCGTACCTGCTCGAATGGTTAAAGCGATGCTAGTGGGGAACAAAAATGATGCTAATGATGCGATTGCCATTGCTGAGGGGCTTTGTTGCCGAAATCGAATGAACCAAATCAAAATCTTACGATCAGATCAGGGACATTCATTTACTGACTTTGATTTAATGCCGAAGCCTCGCTATAAAACCACCAACTGGCGCAAGTACAACAACTCCCTAGTCAATCGAGGTTCACTCACTTTCTGGATTGACGAAGAAGCAATAACAGAGTGGAAACAATCTAAACAGCATAGACGTGGTAGACCGCGATTGTTTAGTGACTTAGCTATCACGACCGCTCTCATGGTGAAGCGCATCTTTTCTCTGCCCTTAAGGGCGCTACAAGGCTTTATTGACTCAGTATTTAAATTAGCGAATGTCCCATTGGTTTGTCCTCACTATACCTGTATAAGTCGCCGAGCCAAGGATGTAGAGGTTAATTTCAAAGCCTCAACACACGGCACCATCCAACACCTAGCTATTGATGCAACTGGGCTCAAGGTATACGGTGAAGGAGAATGGAAAGTGAAAAAGCATGGAACTGATGGCAAGCGTCGAGTCTGGCGTAAACTCCATCTTGCGGTTGATACAGACACACATGAAATTATCGCCGCAGAGCTGACATTATCAGGTGTGACCGATGCGGAAGTACTCCCTAACCTACTCAAACAAACACGCCGAACCATCAAGGAAATCTCGGGAGATGGTGCATACGATACAAGAGAGTGTCACAGAGCGATTAGGGTTAAGAAAGCGACACCTTTAATCCCTCCGCGTGAAGGTGCAGCTTTCTGGGAAAAGAGGCATCCACGTAATCTGGCAGTTGGCTGCCAAAGCTCTACGGCTCGAACAAAAAGTGGAAACAGAAGTATGGTTACCATAAGCGTTCATTGTCGGAGACCGCGATGTACCGCGTAAAACAACTACTCGGTGCTTCACTCACTCTTCGAAATTACAACGCACAAGTGGGAGAGACTTACGCCATGATCAAAGCACTCAACAAGCTCACAGGGATAGGTATGCCTGAAACTCAGTATGTTGTTTAAAATGCAAGCTATTTAGCTAGCGTTCGCTCTTCAGTTGAATTCGGCAACAAAGCCGTGGCGCAGAGCGCTTAACCTTACCCTGAAACTGTTTAATACTCTTCTTGCTGTGGGTGCGGCGGTTAGCTTTTTTATCGCGAGGAGCGCGTTTGCTTTCACCAGTTGACGGCTTATCGGTTACCGGAAAGCCCTCCAATTCAGCCAAAGGCAGTTCACGCTGAGTCAGTGCTCGAATTGCATTCAGCGCCTCCATTTCACCATGACAGACTAATGAAAGCGCCATCCCCTGCTCTCCTGCCCTAGCGGTACGGCCAACACGATGAACGTATGTTTCAGCATGCATCGGCAGTTCAAAGTTAACAACGGCTGGCAGTTGATCGATATGAACGCCACGAGCTAACAGATCGGTAGCAATCAGAACATGACTCTGACCTGTCTTGAACTGAGCAAGAATCTGCTCTCGTTCATTCTGATCTTTGTTTCCATGTAGAGCTTGGCTGAAAATACCCGCCTTATTAAGTTTTTTACTTAGCGCATCTGCGTTCTCTTTGGCACCAATAAACACCAAAACCTGTGACCACTTATTCTGTTGAATCAACTCGATCAAAGCCTTCGTTTTGCTGCCTTTGTTAACCAGATACAAACTTTCAGAAACATCTTTATTAGTACTATTTTGCTGATGAGCGCTAAGTTCAATTGCACTGCGCATCAAGGTGCTTGCCTGTTTTTTAAGCTGATCTGAAAAAGTCGCCGAAAACATCGCCGTCTGACATTGTTGATTAGTACGACTGGCAATGGTTTGTACATCAGGCCAGAAGCCCATATCCAATAAACGATCCGCTTCATCGAGAACCAAATAAGAGACGCTGTTCAAATTCAGTCCATCATTGATAAGGTCAAGCAGACGACCCGTTGTTGCAACAATGATCTCCGGTTGCAGCAAAAGAGCTTGCTGTTGTTCAGCTTTATCCACACCACCACATAGACAGATGGCCGATAAGTTAAACGCAGCCGCTGTCTGGTTAAAAACCTGAGTTACCTGTATTGCTAACTCGCGTGTTGGAACGAGTACCACCGCTTGCTGTTTAGGGTCAGCTTTAATCTTCTCTACGAGTGGTAAGGCATAAGCTAACGTTTTACCACTCCCAGTGTTCGCTAGTGCGATGAGATCCTTTCCAGCCAATATCTCAGGAATCACCAGAGTTTGGATATCGGTAGGTTTACTGATATCAGCAGATAATGAGCTCACGAGCTCAGGACTAAGTAAAAGAGTACTGAATGGCATGAATTAACGACCTTAGCAACTAGCGAAGAAACAGTGATTGCGTCCATATGGTGTGATAGCTCACAGGAACAGCCAGCGGGGGAGTATATCATCAAAACCCGCGTCACGGCGCGATTCAATAATAGGTAAAGCGGAGAATATTATGGCCGTGATTAACGATACAAAGAGCGGGCAATGGCTCTATTTCTGACATCACTGTGAATAGGAATTAGCTCAATCACCTAGCCGTTGCTCTTAACTCCGCAGCCTTTGATGACTAATTGGGTTAAAAACTCAGCAGCCTGACGATAGTCTTCGTTATCAAGCTGAGGTTTCTGCATCACATTACAGATCTGCCAACCAAAGTCAGCGTATGTCTGAGTAGCCGCCCAGATGGTAAACATGAGGTGTTGAGGGGGAACATCATCCATAAATCCAAGCTGAGACCAGGTCGAGAACTTATCCATCATCATTCGAGCCTGCTTAAAAAGCTCATCACCAATATCTTTTGGCAGTGCTTTCGCACCCGACATCACTTCATTGGCAAACACTTTTGACGCATGAGGGTGATCCCTTGAAATACGCAGTTTGGCTTCTATGTATTGGCTCAAAGCCTCTACCGGATCGCTCAACTCTTCAATAGGACGCGATGCTTCAAGCAATGGCTGAGTCACGGTTTGCAGCACTGCGTAATAGAGCTTATCTTTGGAACTGAAATAGTAGAACACGTTCGCTTTAGGGATATCAGCGGCCTTGGCAATATCGATCATTTTCGTCGCAGCGTACCCTTGAGTCGCAAACTGCTCACTCGCCACTTCGATGATCAAGTCCTGATTTTTCTGCCTAATGCGAGTCATTACGTATTCCTATATCAATCTGTTAAGTCATAGTAAACAAACTGCTAACAATGGTAAATGACGTTACCAAAAAGGTTAGAGCCCGTTTCATTGAGCAAATCCCTGTACCTTATAAGACAAACCAAGTATAGATTTGAATGATAATATCGTAACAAACTTCCAAAGTTTCCATTAAATAAAAACGGCCACTAAAATCGTGGCCGTTGGAAACATGAGAATAAGGTAACTTAATCAAACTTCATTGCTAGCGCAGCCGCAATATTACGTGAGGTCATTTCGACGTTAAATGCTGCTTCTTTTAGCGCCGTCGGTAAGTCCGTCGCACCTAAAACGACACTGTACACCGCATCTAGACCATGATCGTGAACCACACGGCAGTCCTGCGCGGTACTGCCTGCGATACCAATCACAGGCAAGTTATACAGCTTAGCGGTACGAGCAACACCAATCGGTGTTTTACCATGTATGGTTTGGCTGTCAATTCGCCCTTCACCCGTAATCACTAAGTCTGCATCTTTGATCACTTCAGCAAGATTGACGGCATCCATGACAATGTTGATCCCAGGACGGAGCGTCGCATTAAACAAACCAAGTAACGCAGCCCCTAGCCCTCCAGCAGCACCCGCTCCGGCTTGATCAATCACATCCTTACCGTTGGTCTGAAGAATCACCTTAGCGTAGTGAGCAAGGTTTGCATCTAGCTGAACCACCATTTCTGGCGTCGCTCCCTTTTGGGGACCAAAGATATGTGAAGCACCTTTTGGACCACACAACGGGTTATCGACATCACAGGCCACTTCCAATTGTACGGTCGCTAAACGCGAGTCCAGCCCCGACAAGTCAATACTGACCAAATCAGCCAGAGCGCCGCCACCAAATGGTAAGTCAACGCCCTTTGCATCAACCAGTTTCGCACCCAGTGCCTGTGCCATACCCACACCGCCATCATTGGTCGAACTGCCACCAATACCGATAATAATATGGTCAACACCTCTATCAAGTGCCGCTTTAATCAGTTCGCCGGTGCCATATGTGGTAGTCAGTAATGGGTTTCGCTCATTAGGTTCAACTAAATGAAGGCCTGATGCTGCCGCCATTTCAATAACGGCAGTCGAACCATCACCAAGTAGTCCGTAAAAGCCTGTGACTGGCTGACCCAGAGGCCCCGTCACTTCAACCGTTACGATATCGCCTCCAGTCGCGTCAACGAGGGATTGCACTGTGCCTTCCCCACCATCCGCCATCGGCAGTTTGATGTACTCTGCGTCTGGCATGATTTCTTTGAAGCCACTTTCAATCGCAGTCGCCACTTCCATAGCAGTGAGACTTTCTTTGTAAGAGTCTGGAGCGATCACTACTTTCATATATGTTTCCTATTTTGGCTTGTTACAGAAGAACAAGACTTAGAATGTAAACCAGTGTCATTGCTGTCACGCCCTGAACCAAGGTTGCCATGGTTTGTGCGCGGTAAGCGAGTCCAACCGACATACGGCTAAACTGAGAGACAACCCAGAAGAAGCTGTCGTTCGCATGCGATACCGTCATAGCACCAGCACCAATCGCCATAACTGTAAGTACTCGTCCCATTTCAGAGTCTAGTCCGAGTTGAGCTAACATCGGGGCAACAAGCGCAGACGTAGTCACTAGAGCCACCGTTGACGAACCTTGCGCAGACTTTAGAGCCGCCGCAACGATGAATGGCATAAAGATACCGACGCCCAAAGCAGACAAGGTTGTTCCTAAATATTCACCCAGTGGTGTTGCTTTTAGAACCGCACCAAATGCACCACCAGCACCAGTAATGAGTAGAATTGGAGCCGCCGCGGTAATGCCTTGGCTAATACGCTGACCAAACTCTTCAACCTTGTTGTCGCTCTTTAGCAAACGTACTGACAAGAACAAACCAATCAGCAGTGCAGTCAGTGGTTGACCTAAGAACACCAACACATCAAACAGCGCACCCTCACCCAAAGGTAGGCTTGGGAACTTGGCAATTGAGCCAAAACAGATCAATAAAATAGGCACAAAGATTGGTGCAAATGCCTGCCCCGCAGTCGGCAGCTCGCCGTAAGAGGCTTTAAGTTCTTTCCAGTCCTGCTTGATCTCTTCTGCCTGTTCAGCCGCATCAGGTTCAACATCTTTAAAACGATTAGCCCACAACATACCCGCTAGCGCTGCGGTTGCGGCAACAAAGATACCTACACCAATAACCAGACCTAGATTAGATTCAAGACCTAGATTACCTGCGGCAGCAATTGGACCAGGAGTTGGCGGCACGAATGTATGCGTTGCGTATAAACCCGTTGCTAGCGCCACACTCATTGCGACACTGGATGTTTTCATACGGTTTGCCAATGACTCTTTCAGCGAGTTAAGGATGACAAAACCAGAATCACAAAAAACAGGCACCGACACGATGTAACCAATAATGCTCATCGTCAGAGTCGGGAAGCGATCGCCCAGTACTTTAATCACAGTATCGGCCATCGTAATCGCTGCGCCGCTTTTCTCTAGGATGACACCAATTATGGTACCGAGAACAATCACTAGGCCGATATAGCCAAGAATGCCGCCAAAACCTGAAGCGATGGTCTTAGCAATACTGTCAGCTGGTAAGCCATAAGCAAATGCAGCTAAAAATGCTGCTACGATGAGTGCTAAAAAGGGGTGTAACTTAAACTTGGTGGTTGCGAGGACGATAAAGGCTATCACCCCCAGCAGGATTAGGATCAGACTCATGATAACTCCGTTTATAGTAATGTTTGTTCTCTACGCCAGAACTCATTTCCGACATTGAGGGTGTCAGTAGGGACGGGGTTATTATTCAGTGATTCCACCATCATTCCTTTATGCAAACTGACAAATTTTAAGCGACCAAGACGCCCTAAATATGTCACATTGCACAAATTACTCTATTAAATTACAAACATTCAAGTGCTAAATATAACTGCACCTTATGATCTAACTTATTGATTTTTAAGTTAGTAATTTCTTCTATCTTATCTAGCCTATATCGCAGAGTATTGCGGTGAATATGTAGCGCTGCACAAGCTTGAGCTAGATCGCAGTCTTGATCAAAAAACACTCTGAGCGTCTTAATAAGTACGCCTTTGCTATCGTGTCGCACCAGTTTTTCTAACGGTGCCGTCAGTTGAGAGCGCCTCCATTGGTCTTGTTTTAGTCCGCCAACCAATACTGACAACTTATGATCTTGATAGAACAAGATCGCTTCTTTGCTCTTCTCTGCACTCGCAAGCGTCGCTTTAGCGGTTTCGTAAGAGCGCGCTAAACCCGCTACCCCTGAAAAGTATTGCCCTAGTGCGATCTGAATTGAGAAGTCCGCTTCCTGCGCGATGCGTTTCAACAGACGTTTAACCCGCGCTTTCTCTTCATTCTGGTTCCAGTTTCCTTCCACAAGAGTCACTGGTTTTAGCACCACCACTTCGTTCATTGACACAGAGACTATGCCAACAATATTGTCTCGTTCAGGATAGTCCAAGAGATGCACCAGCTTCTGCAAATGCTCTAATGTCAATGACTGTCCCTGTTTCGGTATAACCTTTACTACGGCCGCAACTCTTGGCTGCGCAAGATTCAGATCCAGTCTCTCTGCGATCGATAGCAGTTGGTTCTCGTTTAGGGTCGACCCTTGTATTAGTTGCATCAGCAACTCTTCTCGATGACGCTTGTTCCACTGAATCTGTGCCATCAAGGCTTCTTGCTCAATGATCAGTTCTGCCGTCATCTTGACCAATTCGCCATAACTTCTGACGTCATCCGGTTGGCCCGATATGCCTACCACTCCGATCACTTTGTCTTGATAAAGAATGGGGAGATTGATTCCCTCTTTTACACCAATCAGTGTACTGGCAACCGTCTGATTAATTTCAATAGTACGGTTATCATGAATCGCCAGTAAGGCTCCCTCGTGAGTGCGATGTAAACGGGTTGGATCACTGGATCCGATAATCTGTCCGTTCTCGTCCATAACGTTCACGGGAAACTGGATAATTTTCGTCGCACGTTCAACAATTTGACGTGCGATTAGGGTATTTAACTGCATCTCTTTTGCCCTGTGATATCAGCCTGTCGGCATACCCGATTAACATATCACAAGCCTCCCTCTATTAACTGAACTCACTATATTGCGCAGTTCACAATGAGAAGAAAAAATCCCGAAGTAAGTACGCCAGGTGCCTGCTAAGACGGAGCCCGATAAGCACTCCTACCTTTTGCCTTACAACGGGAACGCGTATAAAAGGAGACAAAAAACTACGCGATTTAGTAGCAATAAATTTAGGGTTCATACCAAACCCAAGGAGCAATAAAGGGAGAGGAATCCTTTACGCCCCGGACGGAATTACTTTCTGATTGAATGATCAGAACGTTTCTCAATCGCTTTAATCAAAGCAGAATGATCCCAATTTTGGCCACCTAACGCCGCGCAATCTTCAAACAGCTCTTGAGCTGTGGCGGTATTAGGTAGTGCAACTCCCAGCTCTTTCGCGCCTGTCAGTGCAAGATCTAGGTCTTTTTGGTGTAGAGAGATTCTAAAGCCCGGATCGAAGGTACCTTCAATCATGCGCTCACCGTGAACTTCGAGAATCTTCGAGCTAGCAAAACCACCTAATAGAGCCTGACGGACTCGTGCGGGATCCGCACCGGCTTTTGAAGCAAACACTAACGCTTCAGAAACCGCTTCAATGTTTAAAGCAACGATAATTTGGTTGGCTACTTTACACGTTTGACCCGCACCATTGTCGCCCACCAAAGTGATATTTTTACCCATCGCTTCGAACAGTGGACGGGCTTTATCAAACGCTTGTTGTGAACCACCCACCATGATGCTTAAAGTGGCGTTAACCGCGCCCACTTCACCACCCGACACTGGCGCATCGAGATACTGAGCACCACTTTCATTAATACGTGCTGCAATCGCCTTGGTTGCCATTGGTGAAATCGAACTCATGTCGATAACCAATTTGCCCTCAGCGCTAGTCGCTGTCAGGCCAGCTTCAACACCTTTTTCACCAAATAGCACATCTTCAACCTGAGGTGTGTTTGGCACCATGAGGATAACCACATCGGCTAAACGTGTTGCCTCTTCTGGTGAGTGACAAACTATCGCTCCCGCTTGCACAAGATCTTTTGGCGGTGGGTTGAAATGGTCTGAAACCACAATGTCATAGCCTGCTTTTTGTAGATTGGCAGCCAACTGCACATGAGCGATTTGCTCGATATTCGCTGACATGGTTGGTGCCAAATCACCTTCCATGATCTGCATGTGGTAGATGTCATACTGAATAAACAGGTTGTCACTACCGACTTCCTTGATGATCGCTTTCGCTTGTGCGAATGCCACCTGCATTTGCTCTGGGTCAGTAACACGAATCGCTTTACAACCTAGACCTTCGACGACCGCCACATGGTCAACACCGTAGCCATTAAGTTCGGGGGCATTTTGGTTCTCGAACGCAAGTTGAACACAGTAATCAATGTCGAACTGACGCTGAGCCTGTCGAATCAAACCTAGGTAGGAGTTGTTCACCAATACATGGATGTAAGGCAAATTAAACTGAGCACCAACCGCTAATTCCTCGATCATAAACTGGAAATCATAGTCACCAGAGATAGCGACGATATCTCGATTTGGATCCGCTGCACGAACACCTAGTGCCGCCGGAGTTGTCCAACCTAACGGCCCCGCCTGACCACAGTTAATCCAGTGACGCGGTTTGTATACATGTAAGAACTGGGCAGCAGCGATTTGCGACAGACCAATGGTGCTGACATAACAGGTATCGCGACCAAACGCCTTATTCATCTCTTCATAAACACGCATTGGTTTGATTGGCGCATCGGTGTAATGGGTTTTACGTAGCATCGTCGCTTTGCGCTGCTGACATTGCCCCACCCAAGCACTACGATTTGGCAATTTACCAGCGTCTCGCCACTCACGAGCCACTTCAACCAAGAGTTCTAATGCCGCTTTAGCGTCAGAGACAATGCCTAAGTCTGGACAGAACACTCGACCAATTTGCGTCGGTTCGATATCAACGTGAACAAACTTACGTCCTTTAGTGTAAACATCCAGTGAGCCGGTATGTTGGTTCGCCCAACGGTTACCGATACCAAAGACAAAATCAGACTCAAGTAGAGTGGCGTTACCGTAACGATGTGCGGTCTGCAAGCCAACCATACCCGCCATTAGCTCATGGTCATCGGCAATAGAACCCCAGCCCATTAAAGTAGGGATGACGGGGACGCCAGTGATCTCGGCGAATTGCTGCAACAATTGTTCAGCGCCCGCATTAATCACGCCCCCACCAGAAACAATCACTGGATTTTCTGATTCGCATAGCATTGCCATCGCTTTCTCAACCTGAGCTCGAGTGGCTTTTGGTTGGTAAGCTTCCAACGGCTCATAGGTATCAATATCAAATTCAATTTCCGTTAACTGTACGTCTATCGGAAGATCGATAAGAACCGGACCAGGGCGGCCAGAACGCATCAGATGGAATGCATGCTGGAATGCTCGTGGCACCTGAGCGGGCTCTAGAACTGTCGTCGCCCACTTGGTGACAGGTTTGGCAATCGACTCAATATCAACCGCCTGAAAATCTTCTTTGTGCAAACGCGCACGTGGTGCCTGTCCGGTAATACACAAGATTGGAATTGAATCTGCCGATGCCGAGTAAAGACCGGTAATCATATCCGTACCCGCTGGGCCTGATGTACCGATACACACACCAATATTGTTTTGATTGGTGCGGGTGTAACCTTCAGCCATATGCGACGCACCTTCCACGTGACGCGCTAAAACATGATCGATTCCACCAAGCTTTTTCATTGCTGCGTACATTGGGTTGATGGCTGCACCAGGGACGCCGAAAGCAATGTTTACACCTTCCTTCTTCAACACCTCTACCGCTGCTTCAATTGCCTTCATCTTTGCCATGCGAACCTCCATTTCAATTGTATACAATTCAAAGATACTTTGTGTACTATGAATCATATTTAGAATTTGGCAACCCCCAAATGCAACATTTTTTCAACATAGAGCATTTACTTTAAGCGATCACTTACCCTTTAAAGCCTAGAAATCATTGCTTTATATAAAATATCTTTACATAAAAATAATCCCTCACGCGCTCAGAGGATCTCTCTTTCCTAACCAAACTTGTAGAGAAGTTTGCACCGCGTAGAGATGCACTATTGCAAGCTCGCGAAGAACAACAAAAGCGTTATGACGCTGGCGAATTGCCAGGCTTTCGCGCTGATACTAAGCAAATTCGGAATGACAAGAGCTGGAAAGCATGGAAGAATCCCAATGGTGGGATGATGTTTTCTCATTCACCGAAGATTACTTTGGCGTTCAACGCGGCACCATTCGCGCCACAGTGCTCATCGAAACGCTACCAGCCGTATTCCAGATGGATGAAATGCTGTATGCCATGCGCGATCACATCGTCACAATGAACTGTGGCCGCTGGGACTATATTTTCAGCTACATCAAAACGTTGAAAAATCACGCTGATCGCATTCTTCCTGACCGTCATGTGGTCGGGATGGACAAAGAGTTCCTCAATGCCTATAGCCAGCTGTTAGTGCGTACTTGCCACCAGCGAGGAGCACTCGCGATGGGGGGGATGTCGGCCTTTATTCCAGCTAAAGATCCCGCAGAGATGGAGCGCGTGACCGCCAAGGTCATCGAAGATAAAGAGCGTGAATCACGCAATGGTCACGATGGTACTTGGGTGGCTCACCCAGCGCTAGTTGACCTCGCAATGTCGGTATTCGAAAAGAACCTTAATGGCAAAGCCAACCAACTTGATTTCGTTAGTCCAATCAACGAAATAGGAGCCGATTTACTGCTTAAGCCATGTGAAGGTAGTCGAGACGAAGCAGGCGTGCGCAAAAACATCCGTATTGCTCTCTACTACATCGAAGCATGGATCCAAGGTCATGGTTGTGTGCCAATTTATGGCCTGATGGAAGATGCTGCAACCGCGGAGATTTCACGTGCCAACATTTGGCAATGGATACATCATGGCGTCGTACTCGACGACGGACAAACCTTTACCAAAGAGCTCTTCCACCAATGGTTATACCAAGAGCTCGACACCATTAAACAGGAAGTGGGCGACACTCGATTTGCTGCTGGCCGCTTTGAACAAACCGCTGACCTTTTCTTCGAGCTGTCGACAGCAAAAGAGTTCGCCACCTTCCTGACCTTACCAAGCTATCAGCTTCTACAAGGAGCTGAGTAATACCTCGCTGACTTACATTGTGTAGGTCAGGCTGGTAAACGTTAACAGGAGATAACATGGGAAGTTTAACTCTAGAACAAGCACTGTCCGTCATAGACGGCACCTTTCAGGCAGGCTTAAAGAACAAATGCGCACCGCTTACGGTCGCTGTTCTCGACAGCGGGGGTAAGCTCATTTCCCTGCAACGTCAAGATGGCTCTAGTATGATGCGACCAGACATCGCCATCGCTAAAGCTTGGGGGGCACTCGCGCTCGGTTGTTCGTCGAGGAAACTCGCTCAGGATGCCGACAGCCGTCCTGCATTTATCTCCGCCGTTAACGTATTGGCTCACGGTAATATGGTTCCAGTACCCGGTGGGTTACTGATCCGAGACGCAGAAAAAAACATCCTTGGCGCGGTTGGTGTCAGCGGTGATCTGTCAGATATTGACGAGTCTTGCGCACTAGGAGGCATTGATCACGCACGACTCTACTCAGACGAAGCCATCTCTTAGCTAACTAGCTAAAGAAATAGGCCCACTAATTCATAATCATAACCCTCTAGGTTCAATTATAGCTTACCAACCAAGCACCTAATCGGTTTCAATTACTTGAAACCGATTATAATCAAAATTTAATAATCAACACTGTAAACATTGTTGATTATTGCCAACATTTCCTCACATTAAAACCTATCTTTTTAAGTAAGAAATCCTACGAACAGCTAGGAAAAAATGCCAACCAATTAACAAAGAAATCATTAAAAAAATTAAAATATAGAATAAAAATCTCGAAGCAATAATAGTTATTATTTTTTACATAGAATGTATCCATAGGTCATGTATGGTAAACATATGAATTGGCATTGTTACACTAGATATGAAGAGTTATGAAAAACATAAGCGAATTTCACAAACTGGCCAAAACAAACATAAACAAAATCCTAAGTGAAATTAATAACAAAGAGACAATATCAAATGTAAAAATTGCATACTATTATACAAAATTAGACAATTTATTGTTTGATATTCTATGTGATATTAATTGGAGAAAAAAAACAAAACGTCCATTAGACCAAAAATGGGAAGATGCCGTAATCCTCTATTCAGGCAAGTTACAAAAAATATACTTAAATACAAATGGAAACGTTAAGGAAAGCCTCAATAAGCTCATGTGCGATAGCCATAAAGAAAGACATGACGAAAGACATGACGAAAGACATGACGAAAGACATGACGAAAGACATGAACTGAAGAAAAACAATATAAAAACATTGAGTCACCCTACCTTTTATGGTCTAAAAAAAATATATTTAAGTCCGTTAAGATCAAACGAAAAAGCAACAAAAAAAAGAAGAAAACCTGAAGATTTAAAACAACTATTTATCAAAACAATGATAAACAATGATTGGAAAATCAAAAAACACTGGCTAAATTGCAACATACAAAAGCAGAGTGGATTTAGTTCATCATTGACTTGTCTTAGTGGATATACCCAATCAACTTGAAAATGCAGGCTTGAGTACCTGAAAATTATCATTGATTCGAGACGTCAGTGAACCTGCGATCTCTGGAAGAGTCACAGTAAAAAATTGATCGATGGCTTCCTTGAAGTCTCGTTTATTTTTGAAGTAAACGTTATTCCTCGACTGCTCGTTCATTACCTTCCAAAGCCGCTCAATTGGGTTGAGGTTTGGACTGTAAGGTGGAAGATAATGTAGTTCGATATTTAGGACAAACGCTGCATCTTTGACTAAGTCACTGCGGTGATATCCCGCACCATCTAAGATGATATGAAGCTTATGGGCTAATGGATAACTCTCTCTTAACTTACAGAAAAAGCGAACAATATTTTCACTGTTAATACTCTCGTAATCGTGAACGATGGTGGCACCAATATCTGACAGGTTTAGTGCGCCAATAATGTTCAATCGGCTACGATTGCCCGTTGTTTCAATCACTTTAGCCTGACCAGTACGTATCCAGCCATGAGATATTTTTGTTAATAAGGTTGGGTGAACTGCATCGATAAAGACTATCGATTCATCCTTGCCACAGCTTGCCTTTAGAGCTTCATAAGCCTCTATGAATGCTTGCTGTTTTGCTTTATCAAACTTGTGTGGAACGCCTTTCGGTTGCTTGTAGCTAAAGCCATTGTGGTGAAGCCATTTGTTCATACCAGAGACCGTATAATCA
>NZ_QEWN01000037.1 GCF_006124995.1 Vibrio sp. Hep-1b-8
ATAGAGGTGACCATCTCATCACACACCTAAAATTTCTCAAGATGTTCAAATTGGGGATACATTGCGCCGCCTTTTAGGGGAAAGAGGAAGGTTAATCATCCCGAGCATGTAAGGTTTCACCAACAGCCCAAGAACTTTCTCAAAGCTTTTGGTCGGGTTTAATAAACTCTACTTAGGATGAAATATCGTGCACAGTTTATGAAACGCTAGTTTCCCCTACTAAAAGTTATCCGAACTCAGAACATCCAAATGCGTGCTGACGGAGCAAGAAACAAGAAAGTGATGACAACTACCTTGAAAAATTCCGGCAATTTTATTATTGATAATCCCTGAGAGTGAAGACCTTGCCCTAGATTTCTTATCAAGGGTAAGGTCCGTGGTTTAGCTATTCACCAATCCCGCCGCTTCGCGAGTGAGCCTGGCTAAGGTTTCCCAGTCCTTGGCTTCAATGAGCTTTTTATCCACCATCCAAGTACCGCCACAAGCTATAACTCTAGGAATCGAGAGGTAGTCTGAGATATTAGCTGGGCTTATTCCCCCTGTTGGCATAACCTGAATATCTGCATAGGGCGCGAGAAGTGCTTTGAGCATGGAAGTCCCACCAGAAGGCTCTGCAGGGAAGAACTTCAATGTAGTGATGCCAAGCTCTAACGCCGCTTCAACACCACTCGGGCTATTTACACCCGGGATTATATCTATGCCTAGTTCTAGGCAAGCTTTAACAGTTTTGGGATTAAAGCCTGGGGAAACAACGAATGATGCACCTGCCTCTTTTGCTTGAATAGCTTGATCCTTGTTCAATATGGTGCCAGCCCCAATGAGCATCTCTGGCTGGGATTCACGCAGTAATCGAATGGCCTCGGCAGCAGCCAAGGTACGAAAGGTGATCTCTGCGGCAGGCAATCCGTTTTCAGCCAAAACCTTACCTAGAGGCACAATATCCTCTGCATTGTCGATGGTGATAACTGGGATGATTGCGACGGCTTCAAGTTGTTGATTAAGATTTGTCATATTGCTCTCCTTAGATTGTTTCTTTTTCTAATAGTTGCTGGTTTACTTGTTCCAGGGTTGGAAGAGGGGCAACAGCTCCATAGCCTGTGATGGTGATAGAAGCGGTAGCGTTCGCTCTAGCAAGACACTCTTCAAAAGGTTTACCAGTAACATAGTTTGTGCAGAAAGAACCGGCAAAGGAGTCACCAGCCGCCGTAGCATCAACCTTAGCTACCTTGTGTGGTTTGATTGAATAGCGCTTTTCCGATGTTGCTAGGGTCGCACCCTTTCCACCTTTTTTGAGCACTACTATTTTCGAACCAAGCTTTAGATAATGGTCAATGATGTCATCTTCATAGTTAAGGCCTGTCAATAATTGAGCTTCATCAATACTCGGGAAGCAGATATCCACCATGGATGCAGTTTCATCTATGATGGCGCTCGCTCGTCTCAGTGACCAAAGTTTTAGCCTTAGGTTGGTGTCATAAGAGGTTGTGGTTCCATGCTCTTTGGCGTGCTCGATCGCGGCAAATACCGAATCACAGCTCTGAGTACTGATCGCCTGAGTTATTGCGGTTGTGTGGAGCAATTTAGCTTTCGCTATCGCCTCAAGTGGCAGTTGATCAGGAGTGATTAAGCTCGCAGCCGAGCCTTTTCGCATAAATGAAAAGTGATGGCTCTCTTCATCATGGGTAATGAAATAGACCCCGGTATGGGCTCGTGGGTTTAGCTTTACCGCTTCGCTAGATACCCCTTCTTTCTTCCAAAGCTCAAGAAACAGTCGGCCAAATTCATCACCACCAAGGTGAGTAAGCATCCCTACATTTGCCCCTTGGCGTGCTGCCGCGATAGCAAAGTTAGAGGCATCGCCTCCATAGCCAGTCAGAAAGTCAGGCTGCCCAGGCTTAACTCCTGATATCTGGCTAAATTCAAACATAGGTTCACCAAAACTCAGTATGTCTGCTGATATTGGTTGTCCAATTTCTTGATTCGTACTCATTTTCTACTTCTCCTGTGTGGAATGTCTTGATAAACAGCCTTATGTTTAGGCTAATTTATACACATATCTCGGGTGTTTACCACTTGGTTGTCCAATATCTAAAATTGAAATCTTATTTAAGCTGTTGATTTTAAATGGTATAGATAAAAGTGTGATATAGATCGAATATGATAGAGTTAGATCTTGGTCAAGATATGGCGTACCAATTTGAGTAATTGGTTGATATATTTTGTATGGCATTCATATACTGAAATCAAGTTCAGGGGGGAATGAACTGAGTTGGTTTACATACCTCCGATCAGTACAAAGGAAAATATTGGTGGAAAAGATGTCAGGAAATATTCTGTCGGGTAATTTTGACGAGGTTACTAGCTACAATCGCAAAGAGCTAAATAGCAAAATGGTTCACATTGGCTTTGGTGCATTCCATAGAGGTCATCAAGCTGTATATAACGATCTAACCAATCAACTATCAGAAGAGAAGTGGGGCATATGTGAAATAAATATGTTTGGCTCCCCAGCTCTTATTAACGACCTTCAGGCGCAGGATAATCTATTCAGTGTTGTAGAAACCTCAAAGTCTGAGATGAAAACTCGCTTGGTTCGCACAATAAACGAATCTATGCACACTCCGGTTGATGGTATTCAACGCGCTATCGAAAAATTGGTTGAGCCTCAAGTGAGCATAGTTTCAATGACTATCACTGAGAAAGGCTATTGCGCGGATCCTCAGTCTCGCGAGCTAGATAAAACCAATCCTCTAATAGTTCATGACCTAGAAAATTCTTCTGCACCTCAATCAGCTATTGGCCTTATCTGTGAGGCGTTACGCATCCGCAAAGAAAAGGCGCTTCCACCCTTTAGCGTCATGTCGTGTGACAACATTCCAGAAAACGGCATTTTAACCAAGGATGTGATTATCGAGTTTGCTTCTTTATTGGATGAATCTCTGAGCCAGTGGATCGAGAGCAACGTAACCTTCCCAAGCACTATGGTTGACCGTATCGTTCCGGCCATGACAGAAGAGCAGTTCGAAGTGGTTGAGCGTCAGACGGGCTACCGAGACCCTTGTGGCATCGTATGTGAAGACTTCCGCCAATGGGTAGTTGAAGACAACTTTGTTGCAGGTCGTCCGGACTGGGATAAAGCTGGTGCCATGCTGGTTGAAGATGTTCTTCCGTACGAAGAGATGAAGCTGCGTATGCTTAATGGCTCTCACTCTTTCCTTGCCTACAACGGTTCGTTAGCTGGCTATGAGTATATCTATCAGTGCATGGAAGATGAGCAACTGCGTAAGGTTACTCACAAGTTGATGGTCGAGGAACAAGGCCGCTCTCTAAGCCCAAACCTTGATGTGAACCTCAACGAATACGCCGACCTTCTGATTGAGCGTTTCAGCAATCCAAATGTAAAACATAAGACCGCACAGATTGCTATGGACGGTTCTCAAAAGCTTCCACAGCGCGCCATCGACCCTTTCTTAACCCTGCAACAGCGCAGCATTGAGTCAAAGGTACAACCGACTATCGTCGCAGGTTGGATGCACTACCTGATCCAGTTGCAAGAGTCGAATCAAGAAATCTACGACCCATTGGCTGACAGCTTTAAAGAAATCATTACCGCTGAAGATACTGAAAGCCGAGCCAATGCATTTTTGAGTCTTGAAGCAATATTTGGTGCACATGGCAAAGAAAATAACCAGTTCATCGACCAAGTATTATCGAAATATAAAGAAATTGATAACGATGGAATTAAATCCACCATCGCAAATCTAGTTTAAGGATGGATGTTTAATATGAAAACGTTAGTTTGCCAAGAGCCAAACAAAATAGAGTACATCGAGCGAGATAAGCCAGTTATCGAGCCTAATGAGGTGCTGCTCAAGATCAACTCAGTAGGCATTTGCGGAACAGACATCCATGCCTTTGCGGGTAAACAAGCATTCTTCTCCTATCCTCGAGTGCTAGGCCATGAAATCAGCGGCACTGCTGAAGAGATTGGTAACCAGGTTACTAAGGTACAAACTGGTAAGCGTTACTCAGTTATCCCAGCTATCTCATGTGGTATTTGCCCAGCGTGTGAAGATGAGAAACCAAACTGCTGCGAGAGCATCTCTCTTTATGGCGTGCATCAAGACGGTGGTTTCACGGAATACTTGGCGGTACTAGAGAACAACCTAATCGAGCTGCCGGACAATGTTTCTGATAGCCAGGGTGCGCTGGTTGAGTGCTTTGCCATCAGTGCACACGCGGTGCGCCGAGCAGAGGTTAAGCAGGGTAACAATGCACTTGTAGTAGGTGCTGGCCCTATTGGTCTTGCTGCGGCAGCCATTGCTAAGGCTGAGGGCTGCAATGTAATCGTTGTGGATGTTGCAACTGAGCGCCTTGATTGGGCAGCAGAAAAGCTAAGCGTACCAACCCTAAATGCTACCTCAGGAACCTATGCTGAGGATGTACGCAAGGCATTCGGCAAGGGCGCTGACCTTATCTTTGACGCAACCGGCTTTGACAAGTCTATGTCTAACGCGGTCAACCTTATCCGTAACGGTGGCAAGCTGGTATTCGTTGGCTTTACCAAAGGTGAGCTTTCTTTCCACAACCCAACCTTCCATATGAAAGAGACCACATTGCTGAGCTCTCGAAACGCAACTCGCCAAGACTTTGAGCGCGTTATACAGCTGATGTCAGAGGGCAAGATCTCTGAGTCCATCATGAAAAACCGTGAGTATGACTTCCACACCTTTGGTCTGTCATACAGCGAAGATGTTTGTCAGAGCCGTGAACTAGTTAAGGGCGTCGTTACGTTTTAGGTGATTGAAATGATTAGAGTTAATAAAGAAGAGCTGCGTGATCTATCGATCACCAAACTACTAGAAGCGGGCCTAGAAGCAGAGGTTGCTTCTGACGTGGTCGATGTATTGATTCACGCTGATAAAACCGGTGTTCACTCCCATGGTGTAATGCGTGTGGATCACTACTGCCATCGCTTGAATGAGGGCGGTTTAAATAAATCAGCTGAGTTCAGTATTGAGCAGATTTCACCATCGGTCGCTATTTTCGACGCCGATGATGGTATGGGTCACCCAGCTATGATCGCCGCTACTAACCATGCTATTGAGCTTGCTAAAGAGACTGGTGTTGGTTTTGTCAGTGTGAAAAATGGTTCTCACTGTGGCGCCCTTTCTTACTTCATGGAGCAAGCTACAGAGCAGGGCATGATCGGCATGTCGATGACTCAGACCGACACTTGCGTAGCTCCGTATGGCTCTGCCGAGCGTTTCTTAGGTACTAACCCAATCGCATTTGGTTTCCCGGTTAAAGATTCGCCCCCGATGATAGTGGATATGGCAACCAGTGCGACCGCATTTGGCAAGCTTCTACACGCAAAAGAAACCGGTCAGCAGATTGGTGAGAACCTAGCTATCGATGCTGAGGGTAACGTTACTACCGACCCTCACAAGGTAGAAAACCTACTGACCTTTGGTGGTCATAAAGGTTCGGGCATTGCTCTGTCTATCGATGCGCTAACCGGCGGGCTTATGGGGGCTAACATGAGCAACCACATCACCCGAATGTATGGCGAATACGACAAGATGCGCAAGCTAGCGAGCCTAGTCATCGTCATCAACCCAGACAAACTTGGCAACCCATTCTTTGCCGCCATGATGCTTCAGCTAGTTACAGAACTGCGCGCCACCAAGCCAATGGCGGGCAGAGACAAGGTTCAAGCACCTAACGATCCACAGCATGCCTATCGTCAGCAGAGTGATGAGCTGGGTATCAATGTCGCTGAATCTGTATTCGAATATCTCAAAAGTTAACTTTGCCGGGAACTGAATGACAAATCCGCTTATTTATGCAACAGATTTGTCATTTCTCTCTCAAGCTCTCAGATTAATATCCATCAGTTGTATATGCTTTGCCATTTTTTATAAACCCTACTTATGGCAGGTATAAGCCACGATGATCATTTATCAATGCAGTAAGTAATAAATTGACTTACTTGCCAATTAAAAAAATAACAGGCCAATACCTAATGAATACAAATATAAGAAATATAGAAACAAAGCTGTTTAAGATTCCCTTAAAGGAAGTGCTCTCTGATGCTAAGCACGGCGATCATGACCACTTTGAATTGATTACCACTACTGTAACCCTTGAAGATGGAAGCACCGGTACGGGCTATACCTATACCGGTGGCAAGGGAGGCTATTCCATCAAAGCTATGCTGGAGCATGATATTCAGCCGGCATTGATTGGCAAGGATGCAACCAAGATTGAAGAGATCTACGATTTTATGGAGTGGCACATTCATTATGTTGGCCGTGGAGGTATCTCTACCTTTGCGATGTCGGCGGTGGATATTGCCCTGTGGGATCTCAAAGGTAAGCGTGAAGGCCTACCACTTTGGAAGATGGCGGGTGGAAAAAACAATACCTGTAAAGCCTATTGCGGCGGTATCGACCTTCAATTCCCACTAGAAAAACTACTCAACAATATTCGAGGTTACCTAGAAAGTGGCTTCAAAGCGGTCAAAATTAAGATTGGTCGTGCTAACCCTCAAGAAGATATCGATCGCATTAAGGCTGTAAGAGAGCTTATTGGCCCTGATGTTACCTTCATGATTGATGCGAACTACTCACTCACAGTAGAGCAGGCCATCTCACTGGCAAAAGCTGTTGAGCAATACGATATCACTTGGTTCGAAGAGCCAACCATCCCTGATGACTACAAGGGTTACGCTGAGATCGCACGCCACACCTCTATCCCATTAGCCATGGGTGAAAACCTGCACACCATCCATGAATTTGGTTACGCAATGGAGCAATCTGAGCTTGGCTTCTGTCAACCAGATGCCTCTAACTGTGGCGGTATCACCGGTTGGCTGAAGGCTGCGGACCTTATCACTGAGAACAAGATTCCAGTTTGTTCACACGGCATGCAAGAGCTACACGTAAGCCTAGTCTCTGCTTTTGATAGCGGCTGGCTCGAGGTTCATAGCTTCCCTATCGATGAATACACCAAGCGTCCGCTGGTTGTTAATGATTTCAGGGCGGTAGCGTCGGATGAGCCAGGTGTGGGTGTTGAATTTGATTGGGACAAGATAGCTCAATATCAAGTGTAAGTAATTCAGGTGGGTTATGGGTTGCTTATCCCTCCCAGAAAATATGTAATCTGCCTGGCTATTCAATAGGTTAACCACTAATAAAACGTGTGAAATGGTGATTTTATATCGCTGGGGATCTTCTCATACCTAAATATGATTAGGCCTAGGGTGCAATAAAAGCTATTTGTTTATACCCAGTACGGAAATTAACTAAAGCTTGAGGTCACTCACACTGGTAAACCAAATATATCAATTTGGTTCACATTATTACTTAATTGGTTGATTTATTCTTTGTTTATTCACTTATTGGTTTATTGAATCCTATATAGGGTGATTTTAATGAAAAGACTAATTAATTGGTTAGATCAATTAGTAAACCTAGTTGCGATCGCATCTATGTTAACCATGGTGATTCTGGTCTTTATGAATGTCGTGTTGAGATACGCATTCGACTCTGGCCTGCCTTGGTCGGAAGAAGCTTCAAGGATTGCATTTGTATGGGTGGTGTTTTTAGGAATCATCATCGCGAACCGAGATAACTCCCACCTACGCGTTGATATCATAGTCTCCCGCTTAGGCAATATTGGCCAGAAAATTACTGGCGCTATCGCTGGCATAGTGATAGTTCTCGTTCTGATTTCTGTGCTGATTGGTGGCAGCAAGCTTATTGCACTGACTCATGCCCAAGGTCTACCAGCTACAGGTATTCCTACCTCAGTTATCTACATTGCAGGCGTCATCTCTTGCTCCATTCTGCTTATTGGCATAGTTGCCAAGGTGTTTAAGAAGAAGGAAAAACAGCAATGATTTGGTTATTTCTAGGCTCTCTATTTGTTCTTCTCTTCTTAGGTACGCCAGTTTCTATCGCCATGCTTGGCTCTGCGGCAGTCATGCTGGGTGTGATGGGATTGTTTGACCATCAGATCATGGCTGAATACTTCATCAATGGTGCCAACAACTTCTCGCTGATGGCGATTCCATTCTTCATCCTGACCGGTGAAATCATGAAGCAGGGCGGGGTATCTAAGCGTATCGTAGATTTTGCTCTGTCTCTTGTGGGTCACATCAAGGGTGGACTGGGCTACGTAGCCATTATCTCCGGCCTTATCTTCGCGGGTCTCTCGGGCTCTGCGGTTGCGGATACGGCGGCGCTTGGTGCCATCTTGATTCCTATGATGATGTCTCGCGGATACTCGGCTAAGTCTTCCACCGGTATTATCTGTGCGGTGGGCATTATCGCGATGGTTATCCCACCTTCGATTCCTATGATCGTATTTGGTGTTATCGGCGGCGTAAGTATCACTAAGATGTTTATCGGTGGTGCGCCAGCGGGTCTTCTGATGTGTTTGGGTCTTTGGTTTACCTGGAAGTATCTATACAGAGATACTGAGATCCCTACTTTCGAGAAGAAGTCTTGGAAAGAGCGTGGCAAGGCATTCGTTGAAGCTTTCTGGGCGCTTATGTTGCCAGTAATCATCATCGTAGGCTTGCGTGGCGGTATCTTTACTCCAACCGAGGCCGGTGTGGTTGCAGCCATCTACGCTACTATCGTTTCTTTTGGTTACCGCGAACTGAAGCCAACGGCACTACCAGATATCTTCCTTTCGGTGACTAAAACCACAGGTATCGTGATGTTTATCGCATCTGCAGCCATGGTTTCGGCTTATGCTATTACAGTTGCTCAAATCCCTCAAGAATTGGTACAGATTCTAAAGGGTATTTCAGACAACCCTATCGTTATCCTTGTCATTATTATGATGTTCCTGCTGCTTGTAGGCTGTGTGATGGACTTAGTACCTGCGATTCTGATCTTTGCTCCGGTCTTGCTCCCAGTAGTCGTCTCTTATGGCATCGACCCAATCTATTTCGGTGTGCTTATGGTTATTAACCTTTCTATTGGCCTAATTACACCACCTATTGGAACTGTACTTTATGTGGGTTCCAGTATCTCGAAGATAAAAATTGGCGAACTAGCACAAGGTATTGCGCCGTTTTTATTGGTTCACATTGTCGTGATGTTCCTATTAATAGCTATACCAGAAATCATTACCTACCCTATAAAACTACTTGGATAAGGACTTTAAGATGAAAAAAACATTCCTGGCTTCGGCACTGACTCTAGCTGTGATTACACCATTTTCAGCAAGCGCGTTTTGGGGCTCAAACTCTACAAAGATTAAGGTTGCACACTACTTTAACGAGCAGCACCCACAACACATCGCGCTTCAAGCCTTTGAAAAAGAAGTAGAGGAAGCCTCTAGCGGTGAGATTGAGGTTAAGATCTTCCCTAACGCACAACTAGGTGCGGAAGAGCAGATGATTAACGGTGTGCGAAATGGCACTATCGAGGTAGCCTTGTTTGGTTCATTGATGCAGAGCCTAGACCCTAAGCTTGGCTTTACCGAGACTCCGTTCTTGATTCGAGATTATGACCACGCCAAGAAGGTACTTGATAGTGAGGTAGGCCAAGAGATTGCGGGTGTATTCAGTGAATACAACGTTCAGCACTTAGCTTATACCGCATCTGGCTTCCGCGTTATTTCTTCGAACAAGCGCATTGATTCTCCAGATGATTACAAGGGTGTGCGTATGCGTGTACCTAACCTGAAAACCTTTGTAGATATGGGTAACCTGCTAGGCGTTAACGCTCAGACTATGGCATTTACCGAGGTATTTACTGGTCTTGAGCAGGGCGTAGTAGATGCACAGGAAAACCCAATGTCACTTATCAAGGCACAAGGTTTCTACGAGGTTCAGAAGTACATCATAGAGACTAACCACATGTTTACCTCTCTGAATCTGGGCATGAACCAGAAGTTCTATGATGGTCTTAGCGAAGAGCATAAGGCGATTATTGATACTGCAGCGAACAACTACAGCAGCAACTCTTGGGAGTTAGTTGTTGAAGACAATGAAGCAACTAAGCAGTTCTTTATCGATAACAATGTTGAGTTTATTACTCCGAGTCCTGAGTTCAATGAGTGGAACCAGAACGCCATGGAGCCTCTGTATGAAGATATCTTTAAGAAGTACGCATGGGCTCAAGAATACACGGATAAGATTCGCGCTCTATAACTAAAATACCAGCCAAAAAGGGTGCTTAATCGCACCCTTTTTTAGTACATAAAGAGCGTCAAATCAGTGGTTTAGCGCCACTCTAAAATCAATATCTAGTTATTTTGTGATTGGGCGCCATATAGCTTGTTCAGCTGTCTGTAAAGTTTTATTTTACACTGTTTCCAATTGTTTAGCTCTATGGTATTGTATGATTTGTAAATTGGTTGACCTTTTTAGAGATGGTATATGGCAGCAGAGAAAAACTCCAAGAGACGATACTATCAAGTAGGCCTTCAGATTGAAGAGCTACTGGTAACCGGAGTCTTTAAGCCAGGAGAAAGACTGCCTTCTGAGCGCAGCTTGAGTGAACAGTTTAATACCAGCCGTGCGACCATTCGTGAAGCTATTATCATGCTTGAGCTGAAAGACTTGGTGGATGTAAAACAAGGTGCGGGTATCTTCTTTAAGGAGAAAGAGCCGGACTCTAAGGGCTTGGTGAGCGACAAGCTTATCCAAGAAGTAGGCGTGTTTGAGCTATTGCAAGCACGCATGGTACTTGAGACCAGTATCATTGAGTTCGCGGCTAGAAACATCAAGCTCAATGAACTCAGAGAGCTGAGAAAGATCATCCAGCTTCAGGAAGAACACATCAACGACAACGAGAAGTTTGAAGAGCTAGACCGCAAGTTCCATCTGTTTATCGCTGAATCGACCCAGAATCGAATGATGATAGATACCGCAAACCGCTTGTGGAACAGAGTTCGAACAGACAGTGAGCTGTGGGCAAAGCTCAATGTTAAGTATCTTCACGATGAAGAATTAAAGCGAAGCTGGCTAGATGAACACAAACAGATCTTCTATGCCTTGCAAAAGCGTGATGAGGCATTAGCCAAAGAGACCATGCTGAGCCACCTTAACCACAGTAAAGGCGAGCTATTAAAGCTTGTTGATTCCAAAGATGAAGCCTTGCTTGAAGACGATGATATGTTTTTCGTTGAGGCTGAGTAGCTAGGTATTCGTTCTGATGTTGTTTAGTGACCGCGTGATTAAGTCTTTGCAATACTTAAGCTAATTCATTAACTGCTAATTTAGTGAAAACTGTATCTCATTTCTGTCCAGAAGCGTGCTAGCGGGGCATGAAACAAGAAAAGCAAAAGGACATATATGGTCACCTCGCTGTTCGCAAGGCCTGATTGAAATTAATGTCGGTCTTTTCTTTAAGCTATTTCATAGGCACCCTTAACGGAGATTAACATTGATGGTCGACGGTCTTGCGACATATATCCGGCGTCGTTATAGCAACGTTTAGTTTGCTGCGCCCTAATGAGTTCCAAATTGACGTCTTATCCTCCTCTACACACGCATGGCTTTTCAATAGCCGCTGTCCTTAACAGGTTTTGAATAAGACAAACCGTTTTACATCAGTGTATTACCGCTCTTTTACAGATGGTTCTCTTTATCAGGCACACGCCAAATGAGGATTATAAGGCGCTCTTTTTACCAACACGGCCCAAATAATCCGTGCCAGCTTATTCGCGAGAGCAACGACCAATTTGCAGACATGCATCTTGGGTTTTAATGTCTGTAGCCACAGACTGAGTGGGTCCGATTTTCGCTCACACCAGTTTATCACTGCTCTTGCCCCCTGAATGAGTAGCTTCCTTAAATCTCGGTTTCCGCGTTTAGTGATTTTTCCAAGATAGTTTTTGTCACCATTGCTGTATTGAGACGGCGTCAACCCTAACCACGCGGACAGTTGCCGACCATTTTTGAACTCACCAACGCTGTTTATAGAACCAATGATGCCTGACGCGACAAGAGGTCCTACGCCAGGGACGCTCGATAATAGCTCGTAATCCTTGTGTTTACGGGCACAAATAATCAGTTGCTGTGTCAGCGAATCAATCTCTTCACTAAGCTGCTTGTAGTGCACCCAGAGCTTTAAAACGAATGAACGAGTTACATGGGAGAGTTCATTGTTGGGGTCTTCCAGAATCGTCGGGATTGACCCTATTAAACAGGCGCTGCTGGGTTCAGTGACGACACCGTATTCCGCCAGAAGTCCTCGAAGCTGATTCACAGTGGCCGTTCGTTGTTTAACGAATTGACTCCGTATTCTTTGTAACGACTGAATATCTTGTTGCTCAATCGTTTTAACTGCAACAAAATGGATTTTAGGCCGTTGAGATGCCTCAGCAATGGCAATCGCATCATTAGCATCGTTTTTGTTCCCCACTAGCATCGCTTTAACCATTCGAGCAGGTACGAGCT
>NZ_QEWN01000038.1 GCF_006124995.1 Vibrio sp. Hep-1b-8
CTAACCTAGGTTTACCGCCAGTAGAATACTGCTTCGGAACTAGCCCCAGCCAGGCTGAAAAATCGCGGCTTTTATCAAACTGAGAGCCGTTACCTATAGAAGCTAGAATAGCTGTTGCTGTTTGTGGGCCAATTCCTCTGACCTTCATGATACGCTGAACATTTTCGCTAACCTTTGAAAAAGCCTCGAACACTTGCTCAGTATCCGCAATACGTTGGTTAAGTTGTTCAAGGTGATAGTACGCGTCAGCAATAACGGTTCGAGCTAACTGTGGAAGCTCGTTTTCGGCATCTTCCAGCATGAGAGGTACTTGCTTCATTAACGAAGATCTGCCAACCGGAATGATAAGACCAAATTCAGACAGTAAGGCGCGAATACGGTTCATTAGAGCCGTTCGTTCACGTACCCAATGCTCACGCATTCGATGAACAGACAATATGGCTTGTTGTTCTGGAGATTTTACTGGAACGAATCGTGTAGATGGATGGTGGACAGCTTGGCAGATAGCCACGGCATCATTGAGGTCGTTTTTGCCTTTAGTTCTATGTGGAACAACATACTTAACCGCCATAATGCGAGCATCATGTCCTAATTTATTAAGCGTTCTTGCCCAATAATGTGCACCGCCACACGCTTCGAGTCCTATACGCATGGGTGGCATATTTGCTATTGTGGTCAGTAGCTTAGAGCGAGTAACCGATTTATGAAGAGTCACTTTACCTTGTGAGTCAACGACATGAATACTAAAGTGGTTTTTAGCTAGATCGATACCGCCAAAATAAGAATAATCAGACATGGTGCCTCCAGTGCTAATAAGTACCACGTAAGTGTGGCAGATCCTCGGGAGGGGGAATCCATGTCATTCGTTAGGGCTTAGAGGAAAATATGACTATTGAAGAGTTGAAGGAACTGTCCCCTTTTTTGGCAGTGCTAGTTTCAATCATCGCTGTAGCTGTTGGTCCTTTTCTCTCTGGGAAAATTGCAAGAAAAGAATCTTTAGCAACTATGCGAGAGAAATGGATATATACATTTAGAGATACCTTGGTTGAATTGATCACTGAACTTGAATTAGAGTCATACGCTTTCAATAATGACTCAATTTTCGCAGACGAGGAAGGTGAGCAGTTGTATAAACGATTACTCGCTAAAACCGTCCGTATTCGTTTGATGGTTAATACAGGCGAAGACGTTTATTCAAAGCTCACCGACCGCTTAGATTTATTCCTCACGTCTTTGCGTGATGGTAGCTTTGCTTCAAAAGAATCTGGCGCTAAAGATTTGGACGATTTATTAAAAGAAATAAAAGAACTTTCAGCAGAAGCAATTCGCATGGAGTGGAAAAAAGTTTCGCCCTAACAATAAATTTAAGAGTGATTCACAACGCTTGGCGCTTTCACTTCAAGCCAGTTTAGTGTTTATGGCACAATGGTTTAGGTAAGGTGGTTAGCGTTGTTCACACCTTAATTTGGCGTTATGCAACTTATTTAACCTCGTCAATAAATAAAAGGATATTGAGTGGAAGTCGGAATTTTTCAGGTAGATTCATTTACATCAGAAGTATTCAAGGGTAATCCTGCTGGAGTTTGCATTACTGATACTAGCCTTGATGAAGCAACAATGTTGGCAATTGCCGCAGAAATGGCGGTGTCGGAAACCGCTTTTTTGTCACTTGATACGATGCAATTACGCTGGTTCACTCCAGAAATTGAAGTCAGTTTATGTGGCCACGGTACACTAGCGGTGGCTCATGTTTTAAAAGAGCAGGGAATGTATAAAACTGGTGAGATTCTTGAGTTTCAAACCTTATCTGGTACTTTGACTGCTCATCTTGATGAAAATAATATTCATTTGTTATTTCCATCCCCAAACCTTGATATGAACGTCTCTCCAAACATAGATATACTAAATTTTTTAGGTCTATCGCTATCGAGTTTAATCGCTTATGGCGAGTTTGATCACAAGCAACTCGTTGTGATTAAAAGTGAGTCAACTCTCAACGAGCTTGTAGCTGATTTCAGTGGGTTGTCAAAACTGAAAGGTCGTGGTGTTTTGGTTACAGCTAAATCAGATTCTGGTGTGGATTTTGTATCGCGCTATTTTGCTCCATGGGTTGGTGTAAATGAAGATCCAGTGACAGGTTCAGCGCATTGTGCTTTGTGTGCTTATTGGTCGAAAGAGTTAAATAAATTGAAGCTTAAAGGTTATCAGGCCTCAAATCGAGGTGGTTTTGTGGACGTAGAGCGAGTGAGTGAAAATCAAGTTAAGTTATCAGGGCAAGCAATAACCGTCTTTCAAGGCCGCATGAAAATTGCATAACAAACGCTTCAAGAGGGACTTCCAACGCGTGGCATTTTTACTGTGCGTTGATTTCGGTGGTTTTAGTGTTATGCGGAAACTTGGTAGTAGCGTTGTCAGCCCCTTAAGCGGGCGTTATATTAATTTGGAGATCGAGTGAAATCTTTATATAAGTATTGTCCAGTGTATGATTTCGATAATCTGGATAAAGAATACGCAATAATCAACGTATTGAATGATCAGGTTACATTTTCAACAAGAGGTAACTTTAATGATCTTTTCGACTCTAAAATTGATTTTCGAGTGCCGGACAAGCTTGAGTTAAAGAAAACATACTCAATGCTAAAAGGAGCTCATAAACGCGAGTTCAAAGAAGTATTCCTTGGAGAAAACGGTAAGCGTAATTTTGCTGATTTCAAAAGGAGAGTAAATGAAAAGTTTGATAGCTACTTATTCTTCTGTTTAGCTGATAAGCCTGATAACAACCTTATGTGGTCTCATTATGCGAATTCGCATAAAGGCTTTTGCCTTGAGTGGGATGCAACTAAAATCAATGCAGAGCCAGTAACTTATCAAAGAAAAATTGCCACATTCGAACTACTGGATGTTATCAAGATGCAGTTTGGGCTGCTGAATAACGACGAAGTTGACCAGAATATTTGGAAGGCTCTGAAAGTAAAACTTGATGAGTGGGAATATGAAGGAGAGCACCGAGTTCAGTTCGGGAATGGAATGAAGCACCTAGTGCAAAAAGAGACTGATAACTTTTCAATAGTGTCCTATGAGCCAGAATGGATAAAATCTATTATCTTTGGCTGCAGGATGGATAAAAGAGCAATAGATTACTTAGACCGTAATCTACCTAATCATATCGAAAGAAAATACGCTAGAGAAAGAAGTAGTAGCATCGAAATTGTACGCAATAATTAATATAACAAGATAATTGGACTCCCGATCTAATGACAAGCTAACCTTCTTAAGTTAGCTAACACTTTGGGAGAACAAGATGAGAACCACGATCATTGGTGTTGACCTAGCCACTAAGGCTATCCAAGTATGTGTTTATTTAAACTCAAAGGTGCTTTCCAATAAAGAACTGACACCTCAGCAGTTTAGTGAGTTTTTGCGTCAACAGCCTCCATGTGTCGTGGTATTCGAATCTTGCAGTGGCTCTAACTACTGGGCTCAATATTGTCGCTCGATGGGCCATAAAGCTAAGCTCATTTCTACTCGCTTGGTTGGTGCGATAAGGCAGAACCAAAAGACGGATAAAAATGATGCCCTTGCAATCGTCCAGGCAGCGCTATTGCCCGAAGTACACTTTGTCGCGACTAAAACACCTCATCAGCAGCAAGCTCAAGCAATTCTTAGATTACGTGAGCAATGTATCAAGCAAAAAACCGCTCTCAAAAATCAGTTAGGTGGCTTGTTGAGAGAGTTCAACTTCTCTGTTGGCAGGGGTGAAAGTAGGCTTATTGTAACTATTGAGTCGATTTTAGAAGACTATGAGAACGGGCTAAGTTTTACGTTTCGAACAATGCTCAGCAAATCACTCAAGCTGTATCAGCAAGTTTGCCTGACTCTTGAGAGTTATAACTTAGCTCTAGAGGAGTGGGTAGACGAAACCCCAGATTGCAAAAAACTAATGAGGATCGAAGGCATTGGTTTATTAAATGCCATCCATCTTTATATTGCGATGGCCGAGCAAGAAACTGGTGAATTCAAACGAGGTCGAGATGTTTCAGCATGCATCGGGTTGACGCCAGTGCAGCATAGCTCTGGTGGTAAAGTGAAACTGGGCACAATCGGGAAGCGAAAAAGCACTGGTTTACGAAGTTTGTTAATCACCGGAGCAATGGCAGTGGTTCAACAAGTCGAAAAGCGAGAAGCCAAAACTAAAAAAGAAAGTTGGCTAAAGTCGCTAATTGAAAGGCGCGGAAAGAAATGTGCAGCAGTCGCATTAGCCAATAAAAATGTACGAATAGCTTTTGCAATGCTCAAGAATGGAACGGATTATCACCTAACATAATTTTCAATCACAAAACGCTTAATGAATATGATGTTAGGTGATGCAGAATAGTCGTTTGAGATTAAATCTCGCTAACAAGCGTTGCACCCTAACCAGCGAAATTGTCAGAGAGTCGAGGTAGCTCCTCATCAGAACTCGTACATAAGCGAGCAAATATCATTACGCAATATTGTGGTTGCAAATAGGGAGTCCACATAAACGTTTAAGACAGATTCCCAACGCTTGGCATTTTCGGTTTGCTTTGAATTTAGTGTTTACGGCACAATAGTTTAAGTTTAGTGGTAGCGTTGCTCACTACTTAACGCGGCGTTATAACTCTATGGGAAGAGTAGCAATATGAGAAGTTTAATAGTTATATCGATTAGCGCCTTTACTTTAATGGGGTGTGCGTCGAAAGGTGAAATCGCGAAAGCAGAATTTGAATCAGTCTTAAAGGATTCTGGGTATTTTCATTGTCCGTATGAGGACATGAAAGTTCAAAATGGAGAATATGTTAAATATATCGCGTATACCGCTTTAATATTTGATAAACCAACTCACGAACTAGCAGTGCTTCGTTTATCCGAACCGTCGACTGAAGGTTACTTTGAAAAGTCGAACATAACTGATGCGTTCATAAGCGGTTACTCCGTGAGAGGTGATAAAAGCAAAGGCTTCAGGGTTAACTATTACAGAAACACTTCAAAGATGAACTTGGACTACGTCTTTCGAGTGTCAGGAACTGGAGAAGCAGAAGGCTGCGAGTTCATCGAAAAATAGCGTTATAACAATAAATTTAAGAGTGATTCACAACGCTTGGCGCTGTCACTTCAAGTGAGTTTAGTGTTTATGGCACAATGGTTTAGCTAAGGTGTCAGCGTTGTTCACACCTTAATTTGGCGTTAGCATTCCGAATAATATTTGACATAAATTATCACGATAAGGACAATGAAAGTTGGCTTTCAGAGACATAAAGCACAAAGGCAAAAATTTAACTATTCACAAGGCAATTACAAAGCCAGAATTTAATGAGAAAACGGTTCTCGTTACAAGTACATGGGACTATGTTGATCTCTGGCTAAAAAGAGCAGGGGAGAATGAAGCTCGTTTTTTCTGGGGACAGGCGAGAAGTTTCTATGATGCTACGAATCAGCTACCAAAAACCTCAGCACCATTGACAGCTTACTATTGCTTTCTTAATGCAACGAAAGCACTACTTTTGACTAAAAGAGTTCAATTTAGTGATGAGCACGGGGTTACTGGATTTTCGATTGGGACTCAAACAGCTTTAGCAAATGAGAAAGTTAAGTTCAAACAGAATGGTATTCTTCCAGCGCTATGTCGTCATTTGGGAGAGCCGAGTAATGAAGAAATCTTTACGTTAAAAGATTTACTCTATAACTTGCCAAATATCCATAGAGCATATGATCTGACATACAGTGCAGATCCTGAACTGTTTATACCTATTTCTAGCCCTAGAATTGTCAAGTCTGCTACGACAAGTGAGGCATGGTTTTGCGCTGAGCTAACGGATAAATATGCAAATGGTCATACTTTCAATAAGTTAGCGGACAACTTTGAAAAAGAATTGAGTGTAACAACCCAGTGTATTATTCGCATGAAACGCCGTTTCCGTTGGACCACCAACCAAAGACAAAATAGTCTAGATCGTTACAGAGCTTATCATAAGCGCCTAAGAAGAGATCTCTACTACATTAATGGTGGGTCCAGACTTTGGTACATTAAGCGCTCAGGTAACCTAAACGGACTAATTAATAGGAGTTGTATGCCAATTGTGTTTGCAGCAATGCACAGATTATCCGAATTGGCTAGATACTCTCCTGATAAATTAGCTAAGCACTTTGAGTGCCAACATAACTGGTTGCTTTCCGAGTTTATTACTTCAGCATCTAACCAATTTATTGACGAAATATCATCTGAAATTACTGGTTACGAGTTTATGATTCCCGGAAGGAATTAGTAACCTTGTAGAAAGAATGCTAACAATCTGTTTAAGAGTGATTCGCAACGCTTATATGGACTCCCTATTGTTGTCAAAAAGTATTGTTAACGAAGGTTAGATGCTTGCTTATATACGGGCTCTAGTTGAGAAGCTATCTCGGGCCACTTTGATGTGTTCGCACCGTCATGACTTTATCTTGGCAGCGGTATTTAATACCTAAGCGTTGCACAGTCTCTTGAAGGTTGGTCTTACCTGTTCGTTATCACGGTCTTTTTGACTAACTCTGTTAAGCCACAAGGAATTGTGGCTTGTAATCCTCTCCGCTTTCTATCATAGCGAAGGCTGTTCGTACGGTCTTATTTGCCAATGCTATTGCAGCAACCTTTTTCCCACGTCTTACCGTCATTGCTTTAAGCCATTGCTCTTTTGATGTACGAGCTTCTCGCTTTTCTAATTTGCAAACGACCCCAATGGCTCCATTGTAGAGGGCGTTACGCAGAGTGTTGTTGCCACAGCGTTTAGCAATAGCCCCTATATTTTGTTTGCCTCCACTACTATGTTGAACAGGAGTTAATCCCAGACAGGCAGAAGCATGTCGTCCTTTTGAAAAATGGTCTTTTTGGCTGAGGGCAATTTTCAATAAAGCCGCACAAATAGGGCCGACACCTTCTAATGCTTGTAGGCGTTTGCACAATAGGTCTTGAGATGTAGTGACTTTCAGTTTTTGTGTAATGTTATCGATTTGGTGAACTAAATCGACGAATCGGTCATACATCATTGCTAGGGTTTCCCTGAATGTCCAGGTGAGACTATTTTCAGCCTCTT
>NZ_QEWN01000039.1 GCF_006124995.1 Vibrio sp. Hep-1b-8
AGCTAGTACTATCCATATGATTAGCGCCTACGCTTCGTCCAATAAGCTCGTACTTGGACAGCTCAAAACAGAAGAAAAGAGCAACGAGATCACAGCAATACCTGAGCTCATCAAACTTCTTGATATCAAAGGCGCTCTAGTCACAATTGATGCGATGGCATGCCAAACGGAAGTAGCCAAAACTATCATCGAACAAGATGCTGACTACTTACTTGCGGTTAAAAATAATCAAGGAAAGTTACGCAAAGCAGTAGAGCAGGCTTTTGCAAAACAACGAGCATCAAAGCCCAAAAATATCAAAATCGAGCAGGGTCACGGCCGTATTGAAGTCCGTCAAAGCTATGTGTTAAGCAGCGAAACGCTCGAAGGTAACTTCTCTCGTTGGAAAGGATTAAAATCGGTCATTATGGTGGAAAACTTCCGTTACCATAAAGGCAAAGTAGCAGAGCTAGAGTATCGATACTACATCAGCTCAAAGCAATTGAGTGCGGAGCAAGCGGCAAGCGCAGTAAGGGAGCACTGGGGTATCGAGTCAATGCACTGGGTCTTAGATGTGACGATGGCTGAGGATGCCTGCCAAATCTATAAAGACCACGGAGCCGAAAACCTAGCTTGCCTTCGCCATATAGGGTTGAATATGTTGCGCACAGAGCCGACTAAACTCAGTATCGTTGGAAAACAGAAGCGTTGTATGATGAACACAGCGATGCTAGAGGCGGTCTTGAGTGAAGGCCTAAACGCGGTGGGTAAAAATTAAACACTCATGCGGTCGCCCTGGCTATCTAACTATCATAGGGGTTAATCACCCAGAGTGCAGGTTTACACAATTCAATAAGGGATAAATGAAATCTTGGTTCAAAGTGTAAGCCACTCAATATTCACGACATCTCTTACTCAAGCCAGAGTTGTGCAAATCCAGTTACTTCTACCTGATTCAAGAGAGGAACTCGCACAGGGCTTAACATCTTGCTTGATTTGATGTGTTAACTCATTGATTTCATTTGATATAAAATTAAATTAAGAAATACATATCTATTATGTACACATAGTGTATAGTGTCGTCAGCTCAAACGGTGAGCTATTAATAATATATTTAGTTCAAGATCTTCTCAGTTTTTCGATTAAATTCGTCATATCTATCCTGCGATACCTTTTTCTTCATTCCTTATTTAGTAGCTTTCTTTATAATTCATTCAATGTATCGAGATATATTATGTCAAATAAAACAACTGGCTCAGTTAAATGGTTTAACGAAACTAAAGGCTTTGGATTTATCGCTCCTGACAACGGTGGCGCTGATCTATTCGTTCATTTCAAATCAATTGTTAGCGAAGGCTTCAAAACACTAGCTGAAGGTCAAAAGGTATCTTTTGATGTTGAGCAAGGTAGCAAAGGCCCACAAGCTGGTAATGTTACTTTAGTGTAATTTCTTTCTAAAAGATCTCCCTCTTAGCGGAGATCTTTTTTCTTCAAATTTAATAAGGAGTCAGATGACTCGAAAAAATAATCGCAAGACATATTGGTATTATGTTCTTCGTGAACAGAGAACAATCAAAGGACATAAACCTAATTGTTCGTTATAAAATTTTGTCTTCATCATGGTGAGATTTCTTGGTCTTCTCCCATACATCAGTTAAACAGCGATGTACTAAAACGTCATATTCTTCCTAGATTAAATACTAGCGATTTTGACCTGAGTTTTTCGTTTTGTGAACTTGAAAGTTCTGGTCAAATTAAAGATTCGTACGGGAAGGTTTTGGGCGATTTTTATATCCAAAATAGAGAAGGAGATTGAGAATTGAAAAAGCCAGCGAAGGGTACTACCCCCAAACCGGACAAAGGTAAAAGCACTGGTTCGGATGAAAGTTCTAACAATATTCATAAGATCAGAAAAAGAATTGAAAACATATTGCTAGAACGAGAAGAGAAAAAACTTTGGGATCTATAAGGTAAGAAGATATATGAGAAAACCTGTTAAAAAATCAAGCAAAAAAGCACAGAAAAATAACTTCGAAGAACGATTTGCTGCAATGGTAAAAGAGTATCAAGAAGCGAAAGAAGTTCTCGAGTCTATGACGGAAGGTTCTTCGGAGTATCTTACTCATAAAAAATTATGTGATAAGTTATTTGCAAATGCTGAGCGATATATTAATAAAAATTAATCGCTTAAAATGGGTTGATTGTATTCTCACTAAGCCTGTGTCTCAGTCGTTCACAATAGTTAACTTAATCTATGTTTATCTAATCGGGATAATCATTGACTTACTCTTGTCCACAAATCACTTACGCGGCGACAATGACCTGTGTTCGCCTAACATAACCGCCATTGCCAGTTAACGTGTCAGTGATTTCTCATTCAGCTACATCCAGTAGGCCCTTTAGTTTCTTTAGATACTGCAATATCGTTCAATAACTCTCTGGTGCGATTGGTTACCTTGGACAGGTAATAGAGGAGAACACCATGAATAGTGTATTGATCGCGATGCTCGCTTTTGCCTTTGTTGGGGCCGCCACACCGGGGCCAGTAAATCTTTTGGCGACAACCACGGCTGTTCAAAGAGGAAGCAGGGAAGCGTTCAAATTGGTCGTCAGCGCGTCATTGGCTTACGCGCTGGTCGTGTTTTTGTCTGGCAGCGTGATGCACCTCCTCGTCGAGGTGATGCCAGTACTGGAAGTCGGACTGCGTTGGGCGGGAAGCTTTTTCTTGTTGTATCTTGCCTATCAGATATTTACTGCACCTGTGAGTCATTTGACTTGCACTGAGGCGAGTAGCTCTGGCTGGTGGCTTGGGGCCGTCACCCAAATACTCAACCCTAAAGCGTGGCTGGTTGCGATGTCTGGCGTCAGTTTATATGTCGTCGGTCAGGTAGATCAGCAGCAGTGGTTATGGGCGTTTACTACCGTTTCTTTAGTGTGCTGTTTAGCTGGTGTAGGGCTGTGGGCTCTGACCGGCAGTGCTTTTGCTCGCTATTTATCGCAACCTAACAGACAACGCGTTTTTAATCGTACTATGGCGATTATTCTAGGTGCATCTGTTAGCATGATTTGGTATTAGGAGCGCAAAGGAGCTGCGCATGAAGATAGATAAAAGTGCCAACTTCAAACAGAGCACGGTATTACCTTGGATTGAGTTACGTATCGCTAACCAAAGCACCGCCTGTTATGAAGCGCATTCGCATGATGAGTTTTCATTTGGCATCATTCAGCAAGGGCGTGCGGATTATCGTAATCATCAAACAACTCACCACATTGGTAAAGGTGACATTGTGACCATCAATCCGGCCGATGTTCACTCCTGCAACCCCGAAGCTGGCACCTGGTCCTACAGTATGTTGTTTGTTGATACCAAACAGATGGGAAAGGTTCAGCAAGAGATCCTAGGCCATCACCGGAGTGGTTACAGCGATGATTATACTCCTTTTTGTCATCCACTTGAGCGTGAGCCTCGTATTAAGCAAAGCTACTTAGCCCTGTTTAATGACCTTCAACGAGAAGCGAGTCAGCTTCAGGTTGAGTCGCGTCTGTATGATTTCGTTGCAACTGCATTTGGTACAAGCCTGATCCACAATAAGCAATCACCCTCATTACAGCTAAAACGTGTTCAAGAGAAGTTACTTGATGATGTTTCTTATTCACATCAGTTGGAGCAATTGGCTCAAGAAGCACAGATGAGTCGATACCAGTTACTAAGAGCGTTTAAACATCATTTTGGCCTGTCACCACACGCTTACCTGATGGATGAGAAGATCAAACGCGCTAAGGTGATGCTTAAATCTGGGCAAGAGATTGCGGACGTCGCTTTAGAGCTCGGCTTCTCCGATCAAGCCCATTTCCAACGCCAGTTTAAGAAGAAGATAGCGGTCACGCCGAAGTTTTATCAGTCGCATTTTTTCGATTGAGTGCTGGTAAGATGCTAAGCAATGCGCGCTGCGCAAGTAGAAAACGTGCCCGTTCTGTTTTAGAAGGATCGGGATTTGACCATACCTGCCATATCTTCACTCATAATTCCCTCAACTTGCCGAACTCACGTTGAATGTGAAAATGTGCTCCTCTTTCAAGAACATCATTGCTTCCTGAAGGGTAGGGAAGAGCGCTAACTCCTTACCGTGCGATAGCAGATAGATGGCTTCACGGTGTGCTGGGCTAAACACCGAAATCGCCCAGCCTAAGAAGTCACCCTTGGTATCAGACTTAATGAACACGCAGGGAGGGTGGTGAACCACACTGTCTAATGCGCGAGCAACAGCGCAGAAATCCTTGGCCACTAAGCCTCGCTCGCTGGAATGTATTTTTGAAACTTTCATACCGCTGTAAGCTCCTGTGCATCCATTACAATGTAACCGCCAGCCTGTTCAACTGCCGACTCTAACGAGTCAAACTTGCCAAGCGGAGTGACTTCGGGTTCAAAGGTCTGGTTGTGGCGCTTGTGGGCGACATCACCAAATAAACGAAGGGCGAAATCTCCCCTGTGAGAATGGAGTTGTTTAGAGCGCGTTTAATGAAGCTTTTTGCCTCGCTACTTGGCGCAATATGAGCGCTAACCAGGTTAAGCTTGCGTAGCATATTTGCTTGTAGGCGATAGGTGTTGGCTATCTCTGTGAGCTCATTGCGGTGACGTTGGCGAAACAAGCTGCATGCCTCGTTGTACTTATGTTGTACATCCGCCAAAAAGACGCACATTGTTTGGTTTGCTTCTATATCGGATACTCTCTACAACGCGTAAGGGTTCAGTTAGCCGAGCTGAACCATCGCTTCGCGGGCGGCGATTTCCGTTATCGCCACTATATTGATCAGCGTCTTATCTCTAGGGGGCGCTACCACGACATACGGACAAGCGATGGTGGTCATGAATGGTTGGTTCATAGTTCGTCCCTCTTACTTAATGGAGCGGCATCATTCATTGCTTCCTTACCAAGCTCTTTCTTTACTTCTTTAAGGCGTTTTTTACGTTTATTGCGTCGGGCTTGCCTTTGATTTTGATGGAGCCATTGCCACTTCTGGACAATCTGCATCTCTTCATCGGAAAGTTTGCCTTGAATAGTGAACTCATGCTTGGCAGCGCGAATACGTAAATCAATCAGATCAGCGAGGTCATCAAGGTGAACCATAAACGGGCTGCGTTTGTGATCTTCCATTCGGAAAGTGGGAATTGGTAAAGACTGGCTGTTTGCTTTGCCATTGGCGGTTTCGGCGTTGATATGGAAGAACTCTTCGCAAATATCGCCCAACGCTACAATCGGTGTGCCAAAACGAGCATGGAGTGCATATTTTGTATTCATAATCAGTGCCCTACATCACTACACGCCGAGACGAGCATGTGATACATTGGTGAATCGGTGTTAATCGGTCTAAAACCACATTAAGATTTGCTGTTTATGTGGATTTTCTCGAATTATCTAGAGTTTTCTCGGATTTTGTTGGAATGATAGATCGGAATAATAAGATTGGTCAATGTTTGTTTTAAGGGTTTTTCGTGCGCGAATGGTTTAAAACTTCGGATTTACAGGGAATAGCTGGGTTTCCAACGACCCCTCAAGGTTTCAGTCAAAAAGCTAAAAAAGCTGATTGGATATCCCGCAGAGCTAGCGGAAGAGGCGCTGGGCTTGAATATCACATCTCAAATTTTGATGAAGAAGTGATTGCTGAACTACGCGCAAAGTATGGTGATGACGTTATTCCTGATAATGTGACGGAAATCGCAAACGTAAAAACCGTGAATGCCGTCTCTCAAATTGAAAATATGTGTGCTGTTCCCGTCTATAACGTCTATGCAGCTTGCGGTTTTAGCACATTGAACGATGCTGAGTTTCAACTTCGCACTGAGTTCCTCCCATGTGAATGGCTAAAGCGTTTCGGATTAACAGAAGAAACCGCCAGAATCATTATCTGTCACGGCGACTCAATGGACGATACCTTAAGTGATGGCGATGAGGTTCTTGTCGATATTCGAAGATTAGAACACCCAGTTAAGCACGGCGTGTACGTCGTTCGTATCGGTAAACATGTCTACATTAAACGTCTGAAGTACAACATTATGGCAGAAGGCTATGAAGTCATCTCAGACAACAAAGAAGAATATGATTCTTTCATCGTGAACGAGGACAAACTCAACGAGTTCGCGGTGATAGGAAAAGTCGTCACCACCGTCATGAAGGCGGTGGTTTAGAAACGCAAAGGCGACCTTAGGGTCGCCTTTTTTATCTAAATCAAGTCGTTCGGAGGGGCGTTAAGCTAAAGCATTTCTGCCCATTCTGATTTATCCCTAAATTTTTGACTAGCTACATAGGCGGTTATTGACCTACTTATTCTAATAGCTAATTATGTGTTTGATAGCAGTTGTTACAGTCTTGTATATTTTGGAGGTCAAATGGATGTTCTCGTAGAGCAAGAGATTGAATTACACCAATATGAAACACGCCAAAATAAAGCGGATATTGAACGTTTAATTCATCCTGGTTTTTCTGAAATAGGTAAGTCTGGGAACTCTTATGACTTTGCTTCTGTCATCACAATGATGACAACAGAAAAGCCGTCAAACACCCGAGTTCATTCGCAGAAATATGAATGTATCCAACTTGAGCCGTCGGTTCAGCTACTAAAGTACGAGTCAGCTTTGGTAAATGAGTGTGGAGAAATTAGTAACTATGCTAAACGTTGTTCCATTTGGGTTTTCACCGGTACTTGCTGGCAATTGAAGTACCATCAAGGTACGCCTTGCTCTCCCTTCGAACTAGAACCGATACAAACCCTTGTCCGCTAGTACACAGCTAGAAAAGTTCGCAGCAAACTCACCTTTGCCCCATTTCTTGTTATATAAAGCTAACACCACACTTCATCCCCGTGTTAATTGACTTATTTTTTCTTATGCCAGTAGAGTAGCCAGATAGTCATCGAGTTAGCTAAAACAACCTATTTGCATGCAGGGTCGCATATGTTTAATTCAAATGCTAATAACCTACAAACACTGAACTCCGAGGTTTTGAGCTTCCTGCGGCAGTTTCAAAGTAATCCTTTTCGATATTTGTTTGAATCAGACATACAAGGCGAGCTTTTTACTCGACTTCGTCATGCTATTCCAGACGTCTTAAGGATCGCTGGAGGCGGTAACTCTCTGAATGAATATGATATTTCTATCGTTAATTCTGAGTACCTAAGTCGGCTAGATATTGCTCTCCTTGATATTGAAAAGGCTCCGTTTCATCCTGTGCGTAATCATAAAGGTTTTGATGTCCATCTATACGACTGCCCTGTATTTGTTGGAATAGAAATTAAGTTCCGAAAATTGGGGGATAACATGGGACTACAATCGTGTTTGAGAGATACGGCAAAGTTACGGAATCTTAGTATTCCGACTCCTGTTATTCTGGGGTTCATTCAAGCAGAATCTGACGTTAGATCATTCTTTAAAAATGCGCCTGAGAATGTTCATTTTAGGGAAGTTAATATCGATGCTGCTTTAACATTATTAGCCCCAAGAGACGGTGGATTGTTACTGAGAACACAATGGATAGCGACTGAAACGTAAGACGATTGTGCCCCAATTTTCTTAGATTAAATACTCTACTCAATTCAGAGGGCGGGCGTTTACCCTACTAAAACTTATTCGATTGATTTGATAACTGTTCACTCCCGTCATTAGGTGACATCTTGCAGTCTAATTTCCCTTCATGTGTCATAACTTATTGATTATCAGTTGAGTTAGTATGAAAATGACCGCATACCCTAAGGATGAAAAACGACAACTTATCGTCTAACAAGCGTTAGGTTTATAGGAGAAAAATTTGGACGCAAGAACAACTTATAATCGGCTACCATATGG
>NZ_QEWN01000004.1 GCF_006124995.1 Vibrio sp. Hep-1b-8
CTGAAGTAGGTGGTTTAGGGCTGAAAATAAAAAAAGAGCAGTTCCCTGCTCTCTTTATAATGTTTAGTATTTTCTCGTCGATTACTGGTTGGCAGCTTTTTCTCGAATCTGTTCAGCGACAACTTTAATCGCTTGTGCTGTACTCATGCCCTCTGCCATTAGTTTTTGAATTTCTTCGACTGCTTTTTGTTGTTGTTCGTGTGTCAGTGGTGGCAAATCGTCAAACATAAAAAAGGCTCCTGATATTTTAGGAGCCGACTATAGTACGAATTACAGAGAAAGGCTAGTGACCTACCCTAACGATTTAGTTAGTAGCTTGTCAGGAAGTTAATGTAGGCTCCCATTGAATTTTCGTTGGTGTAACTCGCACCTATATCAAGTTGGAATAGGTTCAATGGAGACAAGCCGATACCAGCAGTAACTGTGTCATCTAGATTGTCGTAAGCCAGATTGCGATTCCAACCTGCACGCAGTTTTAACTGGCGCATGATGTCAATCTCACCACCTACTCTTAACATCTGAGTGTTGTCGTTAAAATTGGTGTAGCGCTCTTCTTCATTTAAATCGTAGTCAACACTAATCGTTGCGTAATCAGCAACCAATCCAACACCCACGGTATAAAGTGGTCTCATCTGGTATGAGTAACTAATGGCCGACTTTCCACTTACTGAGGAAGGAATAGTCAGTGTTTCAATGTCTCTGGACACTAGGTTTGTAGCTGAGAAGCCTACACGTAATGGACCATAAAACCATAAGAAGCCAGCATCCATGTTAAACATCGTTTCACCCGTTCCGTTGTCGCGGACGTCTTTGATGTCATAATTGGTGAAACTCGCCTCGTAAACATATGTATAGATACGCTGTAGTTTAGGTGTGATACCAAACGAAATATGCTGACCTAAGAACGTTTGATATTTTGCCAATGAGATCCCGACTTCAGTAACACCTACAGAGACAGCGTTGACTGTGCTATTTTGTGCGTTTTCTAGTATGCGCAGATCGCTATTGCTGTTAGTACTATCGTTAGCAATTTGTGGAGTAGCGTATGATTCAGCGTATGCTTTACCGAAAATATTAGCTGCTATATAGCGGTTAGGAATGGCAAATGCTACTACACCTCCAAGTTCTAATTTAGCAATATCTCCGTCGAGAGCCTTTAACGTGGCATCAAGTTCGTTAATATCGATACTTGAAATGTTATTAGATGCAGCCGCTATTAAGTCAGAAGCTTTTTCAAGATCATCAACCATCATATGTTCATCGCTATACGATAAACCAAAACTTGGTGTGATCATGCCAACGTCATCATTACGACGATAGATTGCAGTGAGTGCTGGGTTGTAGAAAGGAGCAGTTAGAAAATTTGCCGAGACAACGCCAACGCCACCCATTGCATCTCCGCGAGCTTCAATCGCGTAGTTAGCTGCCAAAGCCGTTCCCGAAGCCAAAGCGATAGACAACGATAAGAGTGTTAGTTGTTTTTTCATATCGGTATAAACTTTTTTATTCCATGTGTTTATAGCGACCTATTGTCTATCAACTTTAATTATTCCTCTACTGAAACATCATACGTTTTGCTAATTATTTGTGATTGTTCAACAATTATCGGCCCTTGCCAACGTTGATGGCTAATTGCGACCGCTAAAACATAGCGTCCTGGTTCGATTCCAATGTTGCCGAGTGAAGTTGGATAATCTGCATCAACGGTTTGTCCCCAAACACGAACATAATTGCCATCGACATAGTCATAGACCGATGTATCCAGCTTAGGCAGTGGGCAATGTGGATTGAGTAAAGCGTTACGCTCTACTTTCCATTGGGCTTTGGCATTCCAGCGCACTGAGACTGACGCTTTCGGTTCCCCAAGAATTAGCCACGAACTCCAAGATGTCTGATCTGCGGCTGTGACATCAATTCGATATAATCCCATGGTGACGCGACTATTTAGATTGTATCGTTTGGTGTAAACCTTAGTTCCGACTTCGTTGTCTTTTGGGGTTGCTTCCGTAAAAGTATTGTCTGTCGAAATTGGCTTAGACACCCAACGCGTTAAAGAAATGTCTTTGATCTCTTTGCTGGCTTCGACCTCTACGATAGCACGGTATGCATCACGGCCAGGACTTTGAATATCTGTCCGACGTACGATGACATTGTTGATCCACTGAGGTAACGATTTATTGTCGAGTGTTTTACCACAATCTATTTCTAGTGACTGAAGTAAAAGGTCATTTAGATGAGGTGTGATAGAGCGATTCTGTTCCAGTTGCCAAACTTCTACTAGAGACGAAAACATAGACGGAAGATCGTCATTAAGCAGATGCTTATGCGCCTGCGTTAATGGTGAATTACTTTCGAACCAAGGTACTTGTAGGGCTGAAAGCGGTGCACTAACCAATAGTGCACCGAGTAATAGGCTTGGTTTAACCATTAGGCTTTCATTTTGTATCCAACGCCACGAAGCGTTTCAATCTCTAAACCTGGTAACTTTTGGCGCAGCTGCAACACGTGTGTGTCTACAGTACGAGTTGTTGGGAAATGATTGTATCCCCAAACATGGTCTAGTAGTTCGTCACGGGTAAACACTCGGCCTAGATTGCTTGCCAAAAAGAGCAGCAAATCGAACTCAGTACGCGTTAACGTAATCGATTCGTCTCGGTAGAAAACTTCACGAGTTGCCTTATCGATGATCAGATGCTCTGTAACCACTTTAGTGTCGTCGAAAGAATCCCCTTCAGGTGCACGCAGTTGCGCTCGAATACGGGCAAATAATTCCGCTTCGGCAAAAGGTTTGGTCAAATAATCGTTCGCACCTGCGTCTAAACCCATCACTTTGTCTTTAACCGTCACTAGTGCAGTCAGTAGGATAACAGGTACATCTTTCAGCTTTTTCCACTCTACAAGGTGGTCAACTGAGTCACCATCAGGTAACTGACGATCAAGGATGACAAGATCCGCTTTTTCCCAGTACTGAGTGACGTCAGCAATTGTTTCTGAGTGGAAACATTCGTATCCTGCTTGTTCAAGGCTGACTAGCAGGCCATCAGCTAAGTTTTTGTCATCTTCAACGAGAAGCAGTGTCTGTTTCACAAGGTATCTCCAAAATAAACGTTGTTGGTGGACCAACTAGCGACATTTTTCCGCCCATCCTTCCAACCATAGATTCTACGATGGTTAAGCCTAATCCTAGGCCACTTTTACTTACAAACGGCTTTCGAAGTTGACGCCAATCTTTAGCAGACAACTCGCCCTGATCCATCACTTTAACCGTAATTTTTTGTTTCGCTGTTGTCACATCGACAACAACAGGTGCAACACCATACTTAACCGCATTGCGTATTAAATTGTCTATACAGGTTCCTAACCAATATACATTGAGTTTGGCCGCCACGTCTTGGTTTATGACAAATTTGACGTTGCTATTAAACTCTTCTTCAACTTTAAATTCTAACCACTCTCCAACCGATGGTACCCAGTCTGTTGCAAGAGGTTTGTTATCAGATTGCAAGTAATCTTTACTCGCTTCAGCAAGCTGACGTAAACGTCGTGAATCTTCACATAGGCGGCGAAACTCGTCGTAGACAGTTTCGGGTAGCTTTTCAAATTCACGGCGAAAGCCTTCGACCGTTAATGACAAACTGGCGATCGGTGTACGCAGCTCATGAGTCAGAATTTGCAAAATGAGCATTCTGCTCTTCATCTCTTGTCGTTTTGTATTCCAGCGATAAACAGACCAGCCCATCACCAACAAAATGTTGGCAATGACTAAAACCACCATACTAATGCGTAAAAGATCAGAGTGATCTTCAACTTCCCAACACAAATTACCGCGTTGAACAAAACAACTAGCGCTCGAGTCTCTTAAATTAAATGTAACCCCTGCTGTTTCGATGTTCTTTCGCCATACGCTCTCCGGAAACACGAGATAATTATCATTTTGGCGTAACCATAGCTCATTACGCTCAACGAACATGCTCGAACCAGAAATCAAAGCAAGGACGGCATCTTCGTTCATTCGCTGTAAACGCCCCAGTAAGGTCGTATCCGGAGCGAGTTCGCGCTCCTGAATATGCATGTACTGTTGTAAATTCTCCAACTGGTCAGGATGCCCCAACACATAACGACTAGCATATGTGCCGCCGCCCGGATGAATCAACGCACTGCGAGCAAACCATTTTTCGCTCAACTGAGTTCCCTTACACATCGCTCTCGTAAACACCAGTGGTTCGGTGATTAAAGGGCTTAGTGGAAGTTTACCTGTACAGTTTTGTGCAAGGTTATAGAGACGTTGAACATCTCGCAGCGGATACGTGGCGGTCTGAGGCAGCATAGATTCAGGCGTGAGCAAACGTGTGGGATAGTCAGACTGCAAACTACGAATATCGTAAGACACCGTCGCCTGCGACTCATCAAATAGATCCACAAATCTGTCAATGCGCTCTGGCAGCGACTCAGCGTATACGCCACCCGACTGTAATATCAGGCCAATTATCGCTGCTTTTAGTATCGTCTTTATCAATGCAAAAATTCAATAAATCAGTAGGTTAGATTTAGAGTAAAACATTATGACAAAAATACAAAATCGAAATGTGATATCCGTGTCATAAATAACAAAAGCCAGCATATTGCTGGCTTTTATATTGAAGTGTTGAGCTTATAGTGCTTTAGAGATTGCGTCTACGCTCTCTTTCGCATCACCAAACAACATCTGGGTATTTTCTTTGAAGAACAGTGGGTTTTGAACGCCTGCATAACCTGTGTTCATAGAGCGTTTGAATACGATAACATTTTGCGCATTCCATACTTCCAGTACAGGCATGCCTGCAATCGGGCTGTTTGGATCTTCAAGCGCTGCAGGGTTAACCGTATCGTTTGCACCAATCACCAATACTGTATCGGTTTGAGGGAAGTCGTCATTGATTTCGTCCATCTCTAACACGATGTCGTAAGGTACTTTAGCTTCGGCAAGTAACACATTCATATGACCAGGCAGACGACCTGCAACTGGGTGGATACCAAAGCGAACTTCAACGCCTTGCGCACGTAGCTTCTCAGTGATTTCATGCACTGGGTACTGCGCTTGTGCTACCGCCATACCATATCCTGGAGTGATAATAACTGACTTCGAGTTCTTCAGCATATCTGCCACTTCTTCAGCCGACGTTTCACGGTGTTCGCCCTGCTCTTCATCAGAAGAGATAACCACTTCTTGACCGAAGCCACCAGCAATAACGCTGATAAATGAACGGTTCATTGCTTTACACATGATGTAAGACAGAATGGCACCCGAAGAGCCAACAAGCGCACCTGTTACGATCAAAAGGTCGTTCGCTAACATAAAGCCCGCTGCCGCAGCTGCCCAACCTGAGTAAGAGTTCAGCATCGAAACAACAACTGGCATATCGGCACCACCGATTGAAGCGACCAAGTGATAACCAAATGCAAACGCAATTAGAGTCATCACGATAAGCGCAAACATGCTGCCATCAGCATTAACGAAATGAACCAAAAGCAACGTTGAAACAACAATCGCGGCAAGATTCATTTTGTGTTTATGCGGTAGATTTAGTGGCGAAGATGAGATAATGCCACGTAGCTTACCAAACGCAACCACCGAACCTGTAAAGGTCACCGCACCAATGAACACACCGAGGAAGACTTCCACAAGGTGAATGACATGCTCTGCGTGAGTTGCTGACTCCGGTGCATCAAGATAGCTGTTAAAACCAACAAGAACCGCTGCCATACCGACAAAGCTATGTAGAATCGCAACCAATTCTGGCATCTCGGTCATTTCTACTTTCTTCGCGAAATGGATACCAATGCCACCACCAATTACCATAGCGATGATGATCCAAACTAGACCTTGAGAGTCTGGACCAAAGATCGTCGCGATCAACGCGATCGTCATACCTGCGATACCATAGTAGTTCCCTGATCTCGCAGACTCCTGCTTAGACAATCCGGCTAAGCTCAAAATAAAGAATAATGCAGCAACAATATAAGCTGCTTGTACTAATCCTGCAGACATTCCCTGTTACTCCTTAATCTTTACGGAACATTTCAAGCATGCGCTTGGTAACGGTGAATCCACCGAAGATGTTGATACTCGCTATCAGTACTGCGATAAACGACAGGAATGATACGACACCATTGCCCTGACCGATTTGCAGTAATGCGCCAACAACGATAATACCGGAAATCGCATTTGTTACTGACATAAGCGGAGTGTGGAGTGCATGAGTAACATTCCATACCACGTAGTAACCTACTACGCACGCAAGTACGAACACGGTAAAGTGAGATAGAAACGCCGCTGGAGCGACAGACGCGATCCAAGCAAATGCACCTACCGCAGCAACTAAGCCTGCCATTTTCTTAACTGGTGAAACTGGCTCTTCGACTTTAGGTTGTGGTTTCGCTTTCGGTTGCGCTGCTTTTTGCTCAGGTTGCGCTGAAACTTGTATTGGTGGTGCAGGCCAAGTAACTTCACCTTCCTTAATAACGGTGACACCACGAAGTACAACATCTTCAAAATCGATGTTAATGTTGCCATCTTTTTCTTTAGCCAGCAGTTTAAGCAGGTTTACGATGTTGGTCGCGTAAAGTTGCGAAGACTGGGTAGGAAGACGACCGACCATATCGGTGTAGCCTACGACCTTAACGCCATTTGCTGTTGTGATGACTTTGTCTGCAACCGTGTATTCACAGTTACCACCGTTAGCTGCTGCTAAGTCGACGATCACGCTACCTGCTTTCATGCTATCTACCATCTCTTTGGTAATTAGCTTAGGTGCAGGACGACCAGGAATGAGCGCTGTAGTAATGATGATATCAACATCTTTCGCCTGTTCAGCGTAAAGTTCAGCCGCTTTCTTGTTGAACTCATCCGACATTTCTTTGGCGTAACCATCGCCAGATCCCGAGTCCTCTTTGAAGTCGACTTCTAGGAACTCAGCACCCATTGATTGGACTTGCTCTTTAACTTCAGGACGAACATCAAAAGCACGTACAATCGCACCGAGACTGCCAGCCGCACCGATAGCCGCAAGACCAGCAACACCCGCCCCCGCAACGAGTACTTTCGCTGGTGGAACCTTACCTGCGGCAGTAATCTGACCGGTAAAGAATCGACCAAACTCGTGGGCAGCTTCAACGACCGCACGATAACCAGCAATGTTCGCCATGGAAGACAGCGCATCAAGGGCTTGTGCTCTTGAGATACGCGGCACAGCGTCCATCGCCATTACGTTAATATTTTTGCTTGAAAGCTTTTCCATTAACTCTGGGTTCTGTGCTGGCCAGATAAAACTGATTAAGCTTGCACCATCTTTTAGCAGTGCAATTTCATCATTCTTTTCATCTGCAAGAGGCGCATTGACCTTTAAGATCAAATCCGACTCCCAAACCTGCTCGGTAGATACGATTTTCGCTCCCGCCGCTTCAAAAGAAGCGTCATCGAAACTCGCGAGTTCACCTGCCCCAGCCTCTACGTTAACTTCGAAGCCTAATTTTAATAACTGCTCGACCGATTTCGGCGAGGCAGCCACTCGCGTTTCACCCGCGAGTATTTCTTTTGGCACACCAATTTGCATTAGCTATTCCTTGACTATCAGCAACAATGATTGTTCTGTTTTTATCCAACGAATTTAGATACTTCAAGCATTTTGTAACAAAAACACAAAATATCATTACATATAACCGTTGGGAATGAATAAACCAGCTGGTTAGATCGTTCAGCAATATGCCACAGATTAGGTCAGAAAAGGTCTAACCAGTTGGGAAAAATTACCGTTAAAACAACCGATTATGTAGCATCTAAATACTAAAAAGAGCCATCAGCATAACGACTAATGACTCTCAAGTTTATGATGCTTATCAATTTGCGATAGGATCTTATTGGAAAATGTTGTCGCCCATTTGATCAATGAACATTTGTGCTTTCTTCAACATAAATTCGTTGGCATCGTTCGCAGTTGGCAAAACGTCCGAGCGAATAAAACGGTGTGATTTTATCTCTTCACCAAACTGCTTGGTGATTCGCCCTGCTATCCGGTATTGACCACCCTCTGACTGTGCTTCTTGATAGATCAAATAACCCTTATATTCAACAGGTTCTACGGCAACTTCTGGTTGCGCTTTCTGGCCCCCAAACAAGCGAGAAAAAAGTCCCACACACTACTCCTTGGTTAATTACTTAGCCTTGTGCAAAAGTGGTTTTTCGAACCACTCAAGTTCAATGTCATCATCAAATGCCTGTTTACTGAATATGACAGGCACTTCATCTTTCCTATTTTTACGTCGGTCGTCAACAATCATTGTCTTGGCGGCTTCAACCGCCACCGTCGCATATTGCTTTAACGTCACTAAACGTTCTTCAGCCAACGCCGACAAAAAATCGATGTCATGGCGAATATAGACTGGCCTCAATTGACTCAATGCTAAGCACGCTAGATCAGCCAACTGCTCATGATCAAAGTTATCAATATATTCTGGCTGGGCTAAGACTTGCCCGACCAAGTTTTCCATATAGTTATGTACGTCAACACTAATCTGCATATAACTTAACTCCCTTTAAGAGTTACCTATCCTAACATTGCTTACTTCATCGCGGCATGTGGTTTTCATTGTGATGCGTAATCAAACACCATTTTTTGAACACAATTCATACACGCCTTAGGTTTTCATAGATAAGTTTAGTAAAAAGCTTGGAAATTCATCAAATAAAAGTATTCTTAACGAGTTATTAATCAACAATTGTTTCTATTCAGGCTAGGTTTCATGTCGTTTTCCGTCGTCACTACAAATTGGTTCCGAATTGCGTTACCTCTGCTATTGCTGACGTTTATCGCCTTCGGCATGGACAATGTAGTGAGACTCACTCAAGCGAACCTTGGTTTCGTCACCAAAATGCCTTTTGTTTTGTTCGCAACGGCTATTTTGCTTGCCAATCCATTTAAACAAAGTCGCATCGCGATGACAGCGAGCGCCCTTGCAGTGGCTTACTGGTTGATCCAAAACCGTTTACAGTCGCCTCTGTCGTCTGGCACCACAATCTTAGAGCTTTCGCTGCTGGCAGCATTGCTACCTATCGCCTTAGTTTTAGTGTTTAGTTACAAGGACAGCAATCTGTTCTCACACTCTTTTGCCATCTACTTGGTTAAGCTTGGCCTTTTTGTACTGTGGTGTTATCTCATTCTGACGCATTTCTATGACGGCGGCTTCGACGACATTAATGAGACGTTTTTGTTTGTGATCCCAACCGTTTCAAAGCTGCCGTTTATTCTCGTCGTCTATCTACTGGCTATGGTGCTGATATTTGCCATCTGTGTGCTGAATCAAAATCGGATAATCGATGTCGTGCTCTATTCGTCAGCTTTGCTCGCGTCGACGACATTTGTTTTTTTCCATGTTCCGCATATCTCGAGCACCATGTTCTCTCTCGCTGGCATCTTGCTATTGGTTTACTTGTTGTCTGCCAGCTACGAATTGGCGTTTAAAGATACATTGACCGATATCCCTGGTCGCCTAGCGCTTGAGTCTGATTTACGCCATCTTGGCAGGCGTTACACTATTGCCATGCTGGACATCGACCATTTTAAGTCATTCAATGATACCTACGGGCACGATACAGGCGATGATGTGCTTAAACTTGTTGCGAGTCGCTTACAGCTCGTTGGTGGACGTGCCAAGGTGTATCGCTATGGAGGTGAAGAGTTCACTGTCCTGTTCAAAGGAAAGCTGGCTGACGAAGCAAAAGATCATCTTGAACGGCTTAGAACCTCAATTGAGTCTTACGAAATGGCCCTGCGCGATCAGGATTCTCGTCCAAAGAGTGACAAATTAGGTTCTAAAAAACGTGGGCCGAAAAAGAACGAAGAGAGCGTTAATGTGACCATCAGTATTGGGGTTGCAGACAGTAGCGAAACCAAAGACGTCTCCACGGTTATGAAGAGTGCAGACGAGGCTTTATACAAGGCCAAAAAGTCTGGACGAAATCAGGTCTGTCTCGCCTAGCCGTCAATCTGCCTGATTAAAGAACAGTACAATACTGCCCCCTTTGAGATTACTCCCGTAATTGATATTCAGGCCGATTCCAACATTATCAATCCAATCCGATTCAAACGGTGGCGTCATTAACCAACCGACAGATCCTTCGTAATAGAATGAAGTACCAAGTGGTTTGCTGGTATCGCCACCAATATCTATTCGTCGAAAACTACTGTAGATAGATTGAACTGAGCGCCCGAAACGGCTGACGTTGTAATAGGCTGCAATACCATTCGCGCTATACCAACCTTCTGGATTGCCGACTTCTCCAAAGTTAGCCTCTCCCCAACCTTGTCCATAAAAATAGTGGAAAGATGACGACCAATTCCAACTTCCCCATGTGGTGGGTTTGTTGCGCTTAAATTCAACATGTGGCTCAACCGATAGCGCCCAGGCATCAGTGTTAAAAATGACATTATCCAATGCGGGTTTTACGACATTATTCGAGAAATCACTGCGGTAATCGTGATTATTTCTAAAATATTGGAGATGTAAGCCAACGCCTGGGGTCACGGTCCAAAAGTCTGTCAGCTGGTATTTATATCGGTAGGCAGTAAACGCACCTAACACAAACTCGTGCTGATAATCATCTCTATCCTGTGCGCGGATTTCGTAGTCTTGTCTCGAAGCCAGTACTGAGAACCGTGTAAAGATTTGGTGTTTATGAACCGCTTCATCGTCGCTAAGATCAAAGGTATATGGTAGCGCCGAAACCGCAATTTGCTGACGCAAAAGAACCGACTCCTGTGAGCCGATATCTTCGTTGTCGAGATTGAACCACTCGTTTGGATCAAAATCGTGGACACCGAAGGTAAAAACGTCACTATCAGTTAGCACGATAGCCGCTGAAAAAGCTTGTTCCAGATAGGCCTGATACGCTTGGCTTCCCTTCGCACACGCGAACGGTGACACAAGCACTAAAGGCAGGGATACATAGCGAGATAGCCGTGAACCAGACATCGAGACCTGAACTCAATTAGATCAATAATAAGAATAAGTTAACGTCAAAGTTCTGGTTAGGCAATACGAACATTTGACTATTTTGAACACTTAAATTGATTACGCCCTGACACCTTAGCTTGGTAGAGTAACTTGTCGACGGAGTCGTAAAATTCGTCGATACTTTCACGACCGGTTGGAACTTTGCTGAACACACCCTGTGACACCGTTACGTAATTAGCAATGTCACTGTATTCGTGCGCTATTTGGGCATTCTCCAATGCATCTTTTATTCGTTGAGCATCGGTGTGCGCTTTGTTTTCATCGCTATGGCCGAGAATAACAACAAATTCCTCACCACCATAACGACCTACGACTTCACCACTTCTTTCGAACAAACCGTTAATGATCGAAGCAATAGTGACTAAGCAACGATCCCCTTCCAAGTGACCGTAGTTATCGTTGTAAAGCTTAAAGCGATCAACATCGAGTAATATCAAGCTCAATGGCAGTTCATGGCGTCCATGTAACGTGATCATCTCTTTAAGCTCTGAATCGATAAAGCGACGATTTTTAACTTTGGTCAAACCATCTTCTTGAGCGAGTTGGGCAAGTTCTTGGTTGGCTTTGGCGAGCGCTGCGGTTTTTTGTTTCAGTTCACGACGCATAAAGGCAATGCGTTGCATCGCAACAAGCTTAGAATTTAGGACAATTTTATCAACGGGTTTAACAAGATAGTCATCACCACCAGCCTCAATGGCATTTGCGACCATGCTTGGCTCATCATGCCCACTAAGAAAGATGATAGGAACCCAGTCAGGATAGAGCTCTCGAATTTTGCGTGAGACCTGAAAACCGTTCATGTCAGGCATAGAGATGTCTAAGAGGATCAATTCAGGTTCAAACTGTGGATAGAGCTCAAGTGCTCGGCTACCAGAGTCAGCCATTTCGACCGTATGACCAAGTTGCTTGAGACGAATTGCCAGTTGAATACGTTCCATCTGAACATCATCAACCAACAAAATCTTCATGGAAGAGCCGTTTATTTCCACTCTATCAATATCCTAGTGCGAGTATCCGCTAATAATTCGTCAAATCTTCGTTTAAGCCGGAAAAACAATCAAGAAATCACACGCTTAATAAAAGCATACTCTACCACGGGTTATTCATCCATTGAAGGTTGACTTTTAGCGCCATTTTTTTACGATAGCGCGGTTACTAAATACATTTTAAGAGAAATCATACATGTCTGACGTTAATCAAACAGAACAACCAAAAGTAGACTTAGCAGAAGTATCAGCAGAACTTCGTCAAGTAATTGAGTTTGACCAAGTTCCGGAAGCGATGCACTACATGGTGACGTCAATCCATGAAGTTTCTGAAGAAGCCGTTCGTGAATCTTGGAATGAGCTACCAAACAGCGCACAAAACGTTTTGGATAACTTTGAACAGTTTCATGCACTTGTTTCAGTAAGTCAGGCATTTGCTGGTCTTAATGTAATGGAAGAGTTTCCTTCATTAAATCTACCGAAAGAGATGACTGAAGAACAAAAAGAAGAGTACCGTGCTCAACTGCTTGATCAAGTCCTTCACAACTGTGTAAAAGATATGGTCAAGCAAATTAAGAAAGCACGCCGTGACCCTATTCTGAAACGCGACTTTACTGACGTATTCGCGAAATAGTAGAGTTTAAAAACGCCGCTAAATGCGGCGTTTTTTAGTTCGATAGCACAATGTCTCTCTGAGTAACACTGACACCTTTGATTTGCGCATAAACGCTCATGCCTACGGTCAAGGCTAATTCATCTCTCGCCCAAGCGGTGATTGTGGCACCTAAATAACAGTTTTCAGCTAACTTTAACTGGATCGATACACTCTGTCGTTCTTGCCCACTTGAGTATGTTTCAATGCTGGCTATCGTCACCAAAAAGATGTTGCGGATTGACGTTCGTTTCGGCTCTTCAAGCATCAATGACACGTCATTTGCCCTAACTTGTAGGCGAACAGGCGCCCCAATTGTTCCATCAACCTTTTGCACCCACAAATTGATATCTGGAGCAAGTTCGACCTTAGATAATGCGTATTGGGTATTATGCTCAATAAGGCGACCCTCGAACAATGAGCTTTGCTCTGAAAAGGACTGCCATGGCTTCATTACCTGTGAAGACCAGACTTGATCTATCGGTCCCGCTACCGCAATTGTCCCCTGTTCTACCACAACCAGATGATGCGCTAAACGCAAAACCTCGTTCAAGCTATGCGAGACATAGATAATCGGAATCTCAATGCTGTGGGCTAACTGTTCCAAATATGGCAACACCTCGCGTTTGCGTGGTAAATCAAGGGATGCGAGTGGCTCATCCATCAATAGAATGCTCGGTTTAGACAATAGCGCACGACCTATGGCAACGCGCTGCTTCTCGCCCCCTGAAAGCTGGTGAGGATAACGATCAAGCAAGGTTCTGAGCGCTAAGAGTTGCACAACGTCATCAAAATGCACGGGATCTGCCGACTTAACTCCATAGGTAAGATTTCGGTTGACTTTAAAATGTGGGAACAACCGAGCATCTTGAAATACATAGCCAACGTTGCGTTTGTGAACCGGCTTATTAAAGCGCTTTGAGGAGTCAAACAGTGTTTCACCATTTATCACAATGCGACCTTGTGATGGCGTGGTTAGCCCGGCAATGACATTAATTAATGAGGTTTTACCCGCGCCAGAACGACCAAATATTGCGATGATACCTTTCTCTGGTAAATGAATATCGATATCAAAATTGGCTTCGCCCAGTGACTGCTGGTAGCAAATTTCCAAACTCATAAGTTGCCCCCTAAGCGCTTAGCACCAACTCGGTTTAACCACTCGGAGGCAATCAGAGAACTCAGCGCGATTGCAATTGAGATAATGCATAAACGCATCGCTTCTGTTTCTGAACCAGGAGTCTCGATAAAGTTGTACATCGCCAGCGGGATAGTTTGCGTTTCGCCTGGGATATTCGATACAAAACTGATGGTAGCGCCAAATTCACCCAGGCTGCGCGCAAAGGAGAGCATCGTCCCTGTAATTATCCCAGGAATCGTTAACGGAAGAGTGATGGTGAAGAAGATCCTTACTGGTGAAGCGCCAAGCGTCGCCGCAGCTTGCTCCAACTTGACATCAACGCTCTCCAAACTCAAACGAATCGAGCGCACCATCAATGGCAAAGCAACAACGATACACGCCAATACTGCCCCTTTCCAACTGAATGAAAAGACAATATCAAACTGTTGATATAGCCACTGACCGATAAACCCTTGTCTGCCCATAGAGAGCAGCAACAGATAACCGATCACAACGGGCGGCAAAACCAGTGGCAGGTGCACCAAGCTATCGACAACGCTTTTGCCAACGAATTGTTTACGTGCAAGACCCCATGCTATACCAATACCCATTGGGATGAGCCAGAGAATGGCAAAAAATGCCACCTTGAGGCTGAGCAAAAGTGCCTGATATTCGTATTCTGTTAGCACATTCAGTTCCTATTAATGTTCGACTTCGAATCCATAGCGTTGCAAAACGTTGCGCGCCTGTTGTGTTTTCATAAACTGCGCGAATGCCTCTACTTGCGGCTTAGCATTAAGTTGAGCCATGGGGTAGACAATCGGCGAGTGGCTTGATTCAGGGAGGCGAGCAATAATTTTAACCCCCTCACTCATTAACGCATCCGTTTTATAGACTATTCCCAAAGGCACTTCGTTACGCTCAACCAGCGCAAGTGCAATGCGAACGTTATTGGTCGGTGCAAGGGATCGCTCAACGGCGCTCCAGATACCGAGACTCTCTAGAGACTCTTTAGCATAGATGCCTGCTGGAACCGCGTTGGTCTGCCCTATGGCAATACGCCCTTTTTGAAGATAGTTTAGCCATGAGGCGCTATCATTGATGTCCAGCGAACCTTGGTGGTTAACTGGAGTAATGACGACGAGCTGATTATGAGCAATATTAGTTACAGCGTCACTATTAATAACCTTCTGTTCTATCAGGTAATTCATCCATTTTTCATTTGCCGCGATAAACACATCGGCGGGTGATCCTTGGTGGATTTGTCGAGCGAGAGACGAGGTACCGGCGTAAACAGGAGTAGCCGAAATCGACGACTGTTTTTCAAACTCACTGACCAATTCGTTCACCGCGTTGGTCATGGATGAAGCCGCATAGATGCGGAGTTTGTCTTGTGCTTGTACTGACACGCTCGCGGATAGAAGTAAGCCCGCACCAAATGTTGTTAGGAGATTTTTTATTGTCATCACTTATACAGTTCAGGCCAAAGTTGTTTGAGATCGAGATGTTGTTCAATTGCATCCGCAATTCGGTCAATCGCGCGTTGCTGATTCGCTTTGTGATCGACCTGTGCCACATTACCAGCGCCTGCCCAGCGGAATATGGTGTCGGCCGCTTTCGGATCATCAAAGATACCATGTAAATAGCTACCAAACACTTGATTACAATCACTAATTGCTCCATCAGCCGTCGATGAGTCCAATACGATTGGTGCGAAACCACACCTAGAAGTGATGCCCGCATGAATTTCATAACCGCTAACCGTCGCTGTTTGTCCACCTAAAGTCAGCGTTCCTTGGACATTCGTTAATGTCTTATGTGGCTTTAGCTCTGTATCGACTTGCAAATAACCAAGCCCAACACTTGAACCTGCCGTACTCTCGATACCAAGTGGGTCATGTACCCACTCACCCAGCATCTGATAGCCGCCACAGATCCCCATTACTTTACCGCCGAGACGTATATGGCGCTGGATATCACTATCCCAGCCTTGGCTACGCAAGTATTCCAAATCGCTGCGTACCGCTTTTGAACCGGGTAATATGACTAAGTCGGCATTGTCTATGCGCTGACCATTCGTTACGTAGCGGAAGTTAATATCAGGGTTTACCCTTAAAGCATCGAAATCAGTATGATTGCTGATGCGCGGCAAGATCGGGACAACAACATTTAAACGGCTCGTTTCTCCAGTCACTTGTTGCGCATTAATCGCATCTTCAGCCTCAAGATCAAAGCCGTGCAAATATGGCAAGACACCAATGACAGGTTTACCCGTTTTCTGTTCTAGCCAATCTAAACCTGATTGTAACAACGAAATATCACCCCGAAAGCGGTTAATTACAAAGCCTTTTACTCGTTGTTGCTCTGATTCCGATAGCAGTGCCAACGTTCCGTATAGGTGAGCGAAGACGCCACCGCGATCAATATCAGCAACAATGATCACAGGGACATCGGCTTGCTCAGCAAACCCCATATTAGCAATATCGTTTTCTCGAAGATTAATTTCTGCGGGGCTTCCGGCTCCCTCAATAAGCACTGTATCGTATTGTTGCTGAAGAATGGCAAACGACTCCATAACAATCGGTAAAGCCGTTTTCTTATAGCTCTGGTAACCGATCGCATCGACCGTGGTCGTCGCTTTGCCCTGAAAAATAATTTGCGCCCCAGTATCGCTTTGAGGTTTAAGTAACACAGGATTCATATGCACGCTTGATTCGATATTCGACGCTAACGCTTGCACCGCCTGTGCACGACCAATTTCACCGCCGTCCGGCGTTACTGCACTATTTAGTGCCATGTTTTGTGGTTTGAATGGCGCGACCTTGACGCCCTTTCTGGCGAGCACTCGGCATAAACCTGCCACAAGGACACTTTTACCGGCATCTGAGGTGGTTCCCTGAACCATAAGAGCTTTTGAATTGGACTGCATTTGTTTTATCAATCGTGGTTTAGCGTTGAGTCATAATAAACGTTTTTTAACTATTTCCTCAAAAAAATGAACGGAATATGAATCTCATAATCAGCAATGGTTCAAGAAGCGCTTGCTTTAATAGCATCATCGATTTGATACTACCTAGTTAAACAAGGAACACAAAAATGAAAAAAATGATTCTCGCAACGGCAGCTACTCTAATCCTTGCTCCTACTTTTGCAATGGCAAACGATGGACACCATAAACAATCAAGCCGCGTTTCATACACAGGGCCTGTAGAAATCACCAGCGTTGATACCTTGCTTGCTGATACGAGCATGTTTACGGAGCGAAACGTGGTCGTCGAAGGTACATTGTTACGTCAAGTGAAAGGCGATACGTTTATCTTCTCTGACGGTAAAGGTGAGATTCAAGTGGAACTCGATGATGACATCATCATGACTCAACCAATTAACGAGACCACAAAAGTTCGTCTATTTGGTGAATATGAAGGTGGTAGAACCCCAGAAATTGAAGTGGATCATATCCAAATTCTATAATTAAATGAATTAGTCTCTCGATTAAGTTATTATTTGGCTTGCTTATTGCAAGCCATTTTTTTAGTCAATTTATTGTTGTTAGTCGGAGACTACATTTGAAAAAGATCATTTTGGCCAGTGCCTTAGCATTCGTAGGCATCAGTGGAAGCGCCCAAGCAAATAATTTCAATTACAACTTCTTTGAAGCCCGTACTGCGATTGGGCCTGAAATGACAGGTGCAGAATTCAGTACCTTCTTCACTGAAAACTCGCATTTTATACTCCGTGCCGATTCCCAATTCGATAAGGACTATGACTTAGCTGGCGGTATTGGCTTCAACGGCCCAATTAGTCAGTTTGCCGATGTTTACGGTCAGTTATTACTTCATCAAGTAAAGTTCACTAAAGAAGCTGGCGGTGAAAGTGAAACTCAAGCTGAAGTGAATATTGGTGTTCGTCTTTGGCTAACTGATCAAGTCGAAGCAACGGCAAGACTTGGCCGTAACGACGATTCATCCGTTGCTCATGCTGGCGTTCGTTTCCATTCGACTCAGCAACTTTCGCTTTCTGCTGAAACGCGTAATAACGGCTTATATGGCCCACAAATCACGATGTCAGTGCGTTTCCAGTACTAACCTTTCGATGCGATTTCCAAAATAAGAACGCCCAGCTCAATGCCGGGCGTTCTATTTCGAGTCTTAGCGTTAGCGAACCACAATCTTTCTTGGCACCAGCTCAACCCCTGGCTGGTAACGCTTTGACGCGGCATTGAGGGCAAGTGCCATCGCGCTGTCAGCAATTAGCTCAAATTGCTGTGGCAATGAGTTAATTGGCATAGGAAGAAAATCAAGGAGACGATTGTCACCAAACGTAGCGATTTTAAGCTTACTTGCGAGTTCTGGTCGCTCTAACAGCACATCAAGAACCCCTTCAAGCAGAGTGTATGACGTAGTAACAATCGCATCGGGCAACTGACCACTATCACACCAGTCACTCAATACCTTTTTGCCATCCGCACGATTAAAGTGCTCTCCATAGCCAATGGTGTACTGAGCCTGATGTTGTTTAATCGCCTTTTTGAATCCAAGTTCACGTTCGCGAGATATATTCAACTCAGGTAAGGCGCCAATAAGCCCGACCTTAGTGACACCGTCACTTAAAACCGACTTCGTCAATTCGAAAGCACCACCAAAGTCCTCACTGATCACGCAAGAAAAATGTTCGTCGTCTAAAGGACGGTCAAGTGCAATAACGGGAGTCCCTCGGTTCTGCAAGTCGATGTAATAATCGCTAGCTTCTGGTATGACACTAGCAACAAACAGCGCGTCCACTTTTCGACTCACTAACGCATGCACAACACTTTTTTCAGTTTCTGGATCATCATCAGAACATGCGATTAAAATCTGATAGCCCGCTGAGCGAGAATTTTGCTCCATGAGTTTGGCTAAACGCGCATAACTGGTGTTTTCTAAATCAGGAATTATCAGGCCAAACGAACGGCTTTGCCCTGCTCTAAGCGTACTGGCTGCCAGATCTGGGCGATAGTTATGCTCATCGACCACAGCCATGACGTTACGCTGTGTTTTCTCACTAATTCTGTATTTTTGAGCCTTACCATTGATTACATAGCTGGCGGTGGTTTTCGAAACCCCTGCCAATTTGGCTATTTCATCCAGAGTCATATCACCAACCTTTGTTCTGTGCGCGAGATCATAATACTTCATAAAGGATCTCTCGATGAGTTGAATTATATGCTGAAACGATTCAGTATAAAAGCTGAAAGGATTCAGCAACACTCATAAAGTGAGCCAAATCACTCAAATATAGCGATAGTGAATGTAATAGGTTCCTTATAACTCAATCAGTTAGAGTGAAATAATGCTGAATCCACATATTTTTGTCTTTTTGCTGAATCGATTCAGCTGATATCAGCAAAAAGCGAGTGACTTTTTGGGCACAATTACCCCTTTTAAAATCCTTAAGGCTGGAGAAGCGCCATGCTTAAGTTAGCAAATAGCGACATCACACTCGCTCAAGTAGCAAGTGACAAATTTCAAGCGATTCAAAACATCGCAGCAAGCCTCACCCAAGCAGGTCTTGTGGAACAAGGCTATGTTGAAGGCATGCTGAACCGAGAGAAGCAAAACTCGACATTTTTAGGTAACGGCATCGCGATTCCTCACGGAACTACTGATACACGATCAATGGTTAAAACAACAGGTGTTGCTGTCCACCACTTCCCTCAAGGCGTTGAATGGGGAGAAGGCAACAAAGTTTACCTAGCGATTGGTATTGCGGCTAAATCAGATGAACATCTCGGCATTCTTAAACAACTGACTAAAGTACTATCCGCGGATGGTGTAGAAGAGCGTCTACGCGATGCTAAAAGCGCACAAGAAATTATCGCGTTGCTCAACGGTGATGTTCAACTTGAGGCTGACTTCGACGCGTCATTAATACAACTGCAGTTCCCTGCTAGCGACATGGTTCAGATGAGCGCTGTTGCTGCGGGTTTACTGAAAAACACTGGTTGCGCGGGTTCTGAGTTTGTTGCAGACATCGTATCAAAAAATCCTACGCACCTTGGTCAAGGTTTATGGTTAGTAGGTAGCAATAAGCAAGTCACACGAACTGGCGTATCGTTTGTTTCAACCGCAAACGACTGCGAGTTTGAAGGTCAAAAGGTACGCGCACTCGTTGCTTTTAGTGCATGTAATAGCGCCCATAGACCTATCCTTAACCAGCTTTCACAACTCGTATTCAACCAGCAGCAAAGTAAGCTAATCGACGCTTCTGTTGAACAAGTGCTGTCGCTGTTAACTGGTGAGTCTCAATCTTCATCGCACGTCGAAGAGACGAATAGTGCGGTATTTAAAATCAAAAATGCCCATGGTCTGCATGCACGTCCAGGCGCTATGTTGGTTGCAGAAGCTAAGAAATTTGAATCAAACATTCGTGTCGCAAACCTTGATGGTGATGGTAAAGAAGTCAACGCCAAGAGTCTGATGAAAGTTATCGCTTTAGGTGTTAAACACGGTCATCAACTCAAGTTTTCAGCTGAAGGTGCTGACGCATCAATGGCGTTGGAGTCCATCGGTAAAGCAATCGCTTCTGGCCTAGGTGAAGGCTAAGGAAACGGTATGAGTCAAGTGAAAACTAACCGAGTGGTAACTATCACACTAAACCCTGCCCTAGATCTGACTGGCACACTAGACAGATTAAATACCGGTTCGGTAAGTCTTGTTGAAAAAAGCAACCTTCATGCGGCTGGTAAAGGCGTCAATGTTGCAAAAGTACTTAGCGATCTCGGAGCTAATGTCACTGTTACCGGTTTCCTCGGCAAAGACAATCCTGAACTCTTTCAACAACTTTTTGATCAAATCGGTGTGGATAATCAGTTCATTGAAGTCGAAGGCGCGACACGTATCAACGTAAAACTTGTTGAATCCAATGGTCAAGTCAGTGACATCAATTTTCCTGGCGTGCAAGTAACTCCTGCCGATGTGATGCGTTTTGAGCAAACCCTTTTCTCACTCGCTGAGACCCATGATTACTTTGTGTTAGCGGGTAGTTTGCCGGGTGGTGTAAGTGCAGAGCAATGCGCCACTTGGATCGAACAACTCCGCCAAAAAGGCAAGAAAGTTCTATTTGATAGCAGTAAATCTGCGCTTCGCGCAGGTATAGATGCGCGTCCTTGGCTAATCAAACCAAACGAAGAGGAGCTAGGTGATTTCATCGGCCAGCACCTCACTACACCAGAACAATGCCAAACGGCCGCTGAGACTCTCAGCGATAAGGGCATCGAAAACATCGTCGTCTCAATGGGAGCCGATGGTGTGATGTGGCTCAATCAGGGCCAGTGGCTTCGAGCTCAACCTCCGAGAATGAACGTGATTAGCACAGTCGGTGCAGGCGATACGCTTGTGGCTGGCTTGTGTTGGGGCCATATGCAATCAATGCAAAAACAAGAATTACTTCGCTTCGCAACTGCACTGTCAGCTCTGGCAGTTAGCCAAGTGGGCGTAGGACTAACCAGTGAGGAACAACTGGAAAACATCAAGCTGCAAACTGAAGTCAGCGAACTTTACCCTAATACGCACTTAGACAAACACTAAGGAACAGAAGGTTATCAGTATGAATATTGCTATTATTACAGCTTGTCCGAGCGGTGTTGCAAACAGCATCCTCGCGGCAGGACTATTAGAACAAGCAGCAGCGAAATTGGGCTGGAATGCAAAGATTGAATGCCAGTCAAGCGTGATTGAGCCAACCTTACTTAGCAGTGATGATATCGCGCAAGCCGATGCAATTATCATCGCGTCAAATACGCCTGTTGATACTTCGCGCTTTGTAGGTAAAAAAGTTTACCAAGCCGAAATAAGCTCTGTGGTTAATGATGCAACCGCATTTTTGCAAACTGCAGTCAACAATGCGCAAATCCTTTCACAGCCTGCAACAGTGGGCGCGAGTTCAGACCATGTTGCGGCTGGTAAAAAAATCGTCGCTATTACCGCTTGTCCAACGGGTGTCGCGCACACTTTCATGGCCGCAGAAGCACTGGAAGAAGAAGGCAAACGCCGTGGTCACCAAATTAAAGTTGAAACTCGTGGTTCAGTGGGCGCAAAAAACCAATTAACCGACCAAGAAATTGCTGAAGCCGATTTGGTTATTATCGCTGCGGATATTGAGGTCCCCCTTGATCGCTTTAACGGTAAAATGATGTACCGCACCAAAACTGGGCCTGCACTGAAGAAAACATCGCAAGAAATGGATAATGCATTTGAGCAAGCATCGATCTACCACCATTCAGGTAATGCGAACTCTGCTGCTGATGATAAAAAAGGTGCCTACAAGCATTTGATGACGGGCGTATCGCATATGTTGCCTGTCGTGGTTGCTGGCGGTTTAATCATCGCCCTATCGTTCGTATTTGGTATAGAAGCATTTAAAGAGAAAGGCACTCTTGCCGCAGCCCTAATGACAATTGGTGGTGGCTCAGCATTTGCACTGATGATCCCTGTTTTAGCGGGTTATATCGCCTTCTCTATTGCTGACCGTCCTGGACTAGCCCCAGGCCTTGTCGGTGGTATGTTGGCAAGCTCTACTGGTGCTGGCTTCTTAGGTGGTATCGCAGCAGGTTTTATTGCAGGCTATGCCGCTAAGTTCCTAGCCGATAAAGTATCACTTCCTCAGTCGATGGAAGCACTTAAACCGATTTTGATCATCCCATTCGTTGCGACGCTATTTACTGGCTTGGTAATGATTTACATCGTCGGCGGCCCAGTTGCAGGAATCATGAACAGTCTGACTGATTTCCTCAACAACATGGGCTCAGACAGTGCCGTTCTGCTTGGTGTTCTACTTGGCGCAATGATGTGTTTTGACTTAGGTGGTCCAGTGAATAAAGCGGCGTACGCGTTTGGTGTTGGTCTACTTGCCTCACAAACTTATGCGCCTATGGCTGCGATTATGGCCGCGGGCATGGTTCCGGCTCTAGGCATGGGACTTGCGACTTTCGTTGCTAAGAATAAGTTTGACCAAAGTGAACGTGAAGCTGGTAAAGCCTCATTCGTACTCGGTCTATGCTTTATTTCTGAAGGTGCGATCCCGTTCGCGGCGAAGGACCCTATGCGTGTTATCCCAGCATGTATGGCAGGCGGCGCATTAACAGGTGCCCTATCTATGCTGTTTGGCGCAAAATTAATGGCACCACATGGCGGTCTATTCGTATTGCTAATTCCTAACGCGATTACTCCGGTTGTGATGTACCTTGTGGCGATCGCAGCAGGTACTGTGGTTACAGGTCTAGGTTACGCTTTCCTCAAAAACAGTTCAGAATCAAAGCAAGCGACATCGGCAACGGCTTAACTCGATTCATTGCCTCCCCCCTTACTAGGCATAAGCACCTCACACGAGGTGCTTTTTTTGTTATGGATTCAGTTAACAATCTACAATTCAATAACATAGTCATATGCAATTACATACTAATTGCATGCATATTTTGACCTGTACGCAGTGCGAATTTGTTGTATAGTGTGCGGTTTTTTTCATTAACTTAGCTTATGTCGTTAGTGCCTTTCCTCTATTTCTACTCACAATTCAACCAGTTAAATAGCAAAACTGAACAGTTTGTTAAACAGTTGAACCGGAATAAGCTTGAATATGCCCCATACCTCACTAAGAGAAGCTGAAGTGGTTGTAAGCCGACTCCGAACTGCGATCCATCTTGAAAGTGAACTCAAGGTAACAGTGAGCGCTGGCTTGACTGAAATATCTCACAGCTCTGAGCAATCATACAAACGAACAGACATCGCACTCTATGAGTCTAAGTCTTCTGGACGTAACCGTGTATCCATACTCCCTGCTTGTGAAGCTAGCACGATTGCTTGATTTTGGTGCATCTATTTGACCTATGATGCACCAATTCGTGACATTGATTTTGTAATCCATTTCTAACTTACTGATCTAACGGGCATCTTCTTCTTGGCTTAATTCTTGTACTACTCTCTATATCACCTTTACTGCACTAATATGGAGATTAGAATGCAAGACACTCTCACCGTTATACTCGCAGGGGGAATGGGTTCTCGACTTAGCCCACTCACGGATCACCGCGCTAAACCAGCTGTTCCTTTTGGTGGCAAGTACCGCATCATCGATTTCACGCTGACTAACTGTCTCCATTCAGGTTTGCGTAAAATTTTGGTGCTGACTCAATACAAATCGCATTCGCTGCATAAACACCTACGTGATGGCTGGTCGATTTTTAATCCTGAACTGGGTGAGTTTGTCACCGTTGTTCCCCCGCAAATGCGTGGCGGTGGCAAGTGGTACGAAGGCACGGCTGACGCGATTTATCACAATCTGTGGTTATTAGAGCGCAGCGATGCAAAGCATGTGATTGTGCTATCTGGCGATCATATCTATCGCATGGATTACGCTGAAATGCTTAAAGATCATATTGAGAATAATGCCGCGCTCACCATCGCTTGTATGGGAGTGCCAAGAAAAGATGCGTCTGCTTTTGGTGTCCTCTCAGCAAATCCCGATGGGCTGATTGACACATTCAGTGAAAAGCCTGCAAACCCTGACCCTATGCCAGGCGATCCTGATAAAAGTCTTGTCTCGATGGGTATCTACATTTTTGAGATGGAAACTTTGCAAAGAGTTCTAGAACAAGATGCAGCCAGTGAAAACTCGTCCCATGATTTTGGTAAGGACATCATCCCCAAACTGATCGATGAGCGTAAAGTCTATAGCTATAATTTCTGCTCTGATCGTGGACGTGTTGCAAAAGACTGTTACTGGCGTGACGTTGGCACCATCGATTCGTTTTATCAGGCCAATATGGATTTGCTTGAGCCTATACCTCCAATGAACCTGTATCAGCCAAGCTGGGGGATTCGTACCTACGAACCTCAGTTGCCCCCGGCTCGAACGGTCTCATCCGCTACTGGCAATGAAGGCATTTTCATCAATTCGATCATCGCCAATGGTGTGGTCAATTCTGGTGGTTCAGTGCAACATTCGATCATCTCATCCAATGTTCGCATTGATGATAGCGCAACCATTGTCGATAGCATTCTTTTTGATAGTGTTAAGGTCGGCAAGGGTTGTAGGTTGGTCAACTGCATCATCGATAAGCACGTCGTGATCCCCGACAATACAGAGATTGGTGTTAACCCAAAAGAAGACGCCAAGCGTTTCCAAATATCAGACAAAGGTATTGTGGTCGTTCCTGAAAGTTACAAATTTTAGTTAGATTGATCGTATAAGGCCTTGGAATAATCCAAGGCCTTTTTTTGTTTATAGTGGGCAATTCACCTCATCCCAGAACCAGTTAGATTGGGTTGGTGATTCCCAAGTTCCTGGGCTGTTTTTAGCGATAAAACACTTATCGTTATAGAGGTATGTAGTGCCATTTATAGCTTGGGTCACACCGGGTTCCCACTGCACTGCTGGACCAGTTGGGTTAGTACCGCCGTTGTCGCCACCAGTTCCACCATTACCGTCTCCGCCCTGTGAAAGATCTGCAAGTGGTAGATCAGGGTATTCCGCCTTCAATGCATATTCGACTCCGTTGATCTTCACTGTGTAGTTAGCCGGGCCAGAAATGGGTAAGTAATAGACCATGTCTAACTCATAAACCTCACCATTGGCCATGTTTTTCCAGCTTGGCAAAGAGAACGACACGCGATGCATTGTGCCATCAAGCCCGCCAATGTTGTTCGCTCTGGTATGTCCAGAAGAGATAACCGCGAGTCCACCGCCCGATTGATCTTTGGCGTTATCTGGCGCTGAGACAGGAATATCAAACTGGAACTCCGTCCCACCAGGAATGACCTGACCGGTATTGTTGGTAAAGGTCAATTTAGGGTTAATTGGGTAGTTTTGATCCCCGACTTTAAAGCCGCCCACCGTTACCGCTATATCGACAGCTTCTGCTGGCATTGCACCCGTCGCAACTTTATTGCCATAAGGTGTCGCCGTTGCAAATTTGTCGTAGATTGCCTTAGTCATCGTGTTACCCATATGGTACTCACCACTACCGTTAGCACACGCTTGTTCTGTCAGATCTACGCTGGTACGTTGACCATTCGCATCTAGGTTATAACAGTTATAGTCCCCTGCTAATTCCCAGAACATGATTCCACCAATCTCTTTGTCAATGACGTAGTCCGCTTTGACGGAAACTGACTGCTCATCTTCGGTTGAGAGGAAGACACTCTTCTCTGCATTCCATAGCCAAGGAGCAACGGCAACCGAATCATAGTTGCGTGTATAAGTACCAACCAGTTGGTGCTGGGGATTATTTGGGTCTAGTTTGTACGCCGATGCGTAGCTGCCTAAAATACCATTTTCTAGGTTTTTGGCGTGCCACATTGGACCTGAGCCTGCCCCCATCTCATTCCCTTTCGGGTCAGTATCGTGCCACATATTATCGATACCAATAGCACCGTTACCGCAATTGTTGCTTTCACCTTCACCCGTACCTTCAGGACATTCGGCCTGATTTGGCAGCGCAGCTCGACCCCATAGACCATTCGTCCCACCAGTTACTCCCTGCCAACCGCGTGTATAGTAAGGTACGCCGATATTGATTCGGCCAGCTGGCATTGAACCGCGGAAATAGTGGTATGCCCAATCGGTGTTAAGATAACCTATACCACCGTACTGAGCAGTGTTGTAAACGTTCCATTGCGCCAACTCTGAATCTTCACCAGTGTCATACAGTGCGGCGTTGTGACCAACATGATCGTTCCATGCGCCGTGCAAGTCGTAAGACATAATGTTGACGTAGTCGAGGTACTTGGTCACATCAAATGTTTCCATGCCGCGTAACAGGTACCCAGAGGATGGCGCGGCAATGGTGAGCATGTAGTGCGTACCATCCTGTGCAGAAGCTGCATCGAGTTTTTGACGAAGTACCTTCATCAGTTCTTGGTACGATGCCCATAAGTACGGACGGCGTGGTTCCATAAAATCTTTATCATATGGGTTTCCTGCGCCAGCCATTGAAGTTGGATATTCATAGTCAATATCTAAACCATCAAAACGGTAAGTACGCATCATGGCCACCGCAGAGTCGACAAATTTTTCTATCCCAGCGTGGTTAATTGAGCCGTCGGCATTCGTGGTCATCGAGTAGAAACCTCCGTCAGCGACGCGATTCCCATCAGCACCAAAGTGACCGCCAGTTTCTGCCCAGCCACCAATCGAGATCAAGGTTTTAACGCCATAGCGTTCCTTATATGTAGCGAGTGCACCAAAGTGGCCTTTGAAGCCAAGAGTTGGGTCAATATCGACGCCTTCCCACTCTTTTCCAGTCGCGGCATTATTCGGATCATTGACATCACCCAGATTGACTTTGCCATCCGAGCCAATCCCTACAAACGCATAGTTAATATGAGTAAGCTGTTCCCACGGAATATCTTTCACCAAGTAAGCGGATTGAGGATCATCTCCCGCGCGCCAGCTGGTAAAGTAGCCAATAACTCGACGTGGATGATCTGCGCCCATTAATTCGCGTCCATCCTCGTCGTACTTGGTACAATAAGGGACATTGATGCCTTCCGTTTGATACAGGCCGTCAGGTCGACAGTTCGCAGCCGTTGGTTCACCGTTAACCACCAGCGAAGTCGTTGTTGAATTGGTTGTGGCACCTAGGTTGTCGGTCGCCCTTGCATATACTGGCAAACTACCCGCTCGGTTCGCGGTGTAGTTAAGTACATATGGTTCAGTAGTCACCGTTCCGACAAGAGCCCCAGAGACAAAGAAGTCAACCTTATCGATCGTTCCATCCGAATCAGCAGCATTGGCGGTAAGGGAAACTTGTGCACCCTGATCAACAACTTCATTCGACAATGAGATATTTATCGTTGGTGCAATATTATCTGGCGTGTTCGAGCTGACGTTAATTTGCACGCTGCTTAGTTGACTCTTAACGCCAGCGTCATCATAAGATGCTACTGCAATTTGGTGAGCTCCAGATGTTGCAACCCAAGTCGACGTATAAGGAGCAACGCTTACCTCCGCCACGACTGCGCCATCGACGACAAACTCCACTTTGCTGATTGTTCCATCTGCATCCGCTGCGTTGGCTGACAGAGTGACAACGTCACCTTCAGCAATCACATCACTCGCTTGAGGTTGAGTTAATTCCACCGTCGGAGCTTGGTTATCTCCTGCTGAAGTACAACTGCCTAATTCACTCCAGAAGTCCCACTGGCTCGATGAGTTTAACGCTGGGTCATTGTTCCTTGTCCAATAATTAGCCTGATATCCTTTGCCCTGATACTCAACTTGATCGCCGCCTGAATAGGCAACGGTAGAGTCCCAACCAACTAGCGTCGTACAATCTATCGCTGCGTAGCTGTTAAACGCCATTAAGCATGACGCACTTAACGAGCTCAACGTGAACACGCGTTTCATTGTGTTCGGTTTAGATGTATGCATTTCCCGTAATCCTTAACTTGTTGTTTCACAATTAGATTTATTTTTGATTAACGCTGACGGACTTAAAATCCCCAGTAAAATAACACTAGATAAAATTGGAAAATTCGCACGAAGATTATCGTAATAATCCAAATTGACTCGCAATACGGAATGTTGTGCATGCAACAAGGTGACACTTAATTTGCATCGATAACTAATTTTTGATTTATTTCATCAGAAAAAAATAAACCTATCCACGCTTAGCATGAAGAGGTTTATTGTAGAAGATTGACTAGATCTCCTATAGGGAAGAAAGAGAATAGTTCTTTTTCTGAAAACAGTATTGCCCAATTGGCTGGCAAAAACACTGTAAAGATGTCAGCGTCAGTTTCCCCTTTTATGCTGCATTTGCCTTCGGGGTTTCATTAAAGTGGCGCTTAAATTCGCGTGAAAACTGAGAAGTACTATTGTATCCAACCAATCGCGCAGCATCTGCTGCTTTCAGCCCTTCCAGTTGGATCAGTTCTCTTGCTTTGTTCAGTCTGACCTTTTTTATATATTGGATTGGTGTCTCAAGCGTTACGCTCCGAAATGCCTGATGAAATGCGGAAATACTCATGTTTGCTTGTTGAGCAAGTTCTTGCACGGTGACTGTTTCTGTATAGTTCTTATGCAAATAGTCTAAAGACTTAGCAACACGAGCATAATGCCCCTCGTGTCTTGCCAAATCAAACAACACATAGCCTTCCTGGCTCATCAAGACTCGAAACGCCAACTCTTCCATCAACCCTTCAGCAAGGATATCTGTCTCTATCGGATTACATAGTGCTTGTACTAATCTTTTACACACATCAAGCATCATTGTATCCATTGCGACCGATTTAAGGCCTGTACTGGCATTGACGTCGCTACGAGCTTTAAAGCAATTCAGGGGTTCAAGCTGATTGACCAAACGGTGCAGGCGTTGGGAATCAATATCGATGCTAAGCCCGAGTAAAGGTTCACCATTTTCTACAAATGCTTCACATTCGAGCGGCATCGGCACCCCAACAACTAAATAGTCTTCCGGCCCATAACGTACGGGTTCGTTGCCCAGATAAATGTTCTTAGAACCTTGACCCAATACAATCACACCAGATTGATAGACAAAGGGTTGTCTAGCGTTACCTCGGCTACTGCGATAAAAATGAACACCTTTTATAGCCGTTTCAATGATCCCTTCAAGGTGGTGCAGTTGTTTACACTCAACATACTGTTGCATTAGTTCAGCTAAGGTCATAATTTCTCCACAACCGTGACATTTATACAAATAGGCAACTTTTTTAGAGAATCTGGTCTTTAATAGACCTCTTGTCAAGACTATTATGCACTAAAGCGAAACAAACACGTCATTACATGGCAAACAAGAGGCAAGTCGCAATGCAATTTAGCTACGTAAACCCAACCCAGATTCACTTTGGCCAAGGTCAGATTCAAAGCATCAGTTCGGCAATCCCTTCAGATCAAAAAGTTTTAGTTATTTATGGTGGCGGTTCTATTAAAAGCAACGGCGTATATGATCAAGTCGTGAAAGCGCTAGAAGGTCATCAATGGTCCGAGTTTTCAGGTGTTGAGCCTAACCCAACCAAAGAAACAATGGATAAAGCAGTTGCCATTGTTAAAGAGCAGCAGATTGACTTTATTCTTGCCGTTGGTGGTGGTTCAGTCATCGATGGCTCTAAGTATGTTGCAGCTGCTGCCCATTATGATGGTGATGGCTGGGATATTTTTACTGGTAAGCACAAGGTTACCTCGGCAGTTCCTCTTGCCGCTGTCTTAACATTGCCAGCAACAGGTTCAGAATCGAACATGGGTGCTGTGATTACCAAAGCAGAGACACACGATAAACTTCCGTTCATGACGCCGCATGTCCAACCGAAATTTGCGGTCATGGATCCTGACGTGATGAAGACTCTGCCAGAAAAACAACTTATCAATGGTATTGTCGATGCGTGGGTTCACGTCTGTGAACAGTATATTACCGTTCAACACCAAGCAATGGTTCAGGATGGCTACGCTGAAGCCCTACTAAAAAACCTTAAACAACTCGGTGAAACGTACGAGTCACGTGATAACGATGCATGGCGTGCAAACCTCATGTGGAGCGCGAACCAAGCGTTGAATGGCTTAATTGGCTCAGGTGTACCTCAAGATTGGGCTACGCATATGATTGGCCACGAATTTACCGCTCTATGGGGGGGTGATCACGCACGCTCATTGGCCATTGTGCAACCTTCACTACTGCGAAACCAAATTGAGGTTAAGCGCGCTAAGTTAGAGCAGATGGGAAGCAATGTTTTTGGCCTTGCTCCAAGCAAAGACTTGGCAGAACAGACCATCACCGCTATTGAGTCATTTTATCAATCACTTGGAGTTGAGACACAATTCACTGATTACCAGGGCAGTAAGCAAGAAGCTGTTGAGGCAGTATTAAATCAGCTCCAAATGCATGGCATGGTTGCTATAGGTGAACATCAAGCGATAGATTTAGATGAGAGCCGTAAGATACTCGATCTCGCTATTGCTTAGCCCTAGCGAAATATTTAATCTAAAAAAGCAGCGCTCGCTGCTTTTTTTATAACAAGAATGTTATCTGCTGCGATAATCACCTATTACACAGCACTAGCGCTTTTAACCCTCTCTGTCGTTACTTAACCTGATAACGATAGATCAAGTCATCGTAATACTGACCACCGATTTGGTAGGCGTCTTTCTCTCTTTCCGCGAGACTGAAACCCGCTTTCTCCAGCACTTTACACGACGCAACGTTGCCATCGGTTACAATCGCATTAACCGTTTGAATTGGGTAGTTGTGAGTAGCATGGTCGATCAACGCAACCAATGACTCTGTCCCGTATCCACGTCCATGAAATTCCGGCAACAGCAAATAGCCCACTTCAATATGCTGTTGATTGTCTTCAGACAAACACAGCCCCGTCACCCCAATGGCATTACCCGATTGTTTCTCTTTAATCACTAAACACAACCAATGGCTGTTAGGCCAACTCCACTTTGGAAGACGAGATTCAAAACGCTGACGAATTTGCTCTTTCGTCGGTTTATCAAACGCATAACGAATCACATCATCATCTTGGTGCAATCGTTCAAAGAGCTGCCAATCATTTTCCGTGATTTGATCCATCAATAATTGTTTTGATTCTATTGGATACATTTAATTCCTCTAAGCTAATATCTCATCGAGTGCGTGCTTTGATTGTTCGACCAATGACCAAAGCTCACTTCGATGCTCCAGATACATCTCACACGGTTGCTGTGCTTTTTCTATCTCGAGACACAAATCGAACAGTGCCCCTAAGCCTAAACTGCCCGCCGATCCTTTGAGTTTATGAGCAAGTTGTTTAATCTCTCTTTGATCATTTTGCCCAGCCGCGCTATCTAACTGCGTAACAATCTCCTGAGCACCATCGCTGAACAAGCCACAGATTTCCACCATTTTGGCTTGCCCTAGCACTGCCATATCCGCTATCACTATTTTGGGGTCGATAATGGCTTGATTAACTGGTCGCACTGGCATGTCTTCTTTATGACAATCGTTTTGTTCTAACAATAACGACTTGCCCTCTAAACTATTTTGGATCATTTGGCTAAGTGCGTCCTTATCGAGCGGCTTCGGCAGATATCCATCAAAACCCGCCGCGATGTAACTTTCAACTTCTTCATTGTATACATGCGCCGATACCGCGATCATTGGCGTCGGCATTCGGTTGGACGAGTCAGTTTCTATTTGTTTCAACTCACCTAATAACGAAATTCCATCACAATCAGGCAGGTTGATATCCATCAGCACGATATCGAACGAATGCTGTTCGAAGTCACTCCTCGCGCTCTTTCCGTCAACCGCCGTCATGACTTGATGTCCCATACTCGCCAAAAATCCTTCAGCGACCATGCAGTTAACCGGATTGTCTTCAATCAGCAAAACGCGTGCGGTCACGTTACAGTTGGTTACGGTATCTTGTTGTTGTACTTCCTGACCTAACTGTAGGGGAACAGAAAACCAAAAACGGCTCCCTTCGCCAAGTGAAGACTCAAGGTGGATCTCTCCCCCCATCGCCTCAACCAATCGCTTACTAATCGCCAGCCCTAAACCTGTGCCACCTTTACTGCTCAATCCTCCTGATGCCTGAGTAAACGCATCAAACAAGTTAAGCTGCTCTTGTTCGCTGATACCTACGCCCGTGTCCGACACTTCGAACAACACATGTCCATCATTGTCAGGGTCATGAGCAACATAGATATCGACATGGCCTTTGTCAGTGAACTTGATAGCATTTCCGACAAGATTGTTAAGAACTTGACCGATTCGCGTCATGTCACCAAACCAGAATTTATCCACATCACTTTCGATACAATATTCGAGTTGCAGCGACTTTTCTTGAGCTCTTCCATTTAGTAATTGCTTGGTGTCATCCACCATCGCGTGCAGATTAAAGTCGATTGGACGAATTTCTAAATGCCCCGCCTCAATCTTTGAGTAATCGAGTACGTCATTGAGGATAGCAAGCAAGCCGTTACCACTGCGATTGATCACATCGACATAGTGGCCCTGTTGACTGTCCAACCCGGTATCTTTTAACAACCTAGCAGTCCCGAGTACGCCATTCATTGGTGTGCGAATCTCGTGACTCATCGTCGCTAAAAACGCCGATTTGGCACGGCTGGCTTGCTCGGCCTCTTGACGGGCGCGTGCATGGTTTTCTACTTCCTCATTTAATCTGACATTGGCGAGTTGTAATTGATGAGTACGCTCAGTCACTAGCTCCTCTAGATGGCCCTTATGCTGTTCGAGTTCTCGCTTCGCCTTGGCTTCACTTTCTGCGACCACCTTTAAAGCCTTTGCCGTGTTACGTGCAGTAATGATCGCTTGCCCCATATGTGCCAATTCATCATTACCTTTAACGGTAAGTTCGACTTGCAACTGCCCTTTAGCGATTGAAAGCAACGCCGAGGAATATTCTGCAAGACGTTTAACCACGGATATATAGACCACTTTCCATACGATCAACACCACGATGACCATACCTAGAACCGTAATAATCGTCAGTGTTAGCTGAGCGTAATCGAGGGTCGTTTTTAGTTCTTCAACCGCCCGAGTCGTTGAAGCATTAGACTCGTCGACCAGCTTGTTTACGGTGGCATTAAGTGTAGAAAACTGAGTCAAAGTATCTTGCATCAATTGCTGCGCTGAACGTTCGTTCTCATATCGTTGAGTCAGCACATCAAAAACCACTTCACGACGTTCAAGTTTCTTGAGAAGTTCCGTCATCTGTTGCGATCGCGTAGGATCTTCTACACCCTGCACGCGTCGTTTCATAATATTCAGATTACTGCTGAACTCATCTCTAATGGTTTGAATACGATTGATATCCGATACCGTACGCACCTCCTCTATATGGTTAAGTAACTTAAACGCCAGTAAATGAAGTTCGTGTAATCGCTCGGATAGATCAAGATCGACTTCAACCAGAGCATCAAGCGCGTTATACGCCTGCTCTATCTGGCGTTTATCAAGGAGTGCGTAGATGTGAGTTACATTGGCAACAGCAATGGTAGATGTGTTGGCGACTTGAGTACGAGTAAGTTGTTCCAGCTCTAGAGCAAGGCCCCGAAGTTCACCTGTTCGTACCACAATATCTTGACTGAGGAATAACCTTTTCTCGACCACAATTCCAAACTTGGCAAGCGTATCGATGACGATCTGAACATCCGACTCCAACCGCGTCAGTAACCCAGAGTCAAACGAATCAGAACCTAACTGTTTGATATGTGTTAGCAAAGATTCCAGCTGAGAAAACAACTCTTTTCCCGAACGTTGACGCTGCTCTTCGCTCTTCGCATTGGACAGCGTCTGTACAGAAGAAATGATGCGTGAGCTTAATTCGGACACCTGTCTTGCTTCAATCATTGACGGGATCGCCGAATTAACCACATTTCGCTCTGTTTTTGCTACAGAACTAAAGCCAAATACCCCGATTAACGCAGAAATCAAAACCAATAACGCCATCGCAAGGAATGCCAACAGCAGTTTGCGTCCAATACTGGCTTTAGCTAGTAACATCGAGAATCTTCACTTCTTAAGTCTTCTATAATGCGCTATATTTTGCAGTGTTTAATCCGCCTTTACCAACGAAATACTGCATGTCTTTGATCTCAGCTATCCAAAAGCGAGCCACACTGTTAACTTCAATGCTACTCCTCGCAGCGGCATTTAATGCCCACGCGGAACAACCGCTACGAATTTGTGCCATTTACCCGCATTTAAAAGATTCATACTGGTTATCGGTCAATTACGGGATGGTTGATGAGGCAAAGAAACAACACGTCGATCTCAGAGTATTGGAAGCGGGAGGCTATCTTAACCTCGAAAAGCAACGCGAACATATGTCTCTGTGTGTGCGTTGGAATGCCGACGCGATCATTCTTGGCACAGTCGCCCCAGATCTGTTTTATAGTTCACTTCGTCAGAGCGTTGGTTCGATCCCTGTGTTTGCAACGGTAAATCAGCTGATTGTAGACAAAGAAAACAGCTCCTCTCTGAAGGGTGAAGTGGGTGTTGATTGGTACTGGATGGGCTACTACACCGGTGAGTATTTAAAAAACAAACACCCACAAGGTTCCGGTCAAATAAATGTTGCGCTTCTACCTGGCCCGAAATCGAGTGGCGGGACCAAACCGGTCATTAAAGGCCTCTATTCTGCGCTTAAAGGCAGTGATATCCATATCGTAGAAACATTATGGGCTGACAATGACAAAGAGTTACAGCGTAACCTTGTTCAGCATGCCATAGACAATACAGAGTTGGATTACATTGTAGGAAGCGCAGTAGCCATCGAGGCTGCGATCAGTGAATTACGCAGCACAGACCAAGTTGGGCAAATTGGATTAGTTTCAACTTATCTCAGTCACGGTGTCTACCGTGGTCTTTTGAGAAATCGCGTTGAGTTTGCCCCGACAGATAAGATGGTCGAACAAGGTCGTCTGTCTGTCCTTCAGGCTGTTCACTATTTGAAAGGCGAACCTTACGAAAAGATCCAAGCACCGATCATAGAACCACTGACACCAAACAAACTCAATCCGAAGGTGATTGGCCAATCCCTTTCACCCTCGGAATATCGACCCACTTTTTACGTCTATAACGAAAACAATTAGGAAGTCTAAATGGAAAAAACGACTCGTACCCTGCCTGCACATAAACATGTGGCGCTTGTCGCTCACGACAACTGCAAACCAGAGCTATTACGCTGGGTAAAAGAAAACAAAGAGAAGCTACAACGCCATTTTCTTTATGCAACAGGCACCACTGGCACAATGCTAAGCAAAGAGACAGGGCTCGCGATCAAAAGCATGATTAGCGGCCCAATGGGCGGCGACCAACAAATTGGTGCGCTAATCTCTGAAGGTAAAATTGATGTATTGATTTTCTTTTGGGATCCACTCAACGCAGTGCCTCATGATCCTGACGTAAAAGCACTACTTCGTATTGCGAGTGTATGGAATATCCCAGTAGCGACAAACCGTGCAACGGCTAAGTTACTGTTTGCATCACCTTTGATCGAACAAGAAGTCGACATAGAAATCCCCGACTATCAAGCCTACCTAGCGAACCGCACCTAGTTGGTTGTTAATTGCCCGTGGTAGTCACGGGCTTTTAATTTATCAGATTGACAATTGAACCTATTGTCGCTTTGGCATCCGTTTCTTCACCAAATTAGGGCACACATCTCATCTGTGGCCTCAATTTAGACCAAAATCCAATTGTAAGCACATTCTTATATCGCTAATCTGTCAGTGAATAAGAAATAAACTAATAAAAGCATCCAGTCTAAATTTTTGCTGCCGAGAGATTCCTTTATGGATAACAATGACAAGCTCAACGAAGTTTTGTGCTGCCCACTATGTGGTAGTGAAGAATACTTACTCTCTGAATCTGACAGTATGTTGTGTGCAGAGTGTGGTTCTTTTTTCGAAGATGTTACTCAACTAGCCCCAACCAACTGTGCCATATCCGTGCTTAATGTGCAGTGCTTAATCGCTTCATCAGCTAGCCACTAAAAAATCAACACAAGATCTGTTCAAGCTCGTTGAGATGACGGATCTTTTTCAAATCAAACACATGTTCACGATCATTTAGACCAGTAAGGTGAATTGAGCGAACTCCCGCCCTAACACCAGCCTCTAAACCCTTAGGGGTGTCATCTATATAAAGGCATTGCTCGCGAGTGAACCCCATATTCATCACACAGTATTGAATAAGATCGGGCTCTGGCTTCCAACTGTTAGTATCAAATGCAGAGAAAATTTTACCGCTGAAGTAAGGCAACAGACCAGTTAGGTCAAGACAACGCTCGATTTTATCTTTAGGGCCATTTGACGCGACACAGTACTCAATGCCTTTGTCATCAAGAAACTGTAATAAATCAAACACCCCGTCCATTGGCTTTAGCTGTAGTTCAAACAGTCGATCCAATATATCTCTGTAAACGGGTTCGAGTTGGTCGATAGAAACGTTGACATCTAATCGCTTCTTAGTGGCCGCAAGAATATCAGCAAGCTTACCGCCTTCGAAATGGCTGGCTGCTGCTTCATAAGTGAGGGTGGCACCAAATAGAGCAAACGTGTCACACAGTGCTTGGCAGCAAAGTCTCTCACTATCAACTAACGTGCCGTCACAATCGAAGATTACACACTGAACTTGGGACTCTGTCATGCTCATTACCTTGTTAATTCGCCAAGAGAAATAATAAGGTAGTGAGTATTAAATGGAATGATGTGCTTAACACTTCCCTTGATAAATAGAAGTTTATGTCAGATTTTTAGACCATGTCACCATTTTATCGTTGGCACAATGATGAAGTCATCACTGCTCAATGATGAAGGTGTGGCTATCGTCAAGTGGCAGATCGAGTTTAGTGTAAAGCGCAGCAAGAAATCCTTCTTCAGTCACTTCAGTGCCACTGCTTTTCAATACAACATCAGAAATTAGAACCGTTTGCTGGTCTATGGTAATTATCGCCGCAGCTACCGCCTCACCTTCTTTAAAACCAAGATAGAGTGAGCAAGGTTCTGAATAGATGATTTGGGTTAAAAACTCAACGATCAGTTGTTGATCGGACTCATTACTCCAGCGACCAGCCTGCAATAATGCAAACATCACCGTAAGACGATGGAAGTCGACCAGAAAGATATCTTCTGGTGCCATCTGGCTATCCGCCACCGGTATCTCTGACAACGTTTGGTACTGACGGACAGATACGGCGTCTTTGGACAGTTCCATACCCGCGATGCTCTCTTTGGTAGGAAACTCGACATCTACTTGCTGATAAAGCCATTGGTTTTTGATTTCAGCAATTTTTGGCAAAGTCATAGTCTAGGGTGAACCTGTACAGATAGTGAGAATGGAGCGAGAAGCTTACTAGATAACGCCTTGAGGCGACAAGTCTTTTAGCCAGTTATTCGCAAACCACTCTAAAAAGCGGATATGGTCATTCTCGGGGAGGACGGTATCAGGTGTGAGTACATCGGTTGAGCCGTCAGGTGTCCAGGTAATGGTGATACCATTATCCAACTCAGCAATAAAGTGTTGCCCTTGCTGCACCGCCTCATGCTGTCCATTGCAGTCTCACACTCTGGGTTGATTAGTGCATCATGAGGGCGATGTATCTATTCCTTGCCATACTGGTTAATCTCATCTTGCCAATGTGTCGGTGCAATACTACCTAACGGTTGAGTTAATAACTTTTCATTCAACGTTTTTAAAGCCACATCACATCCTGTCAATTGATGCAGGTTATGATATGGAAAATCGGCTGTTTCTATGATTAGGGTGTATTATCCGTAAATGGTTCGTCTGACACTTCACCACGTCCTTCATACAGAACAACCACGGTTGAGTTCTTATGCGTGCTATACGGTGCTACTTGAACCCATCCATTAGGGTCTGCTCCCTGCCTGACCGTGCAGTCATCATTTATTTCTGGAGTACAGCTATAAGCATACAAAAGTAAGACCCTATCATTATTTACAAGAAGCTTCATGACTGGGTTTGCATGATGGTTCTTATAGTAATGGTTCATTGTTTCTATTTTTTGCTTGGCAAGCTCACTGTCTATCACATCATCAATCCTATACCAACGAGTACCATAATCCTTGTCATAGTCTCCCCATTTAGATTCCCAACGTTTTTTCCATTCCTCTTTCCAGTAACTGCTACCGAAGCTATTTTCCCATTCACCTTTTATAGCGCTAGGAATACCAATGCCAATGCTGGCACTTTTACAACAGCCCTGAACGCTTCCATACGCAAAGTTTGCTCCTCCACCATAAATATCACTGACCCACATATCACGAATAAAATGTGGGCCACCTAAAGACCCTGCATTGCCAATGCTCGCAACTGAAACAGGCTTACTTTCAAAGCAACCATTAAGTAAAAAGCACATGCTTACAGCAATTAAAAATCTATACTTCATTATCAAATACCACTCGCTTGAGTTGGTTTCCTTCTTTCGTTACCGCATTAACAAGACTGTCCATTGCCGTCTCACACCCTGGGTTGATGAGTGCATCATGAGGGCGATGTATCCATTCCTTACCATACTGGTTTATCTCATCTTGCCAATGTGTCGGTGTAATACTACCTAACGGTTGAGTTAATAACTTTTCATTCAACGTTTTTAAAACAGAATCATTTCCCGTTAGTTGAATAAAATCAGATGGATGCTCGACTTCTCTAGCCCATTGAATCCCCATATTCTCTGCTTGTTGTTTCATTCTTTCTAATGGCAGAGCCGATAGAGCATTGCTAATAGGCTGTAGCTCGTAATAATAAAAAATGCCATTCACCAGTGTCACAACACCATATAAACCCTTAGTGCTGCATTCCAAATTCCAAGCGTCTTGAGCGTGCTTGTGTAGCTGCTCACTGTATGCGGCTGCTCCATAAACAGTCTGTTGTGTTTTTATCTCTTCCCTTATGGATTCTGTTTTTATTAACTCGCGATTATAAGTTGCAGACAGAGGCATACCATACCTTGTAGGTAAACCTTGCTTTGCATACTGCTCTTTTGAAGGATAGCCGCCACCAATGTCTGTGTGACAGCCAGCAAACACCTCCTCATAAAAGTTAGAAGGTAGAACGCCATCGCTAGGTCGTAGAGATGTTAGAGGGAAGTTCTTTCTGTATTCGTGATGGGCGCTTATCTGGAATACACGCTCCGCACAACTAGCATCAAGTCCTAACTCAAAATTGCCTTCATCGTTGTTTCCAGCTAGATAGAACGAGCCTACGGTATCGAACAGCCCAACAAAACGAACACTACAGGTACGTGTCTCGTCAGGATAGTAACCATGTTTAGCTTGGCTACTGACGTCATCTTGGTGCGCTAATAAGTTGGGGAAAACTTCACCGAATGCTTCACCGTCACGTGGCTTGTTATAATCAGGCAATCCATCTTTAACGGCATTAACAAAGTGACGAGCTAAAGCCGCTCCGCGACTAAAACCAAACACATCAAACTCAATATGAGTTATAGCTTGGTATTTTTGCTGACGGATCAAATCAGTGATAATTTCATAAAATTGCTTTGTCCAGTTTTGCCATTTGTAAAATGCCCCAGTATCGTCAGCGATAAGGTTGTAAGCGGTGTCAATGAACGTATATGTTTTCTCTAAATTATTTGGGCTGACACCAAACGCCTGAGCTAAATCGACTTCATCTTTACCTTCGTCTATCAAGGTCGGATTTTTCCATGCGTCATCAACAGTACCAACACCAGACACATAGATGGCATTTGAGTCTTTAGTTAACGGGTAAATCTCAAACAACCGCGCTACGTTAGTACGCGATTTTACGCCACGTGTTTCTTTGTAGAGATCATTTAGATGGTTTTGCCCAGTTCCATCAAAGAACACCCCAATCCGTAATATTTTTTCTTCGATTTTTTTTAAGTTAACTACAGCAATATCTTTTTCGACCAACCTTTCGTTATTAATTGAGACTATCGACGTATCAGCTAAATAGTGACCTGTATAGCCATAAAATGTATTCAACGGTTGATTAAATCGCTTGGGGCTCTCCGGTGGTATCTCGTAAACAGGCTCTTTTTCAATGTTTAGCGGTTGCTGTTTTTCTACATTCAGAGAATCCCCTACCGATAGAGACATCGGGTCGGCATCGTACTGTGGATTAAGTTCCAACAAAGCTTTTGGCGCTAGACCATACTGCTTGGCAATCTTCATCCACGTTTCTCGCATACCCGTTTCGAGATCAGTTTGGACAATATGCTTAACGGGCTGAGGTTGGGGTTCGGCTGGTTGCTCTGATTCAGCTCGTTTAATGATGGGGTGTTTTGTTGCCTCAAGTAACTGAGGCACATCTAATTTCACCCCATGCTCGTTCAACCACTCCTCGCTCAAATTATCCAGTTCCTCACGGGTAATTTGCCTCTCTAAGTAAACAAGATGTTGGCCCTCGACCACTTTGCCACCGAGTTTCCACAACACCAATATCGCGTTTTGGTTCTGGTTGTAACCTCTTTCGGGATCAAGGCGGTGATGCGTTGAGTGAGTGGCATAAAAACCCCAGTTTTTATCACCGAGAATACGGTACTCTTGGATCAGTTTGCCGTTATGAAAGTGATAGTAGAAACCGTGAGTGGGAAAGCCTAACCGCTCGCCGAGCTGCACGGCGGGAAAAACGGGAATAAAGCCCTCTTGCGCTACGCCACTGCCTATCGGTCTGACTTTTACAGGCTGACTAGGCGAGAGACCTAATGACTTTGATGCCACTTCTCCCACCAATTTTTTAGGCTCATCAAACGCTGTGAATAGGGTGTAGCGTGTCCCTTCTTTGATTTTGGTTTCACGCCAGCGCCCTAGTAACACTTCGTCTGCCGTTTGGGCTATAACAAACGAACAACCAACATTGCGCTGAAAGGCATCATCGGAGCACGCGATATCAAAGTTGTACTCGTATTTTTCCTTTGGCGGCGCATCCGGATTATGAGTACGAACCGGCTCAGGGACGTATGGGGGCATGGGAAGTGGCGGATGTAGGCTTGTACTTTGAGTGGTGCTTGATGCACTCCCACTCCCGCTCATCTGTGTGCGAGTTAATAGTGCCTTTTGTGCCAATGGGTCGAGGTTGTCGCGAACATGGGGATTTAATTCCCAATCTGAATGATCTAAGCCATCGCTCTCTTTTATCAACAGCGGAACTCGCGGAGAATCATTGAGTAGCAGCAAATGGCCTTGCTGTAATTGCTCAATAAATCGGTCATATCCCATGCCAGATGGGGTCACCTCTTTGAGTTCACTTTCAGACAAGGAGTCAAAATCCCCTTCCACTTGCTGAAATTCGTGCGCCATCAAATGGATAAGTTCAACGGTCTTATACCCCACGCCATGCCCTATTGAATCGTTTATGAGTGGCTCAAAGGTTACCTAGCTTGCGCTTTTATATCTATAGTTCGGATATAAAATCAATTGAATAGATATCACATGTATCGCAATTAAACCTCCTTTGTATCAATGCTTTATAAAAAATGATACATACACTGTTCGGTTAATCTGTTTAGCATCGGGTTGGGAGTGAGGAATAGAAACTCTCATCACAATATTGAAACCAGATGCTTGATAAGTAACCTGTATCAATTTTGCGCTAAATGCAAACTATGAGCCTAATTTTGATTGGATTTATCCGAGCATTCGGTTTTAAAAGGCGCTATTGTGGGAAAATGAACTTGCACCAAATGATACGTGTTACACTATTGAAAACCGCGAATAACAAGGATTTACGAATGAAGAAAATGCTTTTAAGTGCATTGATGGCCACCGCCTTGGTCGGGTGTTCTGATAACGAAGTTGGCGATGTAGGTCTTGGATGGTTCACTATGAAAGACATCAAGCTAAATCACATGCAAGATCCAATTGTGACTGGCGTAACATGTCATGTCGCTTCAATTGAAGCCGACTTTAGCCTAGCCGATCCAAGTGACAGCTCTATATCTTGTCGTCAGACTGGCGAAATTACCCCAGAGATGATTGCCAATATCGACAAGTCTAAAGATGGTGAAGTGGTATTTAAAAAGTCAAAAAGTATCTTCTTCAAAAGCATGAAAATCCGCCGAATCCTAGATGTAGAGAATCAGACATTGATGTACCTCTCTTATTCTACTAAAGAAACGTCAGGCAGTTTCAAGCACAGCCTCTCTACGGTGCCGTTATGGGGAACCAAAGCGTACGGTGCGTACAAACCAGCGGAATAGTTCAATTAAGTGCCAAACAGTAGTGTTTGGCACTTTTTTATGTAATAAATATGAAAGCAATCTTTCATATGTGTGATATTATCCGGGAAAATTTCCAACTCCACTTTGAACATGAAGTTTCCCGGACAGCGCAAATCTAAGCACTACTTTCCTACTCACGCTCGCGATCCACTCGTCAATCAGATGAAGCAAACCCCTAAGCTTTATCGACCGATTGTGGTTGGCGTAGGTCAAACAATTGTTGACATAGAAGCTCGTGTCGATGACGAATTCCTAGCAAAATATGGTTTGAGTAAAGGACACTCGCTCGTTTTAGAGGAGAGTCAGGCTGACGCACTGTACGATGAACTAGTAAAACGCGAGTTGATCACTCATCAATATCCTGGCGATACGATTGGCAATACTCTGCACAACTACTCTGTACTGGCTGACAGTAAATCGGTACTACTAGGTGTAATGTCACGAAACATCGAAGTCGGCTCATTCGCATATCGTTATTTATGCCGCACATCGTCACGAATGAACCTAAACCACTTGCAGATGGTTGAAGGCTCAATCGGACGCTGCTACACGCTTATTTCGGACAACGGTGAACGTACCTTCGCGATTAATGAAGGTCATATGAACCAATTGCGCCCAGAAAGCATCCCAGAAGAGGTATTTGATAAGGCGTCTGCGCTTGTTGTTTCTTCCTATTTAATGCGTGGAAAACCTGAAGACCCAATGCCGCAAGCCGTTGCTCGTGCTATCGAAATTGCCAAATCTAAGAACGTACCTGTTGTACTGACTCTTGGAACCAAGTGGGTTATCGAAGGTAATGCAAAGTGGTGGCAAGACTACATTAAAGAGAACATCTCTATTGTTGCGATGAATGAAGAGGAAGGCGAAGCTCTAACCGGTGAGAAAGATCCTCTTTTAGCCGCAGACAAGGCACTTGAGTGGGTTGATGTTGTACTATGCACAGCTGGCCCGGTTGGCCTCTACATGGCAGGTTACACTGAAGATTCAGCCAAACGCGAAACTGAACTACCGCTACTGCCAGGTAATATCCCTGAGTTCAACAAATATGAATTTAGCCGAGCTATGCGTAAGTCAGATTGTGGTACACCCGTAAAAGTGTATTCCCATATTGGTCCTTACCTAGGCGGCCCGCTTGAAATCAAGAACACAAATGGTGCTGGTGATGCTGCGCTGTCGGCCTTACTCCATGATATGGCTGCAAACAGTCACCATAAGACTAACGTTCCAAATTCTTCGAAGCATGACCAACCATACCTGACTTATTCTTCGCTATCGCAGATTTGTAAGTATGCTAACCGTGTTAGCTATGAAGTATTAACCCAGCACTCTCCTCGCCTAGCGCGTGCGCTTCCTGAACGTGAAGACAGTTTAGAAGAAGCATACTGGGATCGTTAATGATACGTTAACCAAAGAAAGGGCCGCTTAACGCGGCTCTTTTTCGTTCAAGTATGGGTAGAAGACTAACTGCCCTTCTTCGACCATCATGCAATCCATTTTGGCTGCATGTGCCGCCTGTAGCCCTAGCTGGGTATCTTCAAATACGATACATGCACCAGCTTGAACCTTCATATCATCCGCGGCCTTTAAGAAGGTATCAGGATTGGGTTTATGGTTGTCAACATCCGTTGCCGTCACAATGACGTCAAGCAATTCAATCAGTTGTGCCTGCTTTAGCAGTCGTAAAGCGCTATCACGTTGGCTGCCAGTACCAACCGCCAGTTTCTTACGTTGATAGAATTGATGTAGTAGATCTACAGTACAAGCGATAGGCTTACCAACTTCCTGTAGTTCGGCAAAAGCCCCCATTTTGTAACGCGAGACTTCCATCGGTTCTAGCGACATACTGTGCTTTCTATTTATTTCTGCCGCAATTTTATAGCTTGGCATTCCACCTAAGCTGTGTAACCACTCTTGGCTAAACGGAAAGCCGAAATGGGCGGCTGTCTGCTGCCATGCTTTTAAATGGCCAGGCATGGTATCCAACAAGGTGCCATCCATGTCGAATATAAACGCTTGATATTTTTCTAAAATTTCTAACATGGTTGTCCTACTGCCCGATTAACATAGTTTTACCGTATATCCTCACGCTAAGGTAGTGAGGGCATTGATATATTTATAAATACCAACTAACATCAGATCAAATACCTATAACTAAATATATTAACGGACTAAGGTAATCTTATGAATATCAAAAACAAACTATATTCATTAGGTGTTGTAGCTATACTTGGTGTCGTGTCTGTTCTTTTTGCAACAAGCCATTTCGCCCAAACCACGGCTCAGCTGAATCAGGCTAGCTTACTCGTATCAAACCTAGAAATACGCTTACTCAATTTACGCCGGAATGAGAAAGATTTCCTACTCCGTAAAGATGATAAATATCTAACCTCATTCAACAACAACATGTCGATTTTCCTCAATTTGGAGACTGAACTTGCCACGATTCTTGAGCAAAGGGCGCTGCCAGATAGCCACCAGCTCAAGCAAGATATCCTTTCTTATCAGAAGGGGTTCAACAACCTCGTTGCGGCATATCAGAAACTCGGCCTTAAACCTGAACAAAACCTTCTTGGTCGCTATAACACAGAGTTAGCAGCAATTAAGACCTCACTTTCAAGTGATGAATTATTGAATTTGTTTGAGTTCAACACACAAGTGTTGTCCGGTGTTTTCGCTGATCAACGGCTACCGTCAAATGCAGCATCGCTAGCTTCAGCAGCGCAAGCTGTCATTGAACAGAGTAAAATTGTTGGTCTCAAGTACAATGAGGGATTGCTTGGCGACACACGTAACCTTTCACACACTGTAGAAGAACAGTTCAAAAAGTTTTCTGCCGCGCTGGAATCAGAAACACAAGCAACGGTCGAACAACTTGCTTTTCTTAAACAAGCGGTGACCGCTGTTGTTGTGCTGATTATCTTTGGTTTCATTTTTCAAATTTCTCGCTCGATTAATCAACAAGTGTCGTTACTGCTTTCAGCGATTCAACAAATTGCTCACTCTAATAACGTCTCACTACGCGCCAATCTCGCAGGCAAAGATGAACTGTCTGAGGTTGGAACCTATTTTAATCAATTGCTCGATAAGTTTGAGCACCTGATTGCTGGGACGCAGGCTAAATCATCTGAGCTGTCACAAAGCACCTCCAACATGCATAATGCGCTACAAAATGTAATTGAACAGTTCCATGTGCAAGCGGATCATACCACCACTATGGCAACAGCCGTTCAAGAAATGGTATCGACTATCAATGAGATATCAGAAAGTACATCTATTGCAGTAGAAGGTGTGCAACAGGCCTCTGTCAATGCACAAAGCGGTCGTAAAGTCGTCGAGACAACCGTCAGCAACATAGATCAACTCACTACCATTCTCGGCAGTAGCCAAGCATCAATTGGCTCACTAAATAACCACGTTGATAAAATTGGTGACGCCGTAAACATCATCCAAGAAATAGCCGAACAAACCAACTTGCTGGCGCTCAATGCAGCAATCGAGGCAGCGCGTGCTGGTGAACAAGGGCGAGGTTTTGCGGTAGTGGCTGATGAGGTTCGTGCTCTTGCTAGCCGAACTCATCAATCAACCGAGGAGATCACTAAAGTTGTGACTGCCATTCAGAATCAAATGTCTGAAGTAGTAACCAATATTGACCAATGTAATGAGCAGGGTTCGCAAACTCTCGAAGCATCACAAACACTGGATAGTAGCCTCACTCAGATTATCGATGATATGACCAATATTCAGGCTAATTCTGAACGTATTGCATCTGCGATTGAAGAACAAGGCATAGTAATGAACCAGGTTAGTGAGTCTATCACAGAGCTCAATTCGATATCTGAAGGGAATATGCAGTCAGCTCAGCAATGTTTAACAGAGGTCGACAGAGTCTCCGTTCAAGCTACTGACATGGATAGTGCGGTTGCTGAATTCAAAACGTCTTAAATCATTACTCAAGCAAAAAAATCCCCTCTAGAGAGGGGATTTTTTATTACTCATCGTCGAGTGGTATCAACTTGGTACTTCCACCATGGATTTTCTCGCGCTTACGCTGCACCAGTGCATAGAAGCCAGGTATTAGGAAGGTACCCGCTAGTAGTACACAAAGCAGCCCCCCTATCAAAGAGATACCCAGTGAGCTTTGGCTAATGTGTCCTGCCCCAGAAGCGAAAATCAGAGGGAAGATACCTAAGATAAATGACCATGACGTCATATTTACCGCTCGGAAGCGGAGCTTACCACCTTTAACCGCCGCTTCATCAATAGGGACATCTTTTTCTTCACGTTCTACTTTGGCAAATTCAACGATCAAAATCGCATTCTTCGCCGCAAGAGCAATGAGTAACACCAATCCAATCTGAGCGTACAAATTGAGCGGCGTTCCCGTTAGATTAAGCGCAAGGAATGACCCCAGTGTCGCAATAGGTACCACCAAGATGATCGCTAACGGGATACTCCAACTCTCGTACTGAGCCACCATAAATAGGTAGATAAAAATCAATGCCAGTGCAAAAGCGAAAATCGCTTGGTTACCCGCCAGCACCTCTTGGTAAGCCATCCCCGTCCACTCATATTGATAACCTTGCGGTAAAACTTGTGCCGCAACACGCTCCATCGCCGCAATGGCATCACCACTCGAATAGTCTGGTGCAGGTTGGCCTTGAATGATCGCACTACGGTACATGTTGTAACGCCACGCCACGTCAGGTTCAAAAATTTGTTCAAAGCTAACTAGCGTGCTGAGTGGGATCATTTCTCCTTTCGCCGAGCGAACGTGGAAACGTTCTAAATCTTCCATTCCGCTGCGGTGCTGTGCATCCGCCTGCATGGTGACGCGGAAGTTTTTACCAAACATCGTGAAATCATTGACGTAAAGTGAACCTAAGTTACCCTGTAGCGTTTGAAACACACTCGATAGTGGTATGCCCAATTGCTGTACTTTTTCACGATCGATATCAACATAGTAGTGAGGTACGTTGGCACGGAAGGTACTAAAAGTAAACCCGATTTCTGGTTGCCTGTTAGCCTCTTCGATCAGCTGCCCCATAACCATGGCAAGATCAGTACGGCTGCGTCCTAACGTATCTTCGAGTACAAATTCAAACCCAGAAGCGGCACCCATACCCGGTACAGCAGGAGGCCCCATCGCGAATACTATCGCCTGTGGCAGTTCCATCGCCGCACGACCATTGATTCGCTGTGCAATCGCCGCCGCTGAATGATTACCTTCAAACGCATTGCGCGTTTCCCAATCGTGCAACTTGATAAACAAAGACGCACCGTTTGAGGCTGCGGCGCCAGTCATAAAGGCATAACCGTTTGCGACTGTAATACCGTCAACCCCTGGCTCTTGCTCAACAAACTTAATTAGCTGCTCTGTTACCTCCTCAGTACGCGACAATGATGCGGCGTCTGGGAGCTGAACATTCACCAACAGAATGCCTTTGTCTTCTTGCGGAACGAAAGCGGTTGAAGTGGTTTTAGCAAAGAAGCTTACCGCACTGACCGCTACAATAAAGAAGATAACTAAGAGTATCGCTTTCTTAACTAAGAATCCGGCAATCTGGCCATAGCGAGTTGTAATTCTCTCTAAACCGGCATTGAACGCAGTAAACCAGCGCGATGTATTTCCACCGCCCTGTTTGAGCACCAATGAACATAATGCAGGAGATAAGGTTAACGCGTTAATCGACGAAATCACAACTGAAATACAGATTGTCAACGCAAACTGTCGATACATGATACCCGTAATGCCAGGCAGCATCGCAACTGGGATGAATACCGCCAGCAGTACTAAGGTTGATGTGATAATCGGTCCTGTCACCTCTTTCATCGCGAGCAATGTCGCTTTCCGAGGGCTCATTGTAGGATCCTTCGCCATCGTCGTATCGACGTTTTCGATGACCAGTATTGCATCATCAACCACGATACCAATCGCTAAGATTAGACCGAACAGAGTGACGGTGTTAATAGTGAACCCAGTCATCTGCATAATCGCGAAGGTACCGATCAAAGAGACAGGGATCGCGACTACGGGTATCAAGGTTGCTCGAGCACTTCCTAGGAATAGGTAAGTAACGGCAATAACCAACAAAATCGCTTCGATAAGGGTTTTCACCACACCTTTAATCGACTCAGCAACGAAGACTGTCGTGTCATAACTCGTTTCATAAGCGATGCCCTGCGGGAAATTTGCACTCATTCGTTCGAGTAGGTCCATAACCGCCTGACCACTCTCTAACGCATTGGCATCAGATTGCAATGACAGTGCAACGATTGAGGCGTCCTGACCACGGAACTTACCACTACCGTCATAAAACTTCTTGCCTAGCTCTACTCTTGCAACATCTTTGAGATACACGCTTGAGCCATCGTTCTCGGCACGAAGAACGACGTTTTCAAATTCATCAACACTCTCTAGTCGCCCTTTGGTAACAAGGTTAAACTGCACTTCTTGTGCGTTACTGTATGGGGCGGCACCAATACGCCCTGCTGCAACTTGGACGTTTTGTTGAGCCAACGCAGAGTAAACATCACTTGTCGTCAGATTGAGGTTAGCCATTTTTTCTGGATCTAACCAAACACGCATTGCGTACTCACCACCACCAATAACATTAACCTCACTAATGCCTTTAACCCTTGCAAGCTGGTCTTTTACATTGAGGTTGATGTAGTTGATCAAGAATTGATCATCGTACTTACCGTCTGGTGAATAGAAGTTGAGTACCATCAGCAAGTCTGGAGAGCGTTTTTTAACCGTCACGCCAACCATACGAACTTCCTGTGGAAGTTTTGACTCAATCTGAGAGACACGGTTTTGTACGTTGACCTGCGCCATATCGGGATCTGTGCCAACATCAAAAGTGACATTGAGGCTATAAGACCCATCATTCGCACTCTTAGAAGACATGTAGATCATGTTTTCTACGCCATTGACTGAGGTTTCTATGGGATCGGCGATGGCCTGTTCAACAACCTCTGCGCTGGCACCAGTGTAATATGCGGTAACACTTACTGACGGTGGACTGATTTTTGGATACTCAGCAACAGGTAGGATTGCGAGTGAAATCGCCCCTGCCAGTGTAAGAATAATAGAGATAACCAGCGCAAATTTAGGACGCTGGATAAAGAAACGACTTAACATTTAAACCTCGTTATTCAGCAGCTTTGGCTTGTTCTACACGCACTGGCACGCCGTTACGTATCCGCTGTAAGCCTTGCGTAATAACCTGCTCATCCGCAGATAAACCCTCAGTTACTATGATTCCACTTTCTAACTGGCGTCCTAGCTGGACATTTCTGCGCTCAGCCACATTACCTTCAGCCACCAGCATGACAAAGTTGCCTTCCAAATCAGTCTGGACTGCTCGACGAGGAATGATCACCACTTGGTTAGCTTGCTTCTCTCTTAGCTCAACACGAATATGCTGACCCGGAAGCAGGCGATAGTCTGGATTATCAACCACAGCACGCATCGCTATCGTGCCGGTATTTAAGTCAATTCGATTACCAAGAAAATCTAGCTTGCCAAGATGTTCGAAGCTAGCACCGTTTTCTAATATCACACCAACTTCAACGGCTTGTGCGTCGCCATCGCCTTTCACTTTATCCATCCCTAGTTCAAGACGCTCACGCTCGCTGATGCTAAAGCTTGTATGCACTGGGTCTAGGCTCACAAGGGTGGTTAAGATTCCAGACTGGGGTGAAACAAGGTCACCAGTACTCACATTACTTTGAGCGGTTCGGCCTGCAAAAGGTGCCCGAATTTCTGTATATGACAGGTTGACTTCAGCCAAATGTAGCAGCGCTTTACCTGCTTCAACTTGAGCCTGTGCTCCAAGTAATGCCGCATTTAGATTGTCGAACTCTGACTGAGAAATACTGCCTTTAGGCAGTAGGTTTTTAGCGCGTTGAAAATCCAGTTCGGCTTTCTTTAATGTTGCATTTGCCTGTGCCAAGGTCGCTTTCGCGCTGGCTCGCTGAGCTTCAAACGATGATGGTTCGATGGTATAGAGAAGTTGCCCCTTTTCGACCATTTGTCCTTCTTCAAAATGGCGAGCTTTAAGATACCCGCTCACTTGCGCGGTAATATTGGTATCTTCGACCGCTTCAATCCGCCCGATATAAGACTTACTTTGTTGATGGGAACTGTATTGAACTGGCTCAGCGACAACAAGCTGTGCCGGTAATTGATTCTGTCCTTGAGGATTTTCGCCGCATCCTACGAGAAAAAGTGCGCTAGCAAGCGCAGTACAGGTAAAGGTTTTTTTCATGAATAGACCGCTAGATAGATATAAATGGGCTTGCCTAAAAATACCTAACGGTCAATCGAGCTTTGTCCGAACAATATCAGGACAATTAGCTTAAGTGTATCAAGCTGTTACAAGTTCTAACCTTGTGTGTCGTTCTGCAAGACGCTGTAATTCTGCGCCCGATTCCCAGCGGTAAACCAACTCAGGTACTTGGTGACCACAAGGGGCGTTCCAAAGCCTTTCCAAGCTGTTAGTTCCACCCAAATGCTGGTAAAACTCTACCGCTTGATGATTCTCTTTCATCACTTCCAAATACACACCACTGTCTGGAAAATACTGAGTAATCCACTTGGAGACTTCAGCCAGCAGTGTAACCCCTAATCCCCTGCCACGGTAATTGGGATCGATATGTAGGGAGTCGATAATCGTACCTTTTTCGAAATCATGATTGCCAAATGCACAGACAAAACCACACAAAAGGCCACCTTCTTCGATCAGAAGAACACATTGATTAAAAGGAGGGTTAATGAGGCGGGGCTGCCAAATCGCGAGACGTTCATCTAGCACTTCGTTATCAAGAAACTCTTGCCCAAGAATGCCTTGATAATATTGTTTCCAACTTTGCGCGTGCAAGGTAGCAATACGCTCATAGTCGCTATATTCAGCTACTTTTAATTCCATTTATAGTTCCTTATTACTTCCTGTAAGGATTGAGTGCCCCTTCATACTATAAAACATTTAACAGAAAGCCAAACATTCTGGGAAATGGCATCATTTGTGTTGGTTATTCTGCAACCCAGTTCAAAACCACGACGAAAAATTTGCTTACCAATTATTTTGACAAAATCACGTGCGCTAACCGACATACTGAGCCATCGAGTTTGACTTACAACTGTACGCTGATATTCTAGCGAACAACTGTTAGCTCAAAGGAAAAGCTCAATGTCTGGTTCTAACAAACCACCACTGATTTGGTTAAACATATTTATTTTCTTGTCATCCTTTATAGTCGCTTTGGTGATTGTTCCTTGGTACGGCTTAACGGCCGGTTACGGCCTTGAACACCTCGTCTGGTTCGTTATTGCCTTTTCATTTTGTAATCTTTCGATTACTGCTGGCTACCACAGGCTATGGTCGCATAAGACCTATGAAGCGCACTGGTCATTACGCGTACTCTTTGCCCTTGGTGGCGCGTTTGCGCTACAAAACAGTGCTCTGCACTGGAGTTCCGACCATAGAATTCACCACAAACATGTCGATAATAATGATAAAGATCCTTACTCGGCTAAACGTGGCTTTTGGTTTTCTCATATTGGTTGGATGTTGCGTGAGTATAATGCCAATACCTATTCCGATTATGGCAATTGCCGAGATTTGCAGCGTGATAAAATCGTCATGTGGCAACATAAATACTATGTGCCTGTTGCGATTCTAACTAACTTCGGTATTCCACTATTACTTGGCGTTGTTTATGGTGATATCTTTGGCATGTTGCTTGTGGTTGGAGTATTACGTCTAGTACTTAGTCATCACTCAACATTCTTCATTAATTCGCTCGCCCATATTTGGGGCTCACAACCATATACCGATAAAAATACGGCTCGTGACAACGCCGTACTTGCCGTGTTCACCTTTGGCGAGGGATACCACAACTACCATCACATCTTCGAGAACGATTATCGTAATGGCATCTATTGGTGGCAGTACGACCCGACTAAGTGGTTGATTAAGTCCTGCTCATGGTTAGGTTTGACCAATAAATTGCGAGTTACGCCGAAAATTAAAATTGAAAAAGCCATCGCCAAGCAAGCACTCGCCAAGGCGTCTAAAAATGTTAGTAAACTGCCAAACGCATCAATGCTTAACGAAGCGTTAAACAAAGAGTTTGAGGCGTTAATGTCGAGAATGGCAGACTATTACGATGTAAAAAAACAGGTCATTGAGGCAAAGAAAACCGATTTGGCAAAGAAATATGAAAAGTCATTGCTCAAACTGCGTTATCAGCAAATGAAGCAAGAACTTGCCGCACAGCGCAAGAGCTGGAATAGCCTAGTCGCACAATACGCCTAATTAAAAGGCTCACGCCGTTACAACGTGAGCCTTAAAATTATTTCTTTTTACCGCGATTAGCGTGAATCTTCAGCTTCGCTTTCATCTTGCGCTTATCTGAGTTTCGACCTTTACGGTGTGGCACTTTATCTGGCTCAATATCTTCAATCAAACTCGGCTCAAAGCCCTGTAGCCACTCTTGAGGCAACTTGGCATCCAATAGGCGCTCAATCGCGTGAAGTAAGTACTCTTCATCACGGCTCATTAACGAAACAGCGAAACCTTCCTTTCCTGCACGGCCCGTACGACCGATTCGGTGAACGTAATCTTCGGCTTTGTATGGCATATCAAAGTTAACCACTTGCTCAAGCTCCTGAATATCGAGCCCCCTTGCCGCCACGTCAGTCGCTATCAGAGCACGAATTTGACCTGATTTAAAATCATCAAGTGCTTTTTGCCTCGCGCCTTGACTCTTGTCACCATTAATTGAAGCCGCTTTGATTCCATCGAGCTTAAGCTCTTTCGCTAAAGCATCACTACCCTGTTTTGTCTTAGTAAAAACCAAAACTTGCTGCCAATTTCTAGAGCCTATCAAATACGCGAGAAGCTCTGCTTTACGCTTCTTATCGACTGGATAAACCATCTGTTTAACCGTCTCTGCGGTACTGTTTGATGGAGAGACCTGTACTTCTACAGGTTCATTAAGCATTCGATAGGCGGTAGTTTTAATTCTCTGATCAAAAGTCGCAGAGAAGAACAGAGTCTGTCGATTTGCATTGCAGCGTTGAAGAATGCGCTTAATATCAGGCATAAACCCCATGTCCAGCATTCGATCCGCTTCATCGAGGACTAAATATTCTGTCTTATTGAGGTTAATATTTTTGCAGTACATGTGGTCGATAAGGCGACCAGGTGTTGCGATCAGAATGTCACATCCTTGCATAAGATTTCTGGTTTGGACATTCATACTTGTGCCTCCATAGACAGCCACCACTTTGATATCTGTCTTGGATGCATACTGAGTAAGATTGTCGAACACCTGTTGAGCAAGTTCGCGCGTAGGAACCAGAACCAATGCGCGAACATCGTTGCTCTGCAGATCACGCTTGGTATTCGAATCAATTAATCTTTGCAGTATAGGCAGACCAAATGCAGCGGTTTTGCCCGTACCAGTTTGAGCACCCGCTAAGACGTCTTTTCCTTCAATAACATGAGGAATAGCCTGAATTTGTATTTCTGTAGGTTGTTCAAAGCCTAGTGTTTCTAACGTAGATAAAAGCGTAGAGCCCAATCCAAGAGCTTCAAATTGTATCGACATGCGGGTTACCTATAATTGCAAGGCGGACGATTCTATCAGAAACTTTTGCTGGCAGTTAGTATCTGTGGATAGAGCTGAGCAAATAACTCATCCAGTTGATGATAATTCTGTTGTAGGTAGGGAATACAATCCACCAGCGTGACCATTCTTGGTGAACGATGTGACATTCGCTGTAATGCGAACTCGATATTTTCGATGTGCTGATAGGACTGTAACCAACGCCCCTCACTCATAGCATGTGTGACGGTGACAAACCGATCCGGAACAACATCCGCCATCTCTTCACTCATCACTTGCATCAGCGAGTGAGTGCAGAATCTTCGCCCGATTACGTTGATACCCTTATGAAAGCACAAAGCCAGCGCGATTGCACTGGCTCTTTCGGGTTGCTACCTAAGTAGACTTATCGTCACTGAAGAATCGTTATTTGAAAATCTCTTCGGCGAGCGCTTCAATTGACTGCTCGTAGTCCGAGAGTTCAAAGCCAATTTCCATGGCATCTAACAGCTCAAGGCATTCTTCATTGATTGTTTGGTCACTCATTCTGACCTCCTTTATAAAAACACTTATCAAGACCTGCGTTTTTCAAGTCTCAGCCTGAATATGCGGGTTCTCGGTTCCTTTTTAAACCACTTATATGACAGTTTTTTGAAAGGCGAAAGTAAATTCTGACTATGATTTGCTCTTTATCCCAACGCAATCGATTACCCCGACAACCACCCCATACATGTAAACATAAAATTACACTAGTGGTAATTAATTTGTACAAAACACTTGTCTTTATCAAAGATCTTTTTCAAAATGGTCACATTGTCAGTTTTAATGACTACATATTACACAACAGTTAGTCATAACATCTTCTAAAACCAGAGTAACGTAAAGAATTATATACAATGAATAAATCAAAGGTATTGGGTAGTACTTTGATCATTGCTGGAACCACCATTGGTGCTGGCATGCTTGCGCTACCACTCGCTTCTGCGGGTATAGGCTTCACCACTTCACTTATCATTATGATCGCTCTATGGGCATTAATGGCGTATACCGCTTTATTGATGATTGAAGTACATCAACATGCAGACCAAGATGCGACCTTACACACCCTTGCCAACCAATTTCTTGGCATCAAGGGGAAATGGGTAGCAAGCTTTGCGATGATGTTTCTCTTCTATGCACTTTGCGCAGCTTACATCGCTGGTGGAGGCGCACAGTTTGCGGAGCGTATCGCGACTTTCTCTGGTATTGAAATTTCACCAACAACGTCAACCGTGTTGTTTACCCTATTAGTCGCTGCTGTGGTAACAATTGGCACTGCGACTGTGGATAAAGTTAACCGAGTACTATTTTCAATTAAGATTATTGCGATGGTGATGGTGCTTACTTTCCTAGCACCGAATGTTACTGAGTCTTACTTGCTAAGTATGCCTGTAGAACAAGGTCTAGTAATCGCTGCTATTCCGGTGATTTTCACTTCTTTTGGTTTCCACGGCAGCATCCCTGCGATTGTTAACTACTTAGATGGCCATACGCCTTCACTGCGCAAAGCCATTTTGATCGGTTCCGCGATTCCATTGGTGATCTACGTTTTCTGGCAAGTCGTCACACTGGGCGTCGTCAATCAGTCTCAACTACTCGAAAATCAGGGATTGAGTTCACTTATCTCGACACTGGCCACCACTGTTCATCGCTCTAATCTGGCTCAAACTATCGGTATCTTCGCTGATTTGGCACTGCTGACTTCATTTCTTGGGGTGAGTCTCGGGTTGTTCGAATTCCTAGGCGACAAGATCAATAAAAGTGGTAACGGTGGTTCACGCGTATTGGTCGGATTGGTGACATTTCTACCACCAATGGGCTTCGCCTTGTTCTACCCTCAGGGCTTTATTGCTGCGCTAGGATATGCCGCCATTGCACTGGTTGTACTGGCCATCTTTTTGCCCATTTTGATGGTCAAAAAAGCTCGTCAACAGACCTCAACACAAAGCTATCAAGTACTTGGTGGGAATGTAGGCCTAATCGTAACCAGTTGTGTTGGGGTGGTTATCGTCACAGCTCAGGTACTGATCACCGCAGGTGTATTACCAAGCTTGGGTTAGTGGCAGATTCTAAGTAAAAACGGCGCGATGACTCGCGCCGTTTTTGATCCTTCCTTAGAACAAACCAATATAATTACTTAATTGTGTAATTTTCTCATTGATAGCCCGTTCTATTCTCAAGTAGTGATAACCATTTACGAGGTTAATATGAAAGTGAAGTTTAAGTTTATCCTCTCCGCTGTTGCATGTGTGGCCGTGCTCACCTCTTTTTTCGGCGCAGCAGATAGCAATATGTCTGGCACGAAAACTTTAAACGATTATGACGTAGCGACGTTGGCTGGAGGCTGTTTTTGGTGTACTGAATCCGATTTGGAAAAACTGCCTGGCGTTATCGATGTGATTTCTGGCTATGCTGGTGGTGATATTGAGAATCCAACTTACAAACAAGTTTCATCCGGTAAGACTGGGCACCTTGAAGTCATCAGCGTTAAATACGATCCTAAAACGGTCACTTATGAGCAAGTTCTCGACCAGTTTTTTCGTCATATAGACGCAACGGATGATCAAGGCTCCTTTGTCGATAGAGGTCGCCACTATCGCCCTGCTGTTTTTTATCATACCCAAGAACAGAAAAAGATTGCCGAAAACTTTATCGCGCAAATTGATGCGTTAGGTATTTTCAAGAAACCATTGAAAACCGAGTTGATCGAATTCAAAGCGTTCTGGCCGGCTGAAGATTACCACCAAGATTATTACAAACGTAATAAAATTCGCTATAACTACTACCGTTACGCATCTGGTCGCGATCAGTATTTAGATGAGATTTTTGGCGAAGATCGTCAGGACAATCCTGTAACGCTGCGCGCACTTATTGACGATAAAATAAGTGCTGAAAGTGTTAAACCATATGCCAAACCATCGCAGTCTGCGATTAAGAACAAGCTTACTGAGCTTCAGTACTACGTCACTCAACAAGAAGGGACAGAACGCGCATTCAGCAATGAATACTGGGATAACAAAGAGGCTGGGATTTATGTCGATATTGTTTCTGGAGAGCCTCTTTTCTCATCCACTGACAAGTATAAATCAGGCACAGGCTGGCCAAGTTTTACTAAGCCGATAAATCAAGGTTACATTGTCACAAAAACCGACTACCGCCTTCTCTATCCCCGAACAGAAGTTCGCAGCCGATTTGCGGACTCCCATTTAGGGCACGTGTTTAAAGATGGTCCAGCGCCGACAGGCCTGCGCTACTGCATGAACTCCGCAGCAATGAGGTTTATTCCGTTAGCAGATTTGGAAAAAGAGGGGTACGGCGACTATCTCTACCTGTTCGACAGTTAAATCCATCCAAACGTCGTTAGCAAAAAAGCCAACCTGAACATAGGTTGGCTTTTAGCTCACTATTAGCGCTTACTTCATCACACGAGCTTTGAAACTGCGTCCTTTCATCTTGCCTGTCGTAAGCTGTTTTAACGCAGGTTTGACGATATCATGCTCCACCGCTAGGTATGAAACCATTGCTAGGATATTAATCTTGCCAATCTTTTTACCATCTAAGCCAGCTTGCTTAGTCAAGGCTCCCAAAATGTCTCCAGCGCGCACCTTTTGTTTCTTGCCGCCTAAAATCTGGATTGTTTGCATTTTAGGGTAAAACGGTCGCTCAATCGGTTTTTCCGGTAATTTAGCTGGTGAGATGACTAAGTCCATGTACTCTTCAATACGCGCGACTCGATAGTGTTCTTTCTCGCTGTAGAAGCTAAATGCAACGCCTTTTGAGCCAGCTCGCCCCGTTCGACCGATTCGATGGACATGAACTTCAGGATCGCGGGAAAGCTCAAAGTTGAAAACCGCATCAAGGTTATCAACGTCCAATCCACGTGCTGCCACATCGGTCGCAACCAAAATAGAGATACTTTTATTGGCAAACATGGTCAACGCTTGCTCACGCTCACGCTGTTCCATATCTCCATGCAATTCAACCACACTGAATCCACGATGTTTCAGTTCATCCGTTACGTTTTGCACCTCTTTCTTCGTGTTACAAAACACAACCGACGACTCTGGCTTATGCGTCAGTAATAGGGCTTCCAGTGCGTCATCACGCGCTTCAGTCGTGTCTAATTGATAGAAGCGTTGCTCAATGGTTGTCGTTGCATGTGTTGACTCAACTTTGACCATTTCCGGCTTAACCATGACTTTGGCAGCCAATGACTCAATGTTGTTAGGGAAAGTTGCGCTAAACAGCAAAGTCTGACGCTCGGCTGGCGCAGCGGCAATTATCGTATCAATCGCCTCTTCAAAACCCATCTCAAGCATGCGGTCAGCTTCATCCAGCACGAGTGTATTCAACTCATCAAGGCTAATGCGTCCCTTAGACATATGATCAAGTATTCGACCAGGCGTACCAACCAAGATATGCGCACCGTGCTCAAGTGAACCGATCTGTGGCCCCATTGGTAGGCCGCCACATAAGGTAAGTACCTTAATGTTGTGAATACCACGCGCTAGGGTGCGGATCTCTTTCGCAACCTGATCAGCCAATTCACGAGTAGGGCAAAGTACTAATGTTTGCACTCGAAAGCGTTTAACATTGAGGTTACTCAGCAAGCCCAATGAGAATGTTGCGGTTTTACCTGAACCTGTTTTGCCTTGACCAATCACGTCTTTACCGCTGAGCACGAGAGGTAAAGCTTGCTGTTGGATTGGCGTCATTTCTTTGTAGCCAAGGCTATCCAACGTTTCAAGCAATTCAGGCTTCAGTTCAAGGGTGTTAAATGAAGTTGTCACTGTTTTATCCTTTGAGGATTGGCTGGAAGGAGTGTTCTCCCAGCATTAAAAAATAAAAACCGCTTCGAAATGGAAGCGGTTTTGAATTCGTAAGTCCGACGCAGCTTGTCCTATCGAATTCCGTGCAGGAACTCATGGCGTGTCGCTGGATTTGACTTGAAAATGCCACCTAATGCCGTCGTTGTGGTTTCACTGGTTGCATCCATAACACCACGTGACTTAACACAGTAATGGGTTGCATCAATGGTTACTGCCACATCATCTGACTCTAGCAGGGTTTGCAATGCGACTAAGATCTGCTGTGTCATACGCTCTTGCACCTGAGGGCGCTGAGCGAAGAAACGGACGATGCGGTTAATCTTAGACAGGCCGATGATTTTTCCACGTGGAATATAAGCGACCGCTGCACGACCATCAATTGTCACTAAGTGATGCTCACAGGTACTCGTCACTGTGATGTCTTTCACTCGAACCATTTCACTGACATTCATCTTGTTTTCGATGACAGTAATCTTGGGGAAATTTGAGTAATCTAAGCCAGAGAAAATCTCATCAACGTACATTTTTGCGATACGGTGCGGAGTCTCTTCTAAACTGTCATCAGTAAGGTCTAGCTCTAGTAGAGAGAGAATTTCACGCATATGGTGTTGAATCTTTTCTTTTTTCTCTTCTCGACTGAACGAGTTTGGCGCCATCGGCGTCTCTAATCCTCGTTGCTCTAGCGCATCTTTGACCAACTTTGCGGATTCGCTAAGACCTGACATTCCACTTCCTCTTATTTACCCCTTTAGGATGGCTGACAAGGATACTCGGATTTTTGAATAATTACACCCATATTTTATTGGAGGTCATTATTGCTCTATGGCTATCTATGATAGAGTGTTGACCATTAGACTAAAAATAATAGTAAATTAGGATTTTTGATATGGGCTGCTGCGATGCACCAGGCTTAATGCCGATCGAAGAGGCGATGGATAAAATGTTATCGCCAATTGAAGCTATCCAAACAACGTTACAACTTCCCTTAGCAGATGCAATCGGCTATGTGCTCGCTGAAGACATACTCTCCCCTATTTTTGTACCGCCATTTGATAACTCTGCAATGGATGGTTACGCCATTCGTATCGCGGATTTAACGAATCACAATGTCATGCCGATGGCTGGTAAGTCGTTCGCGGGTCAGCCGTTTGAAGGCGATTGGCCAATCGGTTCATGTGTTCGTATCATGACAGGTGCAAAAATTCCTGATGGCTGTGACGCGGTCATTATGCAAGAGAACACTCAAGTTACTGAGCAAGGTATTCTCTTTAATCAAACCGACGTAAAACCGCAAAACAATATTCGCCCAACTGGCGATGACATCAAGCAAGGTGATATTGTCCTAGCAAAAGGCGCTCGTTTGACTGCGCGTGATATTCCGATGATCGCAACTCTCGGCGTTAGCCAGGTTAGCGTGGTACGTAAACCGCGTGTGGCGTTTTTTTCCACTGGCGATGAGCTACGTCCTTTAGGTGAAACCTTATCCGAAGGTCAGATTTACGACAGTAACCGTTACGGAATTAAGCCTCTTATCGAAAACTTCGGTTGTGAAGCGATTGATCTCGGCATCATTCCAGACTGCCCAGAAACCCTCAAGGCAACGTTTGAACATGCGCAGACATTGGCTGACGTGGTTGTGACTTCCGGTGGTGTCAGCGTTGGTGAAGCAGATTACACCAAAGATATCTTACAAGAGTTAGGTCAAATCGGCTTTTGGAAGCTAGCAATCAAGCCGGGGAAGCCTTTTGCGTTTGGTAAGCTATCGACAGCTTGGTTCTGTGGCTTGCCGGGTAACCCTGTCTCTGCCGTGTTAACCATGTATGTTCTTGTTCAACCTCTACTAGCAAAATTGGCAGGACATACCGAATGGAAAGCACCAGAGTCAATCCCAGCAACAACACGCAGTGCTTTTAAGAAAGCGCCAGGGCGCACGGATTATCAACGTGGCATCTACTCTATTGAGAATGGTCAGTTTGTCGTAGAAACAACGGGCAACCAAAGTTCAGGTGCGTTCAGATCGATGAGTCTAGCCAACTGCTTCGTCGTGCTTGAACGAGAGCGTGGACGAGTCGAGATTGGCGAAACCGTCAACATCCAGCTGTTTAACCCGACGCTTTGCTAGAGGTGCCACTTGGAGATCTTATCTGATCAAGAAATGCTCCGCTACAACCGTCAAATCATTCTCAAGCAGTTTGACTTTGACGGTCAAGAAGCGCTCAAGCAGAGTTCTATTCTCGTTCTTGGCGCCGGAGGACTTGGCTGTGCTTCTACTCAATATCTCGCGACGGCGGGGGTTGGTACGTTAACCCTCATCGACGACGATGTGGTTGAACTTTCTAATCTACAGCGTCAGGTTCTCCACCACGATTCAGATATCGGGGTTAAAAAAGTCGATTCGGCCGCTCAATCACTGAGAAAGCTTAATCCCAATATTACGGTCAACACCTTCGATAAGCGTCTTTCTAATCAACAACTATCACAGTTGATCGAACAGCATACTCTTGTTCTTGATGCATCGGACAACGTCGAAACACGCAACCAGTTAAACCGCCTTTGCTACGCAAATAAAACGCCCCTAGTCTCAGGTGCTGCGATCCGCATGGAGGGGCAAGTAAGCGTGTTTACTTACCAAGATGATCAACAACCTTGTTATCAATGTCTCAGCGCCTTGTTCGGCAATACAGCATTGAGTTGTGTTGAAGCTGGCGTCATGGCACCGGTTGTCGGCATTATAGGTGCGGTTCAGGCGATGGAGGCAATTAAGGTAATTTCTGGCTATGGCACGCCGAAACAAGGCAAGATCTTGATGTTAGATGCATTGACGATGTCTTGGCGTGAAATGAATTTAATGAAGATGCCAAACTGTCCTGTGTGTCACTAGAAGTAAGGTAGTGGTAGAGTGCTGACGATGAATCATCCCAAAGGCTTTATCGCTACCTTGTTGCTTGGTGCGCTGGCACTCTATGTTTTGACGTGGCTAATGCAAGATCGTCCGTCGACGGAAGTACGAGCGGTAGTTGACTCACAAACGGTCACCCAGTCACTGGATGGCAATCGTCGTTTTTTAAATGTTACCACTGAATCTCAGCAACAACTGTTGATTCAAGTTCCAGCAAATATTGACTGTCCCCGTCTATCTCAGGTAATTATTCAGCAGCAACAAACGTTGTTGTCAGATTCCATGTCGTATCAATTGATTCGCTGCACCGCAGCACAATAAAAAGGATTTTTGATGTCACCACTCGTAACCCCCCAATGGCTCGCTCAACAGATGAGCGATAATCGCTTAGTTATCTTAGACACCAGTATTGATTTCCAGATCCCCGGAGAAGTTGAGAAGGATAAAACGAACTTAATCCCGTGCTCACGCCGTTTTGATTACGACGCGGTATTTTGCGATCCAGACACTAGTCTCCCGCACATGATGCCAACCGAAGAGCGTTTTAATCACTTAGCTCAGGATCTAGGTTTGAATAATGACTCTGTAATTGTTGTTTACGACAACAGTGGCACTTTTGCTTCGCCAAGAGCATGGTGGATGTTACGTGCGATGGGACATGAGCAAGTCTACATTCTCGATGGCGGTCTGACTGAATGGAAAGCGTGTGGATTTGATACGACGACACATTATTTAGCTCCAACAGCGAAAGGTAACTTTTCTGGTAAGCTGAATCCGGATTACTTTGTCGACGCACAATATGTGGTTCAACAAATCAATAATGGTGCGAGCCTAACCGTCGATGCCCGTTCCAAAGCACGCTTCGATAGTGAAGTAGCAGAGCCACGTCCAGGCTTACGCAGTGGTCATATCCCGAATTCAGTTTGTCAGCCTTTTGCACAGCTAATGGATCAACATAAGTTAAAGCCAGTCGAACAACTTAAACAGGTTTTACAGCCGACGCTTTCAACAGATGCGGCTCAAACACTCTTTAGCTGTGGCTCTGGTGTCACCGCTTGCATTGTACTGCTTGCAGCCTATCTTTGTGGTTATCGTAATCTCGCCGTTTATGATGGCTCATGGACAGAATGGGGTGCAAACAGCGATTTGCCTATCGCCACAACTAGCAAATAACCGCTTATACATCCTTTTTGTTGAGATTATACAAGGCAGCCTTAGCTGCCTTTTTGTTATTTCATTTGCTCATCAAGGTTTAGCACGGTGAGTGCATTGCTCACACTTGTGGCGATCACGTCAATTACACCAGTTCGCAACGCTCCAAGTAGCGCAAGCGGTTTACTGTTTTCTGCTGCAATGGCGATAACCTGCGAAATCGGTCGGAACTCGTCAATGCTCAACCCGATCACTCGGTCACTCATCACGGTTGTGGCGGATTGACCATGTATATCAAAGAAATCGTAACCAGCAAAATCGCCAACCACCCCTTGTTGCATCCTTGATTGAACAACTTCCTCGGCAGTAAACCACCCAAGATCAACCATATAACTGTTTTCGCTCATGTCACCAATACCGACCAAAGCAACATCAGCTTTACGTGCCAAGTCTAAGGTTTGTTTGACAGTTGCGTTTTGCATAAAGGCGAGCTTCTGTTCTCGGTTCTCCGCGTAGGCTGGCGCATACAATGTTTCTGAGGTTCCGCCATAGCTTTTGGCAAATTGACGGCAGATGTGGTCGGCATTAAACATCCCCCCACGTGGATGGATACCACCAATACCACATACGAATTTAACGTCTCTTTGCGGAATAACGCCGACATGGTGCGCTACAGCGGAGACATTACGTCCCTGACCCACGGTCACAACAGAGCCGTTTTGAATCGAGCTCGCCATATATTTAGAGACTAGACCCGCAACCTGCTGACGCTGTTGCTCTTCAACTGGTTGATCCAAGGCGATCAAAGCACGCTTAACACCAAATCGTTCGATAAGACGTTGTTCTATTTTAGCGCTAAAAACTGGGTGATATTTGACCGTGATCTCCACAATACCTTCGTCTCTGGCCTGCTTTAGCATCCGACCAACTTTGGCACGTGAGACAGAGAACTTCTTCGAAATCTCCTCTTGTGTCGCACCATCCTGATAGTAGGCCACTGAGATTTCAGTCAGTAGATCTGCGTTGTCATCCGAAATGTCATTCTGAGATTTGTTCATTGGTGTATTTTCCAAACCAAATAAATCGCACCTAACATGTGCTCACAGCCGTAGCATATGTCACAACCCGCCACTTTGGCAACATTTGCTCAGTGAAATTACAAATTCTCAGCGCGTTTTTTATCCTTCATACACTAGCGTGAACCCTTACTGCTTCTTGGCAAACGTTTAGTTACCCTACCACCAGTCAGGTTTGAAAAAAATACTTGATGAACATCACTTAAAAGCTCATTCGGCAATTGACTTTCTATCTGTATAAGATAATTATGAACCCATCATTTACTCAGCGTTCGAGCAAATGTTCACAACAAATGTTCATACGTTGAAAATTATTTAGGTTAAGTAAGCTGAGTTGTCCTTAGCGGAAAAATCGACTATTACTTAACTCGCTTGCAATTGCATCCCCATATCATGTCGTGATCTGGGAGCCCAATGAAATAGGATGATCGAAATGAGCAACAAATTAGAGCAACTTCGTAAACTAACGACTGTAGTCGCTGATACTGGTGAAATTGATGCAATCAAAAAATACCAGCCAGAAGACGCAACGACTAACCCTTCTCTGATTCTTAAAGCCGCTCAAATCGAAGAGTACACGCCTCTAATCGTCGCTTCTATCGAATACGCAAAATCTCAAAGCTCTGATAAAGCACAGCAAGTACAAGATACGTGTGACATGCTAGCGGTAAACATCGGTAAAGAAATCCTTAAAACCATTCCAGGTCGTATCTCTACTGAAGTTGATGCACGTCTTTCTTACGACATGGAAGGCAGCGTAGCAAAAGCACGCCAGCTAGTTAAAATGTACAACGATGCAGGCATCACTAACGATCGCATCCTTATCAAGCTAGCGTCTACTTGGGAAGGCATCCGTGCCGCTGAAATCCTAGAAAAAGAAGGCATCAACTGTAACCTTACTCTTCTATTCTCTTTCGCACAGGCTCGCGCATGTGCTGAAGCTGGCGTATTCCTAATCTCTCCATTCGTTGGTCGAATCATGGACTGGTACAAAGCGAAAGAAGGTCGTGACTTTGAAGCACAAGAAGACCCAGGCGTGTTGTCAGTATCTAAGATCTACAACTACTACAAAGAGTACGGCTACAACACTGTCGTCATGGGCGCAAGTTTCCGAAACATCGGTGAGATCCTTGAGCTAGCTGGCTGTGACCGTCTGACTATCGCTCCTGCACTTTTAGCAGAACTTGAAGCTGCTGAAGGTGAAGTCGTTGAGAAGCTAGTTGATTCTAAAGGTTCAGCAGTTCGTCCAGCAGCAATGACTCACGCTGAGTTCCTATGGGAACACAACCAAGACCCAATGGCTGTTGAGAAGCTTGCAGAAGGTATCCGCAACTTCGCAGTAGACCAAGGCAAACTTGAAGCAATGATTGAAGCGAAGCTTTAATCACCAGAATTTCTAGAGGGGAACGTTTGCGTTCCCCTCTTATTATCCTTTCTTAAGAAACAATCTATTAATCGGTATTTATTATGGATCACTCTCTTCAATCAAGAAAGCATCTAGCAAATGCAATCCGCGCTCTAAGCATGGATGGTGTACAACAAGCTAACTCTGGTCACCCAGGCGCACCTATGGGTATGGCTGATATCGCTGAAGTTCTTTGGCGTTCACACCTAAATCACAACCCAGTTAACCCAGAGTGGGCTGACCGCGACCGTTTCGTCCTTTCTAACGGCCACGGCTCTATGCTGATTTACTCTCTGCTACACCTTGCTGGTTACGAGCTGTCTATCGACGATCTGAAGAACTTCCGTCAGCTGCATTCAAAAACTCCAGGTCACCCAGAGTACGGTTACGCACCAGGTATCGAAACAACAACGGGTCCTCTAGGTCAAGGTATCACTAACGCTGTAGGTATGGCGCTAGCTGAGAAGACTCTAGCAGCACAGTTCAACAAACAAGGCCACGGCATCGTTGACCACTTCACTTATGCATTCATGGGTGATGGCTGTCTGATGGAAGGTATCTCACACGAAGCATGTTCTCTTGCGGGCACGCTAGGCCTTGGCAAGCTAATCGCTTTCTGGGATGACAATGGTATCTCTATCGATGGTCACGTTGAAGGTTGGTTCTCTGACGATACACCTAAGCGTTTTGAAGCGTACGGCTGGCATGTAATCCCAGCAGTTGACGGTCACGATCCTGAAGCGATCAATGCGGCCATCATTGCAGCAAAAGCTGACCCTCGCCCTACGCTAATCTGTACTAAAACCATCATCGGTTTTGGTTCACCTAACAAGTCTGGTTCACACGACTGTCACGGTGCACCACTAGGCGCTGAAGAAATCGCAGCGACACGTAAAGAACTTGGTTGGGAGCACGGTCCTTTTGAAATTCCGCAAGATGTCTACGCGCAATGGGATGCGAAAGAAGCAGGCGCAGCTAAGGAAGCAGCGTGGAACGAGAAATTTGCAGCTTATGAAGCAGCATATCCAGAACTTGCAGCAGAATTCAAACGCCGCGTAAATGGTGAACTGCCAGCAGAGTGGGAAGAGAAAGCCAGCGCGATCATCGCTGATCTACAAGCTAACCCAGCCAACATCGCTTCACGTAAAGCGTCACAAAATGCGCTAGAAGCATTCGGTGCGATGCTACCAGAATTCCTAGGCGGCTCTGCTGACCTAGCACCTTCTAACCTAACGATGTGGTCTGGTTCTAAGTCTGTATCTGCTGATGATGCCTCTGGTAACTACATTCACTACGGTGTGCGTGAATTCGGTATGACGGCTATCATGAACGGTATTGCGCTACACGGTGGTTTCGTGCCATACGGTGCAACATTCCTAATGTTCATGGAATACGCGCGTAACGCAATGCGTATGGCTGCTCTGATGAAAGTTCAGAACATCCAAGTTTACACGCACGACTCTATCGGTCTAGGCGAAGATGGTCCAACTCACCAACCGGTGGAGCAAATGGCTTCTCTACGTCTAACGCCAAACATGAGCACATGGCGTCCATGTGACCAAGTTGAGTCAGCCGTTGCTTGGAAACTGGCAATCGAGCGTAAAGATGGCCCTACATCTCTTATCTTCTCTCGTCAAAACCTTGCACAACAAGAGCGTGACGCTGAACAACTCGCCAACATCGCTAAAGGTGC
>NZ_QEWN01000040.1 GCF_006124995.1 Vibrio sp. Hep-1b-8
TTAATTCTTCTTCACTATTTGGCAGCCATTTTTGATATAAGTGATAAACGGTATCGCCAATGCTGTCATGGCTTCCTTTATGGACTGCCATGGCGCACCTCCCACTTGGTATTGTTCCAGATTTAATTCCATAGGCATTACTTGGAACCTCTCCTTCGTGCGAGCCACAGATATCAAACTGAAACTGATCATCTGGCGTATCGCTTGGGTCTGAATGAGGAATACCAAATGTTTCGCTGGTTTTTATTGGAGATAAACCTGTTAATTTTCGCCAATTTATAAACTTAGCTGCTGTCTCGGATACTAGTCGTGGGCTACCTTTATGTTCAATTAATGCAACTTCTCTTTTTTCGAAATCTACGATTTGAACATCCATTACACTTTCTCCTGTTATTGGTGGATGATATTCATACTTTGAGTGCCAAGAACGCCACTCAGGCTGATTTCTAAATTGGGAAGGTGTTTGCCCAAATATCCTTGAAAAAGCACGGGTAAAAGCTTCTAGGCTTTCGAATTGAGCTTCAAAAGCAATATCAGTAACACTGAACTCTGACTCAAATGCTAACCTAAAGGAAGCTCGTTTCATTCGTGCAAGTAACACATACTGCATAGCACTGATCCCCATAAACGCCTTAAAGATACGGTGAAAGTGGTACTTTGAACTGGCAGCCACAGTACTGAGATGCTCAAGTGAGAACTCGTCGTCTAGGTTACTATCTATAAAGTCGCACACTTTCTTTATCTGTCGTTCATGACGTTTTATCACGCTCATTGTTTTTGATACTCCAACTCAGAAATCGTAGAGATGATACCCACGAAGATTTAATTATGCCTGATTGAAATTGCTGGATGACGGCTAGAATAAAGCTTATGGAGGACGAATAGGTTTGCTCAGTTACCACACCAACAAACAATAACGCACTTTTTAACTGCATGGTACTCAGTGCTTACTTCAGTCCAGAGTTTTATCAGCAGTGATCATCGTTAGCAAAGTTCTGCCCCATTCCGAGCTACGCTCCGACATACTGAACTATATAACCGAGTCGTGTTGATATACATAATGTAATAAGTAAACTTTATCATTGAACTCAATGAGCCTTAGGAACATTTGAATGCATCCTTGGAATATAACGGTAAAGACAATGCTTGAACCTTTGGCGAATAGTGCTGATGCACTACAGATGCAGGCATACATGCGCAATCAGTTTCGATTCTTGGGGATTAAATCAACTCAAAGGAGAGAAGTGCTTAAACCACTTTTCTCAAAAGAACAACTCCCCGAGATAGACGATTTACCTAGCATTGTCAGAGAGCTTTGGTCACTTCCTGAAAGGGAATTTCAACTGATCGCAGTTGACTTGCTCATTAAACGTAAAAACCAGCTACCAGAAGCGTTTCTATATGAATTAGAGTGGCTTATCATTACGAAATCATGGTGGGATACGGTTGATTTTCTCTCCTCACACATTACAGCTGCTCTGTATATCAACCATTCCGACCAAACTCGACAGTACATTAGTCGTTGGCGTAACTCAGATAATATTTGGTTGCGGCGAACTGCATTACTTTATCAATTGAGATTCAAACAGCAGACGGATGAAAAGCTATTATTTGAGATCATCAAAGAAAATCAGGCTGACAATGAATTTTTTATACAAAAAGCGATAGGCTGGGCACTGCGAGAATTCTCGAAAACCAACGCCAAGTCTGTAGTTTCGTTTATTGATCAGCAAAACATACAAGGGATTGCCAATCGTGAAGGGTTGAAGTGGTTGAATAAACACAATCAAGCTTGAACACCCATAGACGCATGTCATTGCAGTGCCAATTGTGATCTTGCTGGCTAAGGCTTGCCCCAAAATCAGCTAGAGTAAAGATTCTAACCCACTTTAGTCTGCAATATTTGTCAGCCCCTAACTGCATAGCCATTCAATTTTCCGTATCTACACTTAATAAGGCCACTTCTAAAGTTAGACTGGAGGTCAATTATGTGGACGAAGAAAGGTCACTTAACTGGGCAGAAAAAGCCCTTCAAGCTCGAAGATATCTGGCAAATTCGCACTCGGCTAGAAATCGAAGGCAACATCATGGAATTGGCCTTGCTGAATCTCGCTATTGATTGCAAATTGCGCTCATGTGATTTGCTTAGGATGAAAGTGAGGGATATCTCTTCTGGAGGTGTAATTCAAGACCGGGTGCTTTACAGCCAAAGTAAAACAGGCAGAGAGGTACAGTTTGAGATCACTTCTCGCACCGTACAATCATTGACTCAATGGTTAATTCACAGCCAACTATCGTCTCAAGACTATCTGTTTCCTAGCCCTCGAAAACAAGGGAGGGCAATGAGTTATAGCTGCTATGCCACTATCATTCGCCGTTGGGCAACGGAACTTGGCTACGATCCCTATCTGTATGGCACGCACTCCATGCGTCGCACCAAAGCGACACTGATCTATGCTCGGACCAAAAACATTCGGGCTGTTCAATTATTATTGGGGCACGCTAAGTTAGATAATACCATTCGCTATTTAGGAGTAGAGATGGAAGATGCACTCAACATATCTGAAAATTTAGAACTGTGACTTAGTTCTGATAAGACAGCTTCCATCTAGATGGTGTAATAAGGTCAAACATTAAACCAATGTGACTTCTGCGCTATGAAAGTGTACCAACAAGGTTTATAATTCTCTATACTTTATATTTTTTATAAACCACCCCGTTGCTTGAGAGGATACCATGTTTGCAGAACGCCTAGAACGAGCCCGCAAGGCTGCCGGGCTATCAATGAGTGCATTAGCTAGCGAAGTTGGCCTGTCCGCTAACGCCATTAAAAAGTACGAACATGGTACAACTATGCCTTCTTCTTCAAACTTGCTTAAGCTTGCGAAAGCGCTAGATGTACGCACCGAATATTTCTTTCGACCAACCAAGGTGAAGTTAGAAGGTGTAGAGTACCGCAAGCGTGCTAACACCCCAAAGAAAGTACTAGATCGAATCAATGGTGACGTCTTAGACCAAGCTGAACGTTGGCAAGAGCTTTTAGAACTTTATCCAGATTCCGTGAAACCTATTCCTGATTTCGAGCTACCAGAAGACCTTCCTGCGCAAATCACTTGCTTGGAGCAAGCCGAAGACTTGGCTGTTCAAATGCGCCACGCATGGGATCTTGGTTTAAATCCAATCCACGATATGATCGATACCCTCGAATCTAAAGGAGTGATGATCATTACCACTGATGTGGAAACGGATAAAAAGTTTGACGGTCTTGCGGGGAAAATCGGGAACACGCCTGTAGTGGTTATCTCTACGGCTCAAAGCGGCGATCGCCAGCGCTTTACCTTGGCTCATGAACTCGGTCATCTGGTTGTGCATGGGCGCTTGGCTGAAGGTCTTGATGAAGAGAAGGCTTGTAATACGTTTGCTGGTGCGTTTCTTCTGCCTGCTCAAACACTTATTGAACACTTGGGCGAAAAACGCCGTCACATCGAACCACGTGAATTATTCATGCTTAAGCATGAATATGGTATTAGCATGTTGGCAGCACTGTTTCGTGCTGGGCAATGTGGGATTATTACGCCAGCGACTCAGAAAAACTTGTTTATGCTGTTTAGTAAAAATGGATGGCGTACTCAAGAGCCAGGAAAGGCCTACCCTCATGAATCGACATATCTACACAAGCAACTGGTTTACCGTGCTTTAGGTGAGGAGTACATAGGGGAATCAAAAGCCGCTGAGTTACTTGGCATGTCTGTCTCTAGCTTTCATAAAGAGCGAAAGTTGGAGGTGTTGAGTGCAGCAACTTTTAATTAGTGACGCCAATATCCTCATTGACATGGAAGAAGGCGGCCTGTTGGAAGCAATGTTTCAATTACCTTTTGATTTCGCAACGCCAGATATTCTTTTTTTCGAAGAGCTGGAAGAAGAACATTCCCACTTACCCGACTTAGGGTTAGCGTTAAAAGAGGTGTCTTCAGAATCAATGATGTATGCCATGCAGCTAACAGGCACCTATACCCAAGCAAGTAGAAACGATTGCTTTGCCCTTGCTTTAGCTAAGCAAGAGCAGTGCCCTTTGCTAACGGGAGATATGGCACTTAGAAAAGCAGCCGAGAAAGAAGCAGCCATTGTCAAAGGCACAATTTGGCTAGTAAGCCAGCTGGTAGTACATCAGAAAATTAACACGGGCCAAGCGCGAGAAGCCTACAGGCAGATGCAAGACAGTGGCAGGCGTTTACCATGGATTATCGCAGAAAAAGCTTTAGTTGAACTAGAGCGTTGAGGGAGTAGTTGATATATGTCGTCAGAAGCAGATACCAGAGCAAACTATATCGACCCGGCGTTAAAAGCCGCGCATTGGCAACCAGGCAATATCATTCGGGAACATTACTTTACCGATGGCCGTAAACTTGCTGGCGGTGTCCGTGGTCGTCGTTGTTTCGTCGATTATCTGCTGCACAAAGACAATCGTTACCTTGCAGTTGTTGAAGCCAAGAAAGCATCGAAGCATCCAACCGAAGGCCTTCAACAAGCCATCGACTATGCCAAAAAGCTACTCGTTCGTTTTGTTTATTCTAGCAACGGCAAACAAACCTATGAGTTCGATTTAAAAACCGGCAAAGGCGACTACATCGAGTTTTACCCAACACCACAAGAGCTTGAAAACCGCTACGCGGGTGTTAATTCGGATCTAGGCCAACACCTTCGTAATGTGCCTTTTCATTTAGAAGGCGCAATGCAGCCGCGTTATTACCAAGAATTAGCTGTCCATGCCGCCACAGATGCAATTGGTAAAGGAAAGTCACGCGTGCTGTTAACGCTGGCCACTGGTACAGGTAAAACGTTTATTGCCTTTCAAATCATCCATAAATTGTTCTATACCCAATCAACTTGAAAATGCAGGCTTGAGTACCTGAAAATTATCATTGATTCGAGACGTCAGTGAACCTGCGATCTCTGGAAGAGTCACAGTAAAAAATTGATCGATGGCTTCCTTGAAGTCTCGTTTATTTTTGAAGTAAACGTTATTCCTCGACTGCTCGTTCATTACCTTCCAAAGCCGCTCAATTGGGTTGAGGTTTGGACTGTAAGGTGGAAGATAATGTAGTTCGATATTTAGGACAAACGCTGCATCTTTGACTAAGTCACTGCGGTGATATCCCGCACCATCTAAGATGATATGAAGCTTATGGGCTAATGGATAACTCTCTCTTAACTTACAGAAAAAGCGAACAATATTTTCACTGTTAATACTCTCGTAATCGTGAACGATGGTGGCACCAATATCTGACAGGTTTAGTGCGCCAATAATGTTCAATCGGCTACGATTGCCCGTTGTTTCAATCACTTTAGCCTGACCAGTACGTATCCAGCCATGAGATATTTTTGTTAATAAGGTTGGGTGAACTGCATCGATAAAGACTATCGATTCATCCTTGCCACGGCTTGCCTTTAGAGCTTCATAAGCC
>NZ_QEWN01000041.1 GCF_006124995.1 Vibrio sp. Hep-1b-8
CTTGTATGTTTAACTCTACTACTTCACATCCAAGTTGATTACAGTAAACATAAATACATCGATAAACTTCTTTACCTATATTGTTCTTCAAGATCCTAAATCGATACTTTGGAGTCCACACTATATGGTATTGACATCGCCAAAATACGTGGGAAGCTTGATTGTATCTACTCATGTTATTTGTCCTCTTTGACTTCTGGAAAAATCAAAGACGCATTTAGCATGAGTAGTTTTACAGGCAAAGCCGAAACGGATGATAACCACCTACTGAAGTAGGTGGTTTAGGGCTGAAAACAAAAAAGCCTAGAGTCGAACTCTAGGCTTTCTTCTAACTGACCGCTAAAGCTCTGGTCCAAATTACGAGCAACATCATCGCTGACACAACCCAAACGGCGGTAGCCATACTTAGGGTTTGAACCAAACTCAAGCGATAGCTGAAATAGTAGACGGCTAACAGATAGCTAGCATAGGGAAGCAGTGAGTAGAGGCCAAACAAGGCGGTGGCTCGTAAATCTTCCATATTCCGCTCTGAGCCGACAATGTAATGCGCGATCAAAGCAAAGCTTGGAAACAGCGGTACTAAACCAGCAATAAAAAAGTTCTTCGATTTGGACAGCAGTGCAATCACCAACACAGCTGCGGCACCAATCAGACATTTAAAAAATAACGCTACCATCGCCTTACCTACGCCAAATTTAAGAACAGCTCTTCATCAGTCATGTATTTATGCTTGCTACCCACATTTCTAACATGCATAAACATAAAGTCGGGAAAACCGGGGGCAAGCAAATCATTGGGGAGCCAAACAATGCCCCCGACAAACACATATCTGCCCTGCTTGTCATCAGTGTGAAGCGCGTTATTTATCTCTGTCGATAGTTCAGGACGAACACCTTCAACGACACACACAATTTGTCCACGAGCAACGCCAATAACTCGCTTAACTAAATTGGCTTTTACCCCACAACGCCAAGCTTGTCTCGTGGCCATCTCAAAGCCATGCTTTCGCACACTTTTTTGAATATTAACAATCAGATTCATCGTGTAGAACACCTACTAGGTGGCATATGTGGCTCTAGAGTAGTAACTGCGGATAAGAATAACGACCCATCAGATTGGTGCAATTCTCACCAGATGAAAATTGCATCCAAATTGATGTTGGACACTTTGTGGCATCTTGCCGTTAGAGCAATGTGGTATTTGGACCTGTATTGTTGCACTATTAAAGCGCACCAACGCACCAATATATAGCGCTTGCACTCTTGGGTTATTGCTAAATTAAATTAGATATTACGCGTCATAAACTGGCTGTTAGGGTCGAGCTCATAATCTGCAAATGGCTCACAGTACTCAAAACCAAATTTATCATACAGTGAACGGGCCGGAGCAAAAAAGGCCATCGAGCCCGTTTCTAAGCTGACACGGTTTAGCCCGGAATGATGGGCATGTTCCAATACATGATTGAGCAAACATGCAGCGACACCTTGACCACGCGAAGTCTCGGCAGTTCGCATTGACTTGATCTCTCCATGCGTATCATCAATGTGTTTTAATGCGGCACATCCTAATAACTTTCCATTGCTCCAGCCTGTCCAAAAAGTCACTTGAGGAGCCTTCAGCGCCGTTACATCCAACGCATGGATACTCTCGGCGGGTGAAGTGGCATTCATATCCGCGAGGTGCTGCTCAAGTAGCAATAGTACATCAGGATGATCCAATAGACCTGTTTTAATTTCCATTGTCATTCTCTATATCTCAATACTATTGTTAACTTAGCAAGAAAAAGACCAAATATTTCCATCTGCATCGTGACAGCGATTGATATACAACGGGTATAACTAGAGCTTCCGTCGAATAACGATCATCGTCACATTACTTGGATAAAATGGAATTTTAATTACAAATTATTGCGACTGATGACTCATAATTCTTCACCTTAGGCCGATAAATTTGTAATCAGATTTTTACAATATAACTGTAAGCTTTCCGGCTGAGACGGAAAAGGAATCCTAGTATGAAAGAAGTAGAGTTTCGAACGATAGATCGCTTGTTCATTAAAATGTCGATCAATGACAAGATGTGGGCCATTTTTGCCCTATTTATTCTAGCGGTAGCCTCATTGGCTGGCGGAAGATATACCAATACTATCGAAATGTTCGAGCAGTCAGCCGTTGTCACCGCTGAACAGCACATCGCTGAGCTAGCCAAAATCGCCGATCCACAGAAACTTGGCGCACTGTCTAATGTAACTCAAGTCAACCGCTCACAAGCAGCGACGTTCCGTGACGGCATCGTTACAGTGACCGCACAAGCGCAAGATGGCAAGTTCTATCAGTTAACATTAAATCGTGCTGGTGAGTTACAACAGTTAAAATCCGAAGCAATGACCAGTTTTGCCCTCAGCTTTATCTGGGCGCTTCCTTTTGCACTATTTTGCTACTGGGTCGCCACATTCCTTGGTGGTGCTCTGTGGGTTCTCTACACCACAACACAACGCATTGGTGAAGGTGATTTAACCTCTCGCCTCGGCTTCCATCCAGGGCGTGATGAGTTTGGCACTATCGGCTGTGCTCTAGACAAAGCAATGGATACCCTGACCGACTTAGTCGTGACAGTGAAAGATAATGCGACAACACTGAGTGAAACTTCAGCTTCATTCGAGCAAGAGATGAAATTGAGCGAAACCCAAATCAGCCAGCAATACGCCTCATTAGATTCTGTCGCTACCGCCATGGAAGAGATGACGGCTTCAGCAAAAGAAGTGACGAACATTTCTCAGCACTCAACAGCACAAACTGAGCGCGATTCTGAGCATATTGATCAAAACTACCAACGCGTTCAGTCCGCTATCAATGAAATCACTAAGCTGTCCGAGTACATTGGTCAGGCGTCACAATCCGTCTCTAGCCTCACTGATAACACGACACAAATTAATGAAGTGATCACCACCATCAACGCTATCTCTGAGCAAACCAATCTACTAGCATTGAATGCCGCCATCGAAGCAGCTCGCGCTGGTGAGCAAGGGCGTGGCTTTGCTGTAGTAGCAGATGAAGTACGCACGTTGGCAGGACGAACTCAAGCCGCAACAGTCGAAATCCAGACCATGATTGAGAAACTCCAATCAGAAACGCGCACTATCGCTTCAATTACTGAACAAACCGTGAGCCAAGCCCAAACCAGCAGTGATATCGTCGCAAACATTGGCCATGACGTACAATCCATCTCCGAATCAGCGCGCGCTCTGAAAGATATGAGCATTCAGATATCAACATCAGCGGAAGAACAAAGCGCGGTTGCCAATGACATCGCCTCAGAACTGAGTGAGATTCGAGCGCAATCTAATACGATTCGTAGTGTGGCAGAACAATCCTCAATAGGGGTAGCCAATCTCACTAAAGCCTCCGTATCTCTGGCTCAAATACTAAAAGGCTATCGCACTTAATCGGTAAATTACCACCTTCTAAAGAAGGTGGCTTTGTGTGAGCCCCCTAAAAGGGGGCCTTTGTTTAATCCAACGCCAACTGGTGCTGCTCTACTCGCTCTTGCTTCTCTTGATGTCTTACATATCGGCGTATGATTTCTTCATTGATTCCAACACTATCGACAAAATAGCCTCTTTGCCAAAAGTGATTACCCCAAAGCCTGTTCTTCCTAAGATGAGGAAACTTACTAAATAGCTTTAAGGCTATTTTGCCTTTCAATACCCCCATCAACTTGGATATCGATAGCTTTGGTGGAATCTTTACTACTAAATGCACGTGGTCAACTTGTATGTTTAACTCTACTACTTCACATCCAAGTTGATTACAGTAAACATAAATACATCGATAAACTTCTTTACCTATATTGTTCTTCAAGATCCTAAATCGATACTTTGGAGTCCACACTATATGGTATTGACATCGCCAAAATACGTGGGAAGCTTGATTGTATCTACTCATGTTATTTGTCCTCTTTGACTTCTGGAAAAATCAAAGACGCATTTAGCATGAGTAGTTTTACAGGCAAAGCCGAAACGGATGATAACCACCTACTGAAGTAGGTGGTTTAGGGCTGAAAACAAATAAGGACCTTCGGGTCCTTTCTTTTTGCCCTGTAGTGCAG
>NZ_QEWN01000042.1 GCF_006124995.1 Vibrio sp. Hep-1b-8
ACCACTACCACTTGGTCTTACATATCAATCGAGAGAAAGCCCTAAATCTATCGGCTTATGAGGTGGTTGAGCGTTGGCAGCAAGCACACAAACTGCCCAATATCGTATCTCGATGGTTAGAAGGGCAGCTCACCAGTAAGGCCGAACTTGAAGTGTGTTTAGCGATTATCGAATCTTGGCGTGAGCGACTATGGAGCCTAAGTTGGTTTATGAAAGAGCTTAATTTTGAGATTGCCTGCCAAGCCAACAAAGAAGACCAATGCAAAGGACATTTCTGGGAAAGCCGCTTCAAAAGCCAGGCTCTACTAGATGAACAGGCGCTCGCGGCAGCGATGACCTATGTCGACTTAAACCCGCTAAGAGCTGGAATAGCCCAAACACCAGAAACCTCCGATTACACCTCAATCAAAGCGAGAGTTGAGGCATTAAACAATCAGCGAGAGACGGCACCTTGCCTTTACCCGTTTGTTGGGAATGACAAAAACCATCAACGTGATGGTATACCGTTTCGACTGATGGATTACATCGAGCTAGTCGATTGGACAGCACGTCAATACCGAGAAGGTAAAGTGAGCTTAAGTGAAGATACGCTACCGATATTGCAAAGACTTAATATCAATCAAGCAAACTGGCTTGAGACTTGTACTCAGTTGGAGCGTCTGCGCTGCACCGCAGTAGGTTGCACCCAAAGCTCGATGATGGCCAAACAGCTGATGAAACGAAAGCGACTCAATTTACTTCGGTTGGATAGCTAAGCGATTAGCCAACCATTAAATCTCTAGTAAGAAACCCACACGAAACCAAAAATGTTTTTGGTGAATCACTCGTTACTCAAAAAAGCCTCAATAGACTCATTCACGCAAAACCGTGACAGACAGAACGCACCCCTCTCCCCCTGTCGGACAAATTAATACCGATTTCACCGATAGATTATGTCTGGAGCATCAGTATCTTTTAATAGTGCCTGTCCTTTTAGAGATAGTGCCAGTATCTTTTAATAGTGCCTGTCCTTTTAGTATGGGTTATCTAGGACTGTACTGCTAAATGATCTAGCTAAGGAGGTAATGAAAGATCAGCGCAGATTCCAGAAGCTAAAGAACCCTTATATCTTCACAGGTGATGCCGAGGGGCGACCAATAGCTCATCCGAAGAAAGCATTTGCTCGAATCAGGAAAGCATCTGGCATAAAAGATAGTTTCCGCATACATGACCTCAGGCATAGCTTTGCCTCGATCCTGATCAACAGCGGAAATGCGACTCTCTATGATGTTCAGCATTTGTTGGGGCATCAGTCTCCGCAAACCAGTACCAGATATGCTCATTTGGCTAGTTCAAGGCTGAGAGAAGTTAGTGCGAATGTGGCGGAGTTGGTGGGAGATGTGAGCCAAGGGTAGATGTGCATCAGCCGACATTATTTGTTGGCTGTTTTTCTAATCTAGAAGCCAAACGAAATATGCGAAATTGCGTGTAGCTACCTCACTGTTAATGTGCACTCTGTATAGTAAGAATGCCAAAACACATGCTATTATTCGACAGTTGACCTCTATTCATTTGGCACTGAAATCTAAATATGGCAAAAACATACGAACAAGAACAGCATGCCCTCACTCCATACTCTTTCAGAGTCTACAATAAAGACTTAGAAGGTCGTAGGGAAGAACGTTATAGCGTTTTAAACAAAATATCCGGTAAGTTTGACTTACTAGAGATGCTAGAAACATTCATGAAAGCAAACTCTGATAAGTACAGAATCTTTGAAGAAAGCCAACAAGTTTACTGCTTTAGCGATATTAAATACGATGCAGCCAAGCGTGAGGTTTGGGGGTGGTTTAATGTCGGATATTACGGAATTAAAACTGATATCATCAATATCAAAACCCAAGAAGTTGACTTTGAAAAAGCTAAAGATAATGCGGAAATTATTAAGCACTACGTGCATTTTCGTATTCCCAAGAAGGCTAATGAGGGAATGGCTTTTTTGCATACATACCGGGGTAATGGTGTTAAAACTCTATTCTTCAGGCTTTTTTCTGAATTATTCAAAGCGCAAACCACTCTAAACCTTCAGATGAATCCACTGGCTTATGATAAAGCAATTCATGCATGGTTAGATGCTCCTGCTAAAGAAGTTAAGCTAACCAAGTTTGTTGGCGTGGCTGATGTTACTGATAAGTTGAAAAAACTAGGGCATCATGAGCAGGAGCTAGTAGTTAAGCCTCCAAGAAAAGGAACCCTAGGTAGGCTAAGAGATTACTTGATAAACAAAAAAAGCGAACACTACCAGGCGGTAGAGGTTTTGTCTGAGTTCGGCAGTCAAGTTAAGACTGTTGTGGAAATGAACGGTAAGAAGCGCACATTTAATGTTGGGCACAGTAAATCCAGCTCAATGTGCGAAATCGAATTGGATGAAGCGGTTGTAATGGATGAGGGTGTACCTAACTTCAAGTCCATGAATCGATGGGTCAGGGAAATATCTGATGAATATGCTAAGACGATGTACTAGCAGGGTTTGATTATGAGTTCAAAGATAAATGTTCTTGGAATAATACATGGTCATTGGAAAACACTAGAACATAATGGCACAGGTAAAGTCAGCTTCAGTGACGTTTTTACTTTTATTTTATTCCCGCTGATATTAGCAGTGTTAACTATTGTATTTGAGTTTAAGTTCACTAATGACCTAACCTCTCTACTCGTCAACTTTGGCGCAATTTTCACCGCTTTACTGCTCAGTGTTCTCGTTCTAGTTTACGACCAAAGTACTAAACTAGAAGACAATAAGCCTGAATCAGAAGCTGATATTAGTTACAAAACTAAACGAACAATTCTCGATCAACTGTATTACAACATTTGTTATTCAATTATTGTATCTGTCTTGTTAGTTGTATCTTGCTTCATCGAATCGATTTGTAGAGGAAAGACAAGCACGTTTACATTGCCGCTAGAAACACCTGCGTCAATTTGTATTGATATAAATACTTATGTTGCGACTCCTCTCGTAACTTTTTCTACTGTGAATTTGATATTTACCATCTTGATGATTGTAAAGAGAATGCATGCCTTGCTGACATCAGATTAACCCCCAATCTAAAATCCTAGATCGCTGGGCCGGTCACACCAGACTGGCCCTGTAATCTCGCTCTAAGGCTTATCCTGCCTGACTTCCTGCATGCTGTAGTTCCAGCAACGTTGGCGACGGCGTCGTCGGTCCGGTCTCTATCCGGTCTTTAGCTACGATTTTGGCTAGATACCGAGCTGGACACGAACCCTAATATAAATTTCCTATTTAGGTTTTCCGTCCAGTTTGCCGACGGCGGCGGCAGTAGATGTATTTTCCCTGTAGTCCTGACAGTTGCGACGGTCATGGCAGTGGCGACGGTTCTGACAGCCGTGACAGTCCCGACAGTAACCAGCTAGATTCAAATTCTATTCTACTAACCCAACTCGTAGCCCTAACTCATACCAGATTCGCGCTGTAATCCAGTGTGCCGTTGGTTTTTCCGGTTCGAGTATGAATACCAGTCCTGTGATTAGCCGCTGTTTCTGGTGCTGTTGTTGAGGCCGGTGATTACTAGTCGAAATTGCATTAGAGAAAGACAGACCGATTACCACTGAGGGTAATCGGTCATCATCATTCAACATCCATCTTGTCCTAATCTTCGGTGCTGAGTCTCCTGCGTAATCTCAGCTAGAACCCCATTTAGGTATCTCAATTATATTTATATTAATAACTGGACCTAATGGAACGGAATGTTGGTTATATTTTTGTTGGTTCCTGCGCGAAGTTTTTTTGGGGTTCTGTTCTGGTGTTGAGTGGTATGTATTTGCTCTGATTCGCGTTGTACAGACGAGAGAAGGTTCTGATGGTAGATATCACTCAGACAGGGGAAGTGTGACCCTGTGGTGACTACGTGGCGTGTTTCGGCAGACCTAATGGATCAGAGCTTACCGGAAGTAATTGCGGACCGGATATGGACAGGACTAGAACGAAAAAAGGCTTACGGATTTCTCCATAAGCCTTAAGGAATAATGGTGGCCCCTCCCAGACTTGAACTGGGGACCAATCGATTATGAGTCGACTGCTCTAACCACTGAGCTAAGGGGCCTTATAGGGCAATGATTATAGGGGATGAGGATCTAGCTGTCTAGCCAGTAACGGGTATAAATGCGCTTAGTTTTTATCCACTTAAATCGAATAGATATAAAAAAGGTGAGCTTTAGCCCACCTTTTAATCAATTGTCGAGAAAATAAGCTATCGACTATTCGTCTAGGAAGCTGCGTAGAGTTTCTGAGCGGCTAGGGTGACGAAGTTTACGCAGTGCTTTTGCTTCGATCTGACGGATACGTTCACGAGTTACGTCAAACTGCTTACCTACTTCTTCTAAAGTATGGTCAGTGTTCATGTCGATACCAAAACGCATACGCAGTACTTTCGCTTCACGCGGAGTCAAACCGGCTAGAACATCTTTAGTTGCTACTTTTAGACTGGTTGCGGTTGCAGAGTCTAGAGGCAGTTCTAGCGTAGTGTCCTCGATAAAATCACCTAGATGCGAATCTTCGTCGTCACCGATTGGTGTCTCCATAGAGATTGGCTCTTTAGCGATTTTAAGTACTTTACGAATCTTATCTTCAGGCATTTGCATGCGCTCTGCTAGCTCTTCTGGCAGAGGCTCACGGCCCATCTCTTGTAGCATTTGACGAGAGATACGGTTCAGTTTGTTGATGGTTTCAATCATGTGAACCGGAATACGAATTGTACGAGCTTGGTCTGCAATCGAGCGAGTAATTGCCTGACGAATCCACCAAGTGGCGTAAGTTGAGAACTTGTAACCACGACGATATTCGAACTTATCTACTGCTTTCATCAGGCCGATGTTACATTCTTGGATAAGATCCAAGAATTGTAGGCCGCGGTTGGTGTATTTCTTAGCGATAGAAATAACCAGACGTAAGTTCGCTTCAACCATCTCTTTCTTCGCACGACGAGCTTTCGCTTCACCGATAGACATACGACGGCTGATATCTTTGATGCTTTGAACTGTCAGAGAAGTTTCTTCTTCGATCATTTTCAGTTTTGAAATTGAACGGCGAATATCTTCTTCACTGCGACGAATTTTTTCGGCGTATGGTTTATCAGACGCTAAGATCTCGTCAAGCCATGCATCACTTGATTCATTACCCGTGAATAGCGTGATGAACGATTTCTTCGGCATTTTGCCATACTCAACCGCTGCCTTCATGATAAGACGCTCTTGAGTACGTACACGTTCCATTGAAGTGCGTAGCTCTTCAACTAGGTAGTCGAAC
>NZ_QEWN01000043.1 GCF_006124995.1 Vibrio sp. Hep-1b-8
GAAGCGCGATACATCTATTCCTTAGCGTTAGCAAGTCGAAATATTAACCAGGCGATTGAAAACCTGCGCGAGCTGAGTATCGAAGGCTACCCCTATGCGTTGGAAACATACGGCGAAGAACGAGTCTGCTCGCTTACACAGTACCGCGATATCTGTGACGAGTCTGGCTTTAATGAAGTAAAGAAGCGCGCCTATCTTGCCTGGGCGAGAAAAGATCCGTTAATTCCCAATATGTATCTTGGTGCCTTCAGAAATTCTCCGGATGGCGGCTATATCGGTGATTATCGTGAACAATTTACTGCTGAAGGGGAAGCTATTTTACAAGAGGGAAAAGATGCTGGTAGTTATATTAGTTCGTCATCCTTATACAATATGAAAATAAATGCAGAAGAAGGCAAAACTAAAGGAAACGATAGTGAGGTAAATTATTATTATAATCTTGCTAAAAAATGGCTGCTAAAAGGAAATAACTGGGGAAGCCTTGGTGTTCCTTATTCATTATGCTTTGACGATATAGAGTTGGCGAATGAATTTAATCATATATGTCTGACTGCAGAGGAAAACCTTATCTTATTAGATAACTTGGCAAAATTTGGAAATTTGGTCGCATATGATGAACTAATGTACTTCTTAATGCGACGAGAAATGAAAGTTAGAACTACCTTAGATGAATATATACGCTTTGGCGATAACGAAAATAAGCTACCGCCTGAATTAAAAGCCAAGTATGACCGTGCCATCGAGCTTAATAATGGCAGAGGCTGGGCTTACCATGGATTCCAAAAGAGCATAGAAAACTGGGAAAAACTGTTCAACGATAAGAAAATCAAAGGCTTCTTTGAAAAAGTCGGCACTATGTTTAATTAAATCGTGACTCTTTCTATGCCCAGCGAATGCTGGGCATTTTATTGACTCACAGCACAACGAAACAAGGCGGCTTGCCAACAAGATTACAAATACAACAAGCGGCCAGTAGTGGAGACTACTCGCGCCTATTTGAACTACTCGGAGAGATATCATGAAGTCAATTTGGTTACTCACACTGGCGCTGCTAACAAGTGTCAGCTGGGCGATGGATGAGGAGGATATTCAATATCTCCCTGAGTTACGTTCTGCTGCCTGGTCTCCGGATCTGACTAAAGAAGATATTCGCAAAATGCGTTTCGCTATTTTTGGTATGAGCCAAGGGATTTTTTCAACAGTAACTAAAGAGCTCGGCCCTTATATCAACGATAAACGAAATGTAGAAGCGCGATACATCTATTCCTTAGCGTTAGCAAGTCGAAATATTAACCAGGCGATTGAAAACCTGCGCGAGCTGAGTATCGAAGGCTACCCCTATGCGTTGGAAACATACGGCGAAGAACGAGTCTGCTCGCTTACACAGTACCGCGATATCTGTGACGAGTCTGGCTTTAATGAAGTAAAGAAGCGCGCCTATCTTGCCTGGGCGAGAAAAGATCCGTTAATTCCCAATATGTATCTTGGTGCCTTCAGAAATTCTCCGGATGGCGGCTATATCGGTGATTATCGTGAACAATTTACTGCTGAAGGGGAAGCTATTTTACAAGAGGGAAAAGATGCTGGTAGTTATATTAGTTCGTCATCCTTATACAATATGAAAATAAATGCAGAAGAAGGCAAAACTAAAGGAAACGATAGTGAGGTAAATTATTATTATAATCTTGCTAAAAAATGGCTGCTAAAAGGAAATAACTGGGGAAGCCTTGGTGTTCCTTATTCATTATGCTTTGACGATATAGAGTTGGCGAATGAATTTAATCATATATGTCTGACTGCAGAGGAAAACCTTATCTTATTAGATAACTTGGCAAAATTTGGAAATTTGGTCGCATATGATGAA
>NZ_QEWN01000044.1 GCF_006124995.1 Vibrio sp. Hep-1b-8
GTTTAACTCTACTACTTCACATCCAAGTTGATTACAGTAAACATAACTATACCCAATCAACTTGAAAATGCAGGCTTGAGTACCTGAAAATTATCATTGATTCGAGACGTCAGTGAACCTGCGATCTCTAGAAGAGTCACAGTAAAAAATTGATCGATGGCTTCCTTGAAGTCTCGTTTATTTTTGAAGTAAACGTTATTCCTCGACTGCTCGTTCATTACCTTCCAAAGCCGCTCAATTGGGTTGAGGTTTGGACTGTAAGGTGGAAGATAATGTAGTTCGATATTTAGGACAAACGCTGCATCTTTGACTAAGTCACTGCGGTGATATCCCGCACCATCTAAGATGATATGAAGCTTATGGGCTAATGGATAACTCTCTCTTAACTTACAGAAAAAGCGAACAATATTTTCACTGTTAATACTCTCGTAATCGTGAACGATGGTGGCACCAATATCTGACAGGTTTAGTGCGCCAATAATGTTCAATCGGCTACGATTGCCCGTTGTTTCAATCACTTTAGCCTGACCAGTACGTATCCAGCCATGAGATATTTTTGTTAATAAGGTTGGGTGAACTGCGTCGATAAAGACTATCGATTCATCCTTGCCACAGCTTGCCTTTAGAGCTTCATAAGCCTCTATGAATGCTTGCTGTTTTGCTTTATCAAACTTGTGTGGAACGCCTTTCGGTTGCTTGTAGCTAAAGCCATTGTGGTGAAGCCATTTGTTCATACCAGAGACCGTATAATCAAGTCCAAATGCCTCTTTAATGTAGACGACAATTTGATGAGTGTGAGAATAGGTTTTCTCAGTCAAATGCTCGATTAGGCGCATGGTTTGAGTAGCAGAAAGCTTGCTTTGGCTTCCGCCATTTTCAGGCTTAAGTTTTTCAGAAAGAACGTAGTCACTAAGGTGGCGTGCAACGGTTGATTCATGAATGCGAAGAGCTTGAGCAATCATGGTCTGACTCCACCCCTCTGTGGTAAGCAATACTGCTTTAATACGGTCACGCACTCGACCATCACGAGTAGAATCGTGCATTTGTTCGAGTTGCAGTTTCTGCTGAGGAGTCAGTGTAATTTTCATGGTTCGTAGCATGATCCTGATTCTAAAGAAAATCAAGCATCTTCAATGATCAGGGGTATACATCGATAAACTTCTTTACCTATATTGTTCTTCAAGATCCTAAATCGATACTTTGGAGTCCACACTATATGGTATTGACATCGCCAAAATACGTGGGAAGCTTGATTGTATCTACTCATGTTATTTGTCCTCTTTGACTTCTGGAAAAATCAAAGACGCATTTAGCATGAGTAGTTTTACAGGCAAAGCCGAAACGGATGATAACCACCTACTGAAGTAGGTGGTTTAGGGCTGAAAACAAAAAGACCCCAGCATTTCTGCTGGGGTCTGGAATAAGTGGCGGAGCGGACGGGACTCGAA
>NZ_QEWN01000045.1 GCF_006124995.1 Vibrio sp. Hep-1b-8
CGGTCATACTTGGCTTTTAATTCAGGCGGTAGCTTATTTTCGTTATCGCCAAAGCGTATATATTCATCTAAGGTAGTTCTAACTTTCATTTCTCGTCGCATTAAGAAGTACATTAGTTCATCATATGCGACCAAATTTCCAAATTTTGCCAAGTTATCTAATAAGATAAGGTTTTCCTCTGCAGTCAGACATATATGATTAAATTCATTCGCCAACTCTATATCGTCAAAGCATAATGAATAAGGAACACCAAGGCTTCCCCAGTTATTTCCTTTTAGCAGCCATTTTTTAGCAAGATTATAATAATAATTTACCTCACTATCGTTTCCTTTAGTTTTGCCTTCTTCTGCATTTATTTTCATATTGTATAAGGATGACGAACTAATATAACTACCAGCATCTTTTCCCTCTTGTAAAATAGCTTCCCCTTCAGCAGTAAATTGTTCACGATAATCACCGATATAGCCGCCATCCGGAGAATTTCTGAAGGCACCAAGATACATATTGGGAATTAACGGATCTTTTCTCGCCCAGGCAAGATAGGCGCGCTTCTTTACTTCATTAAAGCCAGACTCGTCACAGATATCGCGGTACTGTGTAAGCGAGCAGACTCGTTCTTCGCCGTATGTTTCCAACGCATAGGGGTAGCCTTCGATACTCAGCTCGCGCAGGTTTTCAATCGCCTGGTTAATATTTCGACTTGCTAACGCTAAGGAATAGATGTATCGCGCTTCCACATTTCGAGCGTCACCTATGTAAGGTTGAAGTAATTCCCTGGCTTGGCTTCTGTCATAGTAGGTCATACCAAATATCGCGGTTCGCATTTTACGGATGTCTTCTTTGGTCAGATCCGGAGACCAGGCAGCAGAACGTAGCTCTGGGAGATAACGAATATCCTCCTCATCCATCGCCCAGCTGACACTTGTTAGCAACACCAGTGTGAGTAACCAAATTGACTTCATGATATCTCTCCGAGTAGTTCAAATAGGCGCGAGTAGTCTCCACTACTGGCCGCTTGTTGTATTTGTAACCTTGTTGGCAAGCCGCCTTGTTTCGTTGTGCTGTGAGTCAATAAAATGCCCAGCATTCGCTGGGCATAAAAGAGTCACAATTTAATTAAACATAGTGCCGACTTTTTCAAAGAAGCCTTTGATTTTCTTATCGTTGAACAGTTTTTCCCAGTTTTCTATGCTCGCTATCACGCCATGATGTCCCCAGCCTCTGCCATTATTAAGCTTAATAGCCCGGTCATACTTGGCTTTTAATTCTGGTGAGAGCTTATTTTCATTATCGCCAAAGCGTATATAATCATCTAAAGACGGAAATAGTTCATCTCCTTCTTTATATTCGATTATAAAAAATAAAGCGTTATAAGCAATTAAGTTTCCGTACTTTGAATAATTGTCTAATAGCTGTTGGTTTTCAGAATCAGATAGGCAAAGGTAGCCGTTGTCATTCGCTAACTGTTTGTCCTTATAACATACTCTGGTAGGTATACTTGCAGCGCCCCAACTATTTCCCTTTAACATCAAGTTCTTTGTTGTTTGGAGCAAACCGTTTAGATCTCGACCCTGATCAATATAATTCTGATAGAGTGTAGATGCGGCAAAATAACTGCCGGCCTCCATCCCTTCCTTCAAAATGGCTTCTCCTTCGACGGTAAACTGATCATCATAGTTACCGATGTAGCCACCATTCGGAGAACTTCGAAACGCACGAAAATACATATTGGGAATTAACGGATCTTTCCGTGCCCAAGCAAGATAAGCGCGCTTTTTCACTTCATTAAAACCAAACTCGTCACATATATCGCGATACTGTTTAAGCGAGCAGACTCGTTCTTCACCGTATGTTTCCAACGCATAGGGGTAGCCTTCGATACTTAGCTCTTTCAAGTTTTCTATTGCTTGGTTAATGTTTCTATCTGCCAATGCTAACGCATAAATATAGCGCGCTTCCACATTTCGAGCGTCACCTATGTAAGGTTGAAGTAATTCCCTGGCTTGGCTTCTGTCATAGTAGGTCATACCAAATATCGCGGTTCGCATTTTACGGATGTCTTCTTTGGTCAGATCCGGAGACCAGGCAGCAGAACGTAGCTCAGGGAGATATTGAATATCCTCCTCATCCATCGCCCAGCTGACACTTGTTAGCAGCACCAGTGTAAGTAACCAAATTGACTTCATGATATCTCTCCGAGTAGTTCAAATAGGCGCGAGTAGTCTCCACTACCAGCCGCTTGATGTATTTCGTTTAGATTGTTGATCTTGCCCAAGCCATCGTCAATACCGGTTAACTCTTCAATTAGCTGGTTAACCTCTTGTTTCGCCTCGTCTATACGGTCACTGAACCACTGTTTTGGGTTGCTAAATAACATGGATGCATCGGCATAATCTTGGGGGAAGATCTCTTTACGTGCGAGATGGTAGTAGCCAAACTGCTGGGCTTGATCCAACCAT
>NZ_QEWN01000046.1 GCF_006124995.1 Vibrio sp. Hep-1b-8
TTCAAGGAAGCCATCGATCAATTTTTTACTGTGACTCTTCCAGAGATCGCAGGTTCACTGACGTCTCGAATCAATGATAATTTTCAGGTACTCAAGCCTGCATTTTCAAGTTGATTGGGTATAGTCTAATGTTTCTCGATTAGGGCTTCCAAATGACAGCACTGAGTCATGAGTTAGATTAAACACGACACTGCGATCATCTATAAGCACATAAGACTTATCAACGGTTGGCTGAAAATTGGTCATCCCAAATGACATCAGTGCAAATGCCCCAGCACCGACAAGCGCCAAGGGGCCAAGTAACAAAACCGCAATAACACACACCGCAATCCCCACCCAAGCAAAACCACGCACGATTTTATAAGCCACCTCTGGGATCATATCTTGTTCTGTGTAACGAATACCCTGTGCAGTTAGGTGATAACAGCGATGTTTATCAGGTAAATATAGATACCTTGTCATCAACATCATCATCGTCATCGTCATCAAAACAAAAGCCACCCAAAACATGGGGGTGTCTACAGTAAAATCTTCAAGAATAAACCAAAAAAAAACAAATATTGAATAGTTGACAAAGAACGCCACTCCCCACCTCCACAGGTGTTCGTATTTGCCACCCAATCCTTTGTGCTCCCAAGAGTAGGCTACATCAGCGTTATAAAGTTGTTCCTTTAGAGACTCTATGCTTTGGTTATTCTTCATTGGTCTATTCTCACTTCAATAATACGAGTGCCAAATTCTTTTGGCGCAGGCTCTACGGTTAAATCACCTTGTTTTTTACCTGACGCTATATAGCCCAGTTGTTGATACTTTGAGGCTTGCCAGTTAAACGGCATGCTAACCAGTACCGTGATGGTATCATCCGTGGTGCCGCCGGTAGTCTGGCAATCGATATGAGAAAAGCAAAACTGATTTAACCTACAAACCTGTTAATAGAGTTCAACTTGCATTCTTCTAGTCTTGAATAAAAATAGGGTGTTTAAACATATCGTTCAATTTTGCTAGTTCCACATACTCGATATCTTTTTGACTCTCTAGGATTAGGGTGATGATTTTTTGTTTTTCTTCTATAGACGAACAGTAAAAATCTCTACGGCAGCAATACTCGGTGGCGGTATGACTGTCAATTCTAAACATAGTATCTTTCACTACGTTAAATAGAATTGGACTGTCAGAGAAGAAGATTTCGTGTTTTAGTACCGTTGGCTGAAAATTGGTCATCCCAAATGACATCAGTGCAAATGCCCCAGCACCGACAAGCGCCAAGGGGCCAAGTAACAAAACCGCAATAACACACACCGCAATCCCCACCCACGCAAAACCACGCACGATTTTATAAGCCACCTCTGGGATCATATCTTGTTCTGTGTAACGAATACCCTGTGCAGTTAGGTGATAACAGCGATGTTTATCAGGTAAATATAGATACCTTGTCATCAACATCATCATCGTCATCGTCATCAAAACAAAAGCCACCCAAAACATGGGGGTGTCTACAGTAAAATCTTCAAGAATAAACCAAAAAAAAACAAATATTGAATAGTTGACAAAGAACGCCACTCCCCACCTCCACAGGTGTTCGTATTTGCCACCCAATCCTTTGTGCTCCCAAGAGTAGGCTACATCAGCGTTATAAAGTTGTT
>NZ_QEWN01000047.1 GCF_006124995.1 Vibrio sp. Hep-1b-8
GCGTAGGACCTCTTGTCGCGTCAGGCATCATTGGTTCTATAAACAGCGTTGGTGAGTTCAAAAATGGTCGGCAACTGTCCGCGTGGTTAGGGTTGACGCCGTCTCAATACAGCAGTGGTGACAAAAACTATCTTGGAAAAATCACTAAACGCGGAAACCGAGATTTAAGGAAGCTACTCATTCAGGGGGCAAGAGCAGTGATAAACTGGTGTGAGCGAAAATCGGACCCACTCAGTCTGTGGCTACAGACATTAAAACCCAAGATGCATGTCTGCAAATTGGTCGTTGCTCTCGCGAATAAGCTGGCACGGATTATTTGGGCCGTGTTGGTAAAAAGAGCGCCTTATAATCCTCATTTGGCGTGTGCCTGATAAAGAGAACCATCTGTAAAAGAGCGGTAATACACTGATGTAAAACGGTTTGTCTTATTCAAAACCTGTTAAGGACAGCGGCTATTGAAAAGCCATGCGTGTGTAGAGGAGGATAAGACGTCAATTTGGAACTCATTAGGGCGCAGCAAGCTAAACGTTGCTATAACGACGCCGGATATATGTCGCAAGACCGTCGACCATCAATGTTAATCTCCGTTAAGGGTGCCTATGAAATAGCTTAAAGAAAAGACCGACATTAATTTCAATCAGGCCTTGCGAACAGCGAGGTGACCATATATGTCCTTTCAATTTTTAAAATGAATGCGCCGATTGTTGCTAAAAGCGTTTGAGGTGATTTAAGGGGTGTTTGAGTACAAGTCACGTTTAACATAATAGGAAATTGACTACATCATTCGTCGCTTATTTATTCTATTCTGGTTCTGTTAATTTTGATACTTATTTTGTGTTAGTACTGTTATTACAAAATCATAAACGTAATTAGAATCGGAATATATGTTTTTTAAAAAGAAAAAAATGGTCAAAACCCCCGACCTTAATCAAGATTTTATTGAGTCTTTATATGGATCTCTGGCCGTTATTGAATTTACCCCTGAAGGGGAGATTTTAAATGCTAGTGATTTGTTTTTATCCTGTGTTGGATACCAAAGGCAAGAAATTATAGGTAAGCACCATTCTCTCTTTTGTTTAGAAGAAATTGCGTTATCGCAACAGTATTCCCATTTTTGGCACAATCTAGCTTCAGGGGAAGCGCAAAGTGGAGTTTTCTCCCGACTTAATAAATCAGGAAAAGAAATATTTGTTGAGGCAACGTATTTCCCGGTAATCTCTGATGGAAAAGTTATAAAAGTTGCTAAAGTCGCCTCTGATGTTACAGAACAACATGTAAGAAGCATTGAAGATTGTGAGTTATTAAGTGCATTGGACCGAACGTTTGCCGTTATCACATTTTCACCTTCTGGAGAGGTAATTAATGCAAATGATGCATTCCTGAGTACTTTAGGTTATTCACAAGATGAAGTCGTAACCAAGCATCATAAAATGTTTTGTTTTGACGATTTTTATCAAGAAAACCCTCATTTTTGGAGGGAGTTACAAGGTGGGAGAGCATTTAGTGGGCGTTTTTTAAGAAAATCAAAACTAGGCGATAGAATTTGGATTCAGGCGTCTTACAACCCAATATTCAACGATAAAAATGAAGTATATAAAGTGGTTAAGTTTGCTACTGATATTACACCAGAGGTCCTTCAAGAGGAGGCTTCAAATGAGGCCATATCGATTGCTTACACAACGGCTGTTGAAACTGAACAAGTAGCAACGGATGGTAAAAAGTCAATAAACAAAGTTCAAGAACAATCACTAGACGCAGTTCAACAAGTGGAAAGCTCCGTCGAACTAATAAATAAGCTAAATGAACTCTCAACTAACATTGAAAATATCGTCCAAGTTATTGGTAGCATTGCTGATCAAACGAACTTACTGGCTTTAAATGCGGCAATAGAAGCAGCAAGAGCTGGTGAATATGGACGTGGTTTTGCTGTTGTGGCTGATGAAGTGAGGGTTTTAGCTTCCAAGACATCAGGCTCAACAGATGAAATTAGTCGAGTGGTCTCTGAAAATGTAATGTTGACGAATAAAATATCCGAATCAATGGGGAAAATTAGAGTCTCTGCAATAGATACAAATGAACAACTATACACTGTATCTTCAGTGATCGATGAAATACAAAGAGGTGCAGAGGATGTCGCTAAAAATATGTCCAATTTAACTTAGTGTGAACGTAAACCAATTTTTTAGCTAGTGCGATTTTACTTACCGCACTAGCACTTCATAGCTAGCTGTGTCATACCTGTAGTTATTCATTAGTTGCTAAATTAGCAAAAACGCTGGTAAATAAATGTCCAAATACGATTTATTGCCAATTAGGAAAAGCTGTTAATTAAGAAAAGCAGTCTCTCGATCTCCTGAAAAAGTGGCATTGGAAATGGTTCAAGAACGGCTCAAATCTTCTCTCGCTCGCATAGATAGAGAAAAAGTGATCTTACTTCGACATTTTTTGCCTAGTTTTTCTTTTTAATTCAGAAAATGAGTAATTTTTCAATGTGCTATTGCTTGCTTATCGAGCGGTCGTTATTCTCGGTTTAATACAGAAGATATTATCTATACCCCTGATCATTGAAAATGCTTGATTTTCTTTAGAATCAGGATCATGCTACGAACCATGAAAATTACACTGACTCCTCAGCAGAAACTGCAACTCGAACAAATGCACGATTCTACTCGTGATGGTCGAGTGCGTGACCGTATTAAAGCAGTATTGCTTACCACAGAGGGGTGGAGTCAGACCATGATTGCTCAAGCTCTTCGCATTCATGAATCAACCGTTGCACGCCACCTTAGTGACTACGTTCTTTCTGAAAAACTTAAGCCTGAAAATGGCGGAAGCCAAAGCAAGCTTTCTGCTACTCAAACCATGCACCTAATCGAGCATTTGACTGAGAAAACCTATTCTCACACTCATCAAATTGTCGCCTACGTTAAAGAGGCATTTGGACTTGATTATACGGTCTCTGGTATGAACAAATGGCTTCACCACAATGGCTTTAGCTACAAGCAACCGAAAGGCGTTCCACACAAGTTTGATAAAGCAAAACAGCAAGCATTCATAGAGGCTTATGAAGCTCTAAAGGCAAGCTGTGGCAAGGATGAATCGATAGTC
>NZ_QEWN01000048.1 GCF_006124995.1 Vibrio sp. Hep-1b-8
ATCACGAGTAGAATCGTGCATTTGTTCGAGTTGCAGTTTCTGCTGAGGAGTCAGTGTAATTTTCATGGTTCGTAGCATGATCCTGATTCTAAAGAAAATCAAGCATTTTCAATGATCAGGGGTATATCAATGTACTGAGTGTGGTAATGGAACCGTGCAGTGCCGATATTGCTCACATATGGCAAAAGGCACACCAAGCGAGGAAACACTGCAACAAATAAAAGAATCACGTCAATATGATGAAAATGAGAATCAAGCTTTACAAGCCTTAGGGAAAGTTACCAGTAAATTCGCCTTCATTGATCAAACATGGAACAATGAACTTTGTGCCGAACATGACGGTACTATAGCCTCTTTCAAATCGCTTACAAAAAAGTTAAATGACATTAGTGACTATGAATCTATCTTCATTCGTGAACAGATGAACTTAGCAAAACCAGCTAAACACGCGGCTTATGCTGGTGTTGGTATAATTGGAATTGGGGCAACACTGGTAACAGGTGGTGGGGCAGGTGCGGTTGCTGCGGCGTTAGGCAATGCAGGGCTACTTGGCGCAGCAGGCACTGGTACAGCGATAGCGGGTCTAAATGGAGCTGCTTTGACAGGTGCATCTCTTGCTGCTATAGGCGGTTCTGTAGCAGCTGGTACCACGATTATTACCGCTAGTGGTAGTGCACTTGGTGGTGTTTTAGCAAATAAGTTTCATGGTGATGACGATAGTTTTGCCATTAGACAGCTAAAATCTATACCTAATTCTGAAGAGCAAACTATTTTCATCAATGGTTTTACTCAAAAAAATGAAGCTGATTTTTACGACTGGCAAACGGAGCATCTCTTTGCAGGCTTCAAGCATTCAACCTACGGGGTCAACTGGGATGCCAAAAGTAATGCTCGATTAGGTGCGGCATTTTCTGAGGGTGCTACAAAAAAAGCTGCCCTTTCTATGCTTGCAGCGATCAGCAAGCGAGGTGGGGTTCAAGCGGCGAAGCAACTTAGTCCTCTTGGTTGGGTAACTTTAATGAGTGATCTCGTTTCAAACCCATGGCATTCAGCAATGATGCGTGCTGCTCAAGCTGGCGCGCAACTTGCAGATTGTATCTCTAGAACAGAAGGGCAGAAATTTAATTTAGTCGGACATTCTCTGGGCTGTCGTGTCATTTTTTATACTTTGATGGCTCTTGGTACTAAATCAAATAAATACATTAACGATGTTGTTTTGCTTGGAGGTGCAGTAGGTAAAGATGATAAAGAAAGTTGGTTAAATGCTTTATCAACCATTGATGGCCGCTTGTATAATTGTTACAGCAAGCAAGACATGATTTTAAAACGCTTATATGAGTGTGTGAATGCTAAGCTGTCTGAACCCATTGGTTATTATCCAATTCCCATTGAGGATGAGCGTTTGGTGAATATTGATTGCACTGACATTGTTGATTCCCACATGACATGGAAAAAGAACTTCTCCACAGTTCTTGGTTTAATCGAAGAACACAAACCAATGCTCAGCGCTAAACATACTAATATTAATCGAAAAGTTAGCGTTTTGCTAAACTAGTAAAAACATTTAGATGCTTGTGTCGACTTAGGAGTCAGCTAGGTTAAGGCTGACTCATTTTGTAAACCTCCCCTAATTAGTTGCGCCCATAATTAGAGGTTTCGGTTTGTTCATTCTTCATTAAATATTCCCATGGTGTCAGATCGTTGAGGGCATCATGGGGACGTTCTTCGTTGTATTCTCGTATCCAGTTTTCTGTTAGCTCACGCACTTCATTCAAGGTTCTGAACACATACATATCGAGGATCTCTGTGCGATACGTACGGTTAAATCGTTCGACATAGGAGTTCTGAGTCGGTTTGCCTGGCTGGATAAATTCCAGCTTGATATCATGCTCCTCAGCCCAAGTCGCAAGCGTCACAGAGATGAACTCTGGGCCATTATCCATTCGCAACTTTTCTGGATAACCTCGCCATGCAATGATTCGTTCAAGCACTCGAACCACTCGTTGCGCAGGGAGGCTTAAATCCACTTCGATAGCGAGTGCTTCACGATTGAAGTCATCCACTACGTTGAAGGTTCTAAATCGACGTCCGCACTGTAAGCTGTCACTCATAAAGTCAATCGACCAACACTGGTTAGCTACCATAGGCACATTAAGCGGCTCAGGCGAACGAGTTGGTAAGCGTTTTTTCGCTTTACGACGCCTATTGAGTTTGAGTTCGCAGTAAATCCGATATATCCGTTTATGATTCCAGCCATGTCCCCAGCGACGAAGTATTTTGAGCAATTTGCTAAAACCGTAGGCTGGATAACGCTCAACCGCCTTTTGCAGTTCAACAATCACTTCATGATCGTTATTCGCTTTAGGCTGGTATCGATAAACCGAATCACTAATGCCAACTGCGCGACAAGCAAGACGTAAACTGGCATTGTGCCGTTGTCTGGCATACTCAACCAGTTCGCGTCTTATCGCTGGCTTTACAGCTTTTTTTCTACGATGTCCTTGAGAATTCGATGCTCTAAGCTCAAC
>NZ_QEWN01000049.1 GCF_006124995.1 Vibrio sp. Hep-1b-8
TGCATTTGTTCGAGTTGCAGTTTCTGCTGAGGAGTCAGTGTAATTTTCATGGTTCGTAGCATGATCCTGATTCTAAATAAAATCAAGCATTTTCAATGATCAGGGGTATAGACACCCAATCGCTACTTATTGGTGGTTGCATTAGAGATGAGTTCGCACTCAGCCTCACTCTGTTCTCTATTTTTTTCTACCGCTTCTCTCTCGTGCATCGCTTTGATGAGCTCTAAGTCAAGTTTAGCGAAGTAGATATCCTCTTCTGCTTTGCCTCGTAAGCGGAGTTTCTCTGTGAAGTCCATGGTGTGATACTCCTTGCTCTGATTTGATACTAAAAGTATAGCCAAGCACCAGCATCAGCGACGTGAGTGGTTCACACTTTATTATTAACAAAGTAATTAATTAAGGGCTAATATTAATGAAGTGCTCGCGTGAGTAGTGGAGGTAAACATGAAGTTTCTTGTTCAATTCGATGAAGAAGGGATGTACCAGAACAACGCTTGGGATATTCCGGTACCGTATGTGAAAGGGGAAGTTCGCGCGCTTAACCCGTTACTTGCTATGGTTCTTATCGAACGAAATCAGGCGCACCTGTATACCAATCTCAAAGACCAACGACTGACTATTTCGGACGAGAAACACTAACTAGATCTGGAGGCCAGAGGTGCTACCGTACTTTTAGTTCAAGCAACTGTTGAGCAAATTCGGCAAATCCAAAGCCACCAGGTTTCGTCATTACCCTTGAAGGTTTATGGCTTAGCTTATCCCAATAATGTTCTATATTCTTTACCCCGACCGTGAGTGGGAGCGTTTCAAACATCTGCTGATCGTTGAGTGAATCACCGACGTAGCAGCATGTATTTAAAATATCCAGTTCAGATAGCCCGTGTTTCTTTAAGAAGTGAAACGCAGAATTGCGCTTTGAATGCTCACCATACCAAGCGTTGATGTGGATTGAACTGGCTGTCGCGTGAGCGCCTAAACGATGAATTTTGGCGACGATCTCTTCTACAATCCGACTGTCTAGCGGTTGCCTATTCTGACCGATATCGATGGCCACTTCGCATAAACGGTAGGCTTGATCCAGCGTAAGGTTTACGTCGGGGTAGTCAACAAGGATCTGTTCCACCTGAGCTTTAAGTTCTGCTTGTCGTTGTCGCATGGTGCCAAGCGGTACTGAACTGGACAGAGAAACCCCTTTTCTGCCTTTTGCCAACGTAAATGCACCGTTTTCCCCCAAGACAGCATCGACAGGCCAAAGTTGTGCGATATGGTCACACCATCCAGCACAGGCGCCAGTCACTGCCACGATCTTGATTCCCTTTTGTTGAAGAGACTGGAGTGCAATGAGCGTTTCAGGTGGCAGTTTGCCTTGCCAGGTAAGCGTGTCGTCGACGTCTGTCAGTACCCATTCGACTGACTTCCATTCCGTTGAAAGAGCGTTATCCATTAAAGTTCTTATTTTAGTTGAGCAATCGCACCAGTGTATCGATTCTCAACCGCGAAATCAGTGAGGTAGACGGGGCTGTGGGGAAAAGTTTGGCCACGCAGTAATAATCCTCGTTTAGCTTATTGACTATCAACAATATGGCTATGCATCGAGTTCAGCATGCATTAGAGTTAAATACACTAGCATTATCACAAGCATTATCAGGACATATATGGTCACCTCGCTGTTCGCAAGGCCTGATTGAAATTAATGTCGGTCTTTTCTTTAAGCTATTTCATAGGCACCCTTAACGGAGATTAACATTGATGGTCGACGGTCTTGCGACATATATCCGGCGTCGTTATAGCAACGTTTAGTTTGCTGCGCCCTAATGAGTTCCAAATTGACGTCTTATCCTCCTCTACACACGCATGGCTTTTCAATAGCCGCTGTCCTTAACAGGTTTTGAATAAGACAAACCGTTTTACATCAGTGTATTACCGCTCTTTTACAGATGGTTCTCTTTATCAGGCACACGCCAAATGAGGATTATAAGGCGCTCTTTTTACCAACACGGCCCAAATAATCCGTGCCAGCTTATTCGCGAGAGCAACGACCAATTTGCAGACATGCATCTTGGGTTTTAATGTCTGTAGCCACAGACTGAGTGGGTCCGATTTTCGCTCACACCAGTTTATCACTGCTC
>NZ_QEWN01000005.1 GCF_006124995.1 Vibrio sp. Hep-1b-8
CATTGATAACCAGGTTTACTGTAGCCGGAAATCTCGTACTGAACGTAGCCTGCTTCGGCTAACTTTTGGTGTCCCAACTCAAAAATATCCCACAAGTCATCGTCATCGGGCAAGGTAGGCTGCTTGTAGTAGAACATGGTGTTAGGTTCTATGGTTAGCTGGTACCAAGATAAATGAGGAGGATCGAGTTCGATCGCTTTATCGAGATCGGCCAGAGCTTGATTGACAGACTGATCCGGTAATCCGTGCATGAGATCGAGGTTAAAGCTACTAAGACCGATTTGATGCGCCAGCTTAGCGGCATTGACCGCTTCATCCTTTCCATGAATTCGACCTAGCTTCTCAAGTTTTTGCTGCTCGAAGCTTTGCACACCGATGGAGATACGTGTTACTCCCGCTTTTCTATAGCCAGCAAAACGCTCCGCCTCAATCGTGCCAGGGTTGGCCTCCATGGTGATTTCTATGTCAGGTTTGAAAGGGATACGAGCTTCAATTCCTGATAGAAGTGCAGCAATACCTTGTGCCGATATCAGACTAGGAGTACCGCCACCGATAAAGATCGAGTGCAGCGGGCGCGGGTTATCATTGATCTGGTAACGCTCAATATCTGTGTCTAAATCTTGTAGCAGTGCTGCGATGTATTCATTTTCTGGGATCTCAGCCTTTAGAGCGTGAGAGTTAAAATCACAGTACGGGCACTTTTGTACACACCATGGGATGTGTACATAAAGACTTAGTGCTGGTGGGATAAGTTTGCTCATTGTCTATCGTTGACTGAGTAGTGATTAAAGCGGTTGTTCAGATAGAGTCGCGAACAACTGTTTGAGTGCTTTTCCGCGATGTGAAAGCTGTTTTTTACGTGCAGGTTCTAACTCAGCAGAAGCGCAGTTGTCCTCTGGTATGAAAAAGATTGGGTCATAACCGAAGCCATTTTCGCCGTGAGCTTCAGTGAGAATTCGTCCCTCCCACTTGCCGTGACAAACGACAGGAGTTGGATCATTTTCATGGCGCATTAACACGAGCACACAATGGAAACGAGCACTGCGCTGTTCTTCTGGCACCTCTTTCATTGCGTCGAGCAGCTTCTCAAGGTTTTGTTGGTCACTTGCACCTTCGCCAGCATAGCGAGCGGAGTAGATACCAGGGGCACCTTTGAGGGCGTCTACTTCTAAACCTGAATCATCAGCAATGGCAGCAAGACCGGTTTCTTTTGCCGCGTGGCGCGCCTTGATGATCGCATTCTCGATAAATGTGGTGCCAGTTTCAGCAACTTCAGAAACGTTGAATTCGCTTTGGGCTAACACTTCAAAACCAAAATCAGACAGTAGGTCTGCCATTTCGCGAACCTTACCTTGATTACCTGTCGCTAATACAATCTTGCTCATTGGATTCTGTCTCTTTGATGAACGAGAGTCATGCCGTTTGGCCATTACTCTTCTACGTAAAATTTCTGGGTGAACTTTAATCTTCCTGTGCCCTTAATGCCAGCATTAACATCCAAATCGAATGTCAGTTGTTCCTCTTGTGAAATAGGAAACTCCGCTAAGTAGTAAATAGCGTCGCCTTCCTGCACTTCGCGAAAGTTGAGCTGGCGAGTCTGGCCTAACAGGTTTTTGCTGGTACCGGCGATTTGAGCGGTAATGGCGGGTTTTCCTGCTTGCGAATTGTCTAACACACTGATGTTAAGGATCGCAGAATAGGCGTTACGTTTGAGCTTGTAATTCCTGGCAACCTGCGCCGTTAAAAAAGTAGAGTTGAAGGCAGAGTAGTGTACCTCAACATCTTTGATGGTTTTGAACTGACCTGCCCAGCTTGGTACAGCAAACAAGCTGATGAGTGCGAGTGTGATCCATTTCTTCATTGGGCTTCCTTCTTAAATTCGTTTCATTGACGAGTGATAAATAAAAAGCCATCAGATGATGGCTTGTACCTCATTGGGTATTTGTATTGGAGAACTGACCCTGACTTGTTTATGTCGGCCAAGTTCGCCTTTTTCTATGGTGATGAGTCCTTTGGCTACCTTGAACTGCTTTGCAAGGTACTTGCTCAGGTGAGCATTGGCTTTCCCATCCACCGGAGGTGCGGTTATTGCTACCTTGATCTCTTCACCATGTTGCCCAACGATCTTGTCTCTGCTTGCCTTGGGTTGGATGTAAAGGCGAAGAATCAGATCCTCGCCGTCAAACCAAGCTGCTTGTGACATTATAGCTGATACCAGATAGGGCCAATAAGGTCGCCCATCAGAAAGTTAGCGAATTGTAGAGCAATAAAAAGTACTAACACACTCAAGTCAAAACCACCCATCGCTGGGATAACGCGACGGATAGGTGCGAGCATAGGTTCAGTAAGCTGATGGAACACGTATTCGATAGGACTGCGACCTTGACTCACCCAACTTAGGATAGCGCGGATTAATAGCACCCAGAAAAGTAGGCCACCCGCTGCTTTAATCAGTGACAATAGACCTAGGAATAGGAAGTCTGCACTGAAGGATACTGAGCCATTCGAAGCGATCAGAACCAGTGCGACGAATTTCAATACGCACAGTAGGTAGGCGAACAGAATTGTTGCTAAGTCTAGGCTGCCCGCAGATGGGATCATTCGACGTAGTGGAGCAATAACAGGCTGAGTTGCTTTTACAATGAATTGTGAAAACGGGTTGTAGAAGTCTGCGCGGGCAGCTTGCAACCAGATACGTAAGATCACCACCATGATGTAGAGATCAAACAGGGTGGAAATCAGAAAACTCATTGAATTCATAGGTGACCCTTATTTTCTAGAGCGTTGTGCTCTGGTAATTAAAACAGTTTTTCCATCTCTTCAGCGCGAGCAACGGCCGCCTGCATAGCTTTCGCTACTATATCTGAAAGTTGATGCTGATTGAATGTTCTTAGGGCTTCAGCCGTTGTGCCCCCTTTGGATGTCACGTTTTCACGTAGAATGGACAGTTCTGTGTCTGGGTTTTCAACGACCATGCTTGCCGCACCGAGCGCTGATTGCTGCACGAGCAGACGAGCTGTCTCTTTATCAAAACCTTGAGCGATGGCTTCTGCCTGCATGGCTTCCATAAACAAGAAAAAGTATGCAGGCGCACTTCCAGCAGCAGCAATGACGTTATTGATGCCAGATTCTTGCTCAACCCAACACACTTTGCCTACCGCTTGCATTAACTCAGCAGCAAAAGCTTTGTCTAGCGCTGTTACGTGTTCAGGAGCAAACAGGCCACTCATTCCTAGTCCCAATTGTGATGGTGTGTTGGGCATGACACGAACGATATTCAATGGACAACCGAGCATTTCGTTTAGACGTGAACACTGGATACCAGCCGCAATTGAAATCACCAACTTTCCTGAGAAGTCGATGCTTTGCAGTGGGCGGCAGACCTCTTCCATCATCTGAGGTTTAACCGACAGTACAATGACCTCTGCTTGTTGTGCAGCTGAGAAATTGTCGCTGGTGGTCTGGATACCATAACTTTGCTCTAATGGTAAGCGACGTGTCTCAGATGGGGCTGTTGCTGTGATAAGTTCTGCTGGGTAACCATCTGCGATTAAGCCAGACACAATGGCTTTAACCATATTGCCTGCGCCGATAAAGACAATCTTCTTGTGTTCCATTAGTCTTTGTATCCTTTCAACAATTTATGCTTTGTTACTGTAATCGCGAGCACCAAAGATAGCGGTACCGATACGGACCATGGTGCTACCTGCTTCGATAGCGGCTTCCATATCACCACTCATTCCCATCGACAAGGTATCGATGTTTTGATCAGGAAAATGATGCGCGAGTTTCTCTTTGAGCGTTGCTAATTGAGTAAATGCCGCCAGTTGTGACTCATAGTCTGAAACATTAGCAGGGATTGACATCAATCCTCTTAAAGTGAGGTTCGGAAGCTGAGAAATCAACTCAGCAAGAGCAAAGATTTCATCGTCGTCAATGCCGGACTTTGATGCTTCGCCACTGGTATTTACTTGAATCAGAACCTGAATCGGCTCGAGGCCTTCTGGACGCTGATCGTTGAGACGTTGAGCTATCTTAGTTCTATCGACGGTATGTACCCAGTCAAAGCTTTCTGCAACATGGCGCGACTTATTGGACTGTATTGGGCCAATAAAGTGCCATTCTAAGTTCAGTTCAGGGTGATGCTGAGTGAAGTGGGCGACTTTATTTGCCCCTTCTTGGACGTAGTTCTCTCCAAATGCGACTTGCCCAGCTTGAGCGGCTTCAAGGATAGCTTCGACAGGCTTAGTCTTGCTGACGGCGAGAAGTTGCACTGAGTCCCGACCGCGTCCACACTTTTGTTGTGCGACCTCAATCTGTGAGGTGATCTGTTCAATATTTTGTTGAATACTAGTCATAGCAGATTTTACTTAAGGATTTTAAATGGATATCGCTGAATTACTGGATTTTAGTGTAAAGCATAATGCTTCAGATCTACATCTTTCTGCTGGAGTATCTCCAATGGTAAGGATAGATGGTGAAGTAAGAAAGCTTGGCGTACCAGCTTTTAATCATGCGGATGTGCATCGATTGATATTTGATGTGATGAACGACGCTCAAAGAAGCGAGTTTGAAGAGCGACTCGAAGTCGACTTTTCGTTCGAGTTACCTGACGTTGGACGATTTCGTGTCAATGCGTTCAATCAGGCTCGAGGCTGTGCAGCGGTGTTCCGTACCATCCCTATGACGATTCCGACCTTAGAACAGTTAGACACTCCGCCAATCTTTGAAAAAATTGCCAATATGGAAAAAGGGTTGGTATTGGTGACTGGGCCAACGGGCTCTGGAAAATCGACCACGCTCGCAGCGATGGTGGACTACATTAACCGTCACCACAACAAGCATATCCTCACGATTGAAGACCCGATTGAATTTGTTCACAGCAACAACAAATGCTTAGTCAATCAGCGTGAAGTCCACCGTGACACACACAATTTTAGTAACGCTTTACGCAGTGCTTTACGCGAAGACCCAGATGTTATTCTGGTCGGGGAGTTACGAGATAAAGAGACGATCAGTTTAGCGCTAACTGCGGCCGAAACCGGTCATTTGGTGTTTGGGACTCTGCACACTAGCTCGGCGGCAAAAACCATTGACCGCATTATTGATGTATTCCCTGGTAGCGATAAAGAAATGGTGCGCTCAATGCTCTCTGAATCATTGCGAGCGGTTATTGCACAAAAACTGCTGAAACGTATTGGTGGCGGGCGTACAGCTTGCCATGAAATCATGATGGCGACACCTGCAATTCGCAACCTTATTCGTGAGGATAAAGTCGCACAGATGTTGTCTGTGATTCAAACCGGAGCTGCTCATGGGATGCAGACCATGGAGCAGAATGCCAAACAGTTGATAGCACAAGGCTTGGTTGAGCCAGATGAAGTTGCTAAGAAAATAGAACTTGAAACGTCTATGTTCTGATTGAGTGGAAACGGTATGGATATTGATGTTTTTTTAGAGCAGATGATCGATCAAAAGTCGTCAGATCTCTATATTACGGTTGGGGCTCCGGTTCTTTATCGTGTGGATGGTGAGCTGCGTCCCCAAGGTGATAAACTTTCACATGCGGTGGTGAGTTCCTTGCTTGAAAGTATGATGGATAGAGAGCGCCAGCATGAGTTTCATGCTAGTAAAGAGGCTAACTTTGCTATCGTCCGTCACTTTGGACGATTCCGTGTGTCGGCTTTCTATCAGCGAGAGCTGCCCGGCGCCGTTATTCGCCGAATTGAAACAAGGATTCCCACCTTTGAGGAACTCAAACTTCCTGAAGTATTGAGAGAACTGGCTACCGCTAAGAGGGGACTAGTTCTAGTCGTTGGGGCGACGGGTTCGGGTAAATCGACCACCATGGCGGCGATGACTGGCTATCGCAATACTCATCAGTCGGGACATATTTTAACGGTTGAAGACCCGATTGAGTTTGTTCACGAGCATCAGCGCTGCATTGTGACTCAACGTGAAGTCGGTTTAGATACAGAAAGCTATGAAGTTGCATTGAAGAATTCGTTGCGTCAGGCTCCTGATATGATTCTGATTGGAGAAATACGTTCGCGTGAAACAATGGAATACGCAATGACATTTGCTGAGACAGGCCATCTCTGTATGGCGACTCTGCATGCCAATAACGCCAATCAGGCTCTTGAACGCATTTTACATTTGGTACCCAAAGAGCAAAAAGAACAATTCCTGTTCGATTTGTCGATGAATCTTCGTGGTGTGATTGGTCAGCAACTGATTCGAGATAAAAACGGTCAGGGTCGTCATGGTGTCTTTGAAGTGTTGCTCAATAGTCCAAGAGTTTCTGATCTTATTCGACGTGGCGACTTGCATGAGTTAAAAGCAACAATGGCTAAGTCGAATGAGGTGGGGATGCAAACCTTTGATCAGGCACTGTATAAGTTAGTAACCGAGAATCAAATTAGCGAGGAAGATGCACTTCATAGTGCAGATTCGGCCAATGATCTCAGAATCATGCTTAAAACGCAGCGTGGCAATGGTTCAAGTGGCAGTGCGTTGAGTAATGTTAAGATTGATATGGATTAGGGGGGATAAGAACGCTTCTCGCTACCCGTATTGCGCCTCAAACCAGCTTTCAAGAATGACGACCGCTGACTGGCAGTCGACATTCCCTTTGCTTAGTGCTTTGTAGCCACCCATTTCGAACAAGTCTGCGCGTGCTTCCATGGTTGATAAGCGTTCGTCATGCAGTTCGACGGCTAAGCCAAAGCGGCCATGTAGGCGGTTAGCAAACTTCTTCGCTCTTGGCGTAATGGTTTCAAGATCTTTGCCATGCAGGTCGGTAGGCAAACCCACCACTAGTAGATCCGGTTGCCACTCTTTGATTTGCTTTTCGATGTCATCCCAATTTGGGATTCCATCATTAGCTTTAAAAGCTTTCAACGGAGAAGCGGTACCCGTAATTTCCTGTCCTATCGCACTACCAATACTTTTAGTGCCAAAGTCAAATGCCATAATTGTTCTAGACATGTTTCTCTTCGTTATTGTTGTTACGCGTGGCCAATATCACTAGAAAGTTGGGCGACATCAATACCAAGCATCTGTACTGCCTTTTGCCAGCGTTCATTGATTGGAGTATCGAACATCACATTGGGATCCGCCTCAACCGTTAACCATGAGTTCTCTGACAGCTCTATCTCTAGCTGACCAGCTTCCCAGCCAGAATAGCCTAATGCGACGAGATAATGGTGAGGTTCAGCTTCTGTCCCGAGTACACCTAGAATATCACGAGATGTAGTGACGGAGATTTTATCCGTCATCTTGATGCTGGATTCATATTCGTCTTTAGGCTGGTGGAGTATAAAACCACGATCTTCCGAGACTGGGCCACCGTTGAGTACAGGCTTGTCTAAGCTGTCGGTTAAGAGTTTCGGATGAATTGAATCGACATCGACTTTCTCTAACATTTTGCCGATGGTGATGTCGATAGGAGCATTAATCATTAAACCCATCGCCCCATCTTCGGTGTGTTCGCAAACGTAAATCACGCTGCGCTGGAAGTAGGGATCTTTCATGCCCGGCATTGCCACTAAAAAATGGTTGGTTAAATTCATAAACACTCCCACTTAAATATGGGCAACCCTATAGGTTGCCCTAACAGTTTAGGCGTTTAGTCGACGTTCAATGGCGTCCATGAGTTTGCCAGTGATCGACACATCAAATGCCGCTTCGATTTCACGAATACAAGTTGGGCTGGTTACGTTTATCTCTGTTAGCTTGTCACCGATGACGTCTAAGCCAACAAATATCAGCCCTTTTTCTTTAAGTGTAGGCGCTACAGCTTCAGCTATCTTTTTATCTGTCTCACTAAGTGGTCTCGCTTCACCTGTTCCGCCCGCTGCCAAGTTGCCACGTGTTTCACCTTTCGCAGGAATACGTGCCAAACAATAAGGCATTGGCTCGCCATCTACGACTAGGATGCGCTTGTCACCGTTGCTGATATCAGGAACGAATGTTTGTGCCATTGCGTAGTTTTGACCGTGGTTGGTCAAGGTTTCAATGATGACGGATACGTTTGGATCATTCTCTTTGATGCGGAAGATAGATGCGCCACCCATGCCATCAAGTGGCTTAAGGATTACATCACCATGTTTCTCGCGGAACTGCTTAATCTTCTCTGCTTTACGCGTCACGATAGTGGTTGGGGTAAGCTCAGGGAACCAAGCCGTGAACAGTTTTTCGTTACAATCACGTAGGCTTTGAGGTTTATTGACAACCAGTGTGCCTTGCTCTTCTGCGCGCTCAAGGATGTAAGTGGCGTAGATGTACTCAGTATCAAACGGAGGATCTTTACGCATTAGTACCGCGTCTAGTTGTGAAAGCTCAATAGTTTGCTCAGATTTGAACTCATACCAACCCGTTGGATCTTCTTTAAGTTCAACCACTTTGGTATCTGCAACCGCAACACCTTGGTCTAGGTGAAGGTCATCCATTTCCATGTAGTGGATTTCGTAGCCGCGGCGCTGCGCTTCAAGCATCATGGCAAAGCTAGAGTCTTTCTTGATGTTAATGGACGAGATAGGGTCCATTACGATACCTAATTTGATCATATTGTTCTCCGTTTAACCAAGATCGCCGAAACGAACTTGCAGGGCTGTAATTGCAGTAAGAGCCGCAGTTTCGGTACGTAGTACACGTGGGCCGAGTAGCGTCTCTTCAAATTTGTAGTTTTCTGTCATACCGATCTCTTCTGCTGATAAGCCACCTTCTGGGCCAATCAATAGGCGTACTTTTTCTACCGGTGTTGGTAGGGTGTTGATCGAGTATTTTGCACGAGGGTGGAGGTTCAGTTTTAGACCGTCATATTCTTCACCACACCACTCTTCTAATTGCATGATTGGGCGGATTTCTGGGACTGTGTTGCGACCACACTGCTCACAAGCACTGATGGCGATCTTTTGCCATTGGGCGAGCTTCTTCTCGAAACGTTTTTGATCGAGTTTGACACCACAGCGCTCTGAAACCAGTGGGGTAATGGTGTTAACACCGAGTTCCACCGATTTCTGGATGGTGAATTCCATCTTATCGCCACGTGAAATAACTTGGCCTAAGTGAAGGTCGAGTGGTGATTCTGAGCTGCGTTTGACACGCTGAGTAATATTCACTTCAACGTTTTTCTTTGAAACGCTAGCTATCTCTGCTGGGAACTCAGCGCCACTGCCGTCAAACAGTAGTACTTCTTGTCCCTCTTTCATGCGCAATACACGGCCAATATGGCCAGCAGCATCATCGCTGAGCATGAGAGAGCCTAACTGATTAATGGCTTCTGGGTGATAGATTCGTGGGATTCGCATTGTGTTTCGATTTCCAGCAAGAGGTTTTGAGATAACCTCTAACATGGATGCTTTTATGCGAAAAAACAAGGGGCAGAGAGAGTTTCCAATTAATTACTGGAAACTCTTAATTTCATAACGCAGAGAGAGTTATAGCGCTTGGCAAGCTTGGTAAACAAATGGGTTGTGATTACCTTGGATTTTGAAGATGCGCTCTTCACGTTTGCATTCCCACTTATCCACTGGGAACTGCTTGTTCCAAGCTGTCATCAACTGTTTCTGCTGTTTGGATAATTTAAAGCCATACTCTTTACTCATGTAGAGATAAGTTCGCGCAATCGAGCCTTTTGCTCTATCGGGCGGCATGACCTTGCGTTGCTTAAAGTTAACCTGCATTTCGCAGCGTCCGTAGCTAACGCCATCAACACCATTCCATTGGCTAAAGTTGTAGTTAGAACGGTCGCCATTTACTTCTCCAATTGCTGGAGTCAGGTTATGCAGATCCGCTTCCATTAGACGGAAGGTCTTATCGTTCTTAGTACAGCTTTTTCGTCCACCAGTTTGCCAACATTGACGCTGATGGCCAAATTGCCAGGCTGGGACGACATGCTCCCATTCGATTCGGGAAGCACGCTTTTGTTGTTTACGGACTTGGTAACCACACGACTCTAAATCCGGTGTTCCTTTACGTCCCTGCCACTCAATATCGCAACCACAGTAAAAACTGGTTGGGTGATCGGCGTAAATTTTTACAGCTTCTTTTTTTGCTTTGGAGAAAGAAGAGGGTGGAGCAGCATGGCTAGTAACACTAAAAAGTGTCAATAATAGACTGAAAAATAGGATTCTTTTCATAGAATTCCGTATTAGAAAAGTAGTATGGATTACAGTCTAACACGCAATTATGGCTGCTATTGGTGAGAATTGTCTTAATTAGGTCAGTTGTTTGCCAGTGAAACTTAGCGTCTGTTGGCACTGCTGGCAGCGGTAACTGGCTTGATTTCGCAGTACTTTATTATGGCGGCGGATAGAAAGGGGGTAGGTCGTACAGGCGCAAAGATATTCAAAGGTTTTTCCTTGTACGGAAGTGACTTCGAAGCTGTGGGTTGTTTTTGCGGGCACTTTAAAGACGGCTTCCATCACGCCTTGCCACTCTCTCCCGTGTGGCCGAACACGGCCATAGACTTGGTAAGTAATTAGGTGAGCGACTTCATGAGGAATAACGTCAGTAAGGAAAGCCTGTTGGTTTTCTTCAAATAGCGTTGGGTTGAGACGAATCTCGTTTAGCTGCAAGTAGGCTTTACCCGCCGCTTTACCGCGCAGTTTGTAGTTAAGTTTTGGTTGCGGGAAAGTGCGTTTGAAAGCTAGCTGAGCCTGCTGGATGCAGTCAGCAATCACTTTATGTGCACGATAATTGAGTTCAGAATCCACAACCACTCCTAAATAAACGCCCCAGCTCAAATGGCTGGGGCGCATCATAGAACGAAATGGCTTAGCTTGTTAAGGGTGATGTTTCTTCTTGATGGTTTCATGGTAAGCGTGCCAAGTACCATAGCCGAGGATTGGCATAGTAAACAACATGCCAATACCGTAGGTGGCAAAGCCGACAAGAATACCGCCACAAATCAGCGCAGCCCAAACAATCATCGCAGGGATGTTTGATTTGACCGCGTTAAAGCTAGTGAACACAGCAGTCATCATATCGACGCGTCGTTCCATCATTACCGGAATAGAGAACGCGGAAATACTAAACACCACACAAGCTAGGACGAAGCCAACCAGTGAACCTATGACGAGGAAAGGCATAAATTCGGTTAGCGGTGCGCCTTGTACCGAAGGGTAGAGGGCATGAAGTAGCGCGGCAATACGCATCCAGAAAATCATACACACCGCCAATAGCACCGCAAATGCCCACTGTGAGGTGGAGTTACGGCTAATCGCTTTCATGGAGTGGATTAAGCTGGCGCTATGGCCTCTCTCTCTTTCCCAGCTAGCATCATACAATCCAAGCGCAAGGAATGGACCAATTAACATATAGACGACTAAGCTCGGCATGACGACAAGGTGAGTTCCTTGCCATTGCACAAGTAATACAATACCGATTGCGGCAGCCATAAAGCATAAGCCATAAAAGGCACTAATAAGCGGCATTCGGACGAAGTCATGTAGACCGAGTGCGAGCCAGTGGAATGGGGCAGATATACTCACCTGATTACAAGGGATTGTGCGAGCATATTCCGCATCTGAGACTTCCTTTCGTTTATCGTTGAAGTCATGTGGATTCACCGTACGAGGCATACATCCTCCTTGATCGATTCTCTACGTTGACTAAATTCGTTGGCAAATTTAGCGTTTGATACTCGATGCCCGGCTTGCCGACGTCTGTGATGTAAGCGGCGCATCAGTCTATGTTAACCATCAGTACAATACTGAACTTGAGGTGTTAACATATTTTTAACTATTGACCCCATGACAAAAAAATACAACGTTGAGAAGCGATTTTTATTGGTAATAAAAAAGGCCTCTGGTTGTCCAGAGGCCTCGATGTATCAACTAAGTGATTGTCACTTAATTACTTTAATCCAGCGAACTCACGTAGAATTGCTGCTTTGTCAGTCGCTTCCCAAGGGAACTCTTCACGACCGAAGTGACCGTATGCAGCCGTCTTCTTATAGATTGGTTGAAGTAGGTTAAGCATTTCTTGTAGACCGTATGGGCGTAGGTCGAAGTGCTGACGAACTGCTTCAATGATGATTTCTTGAGAAACTTTTTCAGTACCAAAAGTTTCAACCATGATAGACGTTGGATCTGCAACACCAATCGCGTAAGACAATTGGATTTCACAACGATCAGCAAGACCTGCCGCTACGATGTTTTTCGCAACATAACGAGCTGCGTAAGCCGCAGAACGGTCTACTTTTGATGGATCTTTACCAGAGAATGCACCACCACCGTGACGCGCTGCGCCGCCGTATGTATCAACGATGATCTTACGACCAGTCAGACCACAGTCACCCATAGGACCACCGATAACAAAACGACCTGTTGGGTTGATGAAGAACTTGGTCTCTTTGTTGATCCACTCTGTAGGTAGTACTGGCTTGATGATCTCTTCCATTACTGCTTCACGTAGGTCTGGAGTTGAGATTGTGTCACAGTGCTGAGTAGAAAGAACAACCGCATCGATACCAACGATTTTGCTTTCATCGTACTGGAAAGTAACCTGAGATTTCGCATCTGGGCGCAACCAAGGTAGAGTGCCGTTCTTACGTACTTCAGCTTGTTTTTGCACAAGACGGTGAGAGTAAGTAATTGGTGCAGGCATTAGGATTTCAGTTTCGTTAGTTGCGTAACCGAACATAATACCTTGGTCACCCGCACCTTGCTCTTTAGGATCTGCTTTATCAACACCTTGGTTGATATCTGGTGACTGTTTACCGATCGTATTTAGAACTGCACAAGAGTTAGCATCAAAGCCCATGTCTGAGTGAACGTAGCCGATTTCACGAACAGTTTGGCGAGTGAGCTCTTCGATATCTACCCATGCAGATGTCGTGATTTCACCACCAACCATTACCATGCCGGTTTTTACATAAGTTTCACACGCAACACGTGCTTTTGGATCTTGTTCTAGGATCGCATCAAGGACTGCATCAGAAATCTGGTCTGCAATTTTATCTGGATGGCCTTCTGATACTGACTCAGAAGTGAACAGGTGCTTAGCCATGCGAGCTCCATTTCTATTATTAATTGAGCAGAAGGGAAGTCTTCTACAAAAAATTATTAGTACAAACTGTAGGTGTTTCTACATCTAGACGTCTATTTTAGTTTTGACCGTTCGAATTACAAGCTCTTTTTTTCTTAGAAGCAAAACTAAACGTTTGCGTTGCTAATATGAAGATTGCGTGCTTCCTCTATGAAGTTAGACCAAAAGATAGAATATTTGTGAATAAACTGGCTGGAAAACGTTTGCAGAGCTAACAGTGCTTTGAGAGAATTGTCGCCCACTTACATTTATGATTCGCTTAATGCACTCAGGAGCTGACATGTCTTCTCGTCAACATCTCGCTAACGCAATCCGCGCTCTAAGCATGGATGGTGTACAACAAGCTAACTCTGGCCACCCAGGCGCACCTATGGGTATGGCTGATATCGCTGAAGTTCTTTGGCGTTCACACCTAAATCACAACCCAGCTAACCCAGAATGGGCAGATCGCGACCGTTTTGTACTTTCTAACGGCCACGGCTCTATGCTGATTTACTCGCTGCTACACCTTTCTGGTTACGAGCTGTCTATCGACGATCTGAAGAACTTCCGTCAGCTACATTCAAAAACTCCGGGCCACCCAGAGTACGGTTATGCGCCTGGTGTTGAAACAACAACGGGTCCTCTAGGTCAAGGTATCACTAACGCGGTTGGTATGGCGCTGGCTGAGAAAACGCTTGCTGCACAATTCAACAAACAAGGCCACGACATCGTTGATCACTTCACTTATGCATTTATGGGTGATGGCTGTCTGATGGAGGGTATCTCACACGAAGCATGTTCTCTCGCGGGCACGCTAGGTCTTGGCAAGCTAATCGCTTTCTGGGATGACAATGGTATCTCTATCGATGGTCACGTTGAAGGTTGGTTCTCTGACGATACACCTAAGCGTTTTGAAGCGTACGGCTGGCATGTAATCCCAGCAGTTGACGGTCACGATCCTGAAGCGATCAATGCGGCCATCATTGCAGCAAAAGCTGACCCTCGCCCTACGCTAATCTGTACTAAAACTATCATCGGTTTTGGTTCACCTAACAAGTCTGGTTCACACGACTGTCACGGCGCACCACTAGGCGCTGAAGAAATTGCCGCGACTCGTAAGCAACTTGGTTGGGAGCACGGTCCGTTCGAAATCCCTGCGGATGTCTACGCTCAGTGGGATGCGAAAGAAGCAGGCGCAGCTAAGGAAGCAGCGTGGAACGAGAAATTTGCAGCTTATGAAGCAGCATATCCAGAACTTGCAGCAGAATTCAAACGCCGCGTAAACGGTGAACTGCCAGCAGAGTGGGAAGAGAAAGCCAACGCGATCATCGCTGATCTACAAGCTAACCCAGCCAACATCGCTTCACGTAAAGCGTCACAAAATGCGCTAGAAGCATTCGGTGCCATGCTACCAGAATTCCTAGGCGGCTCTGCTGACCTAGCACCTTCTAACCTAACGATGTGGTCTGGTTCTAAGTCTGTATCTGCTGATGATGCCTCTGGTAACTACATTCACTACGGTGTGCGTGAATTCGGTATGACGGCTATCATGAACGGTATTGCGCTACACGGTGGTTTCGTGCCATACGGTGCAACATTCCTAATGTTCATGGAATACGCGCGTAACGCAATGCGTATGGCTGCTCTGATGAAAGTTCAGAACATCCAAGTTTACACGCACGACTCTATCGGTCTAGGCGAAGATGGTCCAACTCACCAACCGGTTGAGCAAATGGCTTCTCTACGTCTAACGCCAAACATGAGCACATGGCGTCCATGTGACCAAGTTGAGTCAGCCGTTGCTTGGAAACTGGCAATCGAGCGTAAAGATGGCCCTACATCTCTTATCTTCTCTCGTCAAAACCTTGCACAACAAGAGCGTGACGCTGAACAACTCGCCAACATCGCTAAAGGTGCCTACATCCTGAAAGACTGCGCAGGTAAGCCTGAGCTTATCCTTATCGCAACAGGTTCTGAAGTAGAGCTAGCGGTAGAAGCAGCAGCACAGCTAACAGCAGAAGGTAAGAATGTTCGCGTTGTTTCTATGCCATCAACCGATGCTTTCGACAAGCAAGATGCAGCATACCGCGAAGCAGTACTGCCATCAGACGTCACAGCACGTATCGCTATCGAAGCGGGTATTGCGGACTTCTGGTACAAGTATGTTGGTTTCGGTGGCAAGATCATCGGCATGACAACATTTGGTGAATCAGCTCCAGCTGACCAACTGTTCAAGATGTTTGGTTTCACAACAGAAAACGTTGTAAACACAGCAAAAGAGCTTCTAGCTTAATTACTGTTAAAGCCTGAATAACAAAGCCCCGCTCAATCAGCGGGGCTTTTTTGATCAGCATATGATATTGAAGCTTACAAAGAAATTAACTTACAGACAGGATTTAATAAAACAACAGTGTGATCTAGATAGGTACAAACCGCTCAAACAAGCTAGCCAACACACAACAAACATTAGTCAATAATCACACTTTTATCTGCGTCAATAGCATTAATAAGATCCAATTCAAATTTAATAATATTTTATTAATATTAACATTTATGACAACCCACTCACTTTAACTATTGACATCTAACAAAAATAATATTTGTAATTTATTTTCGTTGCAATATTGTGATTTGAAACAAATTTAGCGCATTGACAGTAAATTTAGCGAGATCAACCGCACAAAAGCCCCGCTATTCCCTAACAACTCTTCAATCCTGATAATGAAATCAACAACCACATATTAATCGGAAATGAAGATGCTGTATGACCTAATCGACCATGACCTAATCGATGTTATCGACCACCATAATTACCAATGGGAAGATGCTGTCAACGTGACCACTCAATATCTCGAGAAAAAAGGTTACGTGACTGAGAACTACTCAAAAGCAATTATCGAGTCGACGTTAGCTAATGGTCCATATTACGTTCTTTGTCCTGGAATAGCTATGCCTCATGCTCGTCCTGAAGCTGGAGTTCTAAAGACAGGCCTGGGCATACATGTTTTTACTAATCCAATTGATTTTGGGTCTGATATGGGTCCTGCAAACGTTTTGCTTACACTGGCAGCAAAAGATTCAGATACACATATCGAAGTTATTCAGGCCCTTAGCGAAATGCTTGTTGATGAAGCCAACATTGCAAAACTTGCTACGGCTTCAACTAAGCAGGACGTACTAAATATTATAAAAACCTACTAAACAGAAGGAATACGATGTGACAACAAATGTGAGAGCAAAAGTGCAAGCCTTCGGTGGTCATTTGACCGCGATGGTTTTGCCAAATATCGGGGCCTTCATAGCATGGGGCTTTATTACCGCACTATTCATCCCTACCGGATGGGTTCCTAACGCTTATTTTGGTGAACTGGTCGGCCCAATGATCACCTATCTGTTACCACTTCTAATCGGTTATACCGGTGGTCAGATCGTAGGTGACAAGCGCGGAGCTGTAGCAGGCGCTATTGGTACTATGGGCGTTATTGCCGGAGCCGAAATCCCAATGTTTGTCGGCGCAATGATCATGGGCCCTCTCAGCGGCTGGGTTATCGTACAAATCGATAAAAAACTCCACGACAAGATCCCTTCAGGATTCGAGATGGTGGTCAACAACTTCTCGCTCGGCATCTTTGGCATGATAATGTGTCTGTTCGCCTACGCTGTGGTTGGTCCAGCGGTTACTGCTGCAAATCTATTTGTAAAATCGGGTATCGAAGCATTAGTCGCAACTGGTTTCCTTCCTTTATTGGCCATTATTAACGAACCAGCCAAAGTCCTTTTTCTTAATAACGCCATTGACCAAGGTATCTACTACCCTCTAGGCCTTCAAGCTGCTGCAGAAACTGGCAAGTCAATTTTCTTTATGGTTGCATCAAACCCAGGGCCTGGTCTAGGGATGCTTCTTGCCTACGCTAAATTTGGTCAAGGCCTAAGTAAGCGTTCAGCGCCAAGTGCAATCATCATTCATTTCTTCGGTGGTATTCATGAACTGTACTTCCCATACGTACTTATGAAGCCAGTAATGATAGTTGCAATGATTGCTGGTGCAGCTACAGGTATCGCTACATTTAATTTGCTTGACGCAGGATTGGTTGCGGGTCCAAGTCCAGGTTCAATTTTTTCCTACTTAGCACTAACGCCTAAGGGGAGCTTTATCGCCACTATCGCAGGTGTCACTACCGCTACGATCGTCTCCTTCCTTGTAGCAAGCGCGATATTGAAGATGAGCCGTAATGAAGAGTCTGAGAAAGAGTTTGAGCAATCTGTAACAGACATGAAGGAGATGAAAGCCGCAGGTGCAGTGAGCACGACAACTCAAGCTACTGCAAAAGCTAACAAGATTAAGTTTGTCGCATTCGCCTGTGATGCAGGTATGGGATCAAGCGCTATGGGTGCATCAACGTTCAGAAAGAAACTTAATGATGCAGGTTATCAGGTAGAGGTAAAGAACTTTGCGATTGAGAAAGTGCCGTCTAACGCCGACCTTGTCGTCACTCACGAAAGTTTAGAGAGCCGCGCAGTCTCTGCGACAGGTTTACCAGTGGTCACGATTAAAAACTTCCTACATGACCCTGCATTAGACGAACTTATCGAAACAATCAGTCAACAAGCTTAAATCAACTATTTTTGGGGCCGATAAGGCCCCCCTATTCGGGGAGAAAATCATGGTGCAAACTACCGCAGCTGTTATTTGTGGCGAAAAAGATGTTCAATTACGAACGTTCGATCTTCCACCAATTGGCGATGATGAGCTACTAGTGAAAAACATTTCAAACAGTATTTGCTTATCGACTTACAAAGCTGCTCTATTGGGTAGCAACCATAAACGTGTTCCAGAGAATATCGATCAGGTTCCGGTTATGACGGGTCACGAGTACGCCGGAATTATAGTTGAGGTCGGTGCTAACCTTCGAGGCCGTTATAAGCCAGGCCAGCCGTTTGTCCTTCAACCAGCAATGGGGCTACCTTCAGGTTATTCGGCTGGCTATAGTTACGAAACATTTGGTGGCAATGCGACCTATTCCATCATTCCTAAGATTGCGATAGATCTTGGCTGTGTATTGCCTTACAACAGTGACTATTTTGCGAACGCTTCACTCGCCGAACCTATGTCATGCATCATTGGCGCTTACCATGCGAGTTATCATACAACACCTTACGTTTACGAACACCAAATGGGAATCAAACAAGGCGGTTCACTTGCTTTACTCGCTTGCGCAGGCCCTATGGGGATTGGCGCCATTGATTACGCAATCAATGGACCGGTTAAGCCAAGTCTAATAGTAGTGACAGACATTGATTCTCAACGCCTGTCCCGTGCAGAAAGTCTTATTTCTAAACAGTCAGCTCTACAGCAAGGTATAACCTTGCATTACGTTAACACCGCCGAACTTGATGATCCTGTTTCTCACCTAAAACAGCTCAATAAAGGAAATGGCTATGATGATGTAATGGTCTATGCCGCGGTTCAGCAAGTAATTGAACAAGCTGACGAATTACTGGGCAATGACGGTTGCCTAAACTTCTTTGCAGGTCCGACTGACAAGCAGTTTAAAGTGCCGTTTAATTTCTACAACGTTCATTATGAATCAACCCATATTGTTGGAACATCCGGCGGTTCGACTGGGGACATGCTTGAATCTATTGAGCTTTCCGAGCAGAACAAGATTAATCCATCATTTATGATTACTCACGTTGGTGGGCTTGAATCTGCTCCCCATACAATCCTTAATCAATTAGATATTCCTGGTGGGAAAAAGCTGATTTACCCGCATATTAACTTACCGTTAACGGCAATAGACAACTTCCGCTCCCTCGCTGATGTAGACCCATTTTTCGTTGAACTAGACGCAATTCTGGCAGCGAATAATTACGTTTGGAACCAACACGCAGAAAAAGCGTTACTTGAGTATTACGATGTCAGTCTTACCGTTTAGACAAACAGGAGTGTGTGGTAGCCTAGAGCTGCCACATTCTAAAAAGGTTAATCAACATTTGTCCCGAATAGAAGAATTGCTTGATGCAATGGATCAGTGCGAAAGCGCAACTTGCTTTCTCCAAGTATCTAATAAAGCAATTAACTTAAAGCTGAAACAGCTGCTGCCTAACGTATTCGTTCAAGATGAGTTTGTGATGCAGAATGCCGTAGAGCCTCTTCTTCACAACGATGGCCCTTTGGTAACAACTGACGTAGTTTCGAAGTTGGTATTAGCGATGGGTAAAATTTCGTTAGAAACTTACGCTGATATCGGTCTGTACGACCAAATGCTCGATTACGCTCTAAAGCAGCCAGCAAAGCTCAGTTTCGATAACGATATGGTATACGAATTTATCACCAATCAGTCGACCCTCTCGAAAGGAGAAGACTGCTTCTATCTCGACTCTATTAACCAGCTTAAGTTCTCTTCGTTTGAGTCATTTTCACAGATGCGTTATGAATCACTGATTAAAACAGTACTAAAACTCTCGTGTGAAATGTTGCTCGAACGGATCGAAAAAGAGATTTTAGAATAAGGCGCCAGCCATGAAAGTTAGATTAAATGTGAGTGGCTTTGACACTCATGCTGTATTTCCTGACAGCGATGTTTCGTTAATTCATAAGCCATTAGTTGAAAAATTCACTCGTCTCTTCAAGCAAAGAAATGAGCGAATCGTTGTGTTCTTATGCGCTCCGCCAGGGAGTGGCAAGTCTACCCTAGCTGCCTTTTGGGAGTATCTGTCTTATAAAAATCCGCTGCTTGAGCCAATACAAGTGCTCCCTTTCGACGGTTTCCACTACCCTAACGAAATCTTGGACACTAATTGTATTCAGCGAGATGGTAAGAGCATATCACTCCGTGACATAAAAGGATGTTACGAAACCTTCAACCTAACCGAGCTGATTAGCAAGCTTAAACAGCTCAAAGTGAGCGACCCTAAATGGCCTTATTATGATCGTAATTTGCACGATCCGGTTGATGATGCAATTAGCGTTAAAAACAATATCGTGGTGGTAGAAGGCAATTGGTTATTGCTCAATGAACCGGTGTGGAACGGTCTTCATGAACTCGCGGATTTCACGATTTTCGTCGACACAAAGCCAGAGTATTTAGAGCAACGTTTGGTCAACCGTAAGGTTCGTGGCGGGACTAGCCTTGAGGATGCTCAGGCGTTTTATCAAAGCTCTGACTCAGTCAACGTCGACAAAGTACTCTCATGTTCGGTACCTGCCAACCTAACCCTTTATATGAACCAAGATGGCTCATTTGAAATCAACTAATGCCATAAGGAAATCGTATGAATATAGTCGTCGATAGCCACACTCATACTATTGCCAGTGGCCACGCTTATAACACGATTCTAGAGAATGCCCTTGAGTCAAAAAATAAGGGGTTAAAACTTCTTTGTACTACGGATCATGCTCCTGAAATGCCAGGTGCCCCTCACTACTGGTTTTTCAATAATCAAAGAATTTTACCCCGCTTTCTTCATCAGGTAGGTATTTTGCGTGGTGTCGAAGCCAACACGTTAAATATTGCAGGAGACCTCGACTTACCGCCCTCCTCCTATCAGCATCTCGATTGGGTGATTGCCAGCTTTCATGAGCCTGTCTATCCACCAGCGGATCATAAGCAGCACACAGATACCTTAATCAATGTTATTGAGAGCGGTAAAGTTGATGCACTAGGTCATCTAGGTAACCCTAACTACCCTTTTGAGTTAGCACCTGTGCTTGAATGCGCGAAGGCCAATAATGTTGCGATTGAGGTAAACAACACGTCACTCACTGGCAAAAGCCGTAACGGTAGTGCAAGCCGCTGTAGCGAGATAGTCAGAATGGGCTCTGAATTGGGTGTCTATTTCACGACGGGTTCTGATGCTCACTTTTGTCATGAGATTGCTCAGCTAGACCTGGCGATAGCTTTGCTCAAAAAACATGACGTCAGCGAAGATAAGATCCTCACCACATCTACCGCTAGATTTCTTAACTTTTTGCTTTTACGTGGTAAACCGAAAATCGAAGAATTCTCCGCGCTTTATTAATCCAAATCGAGCTACTATCAGTAAAAATCCACCTGCATAGCAGGTGGCTTTGAAAGGCCCCCTAAAAGGGGGCTCACTGTTAGTTTTCTAACCCAAGACGCATCTGACGCTCCTCTTCTTCCTTTCCCACACGATCTTGATGTCGGACATACCTGCGTATAATTTCCTCGTTCATCCCTACCGAATCAACGAAGTAGCCTCTTTGCCAAAATTTGTTGCCCCATAATTTCTTCTTTCTTAAGTACGGAAATTTGTTAAATAGGCGAATTGCGGTTCGTCCTTTTACAAAGCCCATATATGTCGAAACACTTAAACTAGGGGGCAATCTCACGACCAGATGTACGTGGTCTACTTGAACATTCAGCTCTACAACCTTACAGTTCTTCATATTACTGTAGATATAGATGCTCCGGTAAAGCTCCTTACCCAAATTACCTTTTAAGATTTTCAGGCGGTACTTTGGCGTCCATACTATGTGGTACTGACACCTGTAATATACGTGTGAGGCGGATTCATATCTGCTCATGTTCTTTATCTCCTTCATTTGCTGGTTACAAACGAGGACATCTTGAACATGAGCGTTCTTCGGGCATAGCCCAAAGGAACGATCACCACCTTCTAAAGAAGGTGGTTTAAGGTTAGAAAACAAATATTCATTTTATGACAAAATATTAATGGAGCGGCATTCGGTTTTTTTGACAGAATTCACTTACTAGAATAATGCATTTTCCCCTATAGACAGAAAGTCAAATCCCGTCCATAAGCTTCCAAGTTTTCTTGCCGATGCGTTGCACCATAAGTGAGTGCAATCGTTAAACAGCGCCATTCCGCTGGTATGCATTCGGTATAGTTCTACAATTAAATAAATAGAGCTAAGTTTTAGTACAAAGTCACAAAAAGGTGTGGTGGTATTGATAGAACAACTCACTCAAAAGTTTAAACATCTCAGTTTACGCTCTCTGACCATGATCGGTTCTACGATTACCGTAATCCTGTTTCTCGTCTGTTATTTTTCGTTCAAAGTGTTCTGGAAACACGAACAGGATGTCCAACAATCGTTTGAACGTCAGATGTTCGAAGTCGAGCGTGTCGAAACTGTGCTGCAAATGGAAGCACTAGAATTACGTGCTTCTATCGAAGACTATGCGGCGTGGACAACTTTAGCGAATTATGTCGAAGCACCTTCAGAGCAATTTATCCAAGAAAGTATCGGTCCGCATGCTTTTGTCTCTGCTCTAATCGATAGTGTGATTATTTTTTCTCCTCAAGGTGAAGTTGTTTGGAATGGTACCTTTGATGGTGAACATGTCACCGATCGTACCCTAGTGGACGTCACAGACCCTACGATAGTGAACAGTATTTTGTCAGTTGCCTATCAGGCATCTGAGCAAGAGATAGAGTCCTTTGTTGAGTATGCTCGAATTGGTCAATCTGCAACGATGATCGCCTCATCGCGAATTTGCTTGAGTGATGCCACTCAATGCAAACATGGTTACTTGGTTTTTATTCGCAAGATTCGAGATGAATTCATCGCGCAAATCGAACTCGCAACGGGAGTTGGCATTCATATACTCACAGCAGAACATCCCCCTGTAGTGAAGGAAAATACACATATCCTGATTCGAAACGATATATTGTCTAATGGCGCGATCCGTATAGAAGTGGAGAATAATGAGAAGCTTCCACCCTTTTTCTCTTGGCAATGGGCGATCGCTTTGTCTTTGTTTAGCGTGATTATGTTTGTGGTTAATCTGCAAGTTATGAATTTTTTCATCAAGCCTTTTACCAAAGCACAACGATATTTAAAGCAGTTCCAACATTCAGGCGGCAGTCTGCCAAATGAAGACACCTTTATTTCTAAAGAGGCTCGCGATTTTGCTCGCCAACTGAACAGTGTCATTTCGGAGCTCGAAGAGAGTAGAGCTCTACTTAAAATGCAATCGACCATCGATTCCTTAACCGGCATAGCCAATCGCAGGCACCTTTACGATACCGCAAATACCTACATCGAGCTGGAACAGTATCATTACATCGCTGTCGTTATTGTCGATATAGACCACTTCAAGCTTTACAATGACACCTATGGTCATATCGAAGGCGATCGCGCCCTCGCTGAAGTGGCAAAGTGTCTGAGCGCGGTCGAGACACCCTATCAACATCTTGTTGCCCGCTACGGTGGCGAAGAGTTTTGCATCATCATGGCAAATGACATGCCCATCGATCTTGAGCCCTATGTAAGTCAATTAGTCGCTTCGGTTAATGCACTAAACATACCGCACCATACCTCGTCAACAGCAGAGTTCATCACCATCAGTGTTGGTGCTACAACCGCCCATATTGATCATTACGACGAACTTTCAGCGATGATTCAAGCCGCAGATCGCGCCCTGTATCGGGTCAAGGAAACGGGACGAAACCATTATAGAATCGAGCCTAAACATGACACATCTCCCGTTTAGCGCTTTACTATGGGCAATTTCTCCTTACAATTGTCGCAAGTTTGAATTTCAAGGTTAATCCTATGTCTATCCAATGGTTTCCTGGGCACATGCACAAAGCCCGTAAAGAGATCGAAGAAGCAATTCCTCAAGTTGACGTCATCATCGAAGTGTTGGACGCTCGCATCCCTTTTAGTAGCGAGAACCCGATGATCTCCGAACTCCGTGGCGACAAGCCTGTCGTTAAGGTTCTCAACAAACGTGACTTGGCAGATCCTGAGTTAACTCAGTTGTGGATTGACCATTTTGAGAAAGAAAACAACGTTAAGGCGATGGCCATCACCACCAGCAACACTCAAGAAGTCACAAAGATCCTTGAGCTATGTCGTAAGCTCGCACCTCATAGAGAAGAGATTGGCAAAAACATTCGCACCATGATCATGGGTATTCCGAATGTGGGTAAGTCAACCATCATTAACACGCTTGCGGGGCGTGCAGTTGCCGTTACAGGCAATCAACCAGCCGTGACTCGCCGCCAACAAAGGATCAATCTGCAAAACGGCATCGTTCTCTCTGATACACCGGGAATTCTATGGCCAAAAGTTGAGAATCCACATAGCGGTTTCCGCCTTGCCGCCACCGGCGCAGTTAAGGATACGGCGATGGAATATGATGAAGTTGCCTTCTATACGGTGGAATACTTAGCTAAGGCCTATCCTGAACGTCTTAAAGAACGCTACCAAATCGAAGAACTTCCGGACAGTGACATTGAACTGATGGAAGAGATCGGTCGCCGCCGAGGAGCATTACGTGCTGGCGGGCGAGTTGACCTACATAAATGTTCAGAAATCTTGCTTCACGAACTGCGTAACGGCACGTTAGGGCAAATCACCTTAGAATTACCTGAGATGATTACACAAGAGCTTATCGAAGTTGAAATCGAAGCGGCACATAAAGCAGAAATGAAAGCGAAGAAGAAAGAAGAACGTCGCAAACGGTATCTGAAAAACAAGCGCTAAGCGATTGTTATAGGGCAGCTTCTCCGCTGCCCTTTTTGTACTCCACTACCCGAGATTTCTGTTATATTATAACAAAAACCACACAGGAACATGATTGATGAAAATTCCTACCAACATCATTACAGGCTTTCTAGGCACTGGTAAAACAACAGCTATTCTCTCCCTGCTTAAAGAAAAACCACAAAACGAGCAGTGGGCCGTTTTGGTCAACGAGTTTGGTGAAATAGGTATCGATGGTGCCATGATGACAGATCAAGGTGCGTTAATTAAAGAAGTTCCTGGTGGATGTATGTGCTGTGCTGCTGGGGTACCAATGTCTGTCGCGATAACCGCGCTACTGCGCACGAAACCCGATCGTTTAATTGTCGAGCCTACGGGTTTAGGCCATGCTCACAAGGTGCTGGCAACGTTAACATCTGCTCAATTCGCTGACTATATCGATCTGCGTGCAACAATAGGCTTAGTAGACCCGCGCAACTTATCGAACCCCAAATATACCGAGAACAGCAACTTTACCGATCAACTGGCCATTTCGGACATTATCATCGGTAACAAAATTGACCAGTGCCATGTGAGCGATATTGATACCTTTAATGACTGGGTCACCGATCAAAATCCACCTAAAATCTACAGTCAACTGGTTAAACAGGGCAAGTTCCCTATTGAGCTGCTCGACAGCCAGCGCCGTGATAACTCTCCGTCATCTGAAGTCGCTCAACATCATCACGAACACGCAGAGCAAGAACCTCAGTTTGCGTTGGCTCCCGATCAACTCTACGTGCGTAAGGAAAACAAAGGTCAGGGCTATTTCAGCTGTGGCTGGCTATTTGGCGCGGAAGTTATTTTTGATTTTGATTTATTGTTCTCGATGCTTTCTGATCTCACAGCGGAACGCGTGAAAGGGGTATTAAATACCACGAACGGTTGCTACGCATTCAACGTAAGTAATGGCGTTGTGTCCGTTAATGAAATGTCACTACAAGGCTTTGAGAGCCGCATCGAGGTGATCGACAGCCAACTACTCCCTTGGGACCAGCTAGAGTCCGTCTTGAAAAGAATTGCCAACCTTGAACAGTAGGCCTCATTAAACGACAAAAGGCGCACCGTAAGTGCGCCCTATCCCTCGTTACTCAATCGTGAGTTTGCGAATCAGGAAGTCATAAGTTGAGACCTGATCAATGACGAGGCTTTCAAATATTTCGTTGAATCCATCCAAATTGTAGGTAAGGCGACAATTTCCTCCATGCGGGTCGGTTCAGATTGCCTTACACTTAAACTATGGTTCAAATCCCCAGTTTTGCAAGCTTCAGCAAGACATTTATACGTCACTATTGTGAACTCGCTTCAGTATTTATTCATTTTCCATCCGTTCGCTTGTTGTCTTTTTATCAATTATGAAAATCAATATTTCAATCTTGTCGCTATAGTTAGTCTAAGACCGGCGTATAATTCGCGCTATACCTCGTCTATCCTCAAATTACGGAGCCCTCACGTCCATGACCAAAAGAGAAAAATTGAAGCATTCCTTCCTTGCAAAAGTTCCTAAGGATGCAATTAATCAATTTCTCTCCAAGGACAAGACTCCGATTTCCGTGTTGTTTCTTTCACTCCTAGTTGGAGTGCTAGCTGGGCTCGTTGGCACCTATTTCGAAATTGCAGTTCACTTCGTATCAGAAACCCGTACAGAGTGGCTAAAAAGCGAGATTGGCAGCCTACTTCCATTGTGGTTAGCGGCATTTATCATTAGCGCGTCACTCGCTTTCATCGGCTATTTTTTAGTTCATCGATTCGCTCCAGAGGCTGCCGGTTCTGGTATCCCTGAAATCGAAGGGGCGATGGATGGAATTCGCCCTGTGCGCTGGTGGCGAGTGATCCCAGTAAAGTTCTTTGGTGGCATGGGTGCATTAGGCTCTGGTATGGTGCTGGGACGCGAAGGCCCAACAGTGCAAATGGGTGGAGCGATAGGTCGTATGGTGACCGACATTTTTAAAGTCGACAATGACGACACCAAACACTCTTTGCTGGCATCAGGTGCGGCCGGTGGCCTAGCGGCTGCTTTTAACGCGCCTCTTGCGGGGATTATGTTCGTTGTTGAAGAGATGCGTCCGCAGTTTCGTTACTCGCTAATCTCTATTCGAGCGGTGATTATTTCCGCCATTTCCGCCAACATTGTGTTCCGCTATATCAATGGCCAAGATGCAGTCATCACCATGCCCCAATATCAAGCGCCGGATCTCGCAACCTTGTGGCTCTTTCTCCTTCTTGGTGCCCTGTTTGGCATGTTTGGGGTTGTGTTTAACCAACTGGTGACTTTGTCACAGGATCTGTTCGTCAAACTGCATAGAAACGACTGTAAACGTTACTTGATCACAGGCTCGCTTATTGGTGGTTGCTTTGGCATTATGCTGCTCTACTTCCCTGAAGTGACGGGGGGTGGTATTAGCCTTATTCCCAATATTACTAATGGTGGCTACAGCGCGTCGATACTATTGCTGATGTTCGTTGCACGTATCGCTACAACCATGATCTGTTTTGGTTCAGGGGCACCGGGTGGCATTTTTGCGCCAATGCTGGCACTTGGGACGCTGTTTGGATACGCCTTCGGTCTCATTGCACAAGGACTATTTCCAGAGTTACCGATTACACCCGGTATGTTTGCAATCGCGGGTATGGGAGCCCTATTTGCTGCAACGGTTCGGGCTCCTATCACTGGCATTTTGTTGGTGATAGAAATGACCAACAACTACTACCTAATCCTGCCATTAATCATCACCAGCTTGGGGGCCGTTATTTTTGCTCAAATGCTAGGTGGACAACCGATCTACAGCCAACTGCTGCATCGAACTCTTAAAAATGAGAAGTTAAGACAGAAAGATCTCCCGACAAATGCGCAATGAGATTTGCCTCGCAACCGTTTGGCTTGCTATTATCGCCGCAGATTAAAGCAAGGCAAAGGAGTGTCTCAGTCAAAAGATAGCTTTGCTTATCACGCCGATTTAGCAGCATATAGGATGAATCTTTTTGAACTGGCGACGTTTTACTCAATTCCAGAGTGTCCCTCCGTCTCAAGCCGCTTTGGCTCTGGGCATGATCGGTCTTGGTCATGCTTGGGCACTCTACGTTCCAGAAATCGGTGAGCTAATACGCCCTTATCTTGCAGGTTTTGGGGCACTATTGCTTTTTCCGGTTTTGGTAAAATATCTCACCAGTTACTCCACTTTTATTAATGACATTCGTCACCCGTTGAGTGGCAGTCTTATGGCTCCAATGAGCATGGCACTGTTGATTTTGTGTGATTATCTCGCCCTTATTTCGCCGGTGATCGCTTACCCAATTTGGTTTGTAGCCCTACTATTGCATCTGACAATGATGACCTTGTTCTTCACTTTTCAGTTGTTGAACTTCAAAATGTCCAACATCGTACCAAGCTGGTTTCTCTATCCAGTTGGCCTGATCAGTAGTTCGTTAGCTGGCACTCAATTTGGCCACAACGTTTTTTCTGAATCACTGGTTATGGTTTGCATCGGCATTTACTTCTTTATGCTGCCGTTGGTTCTCTATCGTCTCGTTTTTGAAGGAATGTTGCCTAAGCGTGCCAAACCTACACTTGCCATAATGGCGGCACCCATCAACCTTACATTAGCGTCTTACCTGGTTAACTTTCCTCATCCAGATCCGATTTTGACAGGTGCACTGGCGGGAATCGCTATTACTATGACGCTACTGATTTATCTCTGTTACATACGCTTGATGCGTCTCAAGTTTCAGCCTTCCATCGCAGCAGTCACCTTCCCTTCTGTGATTAGTGCGATTGCTATGCACCGTCTCACCTCTTTCTTTGGTGAAAACTATCCTCACTGGTACTGGTTACATCGATTTGGTCTATTTGAACTTTCCGTCGCCACCGGATTGGTGGTTTGGGTAACGGTGGGTTATTTCAAAATGTATTGGCCGGAAATCTTGTCTGACAATAGATAGATTTTTCAAAATAACACACAATGGACGGTATTATTTTATCGCCCTAAGATGGCTAAAGCCTATATAGGAAGAGCAGCTATAAATATAGGCAATATTTATCTCTGTAGCCAACACTACAAATATTAAATACCGCACTCGCATAACTTCATCATTTGATACATATATCCTTTGTCAGCTGGCGTTGTCTCGTAATAAAAAGGATATTCAAAAATGAATACATTACACAACCAATCGACCTTGCCAAAATTTATTCACGACAAGCTTAATCATCATATTGAAGATCTTATCAATCAAAATGATAATTCGCGGCATCTTGTTCTCGGTTTAACACCTAAACAAGATGATATTGTTCTTCAGAGCAATGATTATCTTGACCTTGCTAATCATGATCTGATTGTTAAACAACATATCAATGCGATAGCGAGTTGCCAAACCAGCCCGTTAATGTCTGGAATATTCCTACAGAGCGAGGAGCGTAAACCGAGTCTTGAGCATCAATTAGCGAGCTTCACTGGGTTTCAATCGTGTTTGCTTTCTCAATCTGGTTGGGAAGCGAACATCGCTCTACTGCAAACAATTTGTCACCAACACACAAAGGTTTACGTCGACTTTTTTGCTCATATGTCATTATGGGAGGGAGCAAGAATTGCTGGGTGCGATGTCCACCCATTTATGCACAACAACGTCCGTCATCTTGAAAAACTACTTAAACGGCATGGCGCAGGTGTTGTTGTCATTGATTCGATATACAGCACTATCGGTACCATTGCCCCAATCAGCGATATGATATCCATCGCTAAAGAATATGGCTGTGCGATTGTTGTCGATGAGTCTCACTCGCTTGGTCTTTTTGGCGCACAAGGAGCCGGTCTACTTCACCAACTTGGTCTTACTCATTTGGTTGATTTTATGACCGCAAGTCTCGCCAAAACATTCGCTTATCGTGCTGGTGCTATATGGTGTAATAACCAGGCAAATCAGTGTATCCCATTCGTTGCTTACCCTGCTATTTTTAGTTCTGCACTTTTACCCTACGAAGTTGAACGGCTTGATATGACCTTACAAGTTATAAAAGCGAGCGATGAGCGACGTCGTCGATTAGAGGAGATCAGTCATTATTTAAAACATGAACTGGTTAAAAAGAACATTACCATTCGTAGCCATTCTCAAATTATTTCACTTGAAACTGGTGACGAACGAAATACAGAAAAAGTACGCAATTTTTTAGAACATCATGGTCTATTTGGTGCCGTATTTTGTCGGCCGGCAACAGCAAGAAATAAAAACTTGATTAGATTCTCTCTAAACAGTTCTCTTAGCGAAAAGCAACTCGATAAAATTATTTACGTATGCTCCAAAGCAGCTGAGCAATCAGACATGTATATTCTTTAATCTTCAGGCCCTTTATAGGGCCTGAATTAAATCCAATTGGCAATCTTATCGAGAAGTTTATCTGTTGCCGCCGGTTTAATAATGTAATCATTCATACCCGCCTCTTGAATTTGAGCAATCACGCTTTCACTCGAATTACCGGTATGCGCCAATATCGGAATGGAAGCATAGTGCTGCTGCGAAGCGCGGATAGCACTGGTCGTTTCCAGTCCATTCAATTGCGGCATTTCGAGATCCATGATGATTAAATCGACATCTTTTTGCTGCAGTTCATCAAGTACCTGCTGGCCATTACTCGCTTGGAGAACAGTGAAGCCCTGCTGCTCGAGTAATACCGATGTATAAAATCGTAGCGACTGGTTGTCATCGGCCACAACAATGGTTTTGCCGCAATCAAACGATTTTCGTGGCAAGACGTTTCTGTTCGGCTCTATGTCCTCGAAGAATAGCTCATCAATAATGTTACTTGCACTAAGCATCATCCTATGTTTTTCAATTGGATAAACGACTAAGTGACGCTCAATGTCATTATGATACTGACTATTTTGATCATATAAGAAGACTATCCGTCCTTCTGTAAAATGCAGCTTACTCTCCAACTCTATCAAAGAGAGTGGTTTATCAACGGCACTGTCCAAGTCGACTAGGATCAAATCAAATTCGAACTCGTACTCTTCTTTTTTACTCGCTGCATCTAAGTCCAGTATTTTAAGCCGGAAATCTTTGTAGAACGCCTCTTGGTTAATTTGTCGCATCAATGCATTTTGCTGACCAATATATAACACCGATTTTGACTTCATCAGATCCTGTTTGATTTGCTTAACTTCAGAGGAATCGTACTTAGGGAACATCAAGGTGAATTCAGTCCACTCTCCGAGTTTAGAGCGGCATGACACATTGCCACCAAGCGCTTTCATCACTTTACGGCAAAATGGTAGGCCTAATCCATAGCTGCCTGTTTTGCCAAAGGTATAGAAGTCGTTGAAAATATGCTCAATAACTTGGGGAGCGATGCCCACTCCGTTATCGGTAAAGGTCAGTTCGTTATGCCATTCATAACTTCTAAGTTCGATAACGATTTTAAACTGGTTGTTGTTTTGGTAATAGAACGCGTTTTTCAACAAGTTGTACAATGCGTATTTTATTAATGCATCACTACCAAAAAATTCAAAATCGATGCCTTCAGCTAACACTACCGCTTTCTTATCTTTTAGGCTCTTGTAGGCAAAGCTGTCTAACGTATTTTCAGTGATTGCTCTTATCGAGTGCTTTTTAAATGTCGTGCGTGAAACTCGATTCTCATCAATCGAGGTAAGCAACAAGTCAATGGTCTCATTCCCGGTTCTAATCACTTCGTCGGCATCGCTAATCACATCGCGTGCTAGCGCCAACTCCTGTGAAGACAACTTGTAACCTGATTGACGGCTTGTGCTCTCATCAGGAAGCAGGGAATTAAGTACATCAAGAGAGGCTTTCAGTGCACTAAGCGGATTACGCATCTCATGAGCCATTCCTGCACCGAAAGACTTCGCCAGTGACACTTTACTTTCATGTTCCACCTGATTCCTGAAATAAAACAGGTTTCCGAACACATAGGTAAAAAGGAATATTGGCATATATGCCCATACGACTTCTTGCCGTACGTATTCGGTATCTAAGCCGTACGCGGTAAGATAGGCAAGCACGATAGCAACTGTCGCCTGTACCAGCATCAAGCTCGTCTGGTGAACAAGCAGCACGTGAAGGAAAATAGACGCCATGAATGACATTGCCCAAACTGTCGACCAATGATTCATGAACATCATGTAGCTAAAAAAGTAGGGCAAACATATCCCTATGGCAAAAAAATAGTAATGCGGTAGATAGCGTTCAAGGTGCTTAGGGACATAATTGCGTAGCGCTAAAACTGCAAACAATGCTGAACACGCCAATCGCATTGACAATGATTCGTATAGCTGTGGGAACAAGTAGGTCCATACATAATAGTATGTCGGATACCCAAGCAAGCCCATCCAACCAACTAACGTTAGATTGGGTTCTGCATATTGGTAAACTTTACGAACCGATTCCGATATCGAGACCATTGTTAGCCTTAACGTCACCTAACCACACAATAAGACAAAAGTTTATAATTGTTCTACCTAACTAATTCTTAGCACACATAACGACAGCGAACCAATTAACGCCACAACAGATCTGGCGTTATGTGACCACGAGTCTGATTGTGCTGCCGACACGACTTGCATGTACATCAATTCTTTGCGCTATCTGCTCTTTTAGCTCACTGACGTGAGAGATTAGACCGATCATCCGCCCTGCTTGCTGTAAATCAACCAGAGTCTGAATAGCCAGATCCAATGACTCTGGATCTAGGCTGCCAAAACCTTCATCGATAAACAACGTATCAAGACGAATACCACCACTGTATGACTGAACGACATCTGATAGCCCAAGAGCCAACGCCAACGCGGCCATAAAAGATTCACCACCAGATAATGTCGCCACATCACGGCTTTTTCCGGTATAGCTATCCTCTACACTCAAATCGAGTCCTCGCCCTGCCGAACCTTTAAAGCCATCCATCTTTCGCACTAGGTGGTAACGACCTTTACTCATGATGCTTAATCGTTGTGACGCTTGAATCAACACATCATCAAGCAATACACCTAGCACAAAGCGGTGTAAGCTTACTCGGCTGCCTGTTTTACCGCTCGCGACATCGTAAAGTGTTCCGTAAACTCGGTATTCAGCTTCCAGTTGTCTATTTTTTTCATGCAGAATCGCAATGTCTTGCTGTACTTTTTCGACCCTTTGAAACAAAGAACGCACGGCGTCTAACGCTGCTCTCACCTGCTGAAACCCTTGCTCAACCTGTGATAATTGAGACTTTTTGCTATCTAAATCAGGCTTCTCACAGTTCGTCAGGTGTTGTTCTAAGTCAGCGACGGTTTGTTGCAACTTAACCGTTGTTTCTTGATACTCATTCGCCGTCTTTTGCCACAATACGATTTGAGGTTCTTCTGCTCGACTTTGCAAAAAGATGTGTTCAGATTCGAAGCCCGAACGCTCTAGCTCTGAATTCCATATCTGTTCGCACTGATCGCGTTTTTGCTGCGCTTCATTACATAGCTGGTTATTGGTTGCCAACTGGCTTTGTAGGTTTGTCACTTGTAAAGTGAGCTGCTCGTTCGTCTGTTTGACTCTTTCTAACGCCTGCTTAAGCTGTTCGATAGTCGCTTGATTACTTGCATACTGCTGTTCCACTGCCTCTACAGAGGGGTAATTGGCATCGATCGCTGATGCAACTTTGTCAAGCTGCTGTTGTTGTACCTTGAGGGCTGATTCGTTTGCCGCGATTTCCGCTTTGAGTTGGTTGATTTTCTCATCACCGTTGGCACAACGCTGATTGAGTTCAACCACATCCTGTTCCATCTTCGCTAAATCAATGGTCGATAACGCCTCGACTCGCTGCCTGATCTGAACTAATTGATCCTCTAACTGAACAACATCTGCTGTGACATTATCTTGTAACTGACTCGCTGCTTCATTTAACTGTCGTTGTTGCACTTCTAGCGTATTGTTATGCTGGCTGTACGCGTTATTGACAAGGTTGAACTGCTCTAACGCATGGCGCTCTTGCTGTCGCGCACTCTGAACTTGTTCCTTGGTGACGCTTTCGCTGCTTAATTTGGCGGGTTGAGGATGCTGGCAACTACCACAGACTGGGCAAGGCTGATCCTGTTCCAGTTTCTGCGCAAGAATCGATGCCTGTGCGTTGTGCCACCCAAGCTCCAATTGGTCGGCATAGTTCCGCCTTTCCTCAAAGGTAGTTTTTGCTGCCGCCAGTGATTTTTCGTGCTCACCTGACAAACCGAGTAGACGATCGAGTTCAATCTTGATCGTGTGGTATTTCTTCAAGTCTGTTAACAGATGCTGGTGGCTCAACATCTTGTTTTCTAGCGTTGCCTTCTCACTGATGTCCTGACGAGCCTGTTGCAAAGAATTAGCAGCGATATCGGATTCTTTAACCAACTTATCTTTCAGTCCGAGGTAGTGGACCTGCTTTCTTGCTAACTCGTCACGCGTTGCGATGAGTGAACTCACTTGCTGCTCTAGTAGCTGCTTTTCTGCAAGTTTTATCTTTGCTTGTTCAAGCTGAAATTGGCATTCATTCAGTTTGGTAATCTGATCGGCGTTTGTTTGTGCTAGCTCTAGCTCCATTTGGCTTTTGCTATGAGCCAGTCGGGCATCTTCTATCTGTCCGTTTAACGTGGCAATACTGCTCGCGAAATCATCGATTTGTTTCTTAATGGACGCAAGATTTGCATATGGCACCTCAAGCTTAGTGGCAATATGTGCTGCGTGAAGCTTAGTGTTAATCTCTGCTATCTGATTGCTATTGGCACGGTGATTCGCCAACGCGTTACGACTAACTTCCAGCTTGATGAATTGATCATGAATCGCCTGAGCTCGAAGGAGTTCACTTTTGAAGAGGTTAAGCTTTTCATGCGCGCTATGTTCTAGGGCTTTCGCAGATTCTAGCTCAGCCCCCAAGGCTAGCTGACGTGCTGCCAACTCTTGCTCGGTAGTGACTTCGGCGACCTGTAAAGCGCCGCGAATTTGGTTATCAAATTCATCTTTCGCTTTACTAATAGCACTCGCTTTGTCTTTAAGGGCAAATTCAATCTTCTTATAGACATCTGTTTGAAACAGTTGCCCAAAGATTGCCTCACGATCTTTCGAACTGGCGAGCAGCAATTCACGAAACTTACCCTGAGGTAACACCATCACTTGGCGAAACTGAGTTTCATTTAGCCCGAGTAAGCTTGTTATCTCTGCTTTTACTTGTACCGTCTTACTGGTAATCAGTTGCTCACCATGGGTGATCTCATAAAGCGACGCGCTATGTTTGCGGGTTGTCGTTCCTTCTCCGCGCGCTTTAGGTGCTTCTTGCTCTGGCGAGCGAGTAACGCGGTAGCGACGATCATTTAGTGTAAACTCCAACGTAATTTCCGTCGGCAGTTCCTCTTTGGCTTGGTCACAACGCATCTGGATACCCTGACGCTCGTTACCCGTTGTTTCTCCATACAAAGCGAAACAGATAGCGTCGAGAATCGATGTCTTACCCGAGCCCGTAGGACCGTTGATAAGAAACAGAGGGTTACTTCCTAACTTAGTAAAATCGACAATTTCGCGCTCAGCAAAAGGCCCGAATGCTTGCATGGTAAGTTGAGTCGGTTTCATCGTATACCCTTAGTGCTGGTTTAGCTGTTTGACGATATCTGTGATCGCTTGATCTTGCTCTGGTGTCAGTTCGCTATCCTGAGCTTCAATGAAGAAATCTCGAAACATATCCACCTCGCTTCGAGCAAGTTTGGCTGCGGCCATTTGCTGCTCAACACCGATCAACATCCCCGGTTTCTCTAAATGCAGCACGTTGGGATACACGGCTCTTAATTTTTCCATAGGGTTGAGAATGGCGTGCTTGTCCATTAAACGAACCAGCAGATAGTCGTTAGACTGCGGATCGGTTTTCGCTCCAGATATGATGGCATCAAGTTCGCCTTCGATGATTCTCATTTGATGAGGCGCAACAAGATCAATATGGGTTGCTGACTTGAAACCATTGAGATCGAACTCCACCAATGTCATGCCTTTTTTCTGATGTTGCTCAGAGAAGCTGTACTTCATTAAAGAGCCGGAATAGCGGATAAACTCTTCACCCTTGTATTGAGGCTGATGGAGATGGCCTAGTGCCACATAGTCAAAATCGACAAAATGCTGATGGCTGACCCGATCAGAACCACCGATAGATAGTGGGCGTTCTGACTCAGACTCAATGGCACCATCAACAAAACAGTGACTGATTAGAATGTTCTTAGAACTTAGCTGGACGCGCTGCTTAATCTGCTCACAAAGTAGTGCGTGCGCCTGATCGTAAGTCGATACCGCTTGACCGAAATGGTGACGAACCTGTTCAGGATCACTGTAAGGCATGCCATAAAATGACACACGACCAATGTCAGTCTCTAATTCAACAGGTTGCAACATATCCTGAAAGCTCGACAGAATGTGTAAACCCGAGCTTTTCATCTGCTCAGCACCAAATCCTAGTCGCTCTGCGCCATCATGGTTTCCCGAAATCATAATGATAGGAAGCTGTAATTCTCCACACACTTTTGTCACAAATTGATTGAGCACTTCAATGGCTGCCGTCGGTGGTACGGAACGATCGTAAATATCTCCCGCGATGACCAAGGCATCAACAGAATGAGTCTCGATATACTCAATAATTTGCTGAAGTACAACTTTTTGATCGTCTAAAAGCGAGACGTTGTGAAACTGGCGGCCAAGATGCCAATCAGAGGTGTGGAGGAATTTCATACAAGCCCAGCGTTGTTCTTATCGTTAGGCCAATATAATAATATTAATGCTAGTGAAAGTCGCACCTTAAGTGCGACTTTTGCTGATATATAAGGGAGTTAAGCGCGCTTTTTACAATACTCGATAGCATTGCTCAGCAGCTCAAGTGCGCTCTGATTACATTCAGGTAGTGCCGCGTTACATTCTCCTACAGGGGTTACTCGGTCACCCCACCGAATATGGCAAGCGCCCCAAGTGAGGCCCGCACCGAATGCAGCCAATAGTAGGTTATCTCCTGGCTTAACGAAGCCTTGTTCTAGGGATTCACATAACGCGATTGGTACCGTCGCCGCTGACGTATTGCCATAGTTGTGAATATTAACGAACGCTTTATCTTGGCTAATTGCAGAGAGATCACATAAGGTTTGGATAATGCGAATGTTTGCCTGATGCGGGATGAGCACATCTATGTCGTCAGTGGATAAACCACTACGCGCCAATACGTTTTGCGCTGCGGCACCCATACCTTTCACAGCTCGTTTAAAGATCTCTTTACCTACAAAGTTAAAATCCCAATAGCCATTGTCGGCAGCAAAACGATCCATTGATGTGCCAAATTTAGGAACAGAAAGAATGTCACGTCCAGCGGAGTCACAACCTAGTTGTGCCTGCTGCAAGCCCACTTGCTCTTCTGTACGAGTTAACACAACTGCGCCCGCGCCATCACCAAACAGCACGGCAGTATCACGCATTGTCCAGTCAATAAAGAATGACAAACGTTCAGCACCAACCACTATCGCATTTTGATAATTACCCGCCTGCATCAGACGTGTTGCTGTTTCTAAACCATAGACAAATCCCGTACACGCAGCATTAAGATCAAACGCAGTTGCGGCTTTAATGCCAAGATTCTGAGCGACTTTAGAGGCAATATTCGGAATGAGTGAGTCTGGTGAACAGGTTGCAATAATGATGAGGTCAATCTCATCAGCACTTTTACCCGCGCAAGCCAACGCATGCTTTGCGGCAACGGTGGCCATGTCAGAGGTGTTGACGTGACTGATACGGCGGTTTTCAATACCAGTTCTGGTTCTAATCCATTCATCTGATGTATCAAGAAAAGTGCTTAAATCCGCATTAGAGAGCGTAGCTGGCGGTAGGCATTTCCCCCAACCGGTAATTTCTGCATAGAAATTTTTCATTTAGAACCTTTGAATTTGTTATTTGTATCACTCGATTGTTTCAGAGTATAACTATCGATGACATTGACTGTCATCTTATAGAAAAAATAACGAGAGAAAAACTATGTCTATACCCCTGATCATTGAAAATGCTTGATTTTCTTTAGAATCAGGATCATGCTACGAACCATGAAAATTACACTGACTCCTCAGCAGAAACTGCAACTCGAACAAATGCACGATTCTACTCGTG
>NZ_QEWN01000050.1 GCF_006124995.1 Vibrio sp. Hep-1b-8
CTCGTCAAATATGACGACGTTTCCGAACAAGACAAACAACAACTAGACCTGTACATCTCTACTCTTGCCAAGATCGATCCTCGAACATACTCACTGGATGAACAGTATGCCTACTGGGTTAAACTATACAATGCAATCACAGTTCAACTCATTGTCGATGCCTATCCAATTAAGTCGATTACCAAGTTAGGTGGCCTTTTTAGCTTTGGTCCATGGGGAGATGAAGTGATTACTGTGGCTGGACAACCGCTTTCTCTAAATGACATAGAGCATCGTATCTTACGCCCTATCTGGAACGATCCTAGAACACACTACGCAGTTAACTGTGCAAGCTTAGGTTGCCCTAACTTACAGAGCCAAGCCTTCACCGCCGCGAACACAGAACAGCTATTGGAACTCGCTGCAAAGCAGTTTATCAATAGCGATAAGGGTGTGTTAGTAAATGGTGACAATATCCGCCTCTCATCTATCTATGATTGGTTTATCGCTGATTTTGGCGATCAACAGCAGCTAGTTACTCATATCAATCGGTATCGCAAGCAACCGATCATATCGGTTAAAGGAGCGAGCTATGAGTATGATTGGGATTTAAATGTGAAGAGATAAAAGCGCTTTTAAAACGGTGAAGGTGCGTCGCAGGCAACCTGTAGTCGAAGTGCACAATACGCGGATAAAACAAAAAGACCCCAGCATTTCTGCTGGGGTCTGGAATAAGTGGCGGAGCGGACGGGACTCGAACCCGCGACCCCCGGCGTGACAGGCCGGTATTCTAACCAACTGAACTACCGCTCCGCACTGGTTAGACTCTTAAGTCTAAGTTTTTTGCCTTTGGATTTTTCTGAAATCCAAAAACAAAAAGGGAACCTGGCGATGTCCTACTCTCACATGGGGAAACCCCACACTACCATCGGCGCTAATTCGTTTCACTTCTGAGTTCGGAATGGAATCAGGTGGGTCCAAATCGCTATGGTCGCCAAGTAAAATTCTTTACGTTTTGCTTTAAACTCTATGCATAAAGTTTATAACAAACAGTAACTGGTGCTGATACCCAGACTCGAACTGGGGACCTCATCCTTACCAAGGATGCGCTCTACCACCTGAGCTATATCAGCATCAAGATATCCCTGTGGGACTAAAAAAGCCCGTTCTTACAAACGGGCTCTTAGTAATTTAAAGCCTGGCGATGTCCTACTCTCACATGGGGAAACCCCACACTACCATCGGCGCTAATTCGTTTCACTTCTGAGTTCGGAATGGAAATCAGGTGGGTCCAAATCGCTATGGTCGCCAAGCAAATTCTTTAATCTGGAAAGCTGCTAAAGTTCTTACACATTCAATGTTCTTACATCGAGTCCGCAAAACCCTTTGGGTGTTGTATGGTTAAGCCTCACGGGCAATTAGTACAGGTTAGCTCAACGCCTCACAGCGCTTACACACCCTGCCTATCAACGTTCTAGTCTCGAACAACCCTTTAGGACCCTCAAGGGGTCAGGGAAGACTCATCTCAGGGCTCGCTTCCCGCTTAGATGCTTTCAGCGGTTATCGATTCCGAACTTAGCTACCGGGCAATGCGTCTGGCGACACAACCCGAACACCAGAGGTTCGTCCACTCCGGTCCTCTCGTACTAGGAGCAGCCCCCTTCAATCTTCCAACGCCCACGGCAGATAGGGACCGAACTGTCTCACGACGTTCTAAACCCAGCTCGCGTACCACTTTAAATGGCGAACAGCCATACCCTTGGGACCGACTTCAGCCCCAGGATGTGATGAGC
>NZ_QEWN01000051.1 GCF_006124995.1 Vibrio sp. Hep-1b-8
TGTGCTCGATCTTAAACACACGAGTTTTTACCTAAACACTTAGTCAACACGGTGCTGGTGAACGCTTACCAAATAGTCACCTATAGTTAATTTACATACAGGTGAATTATGATGTTGTAATGAATGATATAGCAGTCGAAGTTTACCTTTTCCTTAGATCCAAGCATCACATCATCTATAACTGATTGTGTCAGAGTTTTTCTCCATTTAGCTTCACCGGAGTTAGAGTTCACCAGTTGACCATTAACAATAAAGTGTGAGTTAACGCAATTGACCAGCTAAGTTCACTTAGACCAATGCCCAAGCCTCGCTACAAGACAACCATTTGGAAACACTATAACCAAGCCTTGAGTAATCGCGGCTCGCTGACATTTTGGATTGGTGAAGAAGCCATTCAGCTATGGAAGCAAATCAAACAGGGAAACCGTGTGAGACCTCGCTTGTTTAGTGACTTAGCCATTGATGCGACAGGACTAAAGATTTAAGGTGAGGGCGAGTGGAAAGTTAAAAAGCATGGCACTAACGGGAAGCGCCGTGTCTGGAGAAAGTTGCATTTAGCGGTTGATACCGACACGCATGAAATCATTGCTGTTGAGTTCGATTTATCGAATGCGAGCAACGGTGAAGTGCTACCTAATTTGCTCAGACAATCTCGACGAAAAATCGCAGAGATATCTGACGATGGTGCTTATGACACAAGATTGTGCTACGAAACCATTCGCATCAAGCGAGCCGCTCCGCCGATTCCGCCTTGACTCGCTCAATGCGCTTTTCAGAGGCAGAATGCACACGCTGGTAGAAACCTGCAAGAAGCATGGGCTATCAAGCTTATCTGTACTGACGGAGAGCGTGCAAGCGCTCACTGCGCGTCAGCCATATCCAAACGTTCTTGGCTTGTAGAAGAAAGTCAACTACCCACTGGTGAACGCTTACTCTGGTTCTATCTTAGAGATAATGCGAGCAATCGTATCATCGGCAGGAATATCATTAACAAACATACCATTACGTTTAAACCACTCATGATGACCAAGGATGTACTCACGAATATCAAACCAACCTTTGGCACCAGCAATAACAGCGCACAATGAGCCGAACAGAACCTCAAACAAGCAATACGTAACCTTTGCTGATTGGCGCTTATCTGCGACTAAATGGAAGTACTCTTTAAACTCATCGATATGCATTGTGGGTAGGTCTCTTTCTTAAAAGAGAGTATATGATCACAGCTAGATATGATCGTCAAACCGATCATTCTAAGTGGTTAGAAAATGTTCGCGATCTCACCCTGGGATATTTTCCGTTTTCCAAGCGGCACCCTAGAACAACAAAAGTAGCCCCCCATTTTGGGGGGCCATCCAAAGCAACTTCAGATCGCTTATTACTTGTACTCCTTCATACAACGCATGTTAAGTCCCCGTAATGCGCGTTGCCCATTAAAGTGGTTCCAAAAATGGCCTCTGTAACCTGTCAAGTTATTCAAAATACCAAAAGTACCTGTCCTGAAGTTGTTTCCACTGACAGTGCCGTATGTCATAAGAGTGTAGAAGTTTTCTGTTCCCAAATCACCATATTTATCGCGGTTACCCGAGAACCCCATGTAGAAAAACGACTCACTGAAGTTATTGATATATTTACCCACCATGCTAGCGGCAATATGTGCAAACTCAGTGTCGTACTCTACAATAGAAGGTAC
>NZ_QEWN01000052.1 GCF_006124995.1 Vibrio sp. Hep-1b-8
TAGTACGATACGTAGAGGTTGTTCTGCGTTTTCTGGGTGCATCATGATACCCAAAATGTATAGCAACTCTTCTGCGGTCCCCGCACCTCCAGGGTAGATAACAATACCATGCGCCATTCGCACAAACGCTTCTAAACGTTTTTCGATATCAGGCATGATAACCAGTTCATTCACGATCGGGTTTGGCGGCTCTGCGGCAATGATCGATGGTTCAGTGAGGCCAAGATAGCGTTGTTCATAGTAACGTTGTTTGGCGTGTCCAATTGCCGCGCCTTTCATCGGCCCTTCCATTGCGCCGGGGCCACAACCTGTACAGATATTCAACTCACGTAGACCCAGTTCGTTACCGACTTCACGTGTGTATTGGTACTCTGTTGCATTAATCGAGTGGCCACCCCAGCAGACAACAAGGTTAGGTTCGATACCCGGAGTGAGTGCCCCCGCATTGCGCAAGATACCAAAAACAAGGTTAGTGATATGACTAGCGTTGGTTAAGTTGAGACGCTGATTGTCCGCAAGGTGCATGTTAACGTAGACGATATCACGCAGAACCGAGAACAGATGTTCTTGGATACCTTTGATGATTTCTCCATCAACGAACGCATGTTCTGGAGCGTTACTTAGCTCTAGTTTGATACCACGCTCTCGGCGCACCACGTTTACATCAAATGATTTGTACTTATCCAGCAGCTCTTTTGAGTTGTCAGTATGACTACCTGAGTTGAGTACCGCTAGAGTACAGTTACGGTAGAGTTGGTAAAGATCACTCGAAGCAGTTTTCTTAAGGCGCTCAACTTCAAGTTGAGAGAGTAAGTCCATACTGCCAGCTGGACTGATATGCGTGATCATAGTGACCTCCTTGAACAGTACTCTAGTCGAGTACATTATCGTTGTTATTCTTGTCCTTATGAGTTGCCAACAAGTAGTTATTGTTCAGCAACGGTCTTTTAAGCTTAGCAGGTTTTTGATGATATATACCCAATCAACTTGAAAATGCAGGCTTGAGTACCTGAAAATTATCATTGATTCGAGACGTCAGTGAACCTGCGATCTCTGGAAGAGTCACAGTAAAAAATTGATCGATGGCTTCCTTGAAGTCTCGTTTATTTTTGAAGTAAACGTTATTCCTCGACTGCTCGTTCATTACCTTCCAAAGCCGCTCAATTGGGTTGAGGTTTGGACTGTAAGGTGGAAGATAATGTAGTTCGATATTTAGGACAAACGCTGCATCTTTGACTAAGTCACTGCGGTGATATCCCGCACCATCTAAGATGATATGAAGCTTATGGGCTAATGGATAACTCTCTCTTAACTTACAGAAAAAGCGAACAATATTTTCACTGTTAATACTCTCGTAATCGTGAACGATGGTGGCACCAATATCTGACAGGTTTAGTGCGCCAATAATGTTCAATCGGCTACGATTGCCCGTTGTTTCAATCACTTTAGCCTGACCAGTACGTATCCAGCCATGAGATATTTTTGTTAATAAGGTTGGGTGAACTGCATCGATAAAGACTATCGATTCATCCTTGCCACAGCTTGCCTTTAGAGCTTCATAAGCCTCTATGAATGCTTGCTGTTTTGCTTTATCAAACTTGTGTGGAACGCCTTTCGGTTGCTTGTAGCTAAAGCCATTGTGGTGAAGCCATTTGTTCATACCAGAGACCGTATAATCAAGTCCAAATGCCTCTTTAACGTAGGCGACAATTTGATGAGTGTGAGAA
>NZ_QEWN01000053.1 GCF_006124995.1 Vibrio sp. Hep-1b-8
TATTGGCGTATTTAGGTTGGCCACTGAACCAAGACATTGATAAATGGCTACCAACGCATTACCAGTTGCCGGCAGGCAGTAAGAAAAAAATTCGCTATCAGCAAGGTCAGGAGCCCGTGTTATCAGTACGAATGCAAGAAGTATTTGGTGAGCAGGCTTCTCCAGAAATAGCACAGGGCAGGAAGCGTTTAGTTTTGGAACTACTCTCTCCGGCGCAGCGACCTCTGCAAGTGACCCGAGATCTTGCTAGCTTTTGGGCGGGTGCTTATATCGAAGTGCAAAAAGAGATGAAAGGTCGCTACCCAAAACACGTTTGGCCTGATGATCCCGCTAACCATGTAGCGACAACGAAAACAAAACGACAATTGAACTCATGACCAAGAAAAATACCACCACAACCAGTAAGGCAAAAACACCCACAACCGCCAAGAAGCCATCTGGTAAACGAAGCGCGAAATCGCCTCAGCGTAAGCCTAGTAAGCCGCCCCAACGTAGGTGGCTGAAAACATTATGGGGCATTAGCTGGAAGGTCGGCTTAGCTGGCTTCGCTTTGTTGCTGTTTGTTGGTATCTATCTAGATAGTGTGGTTAAACAACGCTTTGAGGGGCAATTATTTGATTTGCCTACTGTGGTTTATGCGCGAATCCTTAACTTGGCTCCGGGCGAAGATATTACGATTCAAGAAGTGCGCAATGAGTTAGACGTGCTCAATTACCGCAAAGTCCGCCAACCTCGCTACCCTGGCGAGTACTCTTCTTCTTCGACAAAAATTGAAGTGATTCGTCGACCATTTGAATTTAGTGATGGTCCAGAGCCTGATCGTCATGTGATGCTCCATTTCTCTTCAAGCCAGCTAGAGCGCATTCAATCACTAGAAAAGAAAGGCGATTTAGGCTACTTACGTATTGAGCCGAAAATGCTTGGTATGTTGGAGAAAAACCACGATGAACAGCGGCTGTTTTTGCGTCGAGACCAGTTCCCAGAAGTCATGGTAGATGCCCTACTCGTCACAGAAGATCGCAACTTTTACCAACATGATGGTGTTTCGCCTGTTGCGATTGCACGAGCGATGGTTGCTAACGTAAAGGCGGGCAGAACTGTGCAGGGTGGCAGTACTCTGACTCAGCAGTTGGCCAAGAATATTTTTCTATCCAGTGATCGAACCTTATGGCGCAAAGTTCGAGAAGCCTACATTGCTTTGATTCTGGATTATCGCTACAGCAAAGATCGCATACTAGAGGCGTATTTGAACGAGGTTTATCTCGGTCAAAGTGGCGGCGAGGCGATTCATGGCTTTGGTCTTGCATCGCGACTTTACTTTGGTCAGCCGATCCAAGAACTGCGCATTGACCAGCTTGCTCTGCTGGTGGGCATGGTAAAAGGTCCTTCCTACTACAATCCGGTGCGCTTTCCTGAGCGTGCGAAAGAGCGTCGAGATTTAGTGTTACGCTTAATGATGCAGCAAAACATTCTCACGGCAGAACAGTATGATATGGCGGCAAGTCGCCCCCTTGATATTCAGGACAATCCGAAAATTGCCAGCCGCCAACCCGCTTATTTTCAGCAGTTGAAGATTGAACTAGAGCAGAAGGCAGGGGATGCATTTCAGTCAGA
>NZ_QEWN01000054.1 GCF_006124995.1 Vibrio sp. Hep-1b-8
ATGACGCAACCTAAATCAAGTTGTTGTACTGTAGCGGCAATATTCAGCGGTGATTTGCGAGGCGGCTCAATAAGTGCAACACCGATTTTCAATCAAAGTAACGCGCAGTGCGTATGGAAAGGTAAGTAATGTGTGCGGAAGCTGTGGATGGGTTTTGTTTCCTAATTCGATTTCAGTTAAAAACGCGCCTAACATGACTGGTTGTTAGGCGATCACCATCACCTGATATATCAATGATTTTCCGACGTGTCTGCTTAAGCAAGCTGGGAAGTACATTAGCATCGGTTACGTTAGATAAGCTCTGAATCGACCTACTTTTTCTAATCAGCATAATGTCTATGAAAGTGGGGTCTTACCAACTTCGCCAACTAGTTCGAATAGGCCGTCTTATTTTCATTTTTTAACCTACCGAAGAAACCTGTTCTCTGTTAGAGTCACCGTCAACTACGCTATTGAATAAAGACACCCACAGATCGCATGTGATTGATGGATTTTTATTCACCCTTAGAACTCATTTTAGGAATCCCTAGTGACTAACAACGAAATTTTACGTCGTATCCAACACGCGTTAAACCTTAAAAACGCACAGATCATGAAAGCTTTCGAGCAGGCCGAAGTCATTGTGGCTCAAGATAAAGTCACAAACTGGTTAAAAGATGAAAGCGACAAATCTTGCGTTAAGATGAAGGATCAAGAGTTGGCGGTATTCTTAAATGGCTTTATTAACCTCAAGCGAGGCAAAAAAGACGGCGAGCAACCTAAGCCAAAAGTTACGTTGACCAACAACATGATTCTCATGAAGCTGCGCATTGCGCTAGACATGAAAGCAGAAGATGTGTTGGACGTATTAGAAGTGGTTGGCATTAGTTTAAGTAAATACGAAATTGGTTCATATTTCCGCAAGCCAAACAACAAAAACTACAAACAGTGTGAAGACCAATTGCTTTGCGATTTCTTAAATGGTGTGCAGCTTACCAATCGTCCCGATTCTGAAGAGTTTACTGGGTAAGCAAAAAGTAAGCAAAAGGACATATATGGTCACCTCGCTGTTCGCAAGGCCTGATTGAAATTAATGTCGGTCTTTTCTTTAAGCTATTTCATAGGCACCCTTAACGGAGATTAACATTGATGGTCGACGGTCTTGCGACATATATCCGGCGTCGTTATAGCAACGTTTAGTTTGCTGCGCCCTAATGAGTTCCAAATTGACGTCTTATCCTCCTCTACACACGCATGGCTTTTCAATAGCCGCTGTCCTTAACAGGTTTTGAATAAGACAAACCGTTTTACATCAGTGTATTACCGCTCTTTTACAGATGGTTCTCTTTATCAGGCACACGCCAAATGAGGATTATAAGGCGCTCTTTTTACCAACACGGCCCAAATAATCCGTGCCAGCTTATTCGCGAGAGCAACGACCAATTTGCAGACATGCATCTTGGGTTTTAATGTCTGTAGCCACAGACTGAGTGGGTCCGATTTTCGCTCACACCAGTTTATCACTGCTCTTGCCCCCTGAATGAGTAGCTTCCTTAAATCTCGGTTTCCGCGTTTAGTGATTTTTCCAAGATAGTTTTTGTCACCACTGCTGTATTGAGACGGCGTCAACCCTAACCACGCGGACAGTTGCCGACCATTTTTGAACTCACCAACGCTGTTTATAGAACCAATGATGCCTGACGCGACAAGAGGTCCTACGCCAGGGA
>NZ_QEWN01000055.1 GCF_006124995.1 Vibrio sp. Hep-1b-8
CTTCCATCCCACCGTATTTTGCTTTCCAGTTGTAGTAGGTGGCATCTGAAATGCCGTATTCACGGCACACTTCATTGACCTTACGACCCACTTCCACTTCTTTTAAGATTTTGACGATTTGTGTTTCTGAGTAACGTGATTTTTTCATCGCGGGTTCTCCTTCTATGCTCAGTCTAAGCCGAAGAACTCTAAAATGGTATGCCACTAGTTTAGGGGAGGTTTACAACAACTTTATAACGCTGATGTAGCCTACTCTTGGGAGCACAAAGGATTGGGTGGCAAATACGAACACCTGTGGAGGTGGGGAGTGGCGTTCTTTGTCAACTATTCAATATTTGTTTTTTTTTGGTTTATTCTTGAAGATTTTACTGTAGACACCCCCATGTTTTGGGTGGCTTTTGTTTTGATGACGATGATGATGTTGATGACAAGGTATCTATATTTACCTGATAAACATCGCTGTTATCACCTAACTGCACAGGGTATTCGTTACACAGAACAAGATATGATCCCAGAGGTGGCTTATAAAATCGTGCGTGGTTTTGCGTGGGTGGGGATTGCGGTGTGTGTTATTGCGGTTTTGTTACTTGGCCCCTTGGCGCTTGTCGGTGCTGGGGCATTTGCACTGATGTCATTTGGGATGACCAATTTTCAGCCAACGGTACTAAAACACGAAATCTTCTTCTCTGACAGTCCAATTCTATTTAACGTAGTGAAAGATACTATGTTTAGAATTGACAGTCATACCGCCACCGAGTATTGCTGCCGTAGAGATTTTTACTGTTCGTCTATAGAAGAAAAACAAAAAATCATCACCCTAATCCTAGAGAGTCAAAAAGATATCGAGTATGTGGAACTAGCAAAATTGAACGATATGTTTAAACACCCTATTTTTATTCAAGACTAGAAGAATGCAAGTTGAACTCTATTAACAGGTTTGTAGGTTAAATCAGTTTTGCTTTTCTCATATCGATTGCCAGACTACCGGCGGCACCACGGATGATACCATCACGGTACTGGTTAGCATGCCGTTTAACTGGCAAGCCTCAAAGTATCAACAACTGGGCTATATAGCGTCAGGTAAAAAACAAGGTGATTTAACCGTAGAGCCTGCGCCAAAAGAATTTGGCACTCGTATTATTGAAGTGAGAATAGACCAATGAAGAATAACCAAAGCATAGAGTCTCTAAAGGAACAACTTTATAACGCTGATGTAGCCTACTCTTGGGAGCACAAAGGATTGGGTGGCAAATACGAACACCTGTGGAGGTGGGGAGTGGCGTTCTTTGTCAACTATTCAATATTTGTTTTTTTTTGGTTTATTCTTGAAGATTTTACTGTAGACACCCCCATGTTTTGGGTGGCTTTTGTTTTGATGACGATGATGATGTTGATGACAAGGTATCTATATTTACCTGATAAACATCGCTGTTATCACCTAACTGCACAGGGTATTCGTTACACAGAACAAGATATGATCCCAGAGGTGGCTTATAAAAT
>NZ_QEWN01000056.1 GCF_006124995.1 Vibrio sp. Hep-1b-8
TAGAAGCGGTTAAAGAGCTTGGTTATGTTTACAATCAGGCCGCTGCCAACTTGCGACACAAGCGCAGTAACCTAGTTGGGCTCGTCATACCGGATATCACCAACCCATTTTTCGCTGAAATGATTGCAGGACTTAGTCACTATCTTGAAGAGCAAGATTCGTTACTCTTTCTAGCTAACGCTGAAGAGAGCGTTGAGCGTCAAAGCAAGTTCATCGATTCGTTGTTGAGTCAGAATGCCGGTGGTGTAGTTATGTGCCCTGCGATGGAAACCGATCTAGACTTTCTGGAGACAGTACAAAGTCGTGGGTTTCCGATAGTGTTGGCTGTTCGACCTATTGGAGAAGATCAATTTGATTTCGTCGGAACCAATAACTTTATGGGCTTACAGTTGGCAACGGAGCACCTTATCAAAAAAGGTCACAAACATATTGCGTTCGTTGGTGGATTGGATATTTCGAAGACGCGTTCCCATCGTCTTGGGGGCTATATGTCAAAGTTGATTGAACATGGGATTCCTTTCAATGAACGATACATTCGAAGCTGTTCAGCGAGCCGCTCCGAGGGAGCGAAGGTAACAAGAGAGCTATTGGATCAACACCCTGAGATAACCGCCATTATTGGCTACCAAGATATTGTTGCTTTTGGAGTCATGCGGGCAATTAAAGATCTCGGTAAAACCGTGGGGAAAGATATCGCAGTTGTGGGTTTTGATGATGTTGCGGAATCTGCCGATACCAACCCCTCGTTGACTTCTATTTCTGTCTCTGCAAGAGAAATAGGCCGAGCGGCAGGAGAGATTATTCTGTCACGCATGGAAGGCGACAAGCAGCCATACAAAAGCGTGGTGTTCCCACCCAAACTGGCGGTGAGAAGCTCATGTGGTGGTTGAGTTGTGGGCCATACCACTTAGCTAGTGATATTTATGGTGTGTGATGAGATGGTCACCTCTATCTCGGCATCGCAATGTGCCATGATTAACTTTTGACAGAATCAAGGATAAAGGTGACCAACATGAAATATAGGCTTATTAGTATCGATTTAGCAAAAAATGTGTTTCAGATTGCTGTATTCGACCGACAAAACAGACCGGTTTCGAATTGCCAAGTACGCCGAAATAGATTGTTGGACACGTTAAGGCAATATGCTCCAACCACTGTTGTGATGGAAGCTTGTTACAGCTCAAATTATTGGGGGCGTGCAATTGAAAAGCTTGGGCATACGGTGAAGCTCGTACCTGCTCGAATGGTTAAAGCGATGCTAGTGGGGAACAAAAA
>NZ_QEWN01000057.1 GCF_006124995.1 Vibrio sp. Hep-1b-8
GCAATCTAAGTCACGTACCAACTTGCCGATCTTGTCTATCCAAAATGGTGTGTTTAAATTCCTACCCGTAATCGACTGGACTAATAAAGATGTTCATTACTACCTAGAAGAACATGGTCTGCCATATCACCCGCTAAGAGATGAAGGTTATCTGTCCGTTGGTGATACCCATACCACGAAAAAATGGGAACCAGGAATGAGTGAAGAAGAAACTCGTTTCTTTGGTTTAAAGCGTGAATGTGGACTTCATGAAGATGATGGTAATGAGCAAGATGGTTCCGGTATCTAATCTGCTCTCTTATATATAAGAAGAAAGGTCGCAATGCGGCCTTTTCTTTTGTCTAAAAAATAGCAATTGTGGATAACTCTGTGAGTATGATGTTTGCTTATTTTGGGTAAAGTTGGATAAATAAAACTTTGAGCGAAAAAACGACATTTAGATGTTATTTTTGCAATTTTTTCAAAATAACGCTTGCCAATGTGAGCGCGATCTCTATAATGCCACCTCGTCGACAGGGCAAGAGCTCACAAGGGTTCAAGCGAAGTCGATACGGTTAACTAGCCAAGCAAGTTGCTTGAAAAAAAAGTTTGAAAAAAGTGGTTGACACTAAAACTTAAATCGCTAGAATGGCCGCCTCTTCCGAGTGATACAAATCACGCAGAAGAGAAGCTCTTTAAAAATATAGACCTATCAATCTGTGTGGGCACTCGTTGATGATAATCCAATTAGAAATTTCTCTAAATAAAGAGGGGTTTCAAATTAGGTTTCAATGAAACGAAGTGACCATTCGAATTGGGCAACAGCCTTGAGCTGTTTTGTTTTACTTTTTCAAAAGTAAAGACCAATAAGAGCACAGTCAATTCAAACATTACTTATGTAATGTTCAGTATTCATTGAGCCGAACAAAATCTTAAATTGAAGAGTTTGATCATGGCTCAGATTGAACGCTGGCGGCAGGCCTAACACATGCAAGTCGAGCGGAAACGAGTTAACTGAACCTTCGGGGAACGTTAACGGCGTCGAGCGGCGGACGGGTGAGTAATGCCTGGGAAATTGCCCTGATGTGGGGGATAACCATTGGAAACGATGGCTAATACCGCATAATAGCCCGGTTCTTCGGAATTGGTCTCAAAGAGGGGGACCTTTTAGGCCTCTCGCGTCAGGATATGCCCAGGTGGGATTAGCTAGTTGGTGAGGTAATGGCTCACCAAGGCGACGATCCCTAGCTGGTCTGAGAGGATGATCAGCCACACTGGAACTGAGACACGGTCCAGACTCCTACGGGAGGCAGCAGTGGGGAATATTGCACAATGGGCGCAAGCCTGATGCAGCCATGCCGCGTGTATGAAGAAGGCCTTCGGGTTGTAAAGTACTTTCAGCAGTGAGGAAGGTGGATATGTTAATAGCATATTCATTTGACGTTAGCTGCAGAAGAAGCACCGGCTAACTCCGTGCCAGCAGCCGCGGTAATACGGAGGGTGCGAGCGTTAATCGGAATTACTGGGCGTAAAGCGCATGCAGGTGGTTTGTTAAGTCAGATGTGAAAGCCCGGGGCTCAACCTCGGAATTGCATTTGAAACTGGCAAACTAGAGTACTGTAGAGGGGGGTAGAATTTCAGGTGTAGCGGTGAAATGCGTAGAGATCTGAAGGAATACCGGTGGCGAAGGCGGCCCCCTGGACAGATACTGACACTCAGATGCGAAAGCGTGGGGAGCAAACAGGATTAGATACCCTGGTAGTCCACGCCGTAAACGATGTCTACTTGGAGGTTGTGGCCTTGAGCCGTGGCTTTCGGAGCTAACGCGTTAAGTAGACCGCCTGGGGAGTACGGTCGCAAGATTAAAACTCAAATGAATTGACGGGGGCCCGCACAAGCGGTGGAGCATGTGGTTTAATTCGATGCAACGCGAAGAACCTTACCTACTCTTGACATCTACAGAAG
>NZ_QEWN01000058.1 GCF_006124995.1 Vibrio sp. Hep-1b-8
CTTTAACGTAGGCGACAATTTGATGAGTGTGAGAATAGGTTTTCTCAGTCAAATGCTCGATTAGGTGCATGGTTTGAGTAGCAGAAAGCTTGCTTTGGCTTCCGCCATTTTCAGGCTTAAGTTTTTCAGAAAGAACGTAGTCACTAAGGTGGCGTGCAACGGTTGATTCATGAATGCGAAGAGCTTGAGCAATCATGGTCTGACTCCACCCCTCTGTGGTAAGCAATACTGCTTTAATACGGTCACGCACTCGACCATCACGAGTAGAATCGTGCATTTGTTCGAGTTGCAGTTTCTGCTGAGGAGTCAGTGTAATTTTCATGGTTCGTAGCATGATCCTGATTCTAAATAAAATCAAGCATTTTCAATGATCAGGGGTATATTCACGTTGGAACAAAGAATCTCCGGGTACACGTAGGCCTAGAATTTTGTTTTTAGCCGATCGCAATATTTTGGCGGATCAAGCCATTAACACTTTCAATCCATACGAAAAAGATCTAATCAAAATAAACGGTGAGGAGGTACGCAAGCGGGGTGGAGTCGTGCCAACTAATGCGCATATCTTTTTTGCTATCTACCAAGCCATTGCTGAGCGTGAAAGTATTGAAGGCTACTACAAAGCGTATCCAAGTGATTTTTTCGACCTTGTAATGATTGACGAGTGTCACCGTGGCAGTGCTAATGAGACAGGCTCTTGGCGAGCCATACTCGATCATTTTGGCAGTGCGGTACATGTCGGCCTAACAGCTACACCAAAACGTGAAGCTAATGTGGATACCTACGACTACTTTGGTACACCAGCATTTGAATACTCATTAAAAGATGGCATCAACGATGGTTTCTTAACACCATATCGTGTTAAGCGGGTACGTACCAACTTAGACGAGCTGGTGCTAACCAAAGATGACCAAGTAATCGAAGGTGAATCAGGGCAAGACGTCTATCAGGTTGAAGATTACGACAAAAAAATCATCGTGGATGATCGTACCGAACTGGTCGCAAAAGCCATTTTGGACAATATCAATCCACTAGAAAAAACCATCGTATTTTGCGAAAACCAAAATCATGCACTGACCATGCGTGACATGATCAACAAACACAAAAAAGTGAAAGACCCGCACTATTGTGTGCGCGTGACCAGTGATGAGGGCAAAGTCGGCCGCGAGCTACTGGAAAAATTCCAAGATAACGACAAAGACATTCCCACTATCATTACCTCCTCGCAAATGTTAACCACCGGGGTAGA
>NZ_QEWN01000059.1 GCF_006124995.1 Vibrio sp. Hep-1b-8
CTGGAGGGGTTCCCGAGTGGCCAAAGGGATCAGACTGTAAATCTGCTGGCACTGCCTTCGATGGTTCGAATCCGTCCCCCTCCACCATATTTTTCTTACACTTACCCTTCGGTGAATAAACCTCTGGATAAACTGTAAGAAGCACTTGATTAACGTGTTGGGAAAACATTAGTTAAGTATAAAAATACCCTGGAGGGGTTCCCGAGTGGCCAAAGGGATCAGACTGTAAATCTGCTGGCACTGCCTTCGATGGTTCGAATCCGTCCCCCTCCACCATATTCTTCTTACACTTAGCCTTACGGTGAATAAACCTCTGGATAAACTGTGAGAAACACTTGATTAACGTGTTGGGAAAACATTAGTTAAGTATAAAAATACCCTGGAGGGGTTCCCGAGTGGCCAAAGGGATCAGACTGTAAATCTGCTGGCACTGCCTTCGATGGTTCGAATCCGTCCCCCTCCACCATATTCTTCTTACACTTAGCCTTACGGTGAATAAACCTCTGGATAAACTGTGAGAAACACTTGATTAACGTGTTGGGAAAACATTAGTTAAGTATAAAAATACCCTGGAGGGGTTCCCGAGTGGCCAAAGGGATCAGACTGTAAATCTGCTGGCACTGCCTTCGATGGTTCGAATCCGTCCCCCTCCACCATATTCTTCTTACACTTAGCCTTACGGTGAATAAACCTCTGGATAAACTGTGAGAAACACTTGATTAACGTGTTGGGAAAACATTAGTTAAGTATAAAAATACCCTGGAGGGGTTCCCGAGTGGCCAAAGGGATCAGACTGTAAATCTGCTGGCACTGCCTTCGATGGTTCGAATCCGTCCCCCTCCACCATATTCTTCTTACACTTAGCCTTACGGTGAATAAACCTCTGGATAAACTGTGAGAAACACTTGATTAACGTGTTGGGAAAACATTAGTTAAGTATAAAAATACCCTGGAGGGGTTCCCGAGTGGCCAAAGGGATCAGACTGTAAATCTGCTGGCACTGCCTTCGATGGTTCGAATCCGTCCCCCTCCACCATATTCTTCTTACACTTAGCCTTACGGTGAATAAACCTCTGGATAAACTGTGAGAAACACTTGATTAACGTGTTGGGAAAACATTAGTTAAGTATAAAAATACCCTGGAGGGGTTCCCGAGTGGCCAAAGGGATCAGACTGTAAATCTGC
>NZ_QEWN01000006.1 GCF_006124995.1 Vibrio sp. Hep-1b-8
TCACTACGGTGTGCGTGAATTCGGTATGACGGCTATCATGAACGGTATTGCGCTACACGGTGGTTTCGTGCCATACGGTGCAACATTCCTAATGTTCATGGAATACGCGCGTAACGCAATGCGTATGGCTGCTCTGATGAAAGTTCAGAACATCCAAGTTTACACGCACGACTCTATCGGTCTAGGCGAAGATGGTCCAACTCACCAACCGGTTGAGCAAATGGCTTCTCTACGTCTAACGCCAAACATGAGCACATGGCGTCCATGTGACCAAGTTGAGTCAGCCGTTGCTTGGAAACTGGCAATCGAGCGTAAAGATGGCCCTACATCTCTTATCTTCTCTCGTCAAAACCTTGCACAACAAGAGCGTGACGCTGAACAACTCGCCAACATCGCTAAAGGTGCTTACATCCTGAAAGAGTGTGCAGGTAAGCCAGAGCTTATCCTTATCGCAACAGGTTCTGAAGTAGAGCTAGCGGTAGAAGCAGCAGCACAGCTAACAGCAGAAGGTAAGAATGTTCGCGTTGTTTCTATGCCATCAACCGATGCTTTCGACAAACAAGATGCAGCATACCGCGAAGCAGTACTACCATCAGACGTCACAGCACGTATCGCTATCGAAGCGGGTATTGCGGACTTCTGGTACAAGTATGTTGGTTTCGGTGGCAAGATCATCGGCATGACGACATTTGGTGAATCAGCGCCAGCTGACCAACTGTTCAAGATGTTTGGTTTCACTACTGAAAACGTAGTAAACACAGCAAAAGAATTGCTAGCGTAAGCATACAGTTGCAACAAATAACAAAAACCGAGCCATTGGCTCGGTTTTTTTCTATCACGAATGCTTGTGCCTATTCAAACTCTTTACCCCAGTTGTCTAGCTGCTTGTGACCACACTCTTTACACGTTACGTATCTGTCCATGTCGTAGTAGTGTCCACCATTGATGAAGCTATGAAGGAGAAGTTTGACTTTGCCTAGTAAAGAAGGGTCATTATCGTAACGGCTTGGCTTCCTCACCAAAACTTCGCTATGAGGTGTCTCTTTTGAACATTGTTGGCAAAAGTGTTTCGCTGGGTAACCAGACATAATCATTTCCTTTGGTTGATGAAAGTTGAAGAAAAACAGCCAATAGGAATAATTTATCCATCTCCATGATATAAAATGCTGAGATATAATGCCATGTGAATATGTGGAAAAGTTCGCTCCATATCACTAACTTAATGCGCTTTTGATAGCTATCGGTTACTATTTGTGACACGAAAATCATGTAAGGCGAAGGAATCATGCTTAGAGTTGCGATCAATGGATTTGGACGTATCGGTCGTAATGTACTGCGAGCAGTATATGAAAGTGGCAAAAGCCAGCAGATTAAAGTCGTCGCTGTGAATGAGTTGGCACAACCTGATGCTATGGCACACCTACTGCAGTACGATACAAGTCATGGTCGTTTTGGCAAAAAAGTAACCAATGACCAAGAGCATATCTATATTCACCATGAAAGTGGCGAGTTTGACTCTATTCGTATCCTTCATCTAAGTGAGATTGAGCTATTACCTTGGCGTGATTTAGAGGTTGATCTGGTTTTAGACTGTACCGGTGTGTTTGGTTCTCAAGCTGACGGTCAAGAGCATTTAAAAGCAGGGGCGAAGAAAGTTCTTTTCTCTCATCCTGGTGCTAATGATCTCGACAATACCATTATTTATGGGGTGAACCACCAAACTCTCAAAGCTGACGACAAGATAGTGTCGAATGGCTCTTGTACCACAAACTGTATTGTGCCGATTATCAAAGCGCTCGATGATGCATTTGAGATAGAATCCGGAACCATCACCACCATTCATTCCTCAATGAACGATCAGCAAGTTATCGATGCTTACCACTCGGATCTGCGTCGCACGCGTGCTGCAAGTCAATCGATCATTCCAGTGGACACTAAGTTGCATAAAGGAATTGAAAGAATATTCCCGAAATTTTCTAACAAATTCGAGGCAATTTCAGTACGAGTACCGACAGTTAACGTTACTGCAATGGATTTAAGTGTCACAATTAATACAAATGTGAAAGTTAATGACGTAAATCAAACCATTGTTAACGCATCTCAGTGTACATTACAGGGCATTGTTGACTATACTGAAGCGCCGCTCGTTTCTATCGACTTTAATCATGATCCCCATAGCGCGATTGTCGATGGTACACAGACTCGAGTTAGTAACGGCCATCTAGTTAAGATGCTTGTTTGGTGTGACAACGAATGGGGCTTTGCGAATCGTATGCTGGATACTGCGCTCGCAATGCAAGCCGCTCCCCGTCATATTTGACGCTGCAACGCCAACTATCTAGGGGATAAATGTAGTTTGCGGCAAGGAGAAATATTTATTTTTACCCTTGAAATAAATATGAAGTATCTCCATATCAAAACCAGTTTGAAGAATTATTGAGCTTGGCAGGGTTGCCGGGTGACTGAAAAACTTTACTTATTTAATATTTGAGAGGACACATCATGTCTGTAATCAAGATGACTGACCTGGATCTAGCAGGTAAACGTGTATTTATCCGTGCGGACCTAAACGTACCAGTAAAAGAAGGCAAAGTGACTTCTGATGCACGTATCCTAGCATCTCTACCAACTATCAAGCACTGTCTAGAAGCAGGCGCTAAAGTTATGGTTACTTCTCACTTAGGTCGTCCAACTGAAGGTGAATACGCAGAAGAGTTCTCTCTACAACCTGTAGTTAACTACCTAAACGACGCTCTAGATTGCGAAGTTAAACTAGCAAAAGATTACCTTGATGGCCTAGAGCTAAACACTGGTGAGCTTGTTGTTCTTGAAAACGTTCGTTTTAACAAAGGCGAGAAGAAGAACGAAGAAGAGCTATCTAAGAAATACGCTGCACTTTGTGACATCTTCGTAATGGACGCATTTGGTACTGCTCACCGTGCTCAAGCTTCTACACACGGTGTAGGTATGAACGCTCCAGTAGCATGTGCTGGTCCTCTTTTAGCTGCTGAACTTGAAGCTCTAGGTAAAGCAATGGACAACCCAGAGCGTCCACTTGTTGCTATCGTTGGTGGTTCTAAAGTTTCTACTAAACTAACCGTTCTTGAATCTCTATCTAAAGTTGCTGACCAACTTGTTGTTGGTGGTGGTATTGCAAACACATTTATTGCAGCAGCTGGCTACAATGTTGGTAAGTCTCTATACGAAGCTGACCTAGTTGAAACGGCTCAAAAACTAATGAAAGAGTGTTCTATTCCAGTTGCAACTGATGTTGCATGTGCGAAAGCATTTGATGAAAACGCAGAAGCTGAAATCAAGCACGTATCTGAAGTTTCTGATGACGACATGATTTTCGACCTTGGTCCTGATTCAACAGCTGCTCTAGCTGAAATCATCGCTAACGCAAAAACGATTCTATGGAATGGTCCTGTAGGCGTATTCGAGTTCAAGAACTTCGAAGCGGGTACTAAAGGTATCTCTGAAGCAATCGCTCAGTCTGCAGGTTTCTCTGTAGCAGGTGGTGGTGACACGCTAGCAGCTATCGACAAGTTCGGTATCAAGGCTGACGTTTCTTACATCTCTACCGGCGGCGGCGCATTCCTTGAATTCGTTGAAGGTAAAGTACTACCAGCTGTAGCGATGCTTGAAGAGCGTGCTAAGTAATTAAGTGAAAGCGGGGGAGTTAATCTCCCGCTTTCTTGTTTGCTGCACATCACACTTCTTTGCTAGAATAGCGCGAGTTGTGAGCAAACGTTTGCAAGAATTTAAACTTAACAAGTTTTATTTTTAAAACGACAGATAAATAGGATTAAATCCATGTCTAAGATCTTCGATTTCGTAAAACCAGGTGTAATCTCTGGCGATGACGTACAGAAAGTTTTTGAAGTTGCAAAAGAAAACAACTTCGCTCTACCAGCAGTAAACGTTGTTGGTACTGACTCTGTAAACGCAGTACTAGAAGCGGCAGCTAAAGTGAAAGCTCCAGTTGTTGTTCAGTTCTCTAACGGCGGTGCAGCTTTCTTCGCTGGTAAAGGCGTTAAACTTGAAGGTCAAGGTGCTCAAATCCTTGGTGCTGTAGCTGGCGCGAAATACGTACACGCTGTAGCTGAAGCTTACGGTGTGCCAGTGATTCTACACACTGACCACGCTGCTAAGAAACTTCTTCCATGGATTGACGGTCTACTAGACGCTGGTGAAGAGTACTTCGCTCAAACTGGTAAGCCTCTATTCTCTTCTCACATGCTAGACCTTTCTGAAGAGTCTCTAGAAGAGAACATCGAAACATGTGCTAAGTACCTAGAGCGCATGGCTAAAATGGGTATGACAATCGAGATCGAACTTGGTTGTACTGGTGGTGAAGAAGACGGTGTTGATAACTCTCACATGGACGCTTCTGAGCTTTACACTTCACCAGAAGACGTTGCTTACGCGTACGAGAAACTAAGCGCAGTTAGCCACCGTTTCACTATCGCAGCATCTTTCGGTAACGTACACGGCGTATACAAGCCAGGTAACGTTGTTCTAACTCCAACTATCCTACGTGATTCTCAAGCATACTGTGCAGAGAAGTTCGGTATTGCACCAAACGCTCTAAACTTCGTATTCCACGGTGGTTCTGGTTCTACTGAAGCTGAGATCCAAGAATCTATCGGCTACGGTGTTATCAAAATGAACATCGATACTGATACACAGTGGGCAACTTGGGATGGCATCCGTAAGTATGAAGCTGAAAACCGTGAATACCTACAAGGTCAAATCGGTAACCCAACTGGCGAAGATGCACCAAACAAGAAGTACTACGATCCACGCGTATGGCTACGTGCAGGTCAGGCTTCAATGGTCGCTCGTCTAGAAAAAGCTTTTGCTGACCTAAACGCAGTAGACGTACTATAATTCGTCTAACAAGCTTATGTTGAAAAAGCCGCTCAATGAGCGGCTTTTTTATTTATGCATAACTTCAAAGCATAAGTAGGGTTGTCTCAATAAAAATTCTGGCGAAAGTTGATCTCTTTGCGTAACCTTGTAAAGGCTTGTCAGATTTTTCTGGTAAGCCTTTGTTTTCGCTCTCTTTGCAAAAACTTGACTTTTTACATAGTCAAAAGTGATATCGTGCCGAAAAACTGACATTGCTTCAGCAAATGTATTAGAGATGTCATTGTTGATTAATAATCTATAGCAGTTTGGTTCATAGAATCATAAATTTTTTGAGGATACATATATGGCAGGTGAATCAGCGGGGATCGAAACTCCCCTAGTTGATGGTTTAAGCCAAGCAGAAAAGTGGCTAACAAGTAATTCTGATTTATTGGTTCAGTACGGTGTGAATATCATTTCAGCGGTTCTGATCCTGTTTATCGGTAATATCATCGTTAAAGCAGTAGCGAACAGCGTTTCTAAAGTATTAGAAAAGAAAGATATGGACAAAGCGGTTGTTGAGTTTGTCCACGGTTTAGTTCGTTACCTGCTATTTGTTATTGTACTTATTGCAGCGTTAGGCCGAGTTGGTGTTCAAACCGCATCTGTCGTTGCTGTTATCGGTGCTGCCGGTCTTGCTGTTGGTCTTGCTCTACAAGGTTCACTGTCTAACTTTGCGGCAGGTGTACTTATCGTTGCATTCCGTCCATTTAAGTCTGGTGACTATGTGGAAATTGGTGGTGTTGCGGGTAGCGTAGAAGCGATTCAGATCTTCCAAACAGTGTTAAAAACGCCTGACAACAAAATGGTCGTTGTTCCTAACTCTGGCGTTATCGGTAGCCCAATTACCAACTATTCACGCCATGAGACACGTCGTGTGGATTTGGTTATCGGTGTTTCTTACAAATCAGATCTTAAACAAACTAAGCAAGTGATCCGTGATGTACTAGAGAAAGACACACGTATTCTTAAAGATCCTGATATCCAGATCGGTGTTCTGGCACTTGCTGATTCTTCAGTGAACTTTGTGGTTCGTCCATGGTGTAAAACTGCGGATTACTGGGACGTGTACTTCGATTCTACTCAGGCAATCAAGGAAGCGTTGGATGAAGCGGGTATTGAAATCCCATTCCCACAAATGGATGTTCACTTGAACAAAGTAGACGCTTAATCGAGTCATCAAAAAATCAACAGAAAGCGAGGCAGTAGCCTCGCTTTTTTATGCCTTCATAGGTTTGATGTGGTGAGTTCGAAGATGGGGTTGTTTAGTTCTGCGAGTATTTTATGCAGTGATGAGCTAGAGAAGCCAATTGTAAACTCAGGGTCTGCGGGGGTGTATAGGATCTCTTCTGTTTGATATAAGCCTGTGTCTACGATAATCGGGATCTCTTCGGGGATACCAAATGGACACACCGCACCTGGCACACAACCTAATTGTTGAGTCATCTCTTGGTCACTGCATATTGATGGACGTTTACCAAGTAGTGACTTGATTGCTTTAGTATCAAGCCTTTGATCTTTGTGAGTAAGATACAGAGCAAAACCGCTTCCTTTCAGTTTCAGAAACAGGCTTTTACTGTGCGTACCTGTCCAACCCAGTCTTTCAGCCACAATGAGGTCGGTGGCAAAGTATAGGATAGGTTCATGTTGCCATTGGCGATACTCAATCTCTAAGCCTTTAAGTAGCGAAATGTTGAACTGATAGATCTGATCCAGCTTGTTCATGGTGGCTTCCTAATTCCTTAAATAGTTAAATGCTTGAAAAGCATCACTGCAATAGTAAACATCATTAGCGCTACCCCGATATCAATTGCTTTTCTGACTTTGAGTTGCGACAAGGTTGGAGCGAGCTTTGCTGCGCCTAACGAAAGCGAGTAGAACCAGACAAAGGAAGCCAAAATCGTTCCGGCAGCAAATGCCAGCCTGTCATGACCTTCGAACTGTCCGCCGATCGAACCTAAAATAACCACAGTATCTAAATAGAGATGCGGATTAAGTACCGTAACGGCTAGGGCGCCGATTATGACTGCTTTTCTACCTCTCGATCTGATACGGCCAGGATTAACACTCTCGTCAGCAACCCCAGAAAATGCACTTCTAAGCGAAATAATACCATAGACGGTTAAGAATATAATGCCGCCAATGGTAACCATTGTGAGTAAGGTCGTATTGCTGGCAAGTAGCGCACCGCCACCGAAGATTCCCAGTGAAATAAACAGTGCATCGAGCAAGCTACATATGGTTGCTGTCGTGAGGTGGTGATGGCGCTTTATTCCTTGATTAAGAACATAAGCATTTTGAGCGCCTATCGGAATGATCATACTTGCGCCCAAGCCAAACCCTTGTAATACCAGCCAGAAATTCACCGTTTTTACTCCTTCGTTCCTATGATGGTGAGAGTGAATAAAATAGGAGAGATAGAGATATAAGTGAAATTAATGATTTTAATGAATGATAAGTTTTGCTAATTTTTATGGGTTTAGATACCTAAATATAAGGATTCACATGCGTGGCTTAGATTATAAATGGATTGAAGCTCTTGAAGCTGTGGTCAACCAAGGAAGTTTCGAACGCGCCGCGCAGCAGCTATGTATTTCTCAATCGGCTGTTTCGCAAAGGGTTAAGCAACTGGAAAAGTTTCTCGCCAAGTCGGTGCTGATTCGAGAGCAACCACCGAGGCTGACGACGGCGGGTAAAAAACTGATGGGTCTTTATCACAGAGTACAGTTGCTTGAGAGTGAGGTGCTTCCAGAGCTGACGAACCAAGAGAGTTTACGTCCTGTTCAGATCTTTATTGCCACTAACGCAGACAGCTTAGCAACTTGGTTGTTACCAGCCCTCACTCCGATCATGACGACACGCCATGTCGAGTTTGACTTAGCCGTTCATGGTGAGGATCGAACGCTGGACAAACTAAAGAAAGGCGAGGTGACAGGCGCGATTAGCTGGGAGTCTGAACCTATATCTGGCTGCTATGCCGAGTATTTAGGGCGTATGGACTATGTCTGCGTAGCTAACCCGGAGTTTGCTCAGCGCTACTTCGCCAATGGGGTGACGCGGGAGGCGTTAAAACGCGCACCTGCGGTTGCATTTGACCAATATGATGAAATGCATCAGATGTTTTTGAAGCAGCACTTCAACCTCTCTCCGGAGGTGATTACTCATCATCGAGTCGCCAGTTCAGAAGCGTTTGTCAAATTGGCACTGCTTGGTTCTGCCTACTGTTTGATACCGCGCTTACAGATTAGTCAAGAGCTGGAGCAGGGGACTCTGGTTGATCTCATGCCGGGTTTCTTACTCAGCTTTAAGATTTATTGGCACCATTGGCAGTTAGAGACCGGATTGTTGAAGGAGATCACCCAGGCGATCGTGGAGTACAGTCGCCAAGAATTGCCTAAATAGTGCTGGGTTAATTCTTTGTCAGAACAGCGTACAACGCTTGGTCAAAATGCGTTCGTTACCTATGATGTATGCAGTTAAGTCCACATGGTAATTAAGTATGAAAGCTGTTTCTTATGTTATTGCATCATTGTCCGTCGCCATGCTGAGCTTTGGTGCAGCAGCCAATTCCCCTGACTTCCCACATCTTGAAACAACCGGATATGGCGAAGTGATTGCGACGCCAGACATGGCTCAGTTTTCAGTTAAGGTTGTTGAATCAACCATGACCGCGGAACAAGCTAAGCAGTCAGTAGACAAAGTCGTGTCAGATTTCCTGAGCGCATTAGCTAAGGAAGGGGTGGAGAGCCAAAACATCACCAGCTCAAACCTCTACATTACGCCTCAATACCACTATCCTAAAAAAGGTAAACCAGAATTGGTTGGCTACCGTGCGTCGCGCAGCATTACCGTTACTGTTGATCAACTGGCGGATCTTAATCGATATCTGGATCTTGCTTTGAACTCTGGTATTAATCAGGTCGATAATATTCAGCTTCAGGTGAAGGATCAGGAGCAGTACCAGCAGAAAGCGCGCTTAGCAGCGATCAAAGATGCCAATAGCAAAGCGGAATCCCTGGCAGAAGGTTTTGGTAAGGATCTGAATGGTGTCTGGCAAATTAACTATAACATGTCTGGACAACAACCAATCCTGATGAGATCGATGGCGATGGATGCCAAAGTAGAATCGAACAGTTATCAAGACTCACGAATCGTGATTCGCGATCGCGTTGATGTTATCTACAAGCTGGATTAATAACTCACAACGCTGGATTTAGAGCAGCGTGTTTTGAATATTAAAAAAGAGGGCCGAGGCCCTCTTTTTTGTCTGTAGCGCTTCTATTATAGAACGTGTACAGAAGCAGTGTTAGTTGTGCCTGAAGCTACTAGAGCACCAGAAACCATCACAACGATATCACCTTTGTTACCTAGTCCTGATTCTAGAGCAAGCTCTTTACCCGCTACGTAGAATGCGTCAGTGCTATCGATTGAATCAACAACAACTGGAGTAACACCTTTAGTTAGAACTAGCTGAGCAGCTGTCTTAGTGTTAGTTGTTAGAGCTAGGATGTTTGCAGTTGGGAAGTACTTACGTACTGAACGTGCAGACTTACCACCTTCAGTTGCAACAACGATTAGTGGTGCAGCTAGTTTTTCAGCTGTATCTACAGCACCTTTACATACCGCTTCAGTGATACGTAGACGTGGGCTGTCTAGACGAGAACCTAGCTCAGCTTTTAGAGCTGAATCAGTGCGGTTCGCGATTTGAGCCATGATAGTTACCGCTTCAACTGGGTACTTACCTTTCGCTGTTTCACCAGAAAGCATTACTGCATCTGTGCCGTCCATAACTGCGTTAGCTACGTCGCCAGCTTCTGCACGAGTAGGACGTGGGTTGTTGATCATTGAATCAAGCATTTGAGTCGCAGTGATAACCATCTTACGAGCACGGTTACACTTCTCGATCATCATCTTCTGAGCGAAGATTACTTCTTCAGCTGGGATTTCAACACCTAGGTCACCACGAGCAACCATGATACCGTCAGAAAGCTCTAGGATCTCGTCGAAGTTATCAACACCTTCTTGGTTTTCGATCTTAGAGATGATGTGGATGTTTTCACCGCCATTTGCAGCGAGTACTTCACGGATCTCTTGAACGTCAGACGCTTTACGGATGAATGATGCAGCAACGAAATCAACGCCTTGCTCACAACCGAATTTCAGGTCGTTTTTATCTTTTTCAGATAGAGCTGGTAGGTTTACAGATACGCCTGGAAGGTTAACACCTTTGTTTTCACCTAGTGCACCGTTGTTAAGAACTTTACACTTAACTTCAGTGTCAGTCGTTGCAACAACTTCCATTTCGATTAGACCGTCGTCTACTAGGATAGTGTTGCCAACATTTAGGTCTGCTGCAAAACCAGCGTAAGTTACTGCTACTTTGTCTTTGTTACCAACAACTGAAGTGTCAGTTGTGAAAGTGAACTCTTGACCAGCTACTAGATCAACGTCGTCGCCGTTTTCTAGTTTGATAGTACGGATTTCAGGACCTTTAGTGTCTAGAAGGATAGCAAGTGGTTTGCCAGTCTCTTCCATTACTTTACGGAAGTTCGCGATACGAGTGCCGTGCTCTTCGTAGTCACCGTGAGAGAAGTTAAGACGCATAACGTTCATGCCTGCATTTACTAGTTCAGTTAGCTTCTCTACAGATTCAGTTTTAGGGCCAATCGTACATACGATTTTGGTCTTTTTCATGGAAGATTCTCTCCGGTCGATAGATTTACAATTTGAAAGTCGGTTATTGGTCTGAAGCAACTACAGGTGTTGAGGCATTTTGTGCCTGCCAACTTATCAACACGGTAGTGGTTTATGTCGGCTCCAGAACTGAAAGTCTTTCACCAAGTTTAGTCATTTTATGACCAACTGGTTGGGATTTTAGGCCGTATTTCTGTGACAACACTAGGATATATTCGTTAGGTTGCAAAAAAATAACGGTCATTTCTGTAATTTATTTTCTTTTCGGGTGCGAATTCTACCACCGAATCATTTCAATATCACTGGTTAAGAATTGTCTTAGGACAAGGTTTTTGCGCTATTTATTAATTTTTTGGATCGAAATAAATGGACTTAAATCTTTCGACTTGACTATAATCTCTTTCACTTCGAAACTTAAAGGCAAAGATTAAATGTCGAAACGAAACACGCAGCTAAGAAGGCATGCGATTTCTAACCTTGTAAATGAAAAAGGAGAAGTCAGTGTCGAAGCTCTATCCATTCAGTTTGAAACATCTGAGGTAACGATCAGAAAGGATCTGGCTTCTTTGGAAAAGAATGGGCAGCTACTTCGTCGCTATGGTGGTGCGATAGCATTACCGAAAGAAGTCGTTAGCGATGAAATGAGTGAAAATGTTTCGGTTCGAAAGAATGAGTTGGCTCAAGCCGCCGCAAAGTTGATTCGAGAGCATAACCGTATTGTCATCGATAGTGGTAGCACTACAGGGGCGTTAATCAAGCAGCTTGATGGGATGAGAGGGCTGATCGTGATGACCAACTCACTCAATGTTGCGAATGCACTTAATGAACTTGAAAGTGAGCCGACTTTGCTAATGACGGGGGGCACTTGGGATGCACATTCAGAGTCGTTTCAGGGGCAGGTGGCAGAATCTGTTCTACGATCATATGACTTTGACCAATTGTTTATTGGAGCGGATGGTGTCGATCTCGAGCGTGGTACAACTACGTTCAATGAGTTGGTTGGCCTGAGTAAAGTTATGGCTGAAGTATCGCGGGAAGTCATTGTTATGGTGGAATCAGAAAAGATTGGTCGCAAGATCCCTAACCTAGAACTGGCTTGGGATGTGATTGACATATTGATTACAAACAAAGACTTAAACCCAGAGTTTAAAGAAAAAATTGAATCTCATGGCGTGAAAGTGGTTTGCGCCTAACCAAAATACCAACTTTATAAAACTTAACTCTCCGAATATGGCCTTTGCTTGCTGCCAATCGGAACAAACACAAGGGAGTTGAACTATGTGTGGAATCGTCGGTGCGGTAGCACAGCGAGATGTTGCAGAAATCTTAGTCGAAGGCTTACGTCGCTTAGAGTACCGTGGCTACGATTCAGCGGGGGTTGCGATTGTTGATAGCAATTCTAATCTGACTCGTCTGCGCCGTTTAGGTAAAGTACAAGAACTTGCTGATGCTGTAGATGCAGCGCAAGTTATTGGTGGTACAGGGATTGCCCATACACGTTGGGCAACTCATGGCGAGCCTTCAGAGATCAATGCACACCCTCATATGTCAGGTGATATTGCCGTTGTGCACAATGGTATTATTGAAAACCATGAAGAGTTACGTGAATTATTGAAATCACGTGGTTACGTATTTGAGTCTCAAACAGATACAGAAGTTATTGCTCATCTAGTCGAATGGGAGCTACGTACCTCGCAATCGTTACTCGAAGCGTTTCAAAAAACGGCTCAGCAGCTGCATGGTGCATACGGTACCGTGGCTTTGGATCGTAAAGATCCTTCTCGTATTGTGGTTGCGCGTTCAGGCAGCCCAATCGTCATTGGTTTTGGTGTAGGCGAAAATTTCCTAGCTTCAGACCAACTGGCACTGCTTAACGTAACTCGTCGCTTTATGTACCTTGAGGAAGGTGACGTAGCTGAAATTACCCGCCGTGAGGTGACTGTGTTTGATGAGAGTGGTGAACGTGTTGAGCGTGAAATCATTGAGTCCAATGCAGAGCATGATGCGGGTGATAAAGGTCAGTATCGTCACTTTATGCAAAAAGAGATCTACGAACAGCCGACCGCTTTAATCAACACCATGGAAGGGCGTATCACTTCAGATTCGGTCGTAACGGAATCTATTGGGGTCAATGCGGCAGAGATCTTAAGCAAAGTCGAGCATATCCAAATTGTAGCCTGTGGTACGTCATACAATGCTGGTATGACTGCTCGTTACTGGTTTGAAGATATTGCTGGCGTAAGCTGCGATGTAGAAATTGCATCAGAGTTCCGTTACCGTAAGTTTGTCACTCGTCCAAACAGCTTGCTGATTACCTTGTCTCAATCTGGTGAAACGGCGGATACCCTTGCTGCTCTTCGCCTAGCAAAAGAGAAAGGTTACATGGCGGCAATGACCATTTGTAACGTAGCGGGTTCATCGCTAGTACGTGAATCAGATTTTGCGTTTATGACTCGCGCAGGGGTAGAAATTGGTGTCGCTTCAACGAAAGCGTTCACTACTCAGCTATCTGCGTTACTTATGCTAGTCACTGCTTTGGGCAAGCAACAAGGCCGTATCACTAAAGAAAAAGAGAAAGAGATCGTAGAAGCATTGCATGCGTTACCAAAACAAATCAACGCAGCGCTTTCCTTTGAAAAAGACATTGAGGAATTGGCGACCGACTTCGCTGACAAGCACCATACTCTGTTCCTTGGCCGAGGTGAGTTCTACCCAATTGCGATGGAAGCCTCTCTAAAACTAAAAGAGATCTCTTATATTCACGCGGAAGCCTACGCGGCGGGTGAATTGAAACATGGTCCTCTTGCGTTGATTGATGCGGATATGCCAGTTGTGGTTGTTGCGCCAAGCAATGAGCTGTTAGAGAAGCTTAAATCGAATATCGAAGAAGTGCGTGCGCGTGGTGGTTTGCTGTACGTCTTTGCTGATGAAGAAGCTGGCTTTGAAGCGGATGAAACGATGAAAATCATCACTATGCCCCATGTCAGCGATATTACAGCGCCTATCTACTACACGATCCCAATGCAGTTGTTGTCGTACTATGTGGCGTTAATCAAAGGTACCGATGTTGACCAACCACGTAATCTTGCCAAAGCGGTAACGGTGGAATAACCGTTTTTCGAACCACAGAAATGGTTGTGTGAGTAGAATAAAGATTCATACTATGTATTAAAGTGTCATACTAAAATGGCAGCGATCAGAGTACGCTGCCATTTCTAAAACGTTTCTGCCCAAAAGCGTGCCAACCTAAGCTCTAGGACACATTTATTTTGTCATTAATTGACCTATTTTAACTAATGATTAATTATGCAATTTCTTAACTAGTAGTTTTAGAAGGCAAGAACATATTTAGCTTTAGTGTGTAAAATACTTTTAAAGAAAGATTTATGATAAAAAATTGGAAGAATATATTTCTTCCTCTTTGTATTATATGATCGTAGATTTAAAGAGCTTATTCATGATGCTACCTATACAACTCTCGACTCAAGAGATACTATAAATATGAAATACATGTTTTCACTTTTAGTAGCGAGTTTAATCACCGCTGCCAGTATTTACCTCTTTTGGAGCTTTAAGCTTTTACCTGATAACATCACGCTAACTAACGGTTATGCCTATGCTGGTATTGCTTCAATCGCATTTGGTGGCCTGATTTTTAATGGTAATAAATCCTCTACTAGTTCATCTGACCAAACTAATAGTTTGAGAGTAACTATCATTTTCATTACTGTTGGCGTATTTAACCTTGCGATCAGTTACTTAATAACGCTTCGATAGATATACTTTGAAAAGATTGCTAAAAAAAGAATCGCAACGATTTGGGGGATGCTCGGTATATATGGTGAACTATCCAAAGAAGGTAATGCATAGTTACCCTCGATCTCAAAATAGAGAACATTAACGACGAGTAGAACTAAATTGTGTATGCAGTGGGTAACAATGGATACTCGCAAGCCAAATTTATAAAATATCCATCCTAAAACGCCACCCATAATGAATGCATGCAAAATGTCTTGATGCAACATACCAAAGCAAAGCGATGAAATAAAAATAGAGATGATTAAGCCAAACCTACTTAGGCACTGCTTTAACAGATATCCACGAAAAATCACTTCTTCTAACACAGGAACAAGAATACAAAATAACAAGGCAGACTCAATTACGCTTAGCCAGTTTATTAACCCCCCATCATTTTTAAACATGGGCTGATAACGGTTGAGCTGATTTAAGATATAGTTTGAATCAATGGTGTAACATAGAGCAGTCGAAAAATAAAACACAGCTATTGAAAGAGGAAAATATAGAGTCGCGACTGTCATCAATTTTTTAAAAGGTGGGGCAGTAGGAACACCATCATTCAAAAGTGGCCCGAATAGTGCCATAGCGAAAGTAACACGGCTTAAATGAACAATAATCACCCAGTAAGATGAAAGAACACTAACGTCAAACTGTCTAAGTATTTCAATAGAGTCATAGAGACTAAAAAACAAGTGCCCTGCGAGGGGCGAGGCACTTGCAGCTATAAAAATAATTAATATAGCAATCTTTAACATGGTACTAACGACCACCTCGTCTATCACTTGAACGTTGATCGCCAGGTGAGTTCATATCACTGCGAGAACGTGAACGTGAACGCGCAGCTCGATCGCCACTTCTATCACGGCGCTCTCGGTAACTTTCGTAATTTCTCTTAGCCTGCGCGTTAGACAGGTCACCATAATTACCTGTCAACCAGCCTCCCCAACCGCCAAGAGAGCGCGATGCTCCTGTTACCTGTGAGAGAGCGCTTTCTGATAATACTTTCATTGATAATTCCTTATCTAGTAAATGACAATAAACAAATGTAAAGCAAGTACTTGCAATAGATCATTAACACTAAGGAAAACAAAAATTCAAGTCAAATCACAAAAGATTAACAATTCTGGACAGCTGATCACTATTAATGCAGTTTATATATTTATTGATTATTTATTGATGAACTTTTCGTATTATATTAGCCATCGGACAATTTTTTTGATCTGAATTGCGTCGATTTGGAGGTATATCAAACCGTGAGAGAAGTAAAGTTTGATCATTTATTGTATGGACCAACAGCCCACATCAACACCAAGTTTTTCATTCTTATTGTTTTAGCAAGCTTAACTAACCCCAATTTCGGAAAATACTTCCCTGTATAGTTTTTCCGAAGTGGCGAAACCAAAAGCAAAACGATCAAACTTTATTGTGATCGACCAATCTTTATTGACTTCTGACAATACTCAGGCGAATTTTTAACCCAAAAGCATATGTAAGGAATGACATTTGTTCAGAAATGAAGCAGTAAGAGCTAAGCAGAATCGTCTTCCTGGCAAAGTAACGTTAACGCAGCCATTCTCTGTTTATTTCATATGTAGCTTAGTTTTTACAATATTTATACTGCTATTAATTTTCTCATTAAACACTCATTACTCACGAAAGGAGACGGTTAAAGGTTACCTGCTTCCGGAGCAAGGTGTAGTAAAAGTTTTCTCAGGAAGAAGTGGGATACTAGAAGAGTTGCTAGTCTCAGAAGGCGACTATGTCAAAGAAGGGCAAGTACTCGCTAAAATTAGAAACAGTCAAAATCTAATCTCTGGTATTGAGCTATCTGCGGCATTACAAGCTGAACTGTCGAGCCAGATAACATCGCTTAAGGAGGAGTTAAAGTTCTCTGATATTGTTTTTGATAAATCAAAACTCAGCATTGACCGAAAAATGAGGGAACTTGGCCACAGCTTAAGTGCGATACAAAAAGCGATGGTAACAAGCAAGCTGCGCCTTAAATTAAAACAAGAGCAATACGACAATAATCTTGCTTTGTATAAAAAAGGCTACCTTTCCATGGCTGCTCTTTCGTCTATACAAGAAGACTATTTGGAAGCTCAGGGTTCGGTAAACAAGTTAGAAACCGAAATGGCTTCAATTTCAGTGGACATCGCGAACTTAGAATCCCAAAGAATTTCGTTACCGGAAGAGCGAGCGCTAAAACGTACCAGTATCCAAAGACAACTCTCTGTCCTTAAAGCTGATATTGTTCGGCTAAACAATGAGTACGAATTTATTAAAAAGGCGCCTGAGTCTGGCATTGTTACGGCTATACAGCCTTCTATTGGCAGTCAAGTTGACTCAGACAGCCCTATTCTAAGTATCATCCCAAAAAACTCACCACTAATCTTAGAGCTCCTTTTACCATCCAGATCTGCTGGTTTTATTCAGGTTGGAGATCAAGTAAAAATCAGATTTGATGCCTTCCCATATCAAAAATTTGGTCTAGTAGAAGGTAAAATTAGCAATATTGATAAAGCACTTATTTTGCCCAGTGATAAGAAGCTGCCGATCAACATAACCGAAGCGATGTATCGAGTCAGAGCAAGCATCAACCAACAAGAAATCCTCGCATATGGTAAATCATTCCCTTTAAAAGTTGGGATGATAGCTGAGGCTGATGTTGTTCTTGATAACCGCTCACTTCTCGAGTGGTTACTCGACCCCGTTTATGCCATTAAAGGAAAGATATAATTTATGGATACTACGAAAAGCGGTAATGCTGCTAATCCTTTGGACTTATTGACATTTAACGGAGCCAAAAGAGTTCCTCTTATCCTTCAATCTGAGGCATCAGAATGTGGTCTTGCCTGCCTAGCGATGGTCTCATCTTTTTATGGTCAAAAGGTAAACCTTTCATCACTACGTAAACATGTGGTCGTTGGTTCTCAAGGAATGAACTTAAAACAATTAATGTCGGTTTCGGGTGCCATCAATCTATCATCAAGAGCATTGCAGTGTGATCTAGAAGAAATAAAGCTTCTGAAATTGCCGTGTATTCTCCACTGGAATCTTGATCATTTCGTTGTGTTAACGGGTGTGAGTAAAAAATGGTTATCAATAAATGATCCGGAGCGAGGAAAAAGGAAAATTTCGTTACAAGAGTTTAGTGAATGCTTCACAGGAATAGCGTTAGAGTTAACGCCAGCGAGTAAATTCAAAAAACAAGATACTAGAGTGGTGATGAAAATAAGTCAGCTCTGGAGCAAAATGACCGGACTAAAGAGCTCCCTTATCTCCCTCTTTTTTGTGTCAATCGTCATACAGGCCTCTCAGCTGATATCACCATATTATCTGCAATGGGTGATTGATAACGTACTACTTAGTAACGATAAACCCCTATTACAAGTAATGGCGCTCGGTTTTGGACTCTTAGCCCTTATTCAAGTGGTAGTTAAGTGTGTAAGAAGCTGGCTTATTATTAGGTTAAATTGCGCAATCAACATCCAGATGGGAGCGAACTTGTTTCATCATCTAGTCAGACTCCCATTAGACTATTTTGAAAAAAGGCATATAGGAGATGTCGTTTCTCGGTTTGGTTCACTAAATACAATTCGTGAGTTTCTTACGCAAGGAATCATTGAGTCATTAATTGATGGGTTAATGGCGATTGTTGTGCTCGTTATGATGTATGTGTATAGCCCAAGTCTTACTTTTCTGGTGATAGGTTTTGTTTTTTTATCGTTTGTCATTCAAATGGCTTTTTACTATCCGAACAGACGAGTTACAGAAGAGTCTATCGTCGCGGGCGCAAAGGAAGATTCTATATTTTTGGAGACCATAAGAGGCATCCAAACGATAAAGCTATTTAGTCACGAAACAGCAAGGCAAAACACATGGCTTAATCGATATGCCGAGGTCATAAATACGGATATTCGCTTGGGTAAGTTAAGCATTGCGGAAGAAAGTCTTGAAAATTCACTTAACAGCTTAGAGCTAATATTAGTCATTTATTTTGGGGCGTTGATAGTGATGGAAGAACAACTATCCGTAGGAATGTTGATAGCATTTCTGGCATATAGAAGCCAATTTACTTCCAGTATTTTTTCCCTAATTGATAAATTAATAACATTTAAGTTAATAGGTTTACATCTAGAGCGATTATCAGACATCACTTTCGAGGAAACCGAAAATGATGATGGTTCAGTCATTCTTCCTCATTCTGTCCAAGGTTATATAAAAGTGAGTAACTTATGGTTTCGATATTCTGACAATACAGACTGGATACTGAAGGATATTTCATTTGAGATTGCGCCTGGTGAGAGCGTCGCTATCGTCGGCCCTTCAGGTTGTGGCAAAACAACATTACTCAAGCTTATCCTTGGACTGTTAAAGCCAAATAGTGGCAGCATTTATATAGATAATGTAAATATCAATGAGGTGTCAGTTACAAGCTACAGAGGTATACTGGGTAGTGTAATGCAAAATGACAGTTTGTTTTCAGGAACCTTAACCGAAAACATCACAATGTTTGATGTGGATAATTTTCAAGAAGAAAAAATGGTTAGATGTTGTAAGACTGCCTGTATTTGGGACGAAATAAATCAATTACCTATGGGATTTCATACTCAGGTTGGAGATATGGGAAGCAGCTTCTCGGGCGGCCAATTGCAGCGAATTTTCTTAGCCAGGGCTCTCTATAAGGAACCAAAAGTTTTATGCCTGGATGAGTCTACAAGCCATTTAGACTCAGACAATGAGAAAACGATAAACGTAAATATAAACCAACTCAAAATAACCAAGATTGTGATAGCTCACCGTAAAGAGACGATCAGATCAGCTAACAGAGTCATAAATTTAAATCCTAATTCTATGACTCAAGCTGAAGAGTACTTTAATCAACCAACGAACAGTGATACAGGGTAGCGGTGCTAATGCCTTCTTCTTTTGATAGTTGACTCACTGACATTGAGTACGGAGGCAGTAGCTTCTTTAATATCGCTTCTTTTCTTTCTGTTGGAATACGAGACACTATTCACTCTTTACGCCCCAAACTGGTTCAATTTTAACAGTGACATCTATCCTGCCAGAGGGGGGATCTCTGCCAGTATCAAATGATCTATTTTAGCGCTGGTTATCTAGCAAAACGAATTTTAGGCGGAGATCTTGCTGAGTCTGCGCTTGCTGGGCACAAAGTGGCTGGTACTGTTATTCAACATCGTGGTGCGATTATTCCAAGCCAAGCGATGCCAATTATTTAAGGAACCTGAAATGAAAGATCTTAACCAACAACTTGCAGAAATTAAAGTCGTCCCTGTCATCGCAATCAAAGATGCTGGCAAAGCGGTTAAACTGGCACAGGTACTCATTGAGAATGGTCTTCCGTGTGCAGAAGTCACTTTCCGTACAGAAGATGCGGTATTGGCGATCAAAAACATGCGTGAAGCTTATCCAGAGATGCTAATTGGTGCGGGAACCGTGTTAACAAGTGCGCAAGTCGATGATGCGATTGATGCGGGTGTCGACTTTATTGTTAGCCCAGGTTTCAACCCAACGACGGTAAGATACTGTCAACAGCGCAACGTAATGATTGTCCCTGGCGTTAACAACCCAAGCTTGGTTGAACTGGCGATGGAAATGGGTTTACGCACCCTGAAGTTTTTCCCTGCGGAGCCTTCAGGAGGTGTCGCTATGCTTAAAGCGCTATCTGCTGTCTACCCAGTGAAATTTATGCCTACAGGTGGTGTTAGCCCAAATAATGTAAAAGACTACCTATCGATATCGTCTGTTTTAGCTTGTGGCGGTACTTGGATGGTTCCTGGTGATCTCATTGATAACGAGCAGTGGGATGATTTGGCGAAACTGGTACGTGAGGTGGCAGGTATTATTGCTTAGCACTCATCGATTAACTTTCATTTAACGCCTGCGATGACGCAGGCGTTTTTGTATCTAACGTTGCTGTTTATTACAAATCACTATTTTACGAGCTTACAAATCGATAGGAGACCGCTTTCGATGGCATGAGCTGAGATAGGAAAAGCCTAATGGGCGTTAGAATGGGCTCTCTTTACCGAGTTCATTGCAGATTGCAACAATCGCCAAAGAAAGCCCTGATTTAATAATCTGTTGCTGGCGTTGAAGCTGAAGCTGGTAAAACTCTAAATCGATATCGCCATCTGGCTCTGAAACCTCTAATTGAACCATTCCCATAGTTTGAACCAAATTGAGTTTTTTTATCGGCGCTAGGATGGTTGGATCAGTAAAATCGTAGTCGGTGGCATCGCTATTGAGCGTATTTTTGATTTTGATAATGTCTTCAATGTCGTGGTAGACGTTATCGGGAAGTACACCTAGACCATAGAGTAGTTTTAAACGTACCGACAGATTACCTAGTGGGCCGGAATCATGCAGTAAGGGACCAACAACAGATTGCACCGCAAAGTTATCTTTTTGGAAGATTCTCTGTATTAGCGCGTCAATTGACTCGTCAAATACATCTACGGCAGCAATGAAAAAGCCACGCACCGAAGGGGCGCTATTGAGTCGCTCTATTATTTCAGTTTCACTAATTTTCTCTGCCATATACTGAACTAATTACTTTGTTGTAAAGGGGAGGTTTAACTCCCCCTAGTTTATTGTCGTTATAGTGTCTCGAAGATCGCTTTGATCTTAGTGACTTCTTTACTGTGTTCTTTTAAGCCAGTGTAGAGAGCCAGCGTTTTACTAACGCCTAACTCTTTTAGGCTCTTTTGCAACTCAACGGCCTGCGGATCATCGCTGTTATGGTATTTAAGTGCAGCTGCAATTCCTTTTAAAAGCGTTTTATTTTCAGTGCCATACTCGATTGTACCCAGTAATGGCTTCACTAATCTATCGTTTGCCCCTAATTTACGAAGAGGTTGTCTTCCAACGCGATCCACTTCATCGACTAAATAAGGGTTAGCAAAGCGGCTGAGGATCTTTTCTATGTATGCGTTGTGCATGTCTGGGGCAAAACCATAACGACGAATGAGGACTTCACCACTCTCACGCATTGCTTGTTTAACATCGGCGTAAATTTTGGGATCTTCTATCGCTTCGCGGATTGTGCGATGACCTTTAAGGCAGCCTAAGTAGGCGGTGACGCAATGACCTGTATTGAGCGTAAATAATTTTCGTTCTACAAACGCCATTAGGTTATCGGTTTTCTCCATGCCTGAAATATCAGGAATTTCTCCTTTGAACTGCTGCTCATCGACGATCCATTCACTGAAACTTTCCACCGTCACTTCGAGTGGGTCGTCATTCGCTGCTTCCGCTGGTGGAACAATGCGATCGACAGCCGAGTCTACAAATCCGACTAGCTCATCAGCCTTCGAATGAAGCGATGCATCGAGATGCTTGTATACCTGGCCTTTTAAGTGAGTCGTACCTCGGATCATGTTTTCACATGCGATGATGTTGAGTGGCTTGTCGTTATTAACGGCAAAACGTTTAGTAATACCTGCCGCAATGGTTTTGGCAATGATGTCTAGTACATTTGGCCCAACCGCCGTTGTCACCAAGTCGGTTTTAACAATACGCTCAATCACCTCTTCACTCGCCGAGTTCACTGCGGTGACATGAGTTACTGTGTCAATTTTGCACTCTGTACCAACAACTTTGACTTTATATTCTTGCTTATGACTAAGTTGATCTACCAAAGGGACGTCAACGTCAGCAAAAGTGACTTCTACGTCTGCATCTGCCAGCAATTTACCAATGAAGCCACGACCAATGTTACCTGCACCAAAATGGACTGCGTTTTTCATAATACTTACCTACCAAAATCTAAAATTTGACGAAAACGAATCTAGGTTGAGGTCAACCGCATAGGGGGTGACAGCCGACCTCAGTTTGCTCAGGAGCAAAATATAAGAAGCAATTAGGCTGCTTGTTGACCGCCAAGGATGGTGAGAATTTCTTCTATGTCCTTAGTGCTTGTCAGTTTTTCAATTGCTTCAGGCTCATCGAGCGCGTTTGTGATGGTGGTAATGACTTGAATGTGTTCGTCGTTTTTGGCTGCAATGCCGATAACAAGTTTGGCGATATCTTCGTCGTCTTCTGTAAATTGGATACCTGCGGGGTATTGGCAGATAACGATGCCTGTTTTCTTCACGCGGTCTTTTGCTTCAACCGTACCGTGTGGTACTGCAATTGACTCACCAAGATAAGTGGATACAAGCGCTTCACGCTCAAACATCGCGTCAACGTATTCGGGTTCTGCGTAACCCAGTTCCACGAGTTTGTTTCCCGCAAAACGAATTGCTTCCTCTTTGCTGTTCGCTTGTAAACCTAAATGAATGTTTTTACGTTCAATCTGGAATACTGATGGCTGTTGTGGTTCATAGTTATCATCGTTAGCAGCAAGTACAGAGACTTTGATAAGTTTGTCATCGTTCGCTGCCGATTGTTTCTGTGCTGCAAGCAGCTTCATGACTAGCTGGTTGTACATTTCGCTGTCTAGAAAGTTAGTCAATGAAATGTGTTGTGCATTTGGTGCGTGTTTACGAGCTCGATCGGTCAAATCTTTGTGAGTAATCACGATATCGGCACTCTCTGTTAAGCTGTTGATAGCAAGATTGGTAACGCTGATGTTGAGACCCGCGGATTGAACTTTTTTACGCAACATACTTGCCCCCATCGCGCTGGAGCCCATACCTGCGTCACATGCCACTACGATGCTTTTTACATCGGCAAGTTCTGTATTGCCTTTGCTTTGGCTGTGTGCAGCACCATTTGATTTAGATGCCGCTTTCATATCTTTCATCTGTGATGTTGCTTTTTCTAGCGCTGCCTCATCACCGTCTTCCTCTGTTGATGTTTGTGTCTTCATTAGCACGGCTGCCACAGCAAATGATACGCCAGTTGCAGCGGCAATTGAGGCCAGTACGCCAACAATGGAAGCTTTTTGTGTCATCAGTAAAATCGCGAAGATAGAACCAGGAGAAGCCGGAGACACAATTCCTGCATTGAACATCACAAGAACGAAGACACCTGTCATACCACCTGCAATTGCTGCAAGAATTAAGCGTGGATTCATTAGAATGTACGGGAAGTAGATCTCATGAATACCGCCAAAGAAATGGATAATCGAAGCACCACCGGCTGTTTGTCGTGCGGTTCCTTTACCAAACACCATGTACGCAAGCAGAATTCCTAAACCAGGACCTGGGTTAGCTTCGATCAGGAAGAAAATAGATTGTCCTGCTTCTGAGGCTTGCTGGATCCCCAGTGGTGAGAAGATACCGTGGTTAATGGCGTTGTTAAGGAATAAGATCTTCGCGGGTTCAACAAAAATGGAGGTCAAAGGTAGAAGGTGTGCTGACACCAAGAAGTTTACGCCAGCCGCTAGGCCACCGGATAGAACTTTGACAAACGGACCAATAAATAGATAAGCAAGAATGGCGCAAATCATGCCGATGATGCCCGCTGAGAAGTTGTTTACCAACATCTCAAAACCACTTTTCACTTTACCGTCAATGTAGTTGTCGAATTTTTTGATTGCCCAGCCACCGAGTGGACCAACCATCATAGCGCCCATGAACATTGGGATGTCTGTGCCGACAATCACACCCATAGTGGTGATTGCACCGACAACAGCTCCTCGTTCTCCACCAATTAACTTACCGCCGGTATAGCCGATCAGTAATGGCAGGAGATAGGTAATCATAGGCCCAACCATGGATGCTAGTGTCTCATTTGGCAGCCAGCCTGTTGGGATAAATAGTGCGGTAATAAAGCCCCACGCGATAAACGCGCCAATGTTAGGCATTACCATATTAGACAGAAAACGACCAAAATTTTGTATCTTGATCTTCGCATCTGGTGATATCATAGGAGTTCCCCGTTTGATGTTCTGATGAATATTGTAGTAGTACGGTTCGCCAAAACCGCTTGATTGCTTAGTACCTAATCAATTTACCACACAACTTTCTTTTAGAACTGACAACGGGTTTTTTGTGATGTCTCTCTCTAAATTCGCCTATATCAAACCTTTTTTTAGTGACCTATTACCCTTTCTGACAATGTAATTTTGCTACAAATTCAAAGATACAAAATTGTCAACAATATTTTAATGTTTTATGTCTCAATAATGAAATGTCACAGCTGTGATTGAATGTGATTTAGATCTCTTAATGATTATGATTTTTTCGGGATTTGTTGCTTAATGTGATGCTTATCTCAATTGGTGTCTGTGTAAAATTCAATCAAATGGTGATCTGTGTCTAATTTTGTTGTTTTTGTAGCAAAGTAACAATTAACAAAAGCCTGAGTGTCGATATGAACTGGACTTGGTCTGTTATGAAAAGAGGGGCAGAGTAAGTCTCTGCCCGCTAGGATTATTGAGTGCTATCTAGATAGGCTTTTGATGAGATATCTGTCCACGCACGCACTTTAGCTAAGTATTGCTTTTGAGATTCGATAATTTCTTTAGCTAACACATCTTTTTCGGCTTGCTCTGCGAGTAGTTCAGATGTAGCAGCTTGCATTGCATGAAGTACTTCAGGTGGGAAATCCCTCACTTTTATATCAGGATACTCTGCACTCATAGTTGCCCAGCTATTTGCGTTCGCATCTACCGCTTGGGTATACATATCAAACGCACTGACACGAAATGCCGTTTCGAGAATGGTTTGCAGATCTTTAGGAAGCTTGTCCCAAGTCTTCTTGTTGACTAGGAATTGTGTTTCGGATCCTGGTTCATGCCACGCGGTGTAATAGTAGGGAGCAATTTTTTGAAATCCCATACGTAGATCAAACGCGGGTCCTACCCATTCAAGTGCATCGATGGTTCCACGTTCAAGTGATGTATAAAGTTCCCCCGGAGCAATGTTTGTTGGCGCAGCGCCAACTTTTGCCATGACTTCGCCGGCAAAGCCCGGAATACGAATCTTAAGCCCTTGTAAATCTTCTACTGAATTAATCTCTTTTTTAAACCAACCGCCCATTTGAATGTCGGAGTTGCCACCTGGAAACGACAATAGGTTATGTGGTGCATAGACTTTTTCCATTAACTCCATACCGCCACCACGGTAAAACCAAGCATACTGCTCGGTTGAAATCATACCGAAAGGCATCGAAGAAAAGTAAAGTGTATTAGGCACTTTTCCTTTCCAGTAATAAGAGCTCGAGTGACCTAAGTCGTATTGGCCTGATTTTACTAAGTCAAAAATGCCAAGTGGTGCTTTATGTTTGTTTGCAGAGTCGATACGAATTTGTAGTCTGCCATTAGACATTTCATCTGCCAGCTTCGCCATGTTTTTTGTGGCATCACCTAATATAGGAGTATTTGGCCCCCATGTTTCGGCGAGCGTGAGTCGGTAGACTTTCTCTGCGGCGAGACTTGAAAATGACCCTAGAGCTAATGAACTCGTCAGCACTCCAGCGAGCACTGTACGAAGTGTTATTTTAATTGGCAGCATAACGATACGACTTCCTTGTTGTTTTGTGTGTCTAGAGCTAGCTTTTCTTCTGTTGATTTTTTCGTCAATCTAATTTTTGTTCGTCGGATTGCACTTGGATTGGAGTGTATGACTACATGAAAGATAATTATTAGAATGTAGTGGTGGAGTTAGGGGCTTATATGCACCTAAATGATAGGAAGCGAGGGGTTATTTAGAGAATAATTCCGCTGACAAAAGTGCTGCATGTGTCACGCAGCACTGAGTCGTTAGATAACTATTCTGAGGTTTGATGATAACTGAGATAGTGTTGAGCTTGTTCAAGCCCCATATATCGCGCCAATGTCTTACTATCAACTTGTCTGAGATCGACAACGATTAAGCCATCCAAGGCATTGTTGAAGTCAGGATCAACGTTGAAAGAGATAAGTTTGCCGTTTAAGGCGAGGTATTGGCGCAATAAAACGGGTATTCCCTTTCCTTGATCAATACGAGCAACGACTCGAGCCAAGAGTTGAAGATCCCCCAGCGCAGTTAGCATGCTGGTATTCCAACTGTTGTCTGATTTAGGGAGTGGGTTCGATGGAGAGACATGCTCTGCCTTTGCTGCATCACAATAGTGTAATGTCATACACTCGGCGAGCAACTGTCGGGTCTGTTCACTGTAATCGTTGCTGATACTGACTGGGCCGAACAGATGCGTGTATTCAGGATGGTGAGAGACGAACGTCGCGATACCTTTCCATAGTAGCAATAGAGCGGTCATACTTTTTTGATACGGTAGATCAATCACGGATCTTCCCATCTCAATGGATTTCCCCATACTGGCTATAAATGGCATGTCGTAATGAAATAATGTACGGGAATAAAGACCTTCAGTCCCTATGTCACTTAGAATTTCGTCGACCAAACCAAGTCGATAAGCACCGACCAAGCATTGGTTTTCTCTGTCCCAAACAAATAGATGACGGTAATAGTGATCAAACTGATCAAGATCCAACGCTAGTCCTGTACCTTCACCCGCTCTTCTAAAGTTAGTTTCTCTGAGTCTGCCTATTTCATGCAGTAGCGAAGGGATATTCTCTGAGAAGGTGCAGTACACATCGAGTTCACCACTTGAAAGTAGCCGATGATCACTGGGCAGATTATCGAGATCTTCAAGTAGATCTTTTAGCGGCAAAGGCTGAGCGACGGGAAACTCGTTTTGCGATGACGATGAATCGATAGACTTAGATTGGACTAAGTGTTGAAGCAGGTATGTATTGAGACGCAAATAGTTGGTCATTTGAACATCGGTTAATCCTTTTACTTCGCGGTATTGAATCGCAGAACCGATAGCGATCTTTATAGTCTGTGTTGACTTGTTAAGCAGTTCCCTGCCCAGCATTAAGGTGCGAAGTAGGGGATGTACCTTCCCCGCCAAATAGAAGCGTTTTGAATTCTGTCCATTGATAAAAACTGGCACTGTGGTAGCGCCTGATTTGCGGATTAAACTGCTGACAGAGCGGCTCCACTCTTTGTCTTCTAAGCGCTGCGCTTTACTATCGACGAGTTGAGAAACTTCACCGGCGGGAAACAGCAGGATTAGCCCATTGTTCGCAAGATGCTGATGGGCTTGACGAAGTGCTTTTAAGTTCGCTTTCTGAGCGCTATGACCCGCAAACACATCGACACCAATAAAGAGTTCATCGAGCTCAGGAACCGTTTTTAGATATTGATTGGCGAGAATTTTTACATCTTGACGAATGGTGAGCAGCAGCTCAGCAAGTATCACCCCTTCTACGCATCCAAGGGGGTGGTTTGCAACGATCACCGTCGCGCCAGAAGCTGGAATCCCTCCTTTAGTGCCATGGCTGATATCATAATCAATACCAAGCACTTCGAGAGTGAACCTGATAAATGCTTGGGTATCACAACCTGCGGGGCGTTGGGCATAAAACCGTTCGAGTTTACTTAGTCCTGTTGCCCATTCAGCGATGGACTCGGCGAAGCGAAATGGCGTTTTTTTTGGTAGACGAAATGGGCTAGAGGTTTGCATTTTATTCTCTCTACGGCTGTATTCGTTGTGAGAATAGATAAGCGAAGTTTCAATAAGGCTGCATTTCAATGAGGAATTGGTGACAAAGCGATGACGCTCTTGTTACGTGATTTTATGTCTAGAAAAGATGAAAAACCAACTTAACATTTCAGATTTAAAATGACTGGATCGCAAATCATTTGTTTTAGTTATGACTATATAAGGAATACTGCTAGCTTTATTAAGCGGGTAAGGTGTAGCTAAAAGCTTGGTCAAAACAAGTTATGTGCAGCACCAAGTCAAGTTTACCTTCGTTTATGCTGCTCTGGGATACACTCTTGTCACCAAGAGAAAACGGGAACCGTAAGGTTCCCGTTGTTGTGATTCAATCAATTGAGCGCTTAGCTAGTGCGGTGTACCGACATATGCGCGAGAGTAATTAGTGCCTGCTTGTAAACGGATTCTTCTAACACATCCAATTGCGCGATCGCTTTGTCTGCTTCTTGATAAGCTTTTTGGCGGGTGTATTCCAAAGAGCCAGTCTCTTCCATTGCTGCGAGAATGTCGTTAAGACGCTCCATACCATTGGCTTTTTCAATCGCTTCATGAATCATGGCGGTTTGCTGCGCCGTGCCATGCTGCATTGCGTATAAAAGAGGCAATGTTGGTTTACCTTCGGCTAAGTCGTCCCCGACATTTTTGCCCATCTCTTCACCGTCAGAGGTGTAATCCATAACATCATCGATAAGCTGGAATGCAGTACCTAGATATTTCCCGTAGTTTTGCAGTGCCAGTTCAACTTCGGCGGGCGCATCGCAGAGGATAGCACCAATTTGTGTCGCGGCTTCAAAAAGACGTGCTGTTTTCGAGTAGATAACTTGCATGTAGCTTTCTTCAGTCGTGTCGGGATCATTACAGTTCATTAGTTGTAGAACTTCACCCTCAGCAATCACGTTTACCGCATCACTCATCAGCTTGAGGATCTTCAAAGATCCCAGTTCTGTCATCATCTGGAATGAGCGAGTGTAAATAAAGTCTCCAACTAACACACTCGCCGCGTTACCAAATGCAGCGTTGGCCGTTGCTTTGCCGCGTCGCATATCAGACTCATCGACCACATCGTCATGAAGTAGAGTGGCGGTGTGAATGAACTCAATAAAGGCTGCGGAAGTGGTGTGAGCCTCTCCCTGATAACCGAGTGCTCGTGCTGATAAAACAGCAAGTAATGGACGGATACGCTTGCCGCCTCCACTAACGATGTAGAAACCAAGTTGATTGATTAAAGAGACATCAGAGTTGAGTTGAGCGTGAATTGTTTCGTTCACTTTTGCCATGTCATCGGCGGTGAGTGCTTGGATAGCTTTAAAATCCATTGTAAATCCGGCTGAGGTTAGAACTAGTAAGGTATTCTTATCTACTTTAATCGTTGAATAATACACTAAAAAACGTTGATTAATACATGGTTAACGGGCATCATTTGGGCACTTTTCATTGGCGATTAGCTTTTCGCCAATTTTTTCAAAATATGGCTTGTCATAGGTGCGACCTTTCTGTAGAATCTGCGCCCTATTGATGATTAGTTTAGCGCACACCCTTAATGCTCAAAAAATAGCATACGGCTGTGCGGAAAAAGCGGAGTAAGATATGTACGCTGTTTTCCAATCTGGTGGTAAACAACACCGTGTAAGCGAAGGTCAAACTCTTCGTTTAGAGAAATTAGACGTTGAAACTGGTGCAACAGTTGAATTTGATAAAGTTCTTCTTGTAGCTAACGGTGAAGACATTAAAGTTGGTGCTCCTCTAGTAGAGGGTGGTAAAATTGTTGCTGAAGTAGTACAACACGGTCGTGGCGATAAAGTTAAAATCGTTAAGTTCCGTCGTCGTAAGCACTCTCGTAAGCAACAGGGTCACCGTCAGTGGTTCACGGAAGTGAAAATCACTGGTATCAACGCTTAATCGATTAGGAGAGTTTAACAATGGCACACAAAAAAGCTGGTGGTTCTACTCGTAACGGCCGCGATTCAGAAAGCAAACGTCTAGGTGTTAAGCGTTTCGGTGGTGAGTCTGTTCTTGCAGGTAACATCATCGTTCGTCAACGTGGTACTAAGTTCCACGCTGGCACTAACGTTGGTATCGGTAAAGACCACACTCTTTTCGCTCTTACTGAAGGTAAAGTGAAATTTGAAGTGAAAGGTCCAAAAAACCGTAAATTCGTTAGCATCGAAGCTGAGTAATTAAACTCCTGTTTAATTATTAGCTTTAAAGCTGAATTCAAAAGCCCTGCCGATTCGGCGGGGTTTTTTATTTATGGTAGTAGGAATAGATACTAAGGCACTTTGAAAAAAGTCCCTCATTATATATTCCTAAGTGGCAGGACGATCGAAGATCAAGGTGATCGATCTGAAAATGGAATCTGCTAGAATTTATATCATTCACTTCGGTGTCCATGATTGAAGTTTGAGATGATATTTGCAACGCAGCTATGACACATAGCATAAGGGCGGAGTAAGAGATGAAATTCGTTGATGAAGCGGTAGTAAAAGTTCAAGCCGGTGATGGCGGTAACGGTGTAGTGAGTTTCTGGCGTGAGAAATTCGTTACGAAAGGTGGTCCTGATGGCGGTGACGGTGGCGATGGTGGCGATGTCTACATCCAAGCCGATGAAAACCTGAATACTCTGATTGATTATCGCTTCCAGCGCTTCTATGAAGCGGAACGTGGTGAGAATGGTCGCGGTGGTAACTGTACCGGTAAGCGTGGTAAAGACAAAGTTCTACGAGTACCAGTCGGCACACGTGCGGTTGATATCCACACAAATGAGATCGTTGCTGAAGTCGCTGAGCATGGCAAAAAAGTCATGGTTGCAAAAGGCGGCTGGCATGGTTTAGGTAACACGCGTTTTAAGTCTTCTGTGAACCGTGCGCCACGCCAAAAGACATTAGGTACTAAAGGTGAAATCCGTGAGATTCGTTTAGAGCTATTGTTGCTTGCTGATGTTGGTATGCTAGGTTTGCCTAATGCAGGTAAGTCTACCTTTATTCGTGCGGTCTCGGCTGCAAAACCGAAAGTGGCAGACTACCCATTTACGACACTAATTCCAAGTCTTGGTGTGGTTAGTGTGGTTGCAGAAAAGAGCTTTGTTGTTGCTGATATCCCTGGATTGATCGAAGGTGCAGCGGATGGAGCAGGCCTAGGTATTCGTTTCTTGAAGCACCTAGAACGCTGTCGTGTGTTACTACACATGATCGATATCATGCCAATTGATCAAAGTGATCCGGTTGAGAATGCATTAACGATCATTGATGAGCTAGAGCAATACAGTGAGAAGTTGGCTGCGAAGCCACGTTGGTTGATCTTCAACAAGGTTGATTTAATGCCTGAAGAAGAAGCCAACGAAGTGATCCAAAATATTCTGGATGCCCTAGGTTGGGAAGATGATTATTACAAGATCTCAGCAGTGAACAAACAAGGCACGAAAGAGTTGTGCTACAAGCTTGCTGACTTTATGGAAAATCTACCTCGTGAAGAACAAGAACTTTCTGAGGAAGAAAAAGTCGACTTTATGTGGGATGACTACCATAAGGATGCGATGGCTGGTAAAGATGTTATCACAGAAGATGAAGACGACTGGGATGACTGGGACGATGAAGAAGATGACGGTCACGTTGTCTACGTTCGCGATTAACCGTGCATAATATTCAAAGCCGCAATATCAATTGCGGCTTTTTTGTGTCTAAATCAAATCTTCGAAGCGTATTTCAACGCAAAATATACAAGTTCAAACTCTGCCATACGGCGAGCGGTTTGGATAACTGTGCAGGAAAAATCGCTCGGCTCAGGATAGAGAGTGTCGTTATTGATTTGGTGACAAACCTTATCATGGCTCTGAGTGGTTTTGATCAGCTTGAATGACTAGGTAATCATTCACGTTGGTATAAAGGAGTAGAAAAAAATCATGGCATCAAAACAGCGAGCGGTTTCTCGTTTAGTTGCCCAAGCAGGGCAAATGTTGTTAGCACACGGTGCAGAAAGTACTCTCGTTGGTGACCTAATGCGTCGCTTTGGTCTTGCCGCTGGAATGGATGAGGTGGAAGTCTCTCTTTCTGCCAGCTCTCTAGTGGTTACTACGGTTTATCAAGAACACTGTATAACAACGGCGCGACGATGTCCGGATCGTGGCATTAACATGTGGGCCATTACGCAGGTACAGCGTATTTGTATCATGCTGGAGCGGGGAATCATCGATTATCCTCTTGCCCAGCAGAAACTTGATAAGGTCAGCCCAGAGCGATACAACCGCTGGCTTGTGGTCTTTATGATTGGTTTATCTTGTGCGGCATTCAGCCGTTTAGCTGGAGGTGATTGGCTGGTTTTTACCATGACTTTTATCGCTTCCGCTGTTGGTATGGTCGTTCGCCAAGAGATCGGTCACCGCCATTTTAACCCTTTAATGAATTTTGCGGCGACGGCCTTTGTCACAACCGTTGTTTCAGCTCAAGCCGTGATTTACCAGTTAGGGAATTCACCGTCATTGGTGATGGCTTCGTCTGTCTTAATGCTTGTTCCAGGATTCCCTCTAATCAACTCGGTCGCTGACATGCTAAAGGGTTACGTTAACATGGGGATTGCTCGTTTTGTTATGGCAAGTTTACTCACTTTAGCGACCAGTTTAGGCATCGTAGCTGCAATGAGTTTAGTTGGGGTTTGGGGGTGGGTCGCATGATCTCTGTTGATCTTCTTGTTGGTCTCATCAATGATATGTTATTTGCTGCAATTCCGGCGGTGGGATTCGCGTTAGTATTCAATGTCCCACAGAAAGCACTGGTCTACTGCGCACTTGGTGGAGCTATCGGTCATGGCTCGCGTTATTTGATGATGCATTTTGGTATTCCGATCGAGTGGGCGACGTTCTTTGCTGCCATGCTGGTGAGTATGGTTGGTATCCATTGGTCTGCTCGATTTTTAGCTCATCCCAAAGTCTTCACTGTGGCAGCATTAATTCCTATGGTGCCTGGTGTTTTTGCTTTTAAAGCTATGATTGCATTAGTTGAGCTCAACCACCGTGGTTATTCTCCCGAATTAGTTGCCATGTTGATGGAAAACTTTCTCAAGGCAATGTTTATAATTGCAGGATTAGCGGTTGGCTTAGCTATGCCAGGGTTGTTATTCTACCGCCGCAAACCAATCGTTTAGGGATACAGGAGAGTAGTAGAATGATCATTAGCATGATTGCCGCGATGGCACATGATCGCATCATAGGTAAAGATAACCAGATGCCTTGGCACCTTCCGGCTGATTTTGCTTGGTTTAAGCGTTGTACTATGGGTAAACCAGTCATTATGGGACGGAAGACCTATGAGTCTATTGGACGCCCGCTTCCTGGAAGAGAGAATATCGTGATCAGTCGCGATGCCTCACTGGTTATCGAAGGTGTTACAACCGTGACCTCAATCGATGAGGCTCTGTCCGTTGCTGGTGATGTAGCAGAAGTGATGATCATTGGGGGAGGAACCATTTACCAAGCCTGCTTGCCAAAAGCGCAAAAGCTATATGTGACGCATATTGATGCGCAAGTTGATGGTGATACTCAATTCCCAGCTTGGAGTGATGATTTTCAAGAAGTCCATTCTGAAGCTTATCAGGCGGACGAGAACAACGCTTATGACATGCGTTTTGTGGTTTTAGAAAGATAGTGATGAGAGCGGGCGCGTCCAGCGAGAACGCTTCGCTCCGAGATCGGGCTTCGCCCTGCGAGAATTTAGAACGGACTTCGTCCTTCGAGAGGGGGGGGGATGAGTGAGTCTAAAGTTGCAGGCCGTGCTGGCTTCTATTTAATTGCCTGAGTTTAAAAGAACAGGTTTGACACATGGCGTCAAACCTTAAAAATTTACTCGCTACTCGCTACTCGCTACTCGCTACTCGCTACTCGCTACTCGCTACTCGCTACTCGCTACTCGCTACTCGCTAACGCTTCTTGCGTAAAGAAACGCTTATCTTCCCAACGTAACATGGTCAGTTTCCCACCCCAGACACAGCCAGTATCCAAGCCTATCACCTCTTTACCTTCGTAGCCTTCCAATGCTGCCCAGTGACCAAACAGTACGGTTTTATCTAACTTGATTCTTTGTTTCAGTTTAAACCAAGGCACCAGACTGTGAGTCTTGACGTCTTTGGGCGGGAGTTTGCACTCCATGTCTAATCTTCCTTGCGCATCGCAAAAGCGCATGCGGGTGAATGCGTTGATGATATAGCGGTAACGCTCAATGCCTTGTAGTGTATTGGACCAGAGATCAGGTTGGTTAGCGTACATATTCTCTATTAACCAAGGCCACTCGTCACTGTGTAGGATGGCTTCCACTTCTCTGGAAGCGACACGCGCTTGATCTAATGTCCACTGGGGAGATATTCCTGCGTGGCACATGACAAATTCATCATGTTCCGCAAAGAGAGGTTGATGGCGTAGCCAATTGAGCAACTCATGCTTATCTTCCGCGGCAAAGATCGCTGCGGTTTTGTCTTTCTTTTTGACTTTGAATAGCCCAAGTGAAACGGCAAGGAGATGGAGGTCGTGATTTCCTAGTACCACCTTAGCACAGGGGCCTAGCGAGCGAACAAAATGCAATACCTCAAGTGACTTTGGACCTCGGGCGACAAGATCGCCCGCAAGCCAGAGTGAGTCATGCTTGCGATCAAATTTGACTTTATCAAGTAACAGTAAGAGTTCGTCTAAGCAACCTTGAAGATCGCCGACAATGTATGTCGCCACAGTGATGTCCTAATTTAAAATATTTGGGATAGCGAGTCTGAAAGGTTCGATTTCGGTAACGAATTCTTGTCCAGTGGCATCGTGCATAATGTATTGGCCTTGCATTACACCAACAGGGGTCTCGATAACGGTGCCACTATTATAGGTGTATTCATCATTGGCCGCGATGACAGGTTGTTGACCTACAACACCTTCACCTTCTACGGTCATCTGTTTGCCATTAGCGTCGGTAATTAGCCAGCGTCTAGCGATGAGTTGTACTGATTGCTGACTGAGATTTTTGATGGTGATGATATAAGCAAAAACGTAACGTTTTGCATCCGGATGGGATTGGTCGGTAATGTATTTGGTATGAACTTGGACTTTTATACACGGGGTAGCTTCCATGTGAACTCCTATGTAAAGTCAAAAAGGTGATAAACCATGGGTCTACCACCTTTTTATATTAGCTGAAATTATTTGTGGTTAGCATCTAACCAGTTTGCCATTCCAACGAATTGTTCTAGCGTTAGGTTCTCGGGGCGCATTCCTGGGTTAATGCCTAGTTGCTCTAGTTCCTCAGCGCTTAATAAGCCTTTGTAGCAGTTACGCACGGTTTTACGGCGCTGATTGAAGCCTTCACGGCAAACGCGATCTAACCATTTTAGACTGCTTGCTGGGTGAGGAAGGTTTTCATAAGGCACCAAACGAACTACCGCTGAATCGACTTTAGGTGGTGGAACAAACGCCGTAGGGGGTACTTCGAGTACTGGTACGACTTTACAGAAGTACTGTGCCATGACGGTAAGACGACCGTAAGCTTTCGTGCCAGGGCCTGCGGCTAGGCGGTTTACCACCTCTTTTTGAAGCATAAAGTGCATGTCTTGGATGTCTTTATGGAATTCAAAAAGATGGAACATCAGCGGAGTTGAGATGTTGTATGGCAGGTTACCAAAAATACGTAACTTGTTGTTTGGCTTCACTAACTGCGCAAAATCAAAGCGCATCGCATCGCCTTCGTGAATCGTCAGTTTGTCGCCCAAGTCAGGGTGATTGCGCAGACGTTCAGCAAGATCGCGGTCAAGCTCGATAACCGTAAACTTGTCTACTTCTTTACCAACAGGTTCAGTGATAGCCCCAAGACCTGGGCCGATTTCTACTAGGTTCTGACCAGGTTTTGGGTTGATCGCAGAGACTATTCCATCAATGATGTATGGATCGTTAAGGAAGTTTTGACCAAAGCGTTTTCTTGCTTTGTGCCCTAAGTGGACATCGTTTCTCATAGTATTCTCAAGTTAATTCGATTTCTTATCGACTAGCTCTATTGCATGAGCTAAAGCCGTTCGGAAGCTTCCTGTATCCGCATTGCCTGTCCCTGCTAGGTCAAGAGCGGTGCCGTGATCAACGGAGGTCCTAATAAATGGCAGGCCTAAAGTGATATTCACTGAGCGGCCAAAGCCTTTGTATTTTAATACAGGAAGTACCTGATCATGGTACATCCCAAGCACGGCATCAGCATCTTCAAGATATTTCTCATTGAAGATAGTATCGGCAGGTAAAGGACCAATTAGGTTGATTCCTTTCGTCTGACGCAGTCTGTCTAACGTGGGAGTGATGGTTTCTATTTCCTCTCTTCCGAGGCAGCCATCTTCTCCTGCATGTGGATTAAGTCCACACACATAGATTTTAGGTGACGTTATTGCAAATTTCTCAACGAGATCCTTGTTCAGAATATCTATGATGAGTTCTAGCCTTTCCTCTGTCACCGCTTTAGATACATAAGCCAGTGGGATATGCGTTGTCACCAAAGCGACACGTAAACCTTCCGTTGCAAGCATCATTACGACTAGTGGTGTGTTTGACTTCTCAGCAAAGAATTCAGTATGACCACTAAAGGCGACGCCTGCGCGGTTAATGACCCCCTTATGCACAGGGCCGGTGACAATAGCATCAAATTCACCATTCATACAGCCTAAAGCGGCTCTTTCTAGTGTTTTTAACACGTAGTGGCCATTGGCTTCATCCAACTTCCCAGCAACGGCTGGGTTGGTTAAAGGTATGTGGTCAACCACCAATGAGCCTGCTTGCTGAGGGACAATCGGCGATTCAGACTGGTAGTCAATCAGCTCGACATCAATATTCAACTGCTTAGCTCGTTCTGCCAGCATAAATTTGTCTGCGCAAACCACGATTTGGTGAGCCCAACTCTCTTTCGACTGAGCCAATACCAAATCAGGGCCGATACCCGCAGGTTCACCAGCGGTAACTATGATGCGTTTAACGCTCATCTTGAGTCTCATCTTTAATGATTTCAACGTAGGCACTGGCGCGCATTTCCTGAAGCCAAGCGCTCGCTTCTTCGTTGAACTTACGGTTAAACAAGATGCGGTAAGCTTTGTTCTTTAATGCTGAATCCGTACGATCTACTTCGCGACGATCAAGGACTTCTACAATGTGCCACCCGTGAACCGTTTTAAAGGGTTGGCTGATTTGACCAACAGGCAGAGTATCAATCTGATGTTTGAACTCAGGTACATAGAGTTCTGAAGTTTGATAGCCTAGTTCACCATCTTGGGCGGCTGAACCTGGATCTTGGCTATATTGCTGTGCCATTTCACCAAATGTTGCCTTACCTGAAGTAATACGTTGAGTGATCTCTTTTAGCTCTTTCTGGACGCCTTCATCGCTTAAGATGACCGTTGGCTTAATCAGAATATGGCGAGCATTAACTTCAGTCACAGCGACCGTTTCTAAGCCTTTGATGTCTTCAATTTTGAGGATATGGAAGCCAACGCCGCTACGGAAGGGGCCGATAATACTGCCTTTATTCTGTAAATTGATTTGGTCAGCAAAAATAGTCGGCATCTCTTCTTTACGCATCCACCCCCAGTCACCACCCTGTAGTGCTTTAGGGCCTTTAGAGTAGGTGTAAGCCATGGTGCTAAAGTCGGCCCCGTTTTTCAGTTGCTCCGCTAACTGCTTGGCTTGCTTCTCGATGGCGGCTTTATCGTCACCATCATTAACGCGCAGTTGGATATGCCCAATTTTGTATTGAACCGTTGCATTCGTTTCTTTGGCCAAGATATTGGCTAGGTTATCCACTTCTGCGGGTAAAATGTTAATGCGGCGGCGGACAAGAGCATTACGCGCTTCACTTGCGGCGATTTCTTTGCGGATTTGTTCACGAAACTCAGCATAACTCAGACCTTCTTCTGCAATAGAGACACTAAGTTGTTCGATTGTTTGCTGATTATTTTTGGCAATTTCTGCGATTGCTTCATTCAAGCGGCTATCATCAATACGCACACCGATACGTTGCGCTTCTTGCTGCTGAATGGTGTCGACAATCAGTTTTTCAGTGACTTGCTTTCTTAGTATCTGCTCAGAGGGTAAAGCCTGACCGCTTTTTTTTGCATTTGCCTTTAGCGTTTTTAGTGATGTTTCAATGTCACTTTGTAGCACAACACCGCTATTCACAATGACAGCGATGTTATCTAGTGCAACGGGCTGTGCATAAACAGTATTTACTGTACTGCTTGCAAACATAGCCAATAACGCGTGTTTCCAAAATTTCATTCAAGAACCTATAAAATATATCGAGCCTGCGGGGTTAGACAGCAGGCTCTCGAATTAGTTGTTTAAGAAAAATGGGCGACCGTAACCTAGAGAGTTACCAGCACTGTCTAGATCCGCTAAACCAGAACCTGCCCCAATCTTAGTCCCAAAGCCTATGATGCCGAAGTTCAGACTAAAGTTGTTTTCGTAGGTTGGGTTAGCATTGGGGTAACTTGAGAAGCTAGGATCCCAACTTTGCAGCTGCTTGCTGTAGGTAAAGCCGATGTACCAACAATCTGATGTGTAGTTCAAGCGCGCTAGCCACTCTAACGCTTCTTCGGTCGTTAAGTCATAGAAGTATTGTGCACTGGTATTCCAGTTGCGATTAATCTGATATCCAGCGAGTAAGCCTACTTGAGATATGCCATCAACGGTTATATCTTTTACATTGATATTTCCTTTACCTTCATCAGCACATTCACCCACTGTACAATCTAGATACTTTTTGGATACATAACGATAGTTGCTTTGGAGGTAACCGCCATTGAAACGGTATTCTAGTGTACTGTTACCTAACTGAACTTCGCTTGTGTCAATATCGTATTGAACCCCACCGTGATAGAACAAATAGTCATCATAGTTGAAGTCGACTTCAACCGCCCAAGCAGAATAATTGGATTTAGATGTAGTATCTGGTTTGTCTGTTTCACCAGTGCTTTTTCTGACGTTTTTGTCGATGTAGAAAATTTGACCAAATGAGATATTGAGTCTTTCTTTATATCCGTCATCAAAGAAGCGAGTCGAAGCACCATAACTAAATTGGTTTGCTTCCGCAATTTTGTCTACGCCGCTATATTTGCGGCTGCGGAATAGCCCATAGTAGTCGGTTTGCAATAGAGTTGTGTCGTAGTCACCAATATTGTTTTGATCTTTTTCAGGCACGTACACATATTGAATTTGCGGTTCAAGTGTTTGGGTGTAATTGTCAAACACTGCCGTATCACGCTCCAATACAACGGCTGCGTGAGAGCGAAACTCAGGAATCACACGTGATACATTCTCTTCAAGGCCGTAATAAGGGTTATCAATCGAATTCCCTGAAGTGTCAGTTGTTTTTTGCGAAGCCGTGTCAACGCCATCCAAGTCCTGTTGATAGTAGGTACCAAGAAGTCTCGCTTCTGTTGTCCAAGTTCCCCAAGTCGTACCAATTGGCACCGTCAACCCAGGTTCTACGTGAACGCGAGTCGCCGATGGTTTACCTTGTGCATCGGTATCAAAACGAGAGATATGGCTGGTCATATCAAAGTCTAAATAGCGCATCAATTCTGGTGCGTAATAGTTAAACTGTAATTGAGGTAATAAGCGATAAGGCAAGTTATTGCCAGTTGTTAGCACTTGGAAGTCTCGAGCTAACAATGACGCATCCCAGCTATCAGAGCGGTAAGTGGCCTCCATTTCTTGGATAAGCTGACCATCTTCTTTATTACCTATGCTTGAATCGATATCGGTGAAATAACGGATATCACTCACTTTGGAGTAGTCAGCAGTAAACTTCCAGTTCTCTTGGTAAATACCACTGTGTTCTAACTGGAAGCCCCAGCGATCGCCGTACTCAGGATACTTTTTATCATCTGGGAGGTATTCAGATTTCAGCGTGCTGTAGCCAAAATCAGACAAGAAACGAAATTCACTGTTTAACTGAGTGCCACGTTCCTGCATATACTTGAGCGTGGTTTCCAAATCGTAGTTTGGCGCTAAGTTCCAATAGATTGGAACTTCCATTTCAAAGCCATCACTCGAACCATACGAAACGGTTGGATAGAGGAAACCCGTTTTACGCGTATCACCAATAGGTACAGTGAGAAATGGCAGATAAAATACAGGTACGTTGACAATCTCGAAGCGTGGATTGTAGAAAGTGGCTTCTTCTTCATCTTGGTCAATATCAATGCTTGAAGCACGCATGCGCCACGAACTATCACCTTCTGGACATGAAGTGATGGTGCCGTCTTCAATTTCATAGACAGCTTTACCAGTCTTAGCTACATAGACGGCTTCACCTCGGCCAGGCTCACATAAGAACTGATAGTTGGTATTTTCTAAAGTGACATAATCAGTGTTGAGGTTGTTGGTCGCTTTATCAGAAATAGTTTTGACTTCACCATCGCTGAAAGTCACATTACCTTCAGCGACGACGATGTTTTCTTTCTGGTGCAAAGTCACGTTGTCAGCCTGCATGCGCTTTTTGCCTTGAACAACGACCACATTACCCCGATAGGTTGCTTTATCACCATTTATGGCTTCTAAACTATCGGCTTCAACATTGACCGGCTGTTGATTTGGGTTATCTGGCTCAGGTTCGTGGATCAAACATTGATCTATAGCGGGCAGTTCCTGCACACTATCGTCTAACATAGTTTCTGCTTGAGTCTGAGGCACTACAAAAGCAGCACTGATTGAAGCGGCTAACAAGGTGCGTGGAAAACGTAACATCGAGTTTTACTATCCTGTTGAACTTGATATATCCGGTGAATAGGTGACCGAATGTAGAATAAAACGGTCCTTATAATAAAGTAATTTACAGCTTACGGCACTATCAGACCGCTTCGTGAAGAAAAAATTCAGAGATTGAGAGCACATAATGCATATTTTCGGCAAAATTCTCGGCACATTTTTCGGTTTCCTATTTGGGGGAGCCTTTGGTGCTGTATTTGGTTTATTTTTAGGGCACCAATTCGATAAAGCACGACGTTTACGTATGGCGGGCTTTAATAGCGGCTTTGGCAGTGGTCCGAGTCAAGCCGAACGGCAAGAAGAGTTTTTTAAAGCGGCATTTGCGGTGATGGGGCATGTTGCCAAAGCAAAAGGGCAAGTTACGCGCGAAGAGATTCAACTTGCTACAACCATGATGGATCGCATGAATCTGCATGGTTCACAGCGCAAAGCTGCCCAAGATGCATTTCGAGAAGGCAAAGAGAGTGACTTCCCACTGGAGACCGTTTTAGAACGCGTGCGGATCTCTGCTGGTGGTCGTTTCGATCTAATGCAGTTCTTTCTCGAACTGCAGATCTCAGCTGCATTTGCCGATGGAGATGTTCACCCTAGTGAGCGTAACGTCTTACATAAGATAGCCCGTGGCCTTGGCTTTTCATCTGATCAGCTAGAACAGCGATTACGTATGCAAGAGGCGGCATTCCGTTTTCAGCAAGGCGGTTTTGGTGGCCAATCCGGTGGCAGCTATTCTAATCAGTCAGGCGGTAGTTGGCAGCAGGCTTCAACAGCAGACCAGTTGAGTGACGCGTATAAACTTTTGGGCGTTGATAGTAGCGCAGATGCTAAGAGTGTCAAACGTGCTTATCGTAAACTGATGAACGAACACCATCCTGATAAGTTGATGGCAAAAGGCCTACCACCTGAGATGATGAATGTTGCTAAAGAGAAGGCACAAGAGATCCAGAATGCTTATGATGTCATTAAGAAAGCCAAAGGTTTCTGAATTCGTTGAGTTTTGATTAATCACAAAAGCAAAAGGCCTGAGAAGCGACGTCCAATGATGCCCTCAACGATCTGACGCCATGGGAATATTTAATAAAGAATGAACAAGCCGACACCTCGAATTATGGGCGCAACTAATTAGAGGAGGTTTACACTCTATTGGCGTTCGGCCGCAGCACATTTTTCCTTGATGAGTACGATGGTTGTTGTAGTAGTCCATCCATTCGTCCAGATCTTTCTGTAACTCTTCCATTGAACCATACAGTTTCTTTCTGAATGTTACTTGGTTGAACTCATTCAATATGGTCTTGTGGAAGCGTTCGCAGATACCATTTGTCTGTGGCGACATCGCTTTAGTTTTCGTGTGGTCGATATCATTGATGGCAAGGTAGAGTTGGTAATCGTGCTGTTCAACACGGCCACAGTATTCAGTACCACGGTCAGTCAGGATTCGCAGCATTGGCAGCTCATGAGCCTCGAAGAACGGTAGAACCTTGTCATTCAACATGTCCGCTGCAGTGATTGGTGTTTTTGTCGTGTAGAGCTTAGCGAAGGCGACTTTGCTGTAGGTATCAACGAACGTCTGCTGATAGATGCGTCCAACACCTTTAAGGTTACCAACATAAAACGTGTCTTGAGAGCCGAGATAGCCTGGGTGCGCGGTTTCTATCTCACCACAAGCCTCGTCATCATGTTTCTTGCGCTCAAGGGCTGCAACTTGCTCGTCCGTTAGAATGATACCGTTTTCAGCGACCTGTCTTTCTAAGGCAATAAGGCGTTTTTTTGAAGTTTTCTAAGTCATTACGAAGCCAGATTGAACGAACGCCACTAGGAGAGATAAACACACCAAGTTTACGCAGTTCATTGCTTGTTCTGACTTGACCATGTGCAGGGAAGTCGATGGCATACTTGAGAACTGCTTGTTCAGTTTCGCCATCAACTCGGTTCTTCAAGTTTGGTGTTCTTCTGCTTTGATTAATCAGAGCATCAATGCCACCAGTTTCAACTAACTCTTGATAACGATAGAAAGTGTCTCTTGATACACCCATGACCTTGCAGGCTTTTGATACATTGCCGAGTTCTTCTGCAAGATTGAGTAGACCAGCTTTGTGTTTGATGATTGGGTTGCTAGTATGAAGCATGAGAGTTACCTCTTATTGTCTTTGATTACGGATTCAGCACCTTTAATCAAAGTGGGTAACTCTCTTCTTTTCAAATTGAAGTGTCAGATCTAGTCGGAACTAATACAGCTAAACCTCTTAAAAAATACGTCCACTTTCGATCAAAGCGCAAACTTACAAAGCAAACAATAAAAATCACTACCATAATCCCCTGTATGACGTATTCGATCACATTGTCTTATAGTAGTTGAACGAGGACGGCGAGGAGTCATGACCCTTTATTCGCTGTTAATGAACCAACTTTAGTATTAACTGAATACTTATCACTACATATAAACCATTAAAGATTAATGTTTATTACGCCACGTTAGATGATGTAGTGACTTGTGGCGTTTTCTCAAAAAACTCGTCATGTAGGGCAACAATCGCTTGTTGGTATTCGCTATCACTCACCACAAACTGCACGTTTACGTTTCTCATGGATGAGTGAAGCGCAATGGGGGTAACATCACTGTTCATTAGTGACAATACACCTTTGGCTAAGGTTTTATTCGTATCAATTTGCGAGCCGATTACAGAAATCAATGCCACCATTCGCCCTGTAATCGATGCCTTTGGATAACGCTTTTCAGCTTTATACAACACTTTATTCAGGCTTTCTGTGCTACCGCCAAGATAGTAAGTTATGGAGTTAGCGTTCATCTCTTTACCGATCAAACTTACACGAGCATCAGAAATAATCTCCATTAGCTCATAACTTACATTATCCACTTTACCAACGATCGCTTGATCAAACAGGTGCAACGCAAAAACTTTCTGTTTACCTGCAATGATTTCAATCCGATCAGTGTCAGGACGGTAATCAGAAGAAATGAGTGTCCCTTTATGCTCTGGCTCAAAAGTGTTCTTGATTTGGAGTTCAATACCACTTTCGCGTAAACCCGCTGCCGCATTGGGATGAATCGCTTCCATGCCCAAGTTAGCCAATTGGTCTGCGACATCGTAATTTGTCGAACCTATAGGGTGAACGTTTTCAGGGCCTACCACCCTCGGATCAGCAGAACTTAAGTGGTACTCTTTGTGAATAATCGCCAAATCCGCTTTGGTTTTCGCCGCAATACGACTAAAAGTCATTTCACTATAGCCACGATCGTAAGTGTGCATTAAACCCTCTTTGCAGTACGCGTAGCCAGTAACGATGGGCAGCTCTCTACTAACATCAATATCGGTTAAAGCATCACTGATCGATTGATCGAGGCTTCTTGGTTCTTGATTATCCCACCCTGATAAATCGACAAACTTAGCATTAATATCCATATTTTTAAGTTTCAGTGCCGTATTGTAGGCGCTATGAGCTTCTCCAATTGAAGAGAGAAATTCTCGAATTTGAGGGAGATAATGACGCAATGAGAATTGTCCATACTGGCACGTCTCAAGAATATTGGAAATGCAGTTTTTCGCTTCCGCAATGCGAGAGCGAATGAACTTGTCCGCACGCATTCGATTCATTGGGTCGGCAAAGATATGCTCGTTGGTCAGCAACATTCGGCTTTCAACACAGGCTAACGCGTCTTGCCACGAATCATCACGCTTAGCGATAAGCTGATACACCCCCGGTTTGCTGGTTTTCTTACATTCAAGCAGCGCGTCCGTCATACCACTGTAGGCGGACACGACAAAGATGCGGTTATATGGATTTTGAGGACGTAAAAGAATGTTATCAAGCACAGCATCAAACGCTGTCATTGATGTTCCGCCGATTTTTTCTACGGTAAAAGTCATGAGAGGGCCTTAATGATTGATCATTTTAAAGAGGGGAAATGGGGTGAAGACTCACCCCAATTGAGGAAAATTAATCGACCAATGGGTAAACCCCATTTTCGTCGTGAACTTCAGCGCCGGTGATCGGCGGATTGAATACACAAGCCATCACCATTTCTTTGTTTTTGTACGCGCGAAGATAATGTTCGTCGTGCTTATCAAGAATGTAAAGCGTGCCTGGTTTGATCGGGTAAGTCTTCCCACCGAGCACTTCAATCTCTCCTTCCCCACTCATGCAAAATACCGACTCTAAATGGTTTTGATAATGAATGTGGGTCTCTGTATCTTGATAAATTGTGGTGATATGGAACGAAAAGCCCATATCGTCATCTTTTAATAACATGCGAACACTTTCCCAGTTGTCCGATACCACGCGTCTTTCACTATTGCGACACTCGTCGAGTGTTCTAACGATCATTGTTCTTTCCTTGTTACGATGCTTGTTTGAAGTGTTTCGCTGCAATGGTTTCTACCGCACCTGCAAAAATATCTAAACCTTGAGTTAACTCTGACTCGCTAATCGTCAATGGGCAGAAGAATTTGACCACTTCGTCATTAGGACCGGCTGTCTCGATGACCATACCGTTGTCAAAACAGGCTTTTGCAATGTCTCCAGAAAGTTGACCATTTTGACATTCAACACCGATCATCATGCCGCGTCCTTTACGTTGAACAAACATTTCCGGGAAACGTTTTATGCTGCGTTGAATGACTTTATCGATCTGTTCTGAGCATCGTTTAATATGAATTTCAAAATCACGATTTGACCAATACGTCTCAAGTGCTTTCGTCGCCGTTACAAATGCGTGGTTATTGCCACGGAATGTGCCGTTATGTTCGCCTGGCTTCCATTGGTCGAGTTCTGGCTTTAATAAAACAATGGCCATTGGCAGACCATAACCACTAATCGATTTTGACAAGGTAACGATGTCTGGTTTAATGCCAGATGGCTCGAAGCTGAAGAAAGTTCCAGTTCGACCACAACCTGCTTGGATGTCATCGACAATGAGCAGAATATCATTTTCCTTACAAATTTTAGCCAATCGCTGCAGCCATTCGTTGGACGCAACGTTTAAGCCCCCTTCCCCCTGCACGGTTTCAATTAACACCGCCGCAGGTTTGTCCATACCAGCAGAATTATCATTGAGCATGGTTTCAAACAATGCGAGGCCATCGACTCCTGCATAACCTTCAAAAGGAATACGCGTCACATTATTCAACGTTGACCCAGCCCCCTGACGGTGGTGCTGGTTACCTGTTGCGGCCAATGCCCCGGCAGTACAACCGTGAAAACCGTTGGTAAATGCAACGATTGTCCTTCTACCTTTTACTTTCTTTGCCAGTTTTAGTGCCGCTTCAACCGCGTTTGTTCCGGTTGGGCCTGTAAATTGAACCTTATAATCGAATGATCGTGGTTTCAGAATAAAGCGATCCAACGCTTCTAAAAATGACGCCTTAGCCTCTGAATGCATATCCAAGCCATGAGTTATGCCATCCATTTCGATGTACTCAAGCAGAGACTGTTTAAGGACTGGGTTATTGTGACCGTAATTTAGAGATCCCGCTCCAGCAAGGAAATCTAGGTATCGCTCGCCTTGTTCTGTTTCCAGCCAACTCCCTTTTGCTTTACGAAATACGACTGGAAAACTATTCGAGTATGAACGTACGTTGGATTCCTGTTTTTTGAAAATATCCATGATGAGACCGTTTATTTGATTCCTAATGAGTGAAGATTATTTGAGGGGTATGCGATACAGGTACTCTGTATCATGCTTGCCTTTGAAGTGCTCTTTTTCATCCAGAAAAGTGGTCACTTCACCAAAATTACCATTTTGCGCATCAAGCTTTTTGAACAATGCCCATGACGCGTCATTTTCTTCTGTGATCGTCGTTTCGATGGCGTTAATCTTCGCCAATTCATCTCGCTTTAGAAGGCTTTCAAGCATAGTAAATGCTAAACCTTTTCCACGTGCCCAAGGCGAGACGGCAACCTGCCAGACAAAGAGAACATCAGGCTCGTTTGGTTTTTGATAACCAGAAATAAAGCCTGCTACGTTGCCTTTGTGTTCCACCAAAATACAGGTTTTGCTGAAATGCGTAGTCTGGAGAAAGTTGCAGTAAGAAGAGTTCATGTCTAGTGGTGGACAGTCTGCGATCAAACTGTAAATGTCATCACCATCCGTTGCTTGTGGTTCACGAAAAATCCATTTTTGACTTGGGTCTTCTCCAATTTCTGGATACATCACCCAAGGTGCTGACGTGATCATGTGTAGATACATATCCTTCGTGCTCTAATTAATTCCTTTATATTATGAGCATTATTTTGGGGGTAAAATCAAATAAGCCACCAATTAATCCTGATTGATGTGATATTGATCGCGGTATAAGATGTATGTGGTGAAAGAAAATAGTTTGAGGTCTAATGTATTTATAGCGCAGTGCAAAACATTTCGTAAATGAGTACAGAGATGACACAACTAAAGTGGGACTGACGGAACAAACAATCAAAAAAAACGGCATGCCTAAGCATGCCGTTTTTCATATCAATATAGCGTGTTTAAGCTTTCGCTTTCTTCATTGATTTCGATGATGGACGAGGCTCATCCATCAAGCCTTTTATCAATGATACCGTTGCTACAAGCAATACAATCGTAAATGGTAGACCGGTTGTCACCGCCATTGCCTGAGCAGCCGCTAACCCACCACCTAGCATCAGAGCGATAGCAACCAAATCTTCAAACGTACACCAGAATACACGTTGCGGTGTTGGTGCATCCACTTTACCACCAGCAGCGATGGTATCGATAACCAACGAACCAGAGTCAAAGCAAAAAAGCAAAAAAGGACATATATGGTCACCTCGCTGTTCGCAAGGCCTGATTGAAATTAATGTCGGTCTTTTCTTTA
>NZ_QEWN01000060.1 GCF_006124995.1 Vibrio sp. Hep-1b-8
CTTATAGTGCCGTGAGTTCTTTTTTCTCGCAACGGTAAGATGGTTTTGAATGTTAGACACGTGCGGTGCTGCCAAGAATCGGAGCGCAGCTTAGGCAAACGTTAAGCCTTAAGGAACAAGAGAAGTGGTTGTTTTAGATGGATACAAAAAACCAGCTCTTAGCTGGTCAATATCTGAAATGGAGGCGCGTCCCGGAGTCGAACCGAGGTCCACGGATTTGCAATCCGCTGCATAGCCACTCTGCCAACGCGCCTTTTTTTTCAACGCTTTAGGTTACCCACCGCGGCGTTCGCTGCATACTTTACGGATTGAGCGATGAGAGTCAAATAAAAATATCACATTTTATTTTGATTGCTGAGTTTTGAAGCAATATGGCGCTTGTTTGATCTATACGTTCACTGATTGTACTTAGACAATCGCTAGCTACCGAGTGAAAGCTGTTGCAACTTAGGCAACTTTTTCACGACGAGCTGATAAGAACGCTCACACAAGTCTTCAATCATACCGTCTTCCACATCTCCCGGATAATAAACCGTAACCCAATGACGTTTGTTGGTATGATAACCAGGTGTAATGTCACTGAACTGGCTCGTCAACACCTCACCATCTTCAGGCACCACTTTGACTGTCACATACTCCCTTCCTTCCCTTTCCGCCAATATGGCAAACATCTTACCTTTAACTTTGTACACAAGCGCCTGAGGGCCGAATGGATAGTCCGCTTCTGCACCGACGAATCCATCTAGAAACTGGGCAAGTTGAGTATTGTTCATCGTATTACTCCCAAAAACAAAAAACGAGCCTGACACTCCTTATTTGGCTAAGACTTAGCGACTAATGCATTGCCTGAAAATTCAATCCCTTGCCATCCGTATTGAATAAAATTACGAATGTTGGCGTGATCTTCACCTTGAGGATTACCCAAAACATCATCACGGTAATATCGACCAAAGCAAGCAAGCGTTGCCGCAGGTTGCAGTTGATTCAACTGAGCAAATGCAAAGATCTTACAAGACCCATTGTTTTGATCGGCTTGATTGTGGGTATTGCCGTTAGTGAATGCCGTTGGGGTAAAGCTGTAGTTCGCATCAATAACGGCCATCGTCTCTTCAAACTGAACGCTTTCAGGTGCCAGAGCAAGTTTGTCTAGAAAAGAATTAAGTTCCATATCAGTGTGTAC
>NZ_QEWN01000061.1 GCF_006124995.1 Vibrio sp. Hep-1b-8
AGAATTAAGCGAAGATCTTAGCAACAACACCAGCACCAACTGTACGGCCACCTTCGCGGATCGCGAAACGTAGACCTTCGTCCATCGCGATTGGAGCGATTAGCTCTACAGTCATCTTGATGTTATCGCCTGGCATTACCATTTCTACGCCTTCTGGTAGCTCGATGTTACCAGTTACGTCAGTTGTACGGAAGTAGAACTGTGGACGGTAGCCTTTGAAGAACGGAGTATGACGGCCGCCTTCGTCTTTAGAAAGTACGTATACTTCTGACTCGAACTTAGTGTGTGGAGTGATTGAACCTGGCTTCGCTAGTACTTGACCACGTTCTACTTCATCACGCTTAGTACCACGTAGAAGTGCACCAACGTTCTCACCCGCACGACCTTCGTCTAGAAGCTTACGGAACATCTCAACACCAGTACATGTTGTTGTGATTGTCTCTTTGATACCTACGATAGCAACTTCGTCACCTACGTTTAGGATACCGCGCTCGATACGGCCAGTTACTACTGTACCACGACCTTGGATTGAGAATACGTCTTCGATTGGCATTAGGAACGGCATGTCTACTGCACGCTCTGGCTCTGGGATGTAAGAGTCTAGTGCTTCAGCAAGCTCAACAATTTTCGCTTCCCACTGCTCTTCGCCGTTTAGTGCGCCTAGTGCAGAACCTTGGATAACTGGTAGGTCATCACCTGGGAAGTCGTACTCAGATAGAAGTTCACGAACTTCCATTTCTACTAGCTCTAGAAGCTCTTCATCATCAACCATGTCACATTTGTTCATGAATACGATGATGTATGGGATACCAACCTGACGGCCTAGTAGGATGTGCTCACGAGTTTGAGGCATTGGGCCGTCAGTCGCAGCAACAACTAGGATACCACCGTCCATCTGTGCAGCACCTGTGATCATGTTTTTAACATAGTCAGCGTGTCCTGGACAGTCTACGTGTGCGTAGTGACGTGATGGAGTGTCGTACTCAACGTGAGAAGTTGCGATTGTGATACCGCGCTCACGCTCTTCTGGAGCGTTATCGATAGATGCGAAGTCTTTCG
>NZ_QEWN01000062.1 GCF_006124995.1 Vibrio sp. Hep-1b-8
ACGATTACGAGAGTATTAACAGTGAAAATATTGTTCGCTTTTTCTGTAAGTTAAGAGAGAGTTATCCATTAGCCCATAAGCTTCATATCATCTTAGATGGTGCGGGATATCACCGCAGTGACTTAGTCAAAGATGCAGCGTTTGTCCTAAATATCGAACTACATTATCTTCCACCTTACAGTCCAAACCTCAACCCAATTGAGCGGCTTTGGAAGGTAATGAACGAGCAGTCGAGGAATAACGTTTACTTCAAAAATAAACGAGACTTCAAGGAAGCCATCGATCAATTTTTTACTGTGACTCTTCCAGAGATCGCAGGTTCACTGACGTCTCGAATCAATGATAATTTTCAGGTACTCAAGCCTGCATTTTCAAGTTGATTGGGTATACACCAATATTAAGACAGCGTTTCTGATAATTACTTGATAGATTGATTAATTATTAACTGGGTGTGCATCATTAAGAAAAGGAAGGAAAATCACATTATTTCCGAGTCATTAACTTCATGTCACCTGCTTAGCCGCTTAAAATAAACGGCTAAATAATGAGGATTGATAATGAATTATAAATGGCTAGGTCTTCTCGGGGCGATTCCTTTATTGGCGGCATGCAATAGCGATATCGACATCGACATCGACATTTCCAGCAACGTGCTTTCTCAACAGCAGCTCAACACCATTATTAGTAATGTCAATAAACACTATCCAGATGCAGACAGCGAACTAAAACAAAAGATCGCTGAGGTCGCGGTAAAGTCAATTGAGAATATGGTGTTTGTCGAAGGTGGCAGTTTTAGTATGGGCGACTTTCGTATGCCCTGCATGAACGACGATCTTAATCGCCCTGTCTGGACGCCGGAAGCAAGCTGTTACAGTGATGTCGAGATTGTGAGCCGTGGTGCAGATATTCAACATGAAGTCACCCTAAGCAGTTATTCGTTGTCAAAGTATGAAGCGGAGTTGCTGGATTATGATGTTTACCTAAAAACATTAGGTCGACCATTTGAACAGAGTGAAGATGGAGGGAAGTACTTAGAACGCAACTCAACG
>NZ_QEWN01000063.1 GCF_006124995.1 Vibrio sp. Hep-1b-8
AGCTTATTGATTAAGTTTATGGGGATCTATCCTCCAGGCACTGTCGTACAACTATCGAATGATATGGTCGGTTTGGTTATCTCTGTTAACTCTAAGAACATTCTCTTTCCTAATGTTCTTATTTACGACCCCTCTGTACCAAGAACTCAAGCGCCAATCATTGACTTAGCTGAAAGAGAAATAAAGATAGTTAATGCAATCTTACCTAACAAACTTCCGGATAAAGTAAGGGAGTACCTAAATCCACGCTCACGGATTTCATACTTTTTTGACTCAGATGACTGACTAGTTATCCACAGTGATTTGTGAACAACTCGTGGCTAACCTGAGGGTAAAATGGGTGTAAATGTTGATCTGAGCAATTAATGTCCACTTAGCCCTTTTTTATGAAAAAAATGCATCTTTTTGCTTGCCTTAAAAAAGGAACTGCCTATAATGCGCATCCACTGACAGGGCAGACGCCGCAAGGCTTCAGCAATAGTCAGCGAGGTGAAAAGCTTCTAACAAAATAAATTTGAAAAAGTGTTTGACTCTTCAAATTATCTCGCTAGAATTCACCTCCGCTTCGAGAGAAAGTGTTCTCAAAAAGCAAAGCTCTTTAACAATATAAACCTATCAATCTGTGTGGGCACTCGTTGATGATAATCCAATTAGAAACTTCTCTAAATAAAGAGGGGCTTCAAATTAGGTTTCAATGAAACGAAGTGACCAAACGAGACTTCTTTTGGAAACATTAGAGGACTTGGCACAGTCAATTCATTATCGTTCTGTTGGAACGATAATAGCTTTAAAATTACATGTTTATGTTTTCATAAATATCAGTTTTGAAGTCAGTATTCATTGAGCCGACAAAATCTTAAATTGAAGAGTTTGATCATGGCTCAGATTGAACGCTGGCGGCAGGCCTAAAACATGCAAGTCGAGCGGAAACGAGTTAACTGAACCTTCGGGGAACGTTAACGGCGTCGAGCGGCGGACGGGTGAGTAATGCCTGGGAAATTGCCCTGATGTGGGGGATAACCATTGGAAACGATGGCTAATACCGCATAATAGCCCGGTTCTTCGGAATTGGTCTCAAAGAGGGGGACCTTTTAGGCCTCTCGCGTCAGGATATGCCCAGGTGGGATTAGCTAGTTGGTGAGGTAATGGC
>NZ_QEWN01000064.1 GCF_006124995.1 Vibrio sp. Hep-1b-8
TAACAAGAGAGCTATTGGATCAACACCCTGAGATAACCGCCATTATTGGCTACCAAGATATTGTTGCTTTTGGAGTCATGCGGGCAATTAAAGATCTCGGTAAAACCGTGGGGAAAGATATCGCAGTTGTGGGTTTTGATGATGTTGCGGAATCTGCCGATACCAACCCCTCGTTGACTTCTATTTCTGTCTCTGCAAGAGAAATAGGCCGAGCGGCAGGAGAGATTATTCTGTCACGCATGGAAGGCGACAAGCAGCCATACAAAAGCGTGGTGTTCCCACCCAAACTGGCGGTGAGAAGCTCATGTGGTGGTTGAGTTGTGGGCCATACCACTTAGCTAGTGATATTTATGGTGTGTGATGAGATGGTCACCTCTATCTCGGCATCGCAATGTGCCATGATTAACTTTTGACAGAATCAAGGATAAAGGTGACCAACATGAAATATAGGCTTATTAGTATCGATTTAGCAAAAAATGTGTTTCAGATTGCTGTATTCGACCGACAAAACAGACCGGTTTCGAATTGCCAAGTACGCCGAAATAGATTGTTGGACACGTTAAGGCAATATGCTCCAACCACTGTTGTGATGGAAGCTTGTTACAGCTCAAATTATTGGGGGCGTGCAATTGAAAAGCTTGGGCATACGGTGAAGCTCGTACCTGCTCGAATGGTTAAAGCGATGCTAGTGGGGAACAAAAACGATGCTAATGATGCGATTGCCATTGCTGAGGCATCTCAACGGCCTAAAATCCATTTTGTTGCAGTTAAAACGATTGAGCAACAAGATATTCAGTCGTTACAAAGAATACGGAGTCAATTCGTTAAACAACGAACGGCTACTGTGAATCAGCTTCGAGGACTTCTGGCGGAATACGGTGTCGTCACTGAACCCAGCAGCGCCTGTTTAATAGGGTCAATCCCGACGATTCTGGAAGACCCCAACAATGAACTCTCCCATGTAACTCGTTCATTCGTTTTAAAGCTCTGGGTGCACTACAAGCAGCTTAGTGAAGAGATTGATTCGCTGACACAGCAACTGATTATTTGTGCCCGTAAACACAAGGATTACGAGCTATTATCGAGCGTCCCTGGCGTAGGACCTCTTGTCGCGTCAGGCATCATTGGTTCTATAAACAGCGTTGGTGAGTTCAAAAATGGTCGGCAACTGTCCGCGTGGTTAGGGTTGACGCCGTCTCAATACAGCAGTGGTGACAAAAACTATCTTGGAAAAATCACTAAACGCGGAAACCGAGATTTAAGGAAGCTACTCATTCAGGGGGCAAGAGCAGTGATAAACTGGTGTGAGCGAAAATCGGACCCACTCAGTCTGTGGC
>NZ_QEWN01000065.1 GCF_006124995.1 Vibrio sp. Hep-1b-8
GCGTTTTAATTACTGGCTCAATAAAGGGAGCAAGCAAATACCAATTCAACGCTATCAAGGTCGCTGCAAAAAACTGGATGAGCATAGCCCAAGCTTGTGGTTGTTCTTAACTAACCCCAAAATACCATTGACCAACAATGAAGCTGAACGCCGGCTTCGTGGCTTTGTTATTCAAAGAAAAATCAGCTACGGCACTACCTCGGATGCAGGCGACAAGTTCCGAGACCGCCTACACTCGCTAATCGAAACTTGTAAAAAGCGAAAGATATCGTCACTTGATACGCTTTCACGCATAGTCAATGCTGTTGTTCGTCAGCAGCCGTACCCAAATGTGCTCGATCTTAAACACACGAGTTTTTACCTAAACACTTAGTCAACACGGTGCTGGTGAACGCTTACCAAATAGTCACCTATAGTTAATTTACATACAGGTGAATTATGATGTTGTAATGAATGATATAGCAGTCGAAGTTTACCTTTTCCTTAGATCCAAGCATCACATCATCTATAACTGATTGTGTCAGAGTTTTTCTCCATTTAGCTTCACCGGAGTTAGAGTTCACCAGTTGACCATTAACAATAAAGTGTGAGTTAACGCAATTGACCAGCTAAGTTCACTTAGACCAATGCCCAAGCCTCGCTACAAGACAACCATTTGGAAACACTATAACCAAGCCTTGAGTAATCGCGGCTCGCTGACATTTTGGATTGGTGAAGAAGCCATTCAGCTATGGAAGCAAATCAAACAGGGAAACCGTGTGAGACCTCGCTTGTTTAGTGACTTAGCCATTGATGCGACAGGACTAAAGATTTAAGGTGAGGGCGAGTGGAAAGTTAAAAAGCATGGCACTAACGGGAAGCGCCGTGTCTGGAGAAAGTTGCATTTAGCGGTTGATACCGACACGCATGAAATCATTGCTGTTGAGTTCGATTTATCGAATGCGAGCAACGGTGAAGTGCTACCTAATTTGCTCAGACAATCTCGACGAAAAATCGCAGAGATATCTGACGATGGTGCTTATGAC
>NZ_QEWN01000066.1 GCF_006124995.1 Vibrio sp. Hep-1b-8
CGCCTTTCTGTTTATGAATAGGGAACCTCGTGTGTCGCTCCAAATTAAAAGGCTTTCATCATGCCTCAAATGGTGAATACGGACGCGGGGTGGAGCAGCTTGGTAGCTCGTCGGGCTCATAACCCGAAGGTCGTCGGTTCAAATCCGGCCCCCGCAACCAAATTTATAGGTGTTGTGATTCGCTAGCTCGTCGGGCTCAGCCATTCATAAAACCTTGCGAAGGTCTCTGGTTCAAATCCGGCCCCCGCAACCAATTCTCTTTTTGAGAATATGCGACACTAGCTCAGTTGGTAGAGCGCAACCTTGCCAAGGTTGAGGTCACGAGTTCGAACCTCGTGTGTCGCTCCAATTTAAAAGCCTTCATCGTGCTTAACGATGAAGAATGCGACACTAGCTCAGTTAATCGAGCACAGCCTTGTCAAGGTTGAGGTCACGCCTTTCTGTTTATGAATAGGGAACCTCGTGTGTCGCTCCAAATCTCCTTCAAATGACAAGCTCGTTTGAATAGACCTTTAAGGTCACCGCTCTTTAGCTAATGCTGCGAAGCATGAACCCCAAAATTGTAAAAAGTCCTCCTAGTACTAGGTGGGCGTTTTTATGCCTCAACGAAAAATCTCAGCATACCTATGCTCAGGGAATCACTATAGCAAACACCATGTGGGCTAGGTCTCTACGCATTCGTCAACAGAGTTATCCACAGTTTTGCCAATGTGGATAAGTTGGTGGGTAACCTGATTTTTCACTATGTATAAAGCTTGACTAAAACGATCTTTTTGCTTAAAGAGGATTCATTAAATGGATAACTTCTTTAGTAACTCATTGTTTTTAAAGTGATAAATGATAATTTCCGTGATTTAACTGAAGTGAGAAATAGATCATTAAGTCACTATTTTTTGATCCCAGTCATTTCCATACAATGTGATTAACTTCTTCACTTGTAAGAAAATGAGCATTCTCTCTTGGTTTTTTCCACATTTCATTTTTTAGAGCTAAATCAAGTTCTGAACCGTCATGCTCGGCAAGCATTAGGCATCTCTAGGCAATCCTTTCTCTACAATTCGAATCAGTCTAGCCAATTTATTGGATGCTGATGGAAGTTGCGATTGTTGCTGAGCTAATGCCCAGTGGATATGCGTATCTAAAACGTCGCTCAAGCCGATACGCTGCTGGAGAGCGTCGACAATTGCTAACGAATAGGGCGCATTACCCATTGCGATAGAGAGATTACGCATCC
>NZ_QEWN01000067.1 GCF_006124995.1 Vibrio sp. Hep-1b-8
CTTTACTCAACTCGTGAAGGTCAAACCAAAAAAATCTTTCATCATATAAGAGAGCAACTCTCAGACTACGAATGTGACTTTGTTGACCTTCATACGACAGAACGTGTCGACTTTGAACAGTATGAGCGAGTACTAGTAGGGGCATCGATAAGATATGGGCATCTTAACAAGAAGCTATACCAGTTTATCGAGAGCAACCTACCGGCGTTGCAATCGAGTAGATCTGCCTTTTTTTGTGTGAACCTGACCGCCAGAAAAGAAGACCAAGGTAAAGATACGCCAGAAGGCAGTGCTTATATAAAGACGTTTCTCAAGAAATCTTCTTGGCAACCCGAGTTAATTGGTGTGTTTGCTGGTGCGCTCTATTACCCTCGTTACAACTGGTTTGATAGAATCATGATTAAATTCATAATGAGTATGACAGGCGGAGAAACCGATACCAGCAAGGAAGTAGAATATACTAACTGGGAAAAGGTCACTCTTTTTGCCAATAAGTTTAAAAATATGTAAACAAAAGGGCGGTTTTTACCACTTTTAGATCGAAAATTAATCGAACAGCAAAAAAGTCAGAAAAAACACAAAAAAGGGGTTGCCAAGTTTATTCCGATCTCTATAATGCCCCCTCGCTGACACGGGAACAGTTCGAAGCTAAGGTTTCGAAAGAATGAAAGCCCAGTTAGCAGGTCACTTAGCCAAGTGGAAACGCTTGAAAAAGTTTGAAAAAAGTGGTTGACACTAAACTTTAACTCGCTAAAATGGCCGTCCGATTTGAGCTGAGCGCGTAGTTCAAAGCTCAGTCGGAACGCTCTTTAACAATATAAACCTATCAATCTGTGTGGGCACTCGTTGATGATAATCCAATTAGAAATTTCTCTAAATAAAGAGGGGTTTCAAATTAGGTTTCAATGAAACGAAGTGACCAAACGAGACTTCTTTTGGAAACATTAGAGGACTTGGCACAGTCAATTCATTATCGTTCTGTTGGAACGATAATA
>NZ_QEWN01000068.1 GCF_006124995.1 Vibrio sp. Hep-1b-8
CCCATAAGCTTCATATCATCTTAGATGGTGCGGGATATCACCGCAGTGACTTAGTCAAAGATGCAGCGTTTGTCCTAAATATCGAACTACATTATCTTCCACCTTACAGTCCAAACCTCAACCCAATTGAGCGGCTTTGGAAGGTAATGAACGAGCAGTCGAGGAATAACGTTTACTTCAAAAATAAACGAGACTTCAAGGAAGCCATCGATCAATTTTTTACTGTGACTCTTCCAGAGATCGCAGGTTCACTGACGTCTCGAATCAATGATAATTTTCAGGTACTCAAGCCTGCATTTTCAAGTTGATTGGGTATAGAAGATTAAAAATGCAATATATTGTTAGCCGTTAATTTTCGACGATTATATCTAATCCTATAAATTTATTTATAGCTTTGACAATCGCCATGATTCCGTTCATCTGAGCATAATAATATTTCAAGGCCAGTTTTTCGCTAGTTAGTCATTTATTTAAGGGCATTGCAGTCTCATGCCGACCACAGTCGTTCACTGTATGAAACCGTGTTAGCAAATAACGAAGTACTTTAAGCCTCGGTTACGTTAGATAAGCTCAGCAAGGCCCTTTTTCAAATTGAAGTGTCAGATCTAGTCGGAACTAATGCACATTAGCGTCTGTCTTGCCATAAAGCTATTTTGACTTCTGGTTTAGGTAATCTAGTACCACTTCATGGTGATCTTTGGTTTTGAATTTTTGGAATACATGTTCGAGGTTACCAGCTTCATCAATTAGGAAACTGGTTCTAACAACTCCCATATTTTCACGACCCATGAACTTCTTAAGTTGCCAAACACCGTACTTTTCACAAACAGCGTGTTCTTCATCGGCTAGCAACGTGAAGTTCAGCTCTTGCTTATTGATAAAGTTGGTTAGCTTTTTTGGGGCGTCAGGGCTGACGCCAAGAACTACAACATTGTGATCATCCAGTTCAGCTTTATTGTCACGTAATCCCTGAGCCTGAACGGTGCAGC
>NZ_QEWN01000069.1 GCF_006124995.1 Vibrio sp. Hep-1b-8
CTTCACCACAATGGCTTTAGCTACAAGCAACCGAAAGGCGTTCCACACAAGTTTGATAAAGCAAAACAGCAAGCATTCATAGAGGCTTATGAAGCTCTAAAGGCAAGCCGTGGCAAGGATGAATCGATAGTCTTTATCGATGCAGTTCACCCAACCTTATTAACAAAAATATCTCATGGCTGGATACGTACTGGTCAGGCTAAAGTGATTGAAACAACGGGCAATCGTAGCCGATTGAACATTATTGGCGCACTAAACCTGTCAGATATTGGTGCCACCATCGTTCACGATTACGAGAGTATTAACAGTGAAAATATTGTTCGCTTTTTCTGTAAGTTAAGAGAGAGTTATCCATTAGCCCATAAGCTTCATATCATCTTAGATGGTGCGGGATATCACCGCAGTGACTTAGTCAAAGATGCAGCGTTTGTCCTAAATATCGAACTACATTATCTTCCACCTTACAGTCCAAACCTCAACCCAATTGAGCGGCTTTGGAAGGTAATGAACGAGCAGTCGAGGAATAACGTTTACTTCAAAAATAAACGAGACTTCAAGGAAGCCATCGATCAATTTTTTACTGTGACTCTTCCAGAGATCGCAGGTTCACTGACGTCTCGAATCAATGATAATTTTCAGGTACTCAAGCCTGCATTTTCAAGTTGATTGGGTATATAAGTATATAGAGGAGAAATGTAGGTTTGAATATTTTGAAAGTATAGGGACTGAAGCAGAAACATTAAATATTTGCAGTTGTTTGATTGATGAATATACAAAGTTCAATGATTACTTAGTTGAAAAGATTAACTTACCTTGATGTCTCCTTTATCAGGGTACACTCGATAGGACATTAAAAATGTCTGTGATGTGTCGAGGCGATAACAGCCCTAGAACAAGGGAAGGCTTTGTTCCTGCATTGGTTAATTTTGATGGTGACAGGTTTGTAGATGTGATGGATGATGAAAACCGATTATGGACAAGTGTTGATCAAAACAGGAGAGTAAGGCGTGTTGAGCATTTGTAAGAGTATATGTTGTTCACTATCTATTTTTATGTGTTTTGGCACCGCAGTGGCAAACAATCTTCCTCAGAGCGACAATCTCAGAGAGCTAAAAGTAAACTACACTATTCAAGATGGTGTGGGTATA
>NZ_QEWN01000007.1 GCF_006124995.1 Vibrio sp. Hep-1b-8
CTTGGCACTCAAAGTATGAATATCATCCACCAATAACAGGAGAAAGGGTAATGGATGTTCAAATCGTAGATTTCGAAAAAAGAGAAGTTGCATTAATTGAACATAAAGGTAGCCCACGACTAGTATACGAGACAGCAGCTAAGTTTATAAATTGGCGAAAATTAACAGGTTTATCTCCAATAAAAACCAGCGAAACATTTGGTATTCCTCATTCAGACCCAAGCGATACGCCAGATGATCAGTTTCAGTTTGATATCTGTGGCTCGCACGAAGGAGAGGTTCCAAGTAATGCCTATGGAATTAAATCTGGAACAATACCAAGTGGGAGGTGCGCCATGGCAGTCCATAAAGGAAGCCATGACAGCATTGGCGATACCGTTTATCACTTATATCAAAAATGGCTGCCAAATAGTGAAGAAGAATTAAGAGACTACCCTTGTTACTTCCGTTACTTAAATTTTGTTCATGAAGTAAATGAATGTGAGTTGTTAACGGAGATCTACCTACCAATTAAATAGTATGTGGCTATTAGCGGTGGTCAGCGTATCAAACCACCGCCGATTTGTTACATGTTGCTTGGTATAGGTGCTTTTTATTGCGGTTTCTCTGTTGCTAACCATGAGGAAAAATAAGGCGACTTCAGTGACATGGTTCTCTTCTGAGTAATTACGTTAACGCGTTTCGGGGCAATTTCGTGTTACATGCCCCGTCAGCACACATGTTATCACCAAGCGATTCTGTCGTTCGCTTAATTACCGAGGGAATTTGACGATCTCTATTTTTGCGTAATCCTCTAAAGGATGTCCAAAGACTCGACGCCTTTAAAGCTAATTGACGATTAAACCAACTCAATGCGTTGCTTTAATGTACATTAAATGTATTCCCGTTGGAGTTATTCTTGTCAAATCTCGGCTGTACACATAGCCATATTTTTCTAACAAGTCGATAGAGTGATATGTCCATCCCGCAGCAAAAGCCACGCCAGCTAATGCAAAATAAAGACTAATTTTGTTGGCTAACTGCATAGCTCTCTGAGAAAAAAGTTCATTAACCTTCTTCCCATATAGCATAGCTTTTGGCGTCATGAATAAGACACATGCTAAAGCCCCAAAAACACCAACAGGAACCCACAAAGTAATGATGGAAACTTGCACAGTATCAGCTCGATTTAATAGATCAAGGTAATCCAGATATACCCCATAAGAAGGATAAAACCAACATAACAACATTAGCGAAATAAAAAACAAGCTAGCCAAACGGATTTTAGTTTGATATCGCACTCTCTAACCTCTCAACTATCGTTTGAGATATTTTGTATTCGCCCCAAGCCCATTCAATTAGAACATATGTTGCTGTTATAGCAATTGCACCAATAATTATAGGCTGACCTAAGAAAGCAGCAGCAAACAATGCGGCCTCACCGACAGCTGTCTGAAGCATAAACTTAAACATATCAGCTCCAACATTCCCAAACCAGTTCACAAGGTGATAATCATCCTTGAACACTAAATCACTAGTTGCAATAGTGGCCGACACGACAAACGTTAATACTCCTGCCCCTTTAAAATTCGCGGCTCTTGATTTTGGGCTAAAGCCAGCTTGCATTGCTTTAAATGAGTTGAGCGGGTATTTTTTTCCGTTCATCTTGATACGAGTACCATTCACAAACGCATATTTGAGCACTCTTCCATTCTGATCTGTGCCGTTAAACGCCACAAAGGTTTTGCCTTTGCTCTCAACCAAATCCGCTTTAACGCCCATATCACCAAACTGCTTGGCAATTGAAGCAGCATCAAACAGCGGCCCTGTGTGGCTAAACCATGATTTCGCAGTATTAATACTCGCAGCAAGGGCAGCAACATCTTTCCCTGCTTCCAGCCAAAGGTTATGCAGGATCTTGTGTGCATCCTCCAAATCGGTGATAAGAACATGTTGCATGTTCTTCGCCATTTCTTCTTCAAGAGAACACTCTAAAGCGAGAGAATCACTCAATATTTTGTCGATGGTTTGAGTTTGGCTATAAAGCAATAGATCAGAGCGATAAAGGTCGTTCATTGGTGATAAATGACTGGTCGAGTTGGACGTTGTAGATAGTGAAGCAGCAGAGCGACCGCCAAAAGAGACACCTTGCCCCAAGCTCACGCCCGACCCCATATTGATATTGACACCCTGCCCGATATTAACGCCTGCACCCATATCAATTGAGCCAGACATTTGAGCACCAAGACTCACGGCGTCGCCACTCGAAAGCACAAAACAATTGCCACATCCGGTATCAACCGGATCGTCTTTCATCGCTATCAGCTTGCCACCAATCTTAATATTTCGTGGGCAGCCCTGCATGATTGGACCTACTCCACGACAGTTTTCATCCCCACAAGTACAGGTAGCTTGGTCTCCCAAGAGACTCACATCCAAGTTGTTAATTTTTACGCCAGCACTGCCTGTTAAGACTTTTCCGCCTGTACTGGTTGGCGTTCCAACGGTGACGGCATTGTTAAACATGGTGCTTACCAACTTGAAGAAACGTTCGACATGCTCGCAAGCATAAGCAACTGATCTGTTATCAACAAACTCAACGGACAAACCCTAGGCAAAAGGAACAGTTAACCCTATTAATGTTGTTTTCTGTTCCATCGAGCCCCATTAAAGCGTGTTTAAAGAAGCTTATTCAGTTTTTCGCCAAACAGTTCCAAACGCCAACCTTGCATCACATCAGGAAGCGAAGCAGGGTCACGGTCTTTTTTCCACACCCAACTAATAAGCTGATTTAATTGCTTTTTCGATGCTAAGAATTCCGTGGCTAATCCACTCGCCAGAGAGGCGCGTTTAACCTCATCTTTAAGCACTTTAAACTTCTGCTTATAGCCAGGCATATCCATTAGACGCTCAATTTTTTGCGGATACTCCTCTTGCGGAGTCATCAGCGCTGATTTGACGATGGAAATGATGCGTGCACTGTGACGCTGAACAGAACGCAAGTCCATCCCCTCCTGCTCCATTCGTTTGCGGCTCTCAATACCCAAACGAGCGACGTTCAGAAGGTCATTTTCTTTGAAGATAAAGTTCAGCGCTAAGTCCCGCTTCAACGCCTCTTTTAGTCGCCATGTTGCTAGAGGTTTCAAAACGGCTAATTCGCTAGGCTTTAATTGCCATGCCCCTTTAACATCAAGGTAGGCGCGCTCGGGTTGAATTGTTTTAATTCGTTTCGAGGCAAGCAAATCACTTTCTTGCTGAGCGGCCTGCCACCAGCCCGCCTGAGTAATTTTCTCAAATAGCTGTTCATAAAGGGGAAGCAAGTAATATACATCGGCCGCGGCATACTCTAGCTGTTTCTCGGTCAATGGTCGCGCCAACCAGTCTGTACGTGACTCACTTTTGTCCAACTCAACGTTTAGGTAATCCGCTACCAGTGCAGCAAAACCTGTCGATAAGCCATGGCCGAGGAAGGCTGCCATTAGCTGCGTATCGACCATAGGGTAAGGTAAACAGCCAAAGCTATTGTGAAATACTTCCAAATCTTCACCACAAGCATGCAGGACTTTCAGCACTGACGTATCTTGCAGTAACTGGACAAAGGCCGTCATGTCATCGATGACCGTGGGGTCAATGAGCGACAGGTTTTCTCCATCAAAAAGTTGAATCAAACCTAGCTGTGGATAATAGGTGCGAGTGCGCACAAATTCGGTATCCAACATCACAACGTCCGCTTCCCTAGCGCTGTTACACACTGTTTCTAGCTGTGATGACTGAGTAATAATCTGATATTTCACTAACTTCTCACTATGAGCGATTTCCATCGACATAAAAAATGCCGACTATGTATAGTCGGCATTCTATCACCAAACATTGCGGCTTGCTGAGTTAACTCACTTAGCCTTGTTGCGATTCTGCTAGCTTGGCATCGTTTTCTTCACGAAGTACACGGCGTAGAATCTTACCTACGTTGGTTTTCGGCAGATCGTCCTTAAACTCAACAAGCTTAGGAATCTTGTAACCCGTTAGGTGCTGACGACAGTGAGCGATGATCTCATCTTTAGTCAAACTAGGATCACGTTTAACAACATAGATTTTAACCAGTTCACCAGACACTTCATGTGGCTGACCAATCGCAGCAACCTCAAGTACCTTACCGTGCAAAGCCACGACATCTTCAATTTCGTTTGGATACACGTTAAAGCCAGATACCAAAATCATATCTTTCTTACGGTCGACAATGTGGATTAGCCCTTCATCATCAAACTTAACGATGTCACCGGTCGATAACCACCCTTCGGCATTGATCACCTCTTTGGTGGCTTCAGGGCGTTGCCAGTAGCCTTGCATGACCTGTGGACCACGAACCTGAAGTTCACCAACTTCAGTATTCGCGAGAGGATTACCTTCATCATCAACGATACGAACTTCAGTTGATGGTACCGGTAAACCAATCGCCCCTGTGTAATCAGTCAGGTCATATGGGTTACCCGTTACTAGTGGTGAACATTCTGTCAGACCATAGCCTTCAAGTAGATGAATACCTGTGGTTTTCTTCCATTGGTCTGCGACTGCGCGTTGAACCGCCATGCCACCACCAACTGCCAACTTAAGATTACTGAAGTTGAGTTCATGGAAGTCTTCGTTGTTAACCAATGCATTGAACAGGGTATTAACACCGGTAATCGCAGTAAATGGATATTTTTGTAGTTCTTTAACGAAACCAGGAATATCGCGTGGGTTGGTAATCAATAGGTTCTGACCACCCATTTCGATAAACAGCAGACAGTTCACCGTCAAGGCAAATACGTGGTAGAGCGGTAATGCGGTTACGACTAACTCACGGCCTTCTGACAAAACCGGACCATACGCACCTTTCGCCTGTAGTACGTTGGCAATCATGTTACGGTGAGTAAGAATCGCTCCTTTAGCGACTCCTGTTGTACCACCGGTGTACTGTAAGAAGGCAATATCGTCACCCGACATAAATGGCTTCACGTATTGAAGGCGACGACCTTTGTGTAACGCCTGGCGCATGGAAATTGCGCCCGGTAGGTCATATTTAGGAACCATGCCTTTGACATACTTAACCACGAAGTCGACCAATGTGCCTTTTGCTCGCGGTAGCATTTGACCGAGACTGGTCAGAACAACGTGCTTCACTGATGTGTTATCAACGATTTGCTCAAGGGTGTTGGCAAAGTTAGAAACAATCACAATCGCTTTCGCACCAGAGTCGTTCAGTTGGTGCTCAAGTTCACGAGGTGTGTAAAGAGGGTTGACATTGACAGCGATCATACCTGCGCGTAAAACGCCAAACAGCGCCACCGGATATTGCAGGAGGTTAGGCATCATCAAAGCGACACGGTCGCCTTTTTTCAACTTCAGCTCATTCTGCAAGTAAGCCGCAAATGCACGGCTACGCTCTTCCAGCTTGCGAAAAGTCATTACCGAGCCCATGTTCATAAATGCAGGCTGGTCAGCGTACTTTTGTACTGACTGTTCAAACATCTCCACCAAGGATGGATATTGATCTGGGTTGATGTGCTCTGGCACATCACTTGGATAACGTGATAACCAAGGTTTATCCACGGTAAAACTCCTCAAAATTAGCTGGCTGTCTACTATGTGAAACGCTCTATTTGCAATGTCGTCTATTACAGCACAGGCGGGCTGCTTGAGCACGAAAGACTCAAACACTTGTTTAAATTTTGTTAACTAAACCAAAAATTAGGCTAGCTACTCTAAAAGGGGATTGCAGATGACAGTGGTGACCACCTTCGATCATCTCTACATGAGTGGAATCGGGAGTATCATTCTGAAAAGACTGCAAATAAGAGAAACCTTGCTCACCAAGAATAACCTGTTGAGGTAGGGTGAGCTGCTGGCGATATACTGCCGCTTGTTCCAGCGACATTCGATACAGTGATTGGCTCTGTAGCTTAACGTCATGTCGCCACTGCCAACCATTTTCTATCTCGATTAGGCCGCGCTTCACGACGGGAGCAATCAACTCTGCGTCAAGTTCGTTCACTTTTGCTCGACGCTCTATCGCTTCTTGGACTGACTGCATGGCACGCATCGGTTTTCTACGGATTCTTTGCCGACTCAATATACCTTCTCGTAGCCGAGAAACGGCATTTTGTGATGATTCAGCCAAAGGTCCGTACCCTTCTATCTGAACTAATCCATCGATTTGCTCAGCAAAGGCGGCACTATAGCAACTTGCAATCAAAGCACCAAGCGAATGACCCACTAGTACCAGTCTGTTTGGCGATAAGTTAGCCAAAAACTGGTAAACGTCCTCTATATAGTCGTGAAATGGGTAGAAATTGCCGCCATTTTTATGGCTAGAAAGGCCATGACCAGGTAAATCGATTGCGCAAAGGTGAAACTGAGGACTGATTGCGTGTAACTCTCTCATCACGCTTTCGAAGCTGGCCGCGTTGTCCAACCAACCATGTAAAAAAACGACGGATAATTCAGCCGTTTCTTTGCAGCCGTATTCGATGGCTGCAATATGGCCATCGGCAATATTCCATCTACGTTCAACGCGCATTATTTGACTTCTTGAATGACTTTGCCTTGCTTAGGCCCATAACGAGATTCGCGACAATACAGCCCATGACATGGAAATAGGTAACTGTCGAAGTCATGAATGATGACACGTTCTTCAATCCTCCATAGGTGATAACCTTTGACCTTCATTACGGGAAAGTCATAGCTATACTCACCTACCTTTGCTTGTTCTCTAGGTTGAGTGTCACCAAGTCGTGAGATCAGTCGCCCTGTTGATAGGGTCACTGGATCAGCAAATCCCTCAATGTAAGCAACAAAACGGCCTTGAGGCTCTTGGGTAATATCCGGTTTGCCCGATGCACTAATTGGCAGGTTGACGACTTCTACACGAGTGGTGTCTTTAAGGTTGGTCACGCTGGCGACCAAACCACCGAGACGCACTTCATCGCCGCTATTGTGCGTAGACTGCCAAACCGTGTAATCGGTGATGAGCTGTGGATTATCGGATTTCAAGGTTTCTGGCAACGCACTACAGGCCGACAGCAATGCTGCTCCGACCAAGATGAACAGTGGTTGTAATAGACGAAGAGACATAGCGTTAGACAAGCCCATAACGTTAGATGTAAATATCGACACCAAGCAATCGCGATAGTTCATCACGCTTTGCTTGCGTCATAACGTTCATATACTCCTCCATTGCCTTACGTCCTCGTCCTTGCGGAAGGTCGTACTGAACTTGTGCTTTATGGAGTTCAGATTCGCTGACATGGCGGATAGAATGTGCCACCGCATTCGCCACCTTACTCGGTTGGCTAACGGGTGTTTTATCACTTGATTTTTTGACCTCATTCTTCTTATTGGCCTTATTTGCCCTATTGGGGCCAGGGACCGAAGGAGGTAAACCGTTAATTGATACCATACTATCCGCTTATGCCGTTTATCTGATGAACGTCGTTATTCTCTGCCCGGTAGTTTCTTCCAAGCAACTGTATCGCGAAGGTAGACTGGGCTCGCCTCTTCGACATCCACTGCGTTACCTTTAGCCAGTTCAAATTTTGCTAGTTGAACAATATCTTCTGCATCAGGGAACAATACATCACTCTTCTGCGTGTTGAACTGTAGACCATTGAGTTGTTCTGGGTAAGCATCCCAACCTGTCCCTGCCGTAAACCATACCTGTTCATCGGCTTGACTATTATCGGCGACCCGCTGAGGTGGCGTCACACATTCACTATCGACCGTTAGCCAAGTGCCATCTTCTTGACGAGTGAAACGTCCCCAATAAACCTCATTCATACGCGCATCAATCGCAGTCGCGACATGGCTTTGAGCGTGTTTACGGTAGACTCCCTGAGCCATAGCTTCTAGTGTCGACACACCGATCATAGGTAAATCCGCGCCGAACGCTAAACCTTGTGCAATACCAATGCCAATTCGCACACCAGTAAAGCTACCCGGGCCACGTCCATAGGCAAGTGCATCCAGTTCCGCTAAGGTTAACCCCGCTTCTTTCAGTACTTCATCTACCATAGGCAGTATTTTCTTGGTGTGATCACGTGGTGCAACTTCACTGCGCACGTACACTTTATCGTCTACTAAAAGAGCAACTGAGCAGTTCTCAGTCGCCGTATCTAGAGCAAGGATCTTTACACTCATTGATATCTCTGATTGTTTGTTTAATTTTGACATGACTTATGTTTAAGAAAGTCCTGTACCACCGCTAGGTCACGTGTGCGGGGTATCGGAGGTAAACTGGCAAGGAAGACCCTACCGTAGTCTCGGGTTACTAAGCGATTATCACAAATAATCAGAGCTCCCCTATCCTTCTTGTCGCGAATTAGGCGCCCAACACCCTGTTTGAGGGTGATTACTGCATCCGGTATTTGAACCTGAGCAAAGGGGTCTCCCCCTTTTAGCTGGCAATCTTCAATGCGAGCCTTCAATAGTGGGTCATCTGGTGCGGTAAAAGGCAATTTGTCGATAATAACACAGCTAAGCGCATCACCTCTAACATCAATCCCCTCCCAAAATGCCCCCGTCGCCACCAGCAGCGCATTCCCCAGCTCCATAAATTCCGCGAGTGTTTTTTGTTTGCTGGTTTCACCTTGCATCAATACAGGTATCGTCAGGTGCTGGCGAAAACGCTCACACAGCTCTTTCATCATGCTATGCGATGTACAGAGAAAGAAACAGCGCCCTTGGTTTTGCTCGATAACAGGGCTTAGCATCGTGACTAACTTGTCGGCCATTCCCGGACTATTCGGTTCTGGCAGATAACGGGGAACACACAACCTCGCCTGACTTTGATAGTCAAACGGACTTGGTAAAGACATTTGAACTTGGGGTTTCAATCCTAGCCGAGCGGTAAAGTGTCCAAAATCGTTGTTCACCGCCAAGGTCGCTGAAGTAAATATCCATGCCCCCTGCTTGAGCTCAATCTGTTCATGGAACTTGTCGGCTACGGTTAATGGGGTGATATGCAGACTGAAATGTCGTGGACTCGTCTCATACCAATAAGAGTAACCCGTAATCGAGACATCACAAACCCTCACCAATCTTGCTTTGATGGTATTGGCGCGTTCAAACGCACTATCCAATAACTGACTGCGCCCCAAAGCAAGCTTGAGTACTTCGATAACAAAATCCAATGTCTCTTCAAGTCGGCGCAACTCTCGGCCAATCGAAGGGGAATTAATGGCTTCGCGCCAATTACCACGAAACCCTGGCTCACCAAGGACTATGCGCAAATCCATCACTGTCTGATAGAGCTTCTCACCCGCTTTCTGTAGCTGGCGCATATCGCGCGCTTCAGTTCGATAGGCGATTTCAATGTCTTTGCATAACTCATGAACTTGTCGGCTGGATAGAGATTGGCCAAAGTATTGGCTGGCAATGTCCGGTAGCTGATGAGCCTCATCGAAAATAAAAACGTCAGCTTCCGGAATCAATTCCCCAAAGCCAGTTTCTTTGATCGCAAGATCAGCTAAAAACAGGTGATGGTTGACGACCACTATGTCTGCATCCATCGCCTTTTTACGTGCTTTAAGCACAAAGCATTCCTGATAGCTCGGGCACTCTTTACCAAGGCAGTTGTCGTTAGTAGAAGTGATGGTCGGTATCACAGGGCTGTCTTCTGCTATAGCATCGCAATCCCCCAAATCTCCGGTTTTCGTTTCGGATGACCAGCTACGCACTTTAACTAACTGACTGAGTAGCGTCGGATCTGCAGTCTGATTGTGGCTTTCCACCATCTGTCGGCTAAGGCGATCTAAACAAAGATAGTTCGCGCGTCCCTTAAGTAAGGCTACTTGACCATAAAATCCGAGCGCATTAGTCATCAAAGGCAGATCACGGTGGAACAACTGCTCTTGGAGGTTTTTAGACCCTGTACTGATGATGGTTTTTTTACCTCTAAGAAGTGCAGGAACCAAGTAAGCAAAAGTTTTACCTGTACCCGTGCCCGCTTCGACCACAACCTGACCTTGCGACTTGATTGCATTGGCAACGACTTCAGCCATGTCGAGTTGTGCTTGGCGCGGTTGAAAACCGGGAATGGCTTTTCCTAATGCGCCTTCAGAAGAGAAGGTTTTTGAAATCATTAAATGCAGAGCGTTAATCTTAAGGGGAGGTAATTATGGCAGTTTTAAGGCCAAGGCGCGAACAGGATTTCGCGCCCTAGGCAATTTATAGATTAACGTTTATTGAGGTAGCGAGTTAACCAAGCAGGGCCAGTGAAACCTTCTTGCTGGCAATCGGACAATGCTTTTGCAGCTTCCGCTGGGGAGGCACGGTTTTCCCACATTTCGTCGAGTAATTCTTCGTCTACTTCCTTTCCACCTGTGAGGGCGCTCACTCTTTCTGAGTACAATTTTCGGGCTAATAACTCTCTATCCATAACTACCACCTAAAAACGCGATAAGAGAAAAAATACCAACATCTAAATTGAGCAAACGGTTAACTCAGATTAATTGTTGAAACCATTTCGATATTAGTTTAATTGTAGCTTCAATAATGCGGGTGAGCTCACCGTTCGCAATACCGTAAAAAATTCATTATTCAAAAAAAATAATTCACGGAAGTTTTAACTAAATGGAAAAGAAAACACTACTGACACATTGTACAGATGCCCCTGGTCTTATTTCGAAGATCACCAATATCTGTTACAAACACCAACTCAATATCATTCACAACAACGAGTTTGTCGACAACACCAGCGGCCACTTTTTTATGCGTACCGAGCTGGAAGGTTACTTCAATGACCAGACATTTCTCGCTGACCTCGACCAAGCGTTGCCGCAAGGCGCTAAGCGCAAGCTCATCGGCTCAAATCGTAAGCGTGTCGTTATCCTTGTCACCAAAGAAGCGCACTGTCTTGGTGATATTCTCATGAAAAACTACGATGGCAGCCTAGATGTTGAGATTGCTGCTGTCGTTGGTAACTATGACACGTTACAAAGTTTAACTGAGAAGTTTGGCATTCCTTACCATCACGTATCGCATGAAGGGCTAAATCGTCAAGAGCACGAGCAAAAGCTACTCACAGTGATCGACCAATACCAAGCAGATTACTTAGTGTTGGCGAAATACATGCGCGTGTTAACGCCATCATTTGTTGAGAAGTACCACCATAAGATCATCAATATCCACCACAGTTTCCTTCCTGCCTTTATCGGTGCGAAGCCATACCAGCAAGCGTATGAACGTGGCGTTAAGATCATTGGTGCTACGGCGCACTTTGTGACGAATGATCTGGATGAAGGCCCTATCATCAAACAAGACGTGATACCTGTAGACCACAATTTCAGTGCTCAAGACATGGCGCAAGCAGGCCGCGATGTAGAGAAAAATGTCCTAAGTAAAGCACTCAATAAAGTGTTAAACGATCACGTATTTGTCTACGGCAACAAAACCGTCATTTTGTAATTCAAGCGATAACAAATAAGGCCTCCAACTGGAGGCCTTATCTATTCATTCTCTGACTTATAATTTAACCGCCAGCTCTACACCCTGCTTAATCGCTCTTACTGCGTCAAGCTCACCCGCATAGTCTGCGCCGCCGATAACATGCAGCTTGTCACCAAACTGTTCCCATTGAGTTTCAAAAGGACGTACCGATTCTTGCCCTGCACAGATGATCACAGTATCTGCATCAAGTAACTGTTTTTTGTCATCAACGCTAATGTGAAGGCCTTGTTCATCGATTTTCTCATAGTTCACTCCACCGAGTAGATTTACACCACGCTTTTCTAAAGTACGCTTGTGAATCCAACCGGTCGTTTTACCCGGACCTTTACCTACACGACCCTTACGACGCTGTAATACCCATACGGTTTTATCACTCAACGATTCAGGATACGGGTAAAGGCCCCCCGGATGAGAAATTTCCTTGTCGATCCCCCATTCATGCAGCCAATCGTCAAGATTGTGCCCATTGGGTTCAGTCAGCATAGTCGCAACATCGACACCAATGCCTCCGGCACCAACAATCGCTACCTTATTGCCAACAAAGCTCTTCTCTTTGATCAATGTCTGATAGTCGATCACTTTTTCTGGCGTATCAATGCCTTCAATATTGACTTTGCGTGGTTCAACACCCGACGCCATCACGACTTCATCATACTCAGCGAGCAGATCATAGTTAGCTTCTGTATCAAGATGAAGCTTTACTCCAGTTTGATCTATCCTGTTAGCGAAATAACGAATCGTTTCTCTAAATTCTTCTTTACCCGGGATCTGCATCGCCAGACGGAACTGTCCACCAATTCGGTCATTACGCTCAAACAGATCAACACTGTGGCCTCTTTCCGCTAGTGTCGTAGCACAGGCTAGACCCGCGGGCCCTGCGCCAACCACGGCGATGTTCTTTTTCACCTCAGCCGGTTTGACCACCAGCTCTGTTTCGCGGCAAGCAAGAGGGTTGACTAAGCACCCTGCGCGTTTACCTTTGAACACGTTGTCGAGACACGCTTGGTTGCAACCAATACAAGTATTAATAAATTGCGACTGATTCTGTTCTGCCTTAATGACAAAATGAGGGTCCGCTAGGAACGGTCTTGCCATCGAGACCATATCGGCATGACCATTGGCGAGAATCGATTCTGCTTCTTCAGGGGTATTAATACGGTTACAGGTAACAATCGGCACATTGACATGTGGACGAACTTTCTCAGTGACCCAAGTAAATGCCCCACGTGGTACCTGAGTCGCGATAGTAGGAATTCTTGCTTCATGCCAACCAATACCAGTATTGATAATGGTCACACCCGCTTTTTCAAGCTCCTGCGCTAACTCAACCACTTCATCAAAGGTACTGCCCTCCTCCACTAAGTCGAGCATAGAAAGACGGAAGATGATAATAAATTCTTGCCCTGCGGCTTGACGAATCGCTTTGACGACTTCCAATGGGAAACGGATACGATTCTGATAGCTACCGCCCCATTCATCGTAGCGAGTGTTGGTTCGTTTACAGATAAACTGGTTTAGGAGATAGCCTTCTGAACCCATCACTTCAACACCATCATAGCCAGCTTCAACCGCTAAAGCAGCACTCTTAGCAAAGGCTTCGATGGTATTGTTGATTTGACGCGTGCTCATTTCACTCGGTGCAAAACGTGCGATTGGCGCTTTAATTGAGGAAGCACTTTGAGCAAAGGGATGCATTGCATAACGACCGGCATGCAAAAGCTGTAATGCGATTTTGCCACCATGCTTATGAACCGCTTCAGTCACGACCTTATGCGCTTTAGCATGTTTGGCTTTACTAAACTCAGCACTAAATGGATGCAGTCGACCACGTAAGTTTGGCGAAAAGCCTCCGGTAACGATTAGGCCTACTCCACCCTTCGCTCTCTCTTCGTAGAACGCAGCAAGCTTGCCGAGACCTTCTTTTTGTTCTTCGAGCCCCGTGTGCATTGAGCCCATCAACACTCGGTTTCTCAATTGGGTAAATCCGAGGTCTAGTGGTTTTAGTAGGTTTGGATACATGGAAGACATCACTTTACTCTATTTTTATTGTGGTCTGACCAGAATACGAAGTCATTAAATAAAAATCAAACACCCGTTTACATTTTTGTAACACCGATCAATCTTACGGTTGTTTGGGTATACTAGTTTAAGTAGGATATAACTATATCTTGAATTCTAAGGTCTTACATTGGATAAGCCCTAACCTGCGAGATTCGCAGCGGAGAAAAAATGAAGAGTATTTTTAAGTTTGTTGGCATGTTTTTCAAAGGGATCTGGAAACTGATCACTTTTATTCGTCTTGCCCTCGTCAACCTGATTTTTCTGGCCAGTATCGGTATTATTTATTTCATCTATACCAATGCCGAATCGCCTGTGCCGACGGTTTCTAAAGAGTCCGCGCTGATCGTCAATATTTCTGGTCCAATTGTTGAACAGGCAACTTATGTCAATCCAATGGATTCGTTGACAGGTTCTTTGTTTGGCCAGAGCTTACCGAAAGAAAACGTCCTATTTGATATTGTTGAAACCATTCGACGTGCAAAAGATGACTCACAAATCAGTGGTATCGTTCTCGCGCTGCGCGATATGCCAGAAACCAATCTGACTAAACTGCGCTACATCGCTAAGGCATTGAATGAGTTTAAGGCCTCTGGAAAGCCAATCTACGCGGTAGGCGACATGTACAATCAGAGTCAATACTATCTCGCTAGCTATGCAGATAAGATCTACCTAGCACCTGATGGTGCCGTGATGTTGAAAGGTTATAGCGCCTATTCACTTTACTACAAATCTCTTTTAGAAAAGCTCGACGTTAATACCCATGTATTCCGTGTTGGCACCTATAAGTCTGCCATAGAACCCTTTGTACGTGACGATATGTCGAAAGAGGCAAAAGAGTCCGCCTCTCGCTGGTTAGGGCAACTTTGGGGGGCATATATTGATGATGTCGCGGCCAATCGTCAGCTTGATGCCAAAACACTCAATCCTGATATGAACGAGTTTCTCGCTCTGCTTAAAGCAAACAATGGTGATCTCGCTTCGTTATCGCTAAATGTCGGCCTAGTCGATCAACTGGCGACACGCCAGCAAGTAAGAAAAGAGCTTGTCGATGTTTTTGGTAGCAACGGAGAAGACAGCTATAACTATGTCGACTTCTATGAGTACCAGTCGACAATAACACCTAAATTCAACCTAGCTTCTAATGATATCGCGATTGTGGTGGCAAGTGGTGCCATTATGGATGGTTCACAACCACGCGGCACTGTTGGGGGCGATACAGTTGCTGCCCTACTGCGCCAAGCACGCAATGATGACAAAGTGAAAGCCGTTGTACTGCGTGTTAACAGCCCTGGAGGCAGCGCATTTGCGTCAGAAGTCATTCGCAACGAAGTCGAAGCTCTAAAAGAAGCAGGCAAACCTGTCGTTGTATCGATGTCGAGCCTTGCCGCTTCAGGGGGTTATTGGATTTCAATGAGTGCAGATCGCATCATTGCACAACCGACAACCTTAACGGGTTCAATAGGCATCTTCAGTGTGCTAACGACGTTTGAAAAAGGTCTTAACAAACTGGGTATCTATACCGATGGTATCGGTACTTCGCCTTTCTCTGATGTCGGTATCACTACCGGTCTTTCAGATGGCGCATCCCAAGCGTTCCAAATGGGGATCGAACATGGCTATAGCCGTTTTATCGGTCTGGTGAGTCAATCACGTAAAATGCCTATAGACAAAGTGGATGAGGTAGCTCAAGGTCGCGTTTGGACAGGTCAAGATGCATTGGAATTCGGTTTGATCGATAAAATTGGTGACTTTGATGACGCAGTCGCATTGGCAGCGGAACTGGCTAAAGTTGAGCAATACAATCTCTATTGGGTTGAAGAGCCACTGTCTCCAGCTCAGCAGTTTATTCAAGATTTCATGAATCAGGTCAGTGTCCACTTAGGGATTGACACGACGACGATGCTGCCGCAAGCACTCCAACCCGTCGCTAAACAAGTGCTGCAAGATACGAATATGCTGCAAAGCTTCAATGATCCAAAAGGGCAATACGCTTTCTGCCTAAACTGTCAGGTTCAATAGCTTCGCTTCACAGCATGGTGACTAAACCGACCAGATGATTTAGGGGGGATTCCTGTGCGGAATCCCCCTTTTTATTGGCCTAGATTAAGATATAATTCCCCGCTCTGTTCCCCCTACAATTAACTGGTTTCAAAGCAATGGCAAGAAAACATATTTATATCGCATACACCGGCGGTACCATTGGTATGCAAAAATCCCATGATCACGGCTATGTTCCTATCGCTGGCTTCATGGAGAAACAACTCGCTAGCATGCCAGAGTTTCATCGACCAGAAATGCCTGAGTTTACTATCCACGAGTATGATCCTCTGATTGACTCGTCAGATATGACACCTGCAGATTGGCAACAAATCGCGGATGATATCCGTGATAACTACGACAAGTACGATGGTTTCGTGATCCTGCATGGCACCGACACCATGGCATATACTGCATCTGCACTATCGTTCATGCTGGAAAACTTGGGTAAACCTGTCATTGTCACTGGCTCTCAAATTCCATTGGCTGAACTGCGCTCTGACGGTCAAGCCAATCTGCTAAATGCCCTGCATATTGCTGCGAATTACCCGATTAACGAAGTGACGCTGTTCTTTAACAACAAGCTCATGCGTGGCAACCGCAGTACGAAATCTCACGCTGATGGCTTTAACGCCTTCACTTCACCAAACCTACCTCCACTGCTAGAAGCGGGTATCAATATTCAAATCAGCAGTGAGATTGAAGTCGGTAAGAAACCAGAAGGCGAGTTTAAAGTTCACGACATTACACCACAGCCTATCGGCGTGATTACTATGTACCCAGGAATTTCTCACGAAGTCATTCGCAACACGTTGCTTCAGCCTGTCAATGCAATGATTTTGCTGACGTTCGGTGTCGGTAATGCTCCGCAAAATCCCGAGCTACTCAATCACCTCAAAGAGGCTTCACAGCGTGGCGTTCTCGTCGTCAACCTGACTCAATGTCTCGCTGGTAAAGTCAATATGGGCGGTTACGCAACGGGTTGTGCCTTAGCAGAAGCTGGCGTGATCAGTGGCTATGATATGACACCAGAAGCAGCGCTGGCGAAACTGCATTACCTTTTAAGCCAAGGTCTAAGCTACGAACAAGTTAAGGTTAAGATGCAGCAAGTGCTTCGCGGTGAAATGAGTATCTAAACTCAATCGCTCATAGCCCTGCAAAGCCGACCTTATGTCGGCTTTTTTATTTCCCGCAGGTACAAAAAAGGCGACTGTATCAGTCGCCTTTTGCTTTATATATCGCTCGCGATTAACCGATGTGCGTTGCGCCGCCCATGTACTTCTGAAGTACAGTTGGGATTGCGATACGGCCATCAGCTTCTTGGTTGTTCTCCAGAATCGCAACCATTGTACGACCTACAGCAAGGCCAGAGCCATTTAGTGTATGAACAAGCTCAGGCTTCTTCTCGCCTTTACGACGGAAACGCGCTTGCATACGACGAGCCTGGAAGTCCCACATGTTTGAACAAGATGAGATTTCACGGTAAGTCTCTTGCGCTGGAACCCAAACTTCAAGGTCGTAAGTCTTACGAGCACCGAAGCCCATATCACCAGTACACAGAACCACTTTACGGTAAGGAAGTTCTAGCAGTTGAAGAACTTTCTCTGCATGAGCGGTGAGTTCTTCAAGTGCATCCATTGAGTCTTCCGGCTTAGTGATTTGTACCAATTCAACTTTGTCAAATTGGTGCATACGAATAAGACCACGAGTGTCACGACCATAAGAACCCGCTTCTGAACGGAAACATGGCGTATGAGCTGTCATTTTAAGTGGCAGATCTGCTTCGTCGGTAATCGTGTCACGGACCATGTTAGTAACAGGAACTTCCGCAGTTGGAATAAGCGACAGTTTACGTGGTTCTTCGTCGTTCACTTTCTCTTCTAGCGGCTCTGTGTGGAAGAGGTCTTTGCCAAACTTAGGTAGCTGGCCAGTACCAAATAGGCTGTCAGAGTTTACTAGGTAAGGCACATACATTTCTGTGTAGCCGTGCTCTTCAGTGTGAAGATCAAGCATGAACTGAGCAATTGCGCGGTGAAGACGAGCAAACTGCCCCTTCATCACGATAAAGCGTGCACCCGTAATCTTAGTAGCACTCGCAAAATCAAGACCGTCGCCCATTTCACCTAGGTCAACGTGATCTTTCAATTCGAAGTCGTAAGTTTTTGGTTCACCCCAACGAGAAATCTCTACGTTGTCATTTTCATCTTTACCGTCTGGCACTTCATCTACAGGCAGGTTAGGAACCGATAGAGTAATTTCATCAAGTTTCGCCATTACCGCGTCAAGTTCTACTTTTTTCGCGTCTAAATCGCTACCAAGTGTACCGATTTGCTTCTTGATTTCTTCTGCACCGTCTTTATCGCCTGCTGCCATTTTCTGGCCAATCTGCTTGGAGATGGAATTACGCGTGGATTGTAAATTTTCAACTTCTACTTGAATGGACTTGCGTTGTTCTTCAAGTGTACGGATTGTCTCTACGTCTAGCTTAAAGCCACGACGTGCTAGTTTTGCAGCTGTTTCATCCAGCTCTGTACGAAGTAATTTAGAATCCAGCATTGTTAATCCTATGCTTTTTTTAGTAGTGAAATCGCGCTCAAGCTTCATGCTCAAGCGCTAAAAATATTAACCGAATAAATGTATCTAAAATGGACGCTTATTCATAGCGTTTTTGTGGGCTTTTTGCGTCTAAACTAGCCAAGTAATCTAACTTTTCGCCAATTTTAGTTTCTAAGCCGCGATTGGTTGGCTGGTAGTAAGTTTTTTCCGACATTTCTGGTGGCAAATATTGCTCACCAGCCGCATACGCTCCTGGCTCATCGTGGGCATAACGGTACTCGGCGCCATAACCAAGATCTTTCATCAGGCTGGTGGGAGCATTACGAAGATGAGGCGGCACTTCATACTCAGGTAAGTTATGCGCATCGGCCAGAGCTTGCTTCCAAGCGGTATAGACGGCATTGCTCTTTGGCGCGCATGCTAAATAGACAATGGCCTGAGCAATCGCACGTTCGCCTTCGGCTGGCCCCACTCGTGTAAAACAGTCCCATGCTGATAGGGCTACCTGCATAGCACGCGGGTCGGCATTACCAATATCTTCTGACGCAATAGCCAACAGCCTGCGAGCAATGTACAAAGGGTCACAGCCAGCTGCAATCATCCGAGCAGACCAATAGAGTGCGGCATCGGGGTTGGAACCTCGAATTGATTTATGTACCGCTGAAATTAAGTCGTACCAGATGTCTCCTTTGTTGTCGAAACGAGAGACCTTCTCCCCGGCCACTTCCGCCAACAAAGCCAAAGTGATCTGTTTTTTACCTTGCGCGTCTTCTTGAGCCATATCATACAGCAGCTCAAGATAGTTTAGGGACATGCGGGCATCACCGTTGACAAGTTCAGATAAACGATCGAGCACGTTGTCGACAAATTCAGCCTCTACCCCACCTAAACCACGCTCTTCGTCATTAATGGCTTGTTCAAGCGCCAGACGGATATCTTCTTTGGCCAACGACGTCAGTTTGTAAACGCGGGCACGTGACAGCAAGGCGTTATTGAGTTCAAAAGAGGGATTTTCAGTTGTTGCGCCAATAAAGGTTACCGTGCCATCCTCGATATGAGGGAGAAACGCATCTTGCTGGGATTTGTTGAAGCGATGTACCTCATCAACAAACAAGATGGTGCGTCGACCTGCCAGTTTATACTCACGAGCTTTCTCAATGGCAGCACGGATCTCTTTTACACCCGAAGTGACGGCCGAGACACGCTCAACCTCTGCGTTAGCATAATTGGCAGCTACTTCAGCGAGAGTGGTTTTTCCTGTACCCGGCGGTCCCCAAAGAATCATCGAGTGGATATGCCCAGCTTCTAGAGAACGTCTTAGCGGCTTGCCTTGGCCAAGAATATGTTGCTGACCAATATACTGCTCGAGTGTTTGAGGGCGCATTCTGGCAGCAAGGGGGCGAAAGTCTTCATCCCCCGAAAAATCTAACGTGTAGTTACTCACACTTAGTTCCTTTGGTCATCGACCTCTACACCCTGTGGAATAGCGAACGTAAAACGATCAGCACTTGGTTTGCCAAGGTGGACATTGTTGAACGTAAACGTACTTTGCTGGCCATCTTGCTCAACCACACTAAACCCTTCCACCTTACCTTGAGGGTCGATTTTTAGCTTAAATTGACCTTGATTGCTGTCAGCTGCGGTTGGCGTTAAGGTGAAGGTATTCCCTTGTTGTTCAACCTTGTAGTTATCCCAGTCGCTCGCGCGATTGCGAGTCAGAAGAACAAAGGGGGTTTGCTCTGTTGCTTGCTCTTGCCAATAGATACTCACTTGTTCAATGAATGGGCTGTAATACCACAGGCTCTTACCATCAGACACCAAGACATTTTCGTCCGGAGCGGTTGTCGTCCAACGAAATAGACTCGGACGTGCGATCTCTACATTACCCTGACCTTCCATCACAACGTCGCCTTCAGGGCTGATCAGCTGTTGAGAAAAATCAGCACTGAATCCATCGTTCATTTGTAGTCGTTGGCTAAGCTCATCTTTAGGCGCAGCCATCACGGAAAAGCTCATCATTAGTAATACAGCAAATTTTTTCATTCGATTGTTACCCTAATTGGTCGCGTACGTACCACTTATAACTTCTAATTCGTTCTAATATGACCGAACAAGGTTAACTTTGTTCGATCAGTTTTGTTTATTTTCCGCAGCACTGCTTGAATTTTTTACCGCTCCCACACGGACATTCATCGTTACGACCAATGTTTTTGTATGGGTTAACGCTTTGAGCTTTGGCACCTGTCATTGCTGCATCAGCGGCTTGCGCTACTTCAGCAATCATCAGGTCTATTTGGTCAATAAAGTCACTCAGTAACGGTGGGGTTTCAATGCCCGACGCTTGCATTTGACTGCGAGTTTGCTCTTCATCAACCGCTAACATAAACGTCGTTAACATCGCCTGAAGCATACGCAGTGTTCCATCTCCTACACTGGTCTCCATCCACTGCTCTTCGACCGTCGGCCACAAGGTCATAAAGCCTTCTGCGAAGTCAGCCAGTTGTTCGACTTGGCGTTCAGGTTCGAGTAAGTTCAATAGCGAGTATTCACCTCGCTGCAAATAAGCGTATTGCTGATGAATGTGCGCTTCGATACTCGGTCTCACCTCTAATACACGCTCAGTAAAAACCGACCCTAGCCAACTTTCTGGGGCTAAAGGTTTGGTTGCCATATTGGCCGCGAGCGTTAAGCCTTCAATAAAGAGTGGTGATTCGGCAGTAATTGAGTCTTCGAGTGTCAGAATTTGATACTTCATTTTCTTGTTCTAGTGTTAATCGTTGTTTAGCGACATTATAACCCTATGCAAGGTCTGCGGTCACTTCGAGACTTCCCTCCCTGATTCGATGACCATACCTTGCTGAAATTTTTGCTACTGTTCCCGTCACGGCTAGTCTCAACATTTGGTGGCTAGCCTTTTCTTTTTTCTCATTGGCTTTGCACAATCTTAGTTGAGGGATGACTTTATCGGCTAATACCTCTAAAATCACGCCTCTTAAATCTGAGGTGTAATTTATGCGTGTAGTTCTGGGGCCTATGGAGGGCGTGTTAGATCACTTAATGCGAGAGATCTTAACGGATATCAATGACTATGACTTGTGTGTCACTGAATTCGTCCGTGTTGTCGATCAACTCTTGCCTGATCACGTCTTTCACCGCCTGTGTCCAGAGTTACTACAAGGCTCTCAGACAAAATCTGGGGTTCCTGTACATGTACAACTGCTTGGTCAAGATCCACACTGGATGGCTGAAAATGCCGTTCGTGCAGCACAACTTGGTGCCAAAGGCATTGACCTCAACTTTGGCTGTCCGGCTAAACTCGTCAACAAAAGCAAAGGGGGCGCGGCATTGCTGCAACATCCTGAGTTGATTCACAATGTGGTTAAAGCATGCCGAGAAGCGGTTAGCTCAGATATTCCTGTCACAGCTAAGATTCGTTTGGGCTGGGACAACCCTGAAGACTGCTTCGAAATCGTCGACGCGATTCAAAGTGCCGGGGCAAATGAATTGACCGTCCATGCCAGAACCAAAACGGGTGGCTACAAAGCGAGCGAAATCAAGTGGGAGTACATCAACAAAATTCGCCAACGTTTCGATATTCCGCTGATTGCCAATGGTGAGATATGGAATTATCAAGATGGTCAAGCCTGCATTGACACTACTGGAGTTGACTCTTTAATGGTCTGCCGTGGTGCGTTCAACGTGCCGAATTTGGGCAATGTGGTCAAACATGATCATGCGGTGATGCCTTGGTCACAAGTTGTTGAACTGCTCTTGGTGTATTCTCAGTATGAAATGAAAGGCGACAAAGGTCTTTACTATCCTAACCGAGTTAAGCAGTGGTTCGCGTATTTACGTCATCAGTACCCACAAGCAGATACGCTATTTAGAGAAATTCGCACCTACAACAAAGCTGCACCCATTGTTGAGCATATCACCCGATACCGAGATACACTCGTCGCAGCTTAGAACACCAACTGATCTTTACCGGCGTTTTTCGCTTGATAAAGCTTTTCATCAGCAGCTTTGAATAACACTTCGAAGCTGCTTGCTCATTCAGCTTCAACCACTTCAACACCACCAGACACAGTGAAACCGTTTTCTACAGCCGCCTCTGAATGCTGGCAAATATCGTTCCTTACCCTGAGCATACTTTTCTTCAGCGGCTCTATCGCGTTTCCAGTCATATAAATCACAAACTCTTCACCGCCAATTCGAGCCGCGGCATCACTACTACGAATGCCTAGGCTAATCTGTTCTGCCACATATTTAATAACGGTATCGCCGACATCATGGCCGTGGTTATCATTAATTTTCTTAAAATCATCAATGTCGAAAACCCCGAGCGCGATATAGTGACCGTGCAGGGCGTTATTGGTTAAAAACGCTTCTAAGCCACGTCGATTTAGCAGGCCTGTCATAGGATCTGTCGCGGCAAGCTCTCTGAAATAACCTTGCTCAACCCTCGTATTGATCAAAAATAACACCACAACGGAGAACACATAGATAAAGGCCGTCACTAGAAGGCTGTATCGTTGAAAGTAGAAAAAGTGGCGAATCTCTTTTTGTAGATCAAAGAGATAATAAAGAGCATAGTTGCTTGCTACCCCTTCTATGTTAATCATTTTCAGCCTAAACGCATTGTCAGGTGGAGAGAGGTCACTGGTGTTTAGGATATGCAGTTCGCCCGCTAATTTGCCTTGAGTTGCGAGCAGGCGTTGGTAAGAGATATCTACTGACAGCATCCCCTGATGCACATCATTTAGGTAGACTGGCATCGTCATACTCAAAATGGTGTCATTGCTTGCAATGATTGGGGTTGGCCCAGACAAAGTAATTATATCTCGGTTACTGGCGGTCACGTGCCAGTATGGGCGAGCTTGGATGGTGTCGAGTAATTCCACCGTCAGACTCTTTGCATAATCATCAGGCGAAGACATTACATAGCCTGCTCTATCGATATAGTGAATGCCTAGCAGATACCCATCGATATCGTGTAAGAATGACAAAATTGGAGCAAGTGACACTTGGTTGGAAACTCGCTGATAGATGTCACTACCTGGAGTACAAAGGCTTTCTCTGCCAACCAACATATAGTTAATGTCGACAGCGGGAATGTCATAATCCCGCCCTTCGGATCTCAGTAGAGCGTCAATCGGCCACATCTGACATAAACCCTCGACAATTCGACGATTATATTCAAGCAGCATAAAGTTTGCGTTCTTATCATGGTTGGAAAAGCTATAGTCTATCGCGGCAACGACTTTAGCGGCGCGAGAAGTTGCCTCAACGACACGAGTGTATTCATCATCGATATCGCGATTAACGGCGTCATAATGGTTTTTTAGCGTCAATGCAAGCACGACTAAGGACCAAACCATAGGTGCTAAAAATACAAACTTTAAACTAAAGTGCCTGTCAACCTGCATCTATTTCCTCACTAAAACTAAACCCATCAATACTGTAATACAATTGATGGGTTTAGTAGATATCCAGATTGATATTATCTCATAGATTTGGTGGATATTTCGGTAGCAATTTGTCAGCAACTCGTTAATTTAACAATAAGCTATCATCCGCCAGTTCTTCTCCACGAACCTTAGAAAACATCTCTAAAAGATCTGGAACTCGCATATTCGCTCGCTGTTCACCGGATACATCGAGAACAATCTCGCCTTGGTGAAGCATCACGGTACGGTCACCACAAGCTAACGCGTCTTTCATTGAGTGAGTAACCATCATCACAGTGAGGTTGAACTCCGAAACAATTTTCTTTGTCAAATCAATAATAAACGCAGCCATACGTGGATCCAGCGCTGCTGTATGTTCATCCAATAACAATAATTTGCTATCGGAAAGCGTCGCCATCACAAGGCTCACAGCTTGACGCTGGCCGCCCGATAATAGGCCAATGCTGTCACCTAAACGGTCTTCCAATCCTAGCCCTAGGATACTGATACGCTCCTGAAAAAGTTTGCGACGCTGAGATGAAAGGGAAAGATTCCACCCTCTCTTTTTACCACGCATATATGCGAGTGCCATGTTCTCTTCAATCGTCAACTCTCCACACGTACCAGCTAAAGGATCCTGAAACACTCGAGCACATTGCTTGGCTCGCTGATCCACTGTTTGACGAGTAACATCGAGTTCATCAATCACTACGCGTCCACCGAACATTGGCGTTTCACCAGTAACAGCTCCAAGCAGCGTTGATTTACCTGCACCGTTCGAACCAATCACGGTTAGGAATTGGTGCTCCGGAACCTCAAGAGAAACACCACGCAAAGCACGATTTTCTAAGATGGTTCCTGGATTGAACGTCACCTGAATATCTTCTAGACGAATCATGCTACTTCTCCTGACTCTTTATCCTGCTTGGATAGATTTTTGCTCTCCATCGCAGGGCTAAGCTTTTTTGATTTAAGGTTACCTTTAATCTTGGGCGCAATCAGCGCTGCTGCAACCAGAACTGCCGTGACCAAGTTGAGGTCTGAGGCTTGCAATCCGAACATCCCTGAACTGAGTGCAAATGCGACCGCCAGACGGTAGAGCACTGAACCGACGATAACTGCAACAACAGCCACCCATATTTTTCTTCCTGGAATAAGCGTTTGACCGAGTATCACCGCAGCCAAACCAACCACGATAGTCCCGACACCAGAAGTCACATCAGCAAAGCTGTTCGTTTGAGCAAACAAAGCCCCAGCAAAGCCAACAAAACCATTGGATAACGCCAGACCAAAGTAGGTATAAAAGGATGTGCTCGCCCCTTGCGCTGAAACCATGCGGGCATTGACTCCCGTCGCGCGTAGGCCTAGTCCGAAGTCGCTGTTTAGTAAACGTACCACCAGCCAGGCAGAAACCAACACCAATATGCCGACCAACAGTGGGCGAACTAACATAGGATCGCCGTACGCCTCAAACGGGGTCAGAATAGTCTCCTCACCAAGCAAAGCTAAGTTTGGTCTACCCATGATGCGGATATTGATCGAAAAGGCCGCGATCATCGTTAATATCGATGCCAAAAGATGGAGGATTCCACAGCGAACCGCTAAAAACGCGGTCACCCAGCCAGTCGCAGCACCCGCTACGATCGCCATCAAGGTCGCCAACCACGGATTGATACCGGCAACAATTGCAGTAGCGGCAACGGCGGCTCCCATAGGAAAGCTACCATCTACACTTAAGTCAGGAAAATCAAGCACGCGAAAGGTGAGATAAACGCCGAGGGCTACGAGACCATACAGTAAGCCAATTTCCAAAGCGCCAAAAAATGCAAAAGCAGACATAACAACTCCCTTTTCTGCTAAAGACTCACACCCCCAAGCAACGCGGTTGCTTGGGGGATTGGTTTATTTCACGCTTGTCGCACGGTCTAGTACAGACTGTGGAATCACCACACCAAGTTTGGTCGCAGCGCTTTGGTTAACAACCAGATCTGAGCCCTTTGCCACTTTGACATCAAGCGAACCAGGCGCTGCACCTTCAATGATCGCTGCAACATAATCCGCGGTTTGAACACCCACCTGGTAGTAGTCAAATCCTAAGCTCGCAATGGCGCCTTTTTCTACGTATGAAGTCGCACCACCCAATACTGGTGTCTTAGCCTGATTAGCCGCAACAATCATACCCTCAATCGCACTCGCTACCGTGTTGTCTGTTGGCGCATAAATCACATCTGACTTCGCTGCGATAGCTTGCGTAGCAGATTGCACGTCAGCACTTTTCAGAGCCGTCGCTTCGATAACTTGAATGCCCTGCTCTTGTGCGCTGCGTTTTAGAAGTTCTACTAACGTCACCGCATTCGCTTCACCTGGATTGAATACCACGCCGATAGATTTGACCTGTGGAAGAATCTCTTTGATCAATTCAACATGCTGGCTGACGGGAGAGAGATCGGACAGACCAGTCACGTTCTTACCTGGTTGTTCCAATGTCTTAACTAACTTCGCACCAACTGGGTCAGTAACCGCGGTAAATACAACTGGGATCGTACGAGTAGCTGAAACGAGTGCTTGGGCAGTAGGAGTCGCGATACCAACTAAAACATCCGGTTTTTCACCCACATATTGGCGCGCAATCTGAACCGCAATAGCAGGATTGCCCTGTGCAGTTTTGTAATCGAATTCTAGGTTTTTGCCTTGCTCGTAACCTTTGGCTTTTAGCCCGTCGATTAGACCTTGGCGAGTGGCGTCTAGCGCGGGATGCTCGACAATTTGTGATACGGCTACCTTAGCCGTTTTTGCCATGATACTGGTTGATGAGAGTAACGTAACACCTGCGAGAACGGCGGTCGCAATAGCTTTTCCTGCTTTCATCTTGACTCCTTGATGTCGTACCAACGCCACTGACTATCTAAACATTCTTCGAGGCCAAGAGTGCAATCACTAAATTACGGTGATGACGCCATAAGAATGACAAAGTAACCGCCACTGGTACGGTGCTCTCAGTCCCTTCTGCCTAGCAATAACCTGAGTACACAATTAATGGCGCTGGTATAAGCAATAATATGTTGTGTGAAGTTCTGTTTTGTATTTATAAATTGCACACTTTATGTGCACATCAATTATTATTACCAGCAAGCTGTACAAAAGAAAAGCACGTTTTAACATTGGAGTAACAAAAAGAGACACCACCTTGCTATCTACACTTTCACAGCATGAATCAGTATGTTACGGGGAGTCATCTCTCGTGAGCAAAACTCCGAGATTTGAACGCGATAGCCGTTCTCATTAAGGAAAAGTCCCTTATCCAGCACTAGCCACATTTCCAAACATCGCCTGAATGGTTGCTGAATCAAACTGATGCGTTCCATTTGCCAATACTTTTCCAAGCCCAATTGTTCAAAATGACTAAAATCAACATCCGGTAGAACGATACCTTTACTATCACTCGCCCAACGACAAAACGCTTCAAAGCCTTGGGAAAGCTGCGACTTCTTAATACTTGGCACAGGTTGATAGCGTTCGAATCCCAGCACATTACGTAATAGCAGATCAAAGCCAAGACGATATGACATCTCTTCGATTCGGTGCCTTCTCACCCGCTCGCCGCCAGTGACCGTTTCTTGAAGGGGGATCCGCAGCTCAGACTTGCTTAACCCAAGCTTAGATTGTTTCCCTTGGATAGAGAGTGCTTGATAGTGCTCATTGGCGATCAAATGATAGCAACAGGGAGAAAAAGTAATCGCTGGTAGCCTCTTGTCGGTAGCATGGTTAAGAAGCGATATATGCAGATCTCCGCAAGCATGCAGAGCGACGGCGTGCTGACTTGAACTGAATACCTGTTGTGCATCGCGACTCAACGCGTCGCCCTGAACAAAATGCATCGGCAGGTTGTGTTTGTCCGCTTCAAACTGCCCCGCATCACAAAGCATTTGCTGAAACTCAAAACTGGTCACCTTATGCTGGGTTTGACTCGCGAGTATTCTGCCGAGAAATCCCTTACCTGAGCACCACTCTAACCATTCGCTACCGTGGTGATCGCGCAGCGCCGCCTCTCCCATGGAGAGGATTTGCTCAAGCTTACGCCCTGGGACACCATTTTCGACACCACGCACTAGTGCTAACCCCTGCTTGTCGATAGAGGGCAATGTCGTCCACTGGGAAGTTTGCTCAACACAAGCCAAATAAGGCGTTAAGGCGTTAATAAGGCTTAGGTTATTCTGTTTATAGCCTTCAATTTCTTTTGGGCTCAAGCCGTCTAACCAAGCACACAGCTGTGGATTAGACTCTTTCCAGGGCAAATGGCTATCTAAACATGAAATGAAAGCCTCAAAACGCCAATATTGCTGATTTCGCGTTAGAAACTGATCGAGTGATTTGAATTGAGTATGCATGACTTCCCCCCGGTGTGCGTAGTGTAGAGGGAAGTCACTAGAGATGGTAGTCGCTTAACGAACAGGAAGGTCGATATCTTTGAACATTTCTTCGATTTCTGCGCTCGATTTAAGCGACAATGCCCGCTCAACAACTGGACGTGTTAAATGCGGTGCAAAACGTTCCATAAAGTCGAACATGTAACTGCGTAAGAAGGTGCCGCGTCTGAAACCAATACTTGTGGTGCTCGCACCAAAGATATGACTCGCATCAATTGCGACCAAATCAGTGTCTTGCTCTTTGTCGATCGCCATACTCGCAATAACACCAACGCCAATCCCCATACGCACGTACGTTTTGATCACGTCTGCGTCTGTAGCGGTAAAGACAACTCGCGGTGTTAGGCCATATTTATTGAACGCAGTATCCAGCTCAGAGCGACCTGTAAAACCAAATACGTACGTCACCAACGGATAGGAAGCCAGATCTTGAATAGTCACCTTTTCCTTCTGTGCCAGAGGATGGGATTTTGGCACAACAATGGAACGATTCCAGTGGTAACAAGGCAGCATGATCGCATCTTGGTATAGGTGCAGTGCTTCCGTCGCAATGGCGAAATTAGCGGTACCTTTGGCAATCGCCTCTGACATTTGAGATGGCGTACCTTGGTGCATATGGAGTGATACTTTAGGGTAACGAGCGGTAAATCCTTTAATAACGTCAGGAAGCGCATAACGAGCTTGAGTGTGTGTCGTCGAGATATTGAGGGTTCCCATCTCAGGATGGGTATGCTCACCGGCAACGGCTTTGATGCTTTCGACACGAGCTAAGATTTCCTGAGAAATGCGAATAATATCTTCACCAGCCCCCGTCACTTGAGTAAGGTGTTTTCCACTGCGTTCGAAGATCTGAATGCCCAGCTCATCTTCCAGCAAACGTACCTGCTTACTGATGCCCGGCTGAGACGTATACAGACTTTCCGCAGTAGCTGATACATTTAAGTTATGGTTAACGACCTCAACAATATACTTCAATTGTTGTAATTTCATTCTCGACCTCGTAATCCCTTACTCTACGCCCCATAGCGAGCGAACATAGTTTATAATATTTAGTTATAACGCCTATGGGTTCAAATTGATAGTCCAATCGTTATCAAGCCGCATAAAAGCAGAGGCTTGTGGCTATTTTGCAATCAAATACGCAGAATCAACCTTGCATTGGTATTTTTCATTAATAAAATCGAACATTTGAGCGATAATACAAAACAGGTGCAGGGAGTGATTAGAATCGTGTATGCTTGCTAGCCAGTAAAAAAATAAAACATAAGATACGGAATTTATGAATATAGGGTTAATCATAGCTTTAGTTGCCATCTTACTTGTCTTGGTATTGGGCTATAACATAATGCTTCAATACAAAGTCAAAGCTGAAACTGCACGGAAGCAGGAGAGTTCGCGCTATCTTCAAATCATAGATGCAACAGAAGAATTAATCGGTCACGCACACCATATGCCTTATAGTAAGGAGTTATTGGTGTGTCTAAACACCCGTATCTTAGACGCACTACAAAGTATGCATGAGCTGGATCCAAAGAATAAACAGCTTGAACAACGCGTCGAACACGTCAAACAACAGATCAAACAACTTGACGAAAATTACCAAGGTGGCGAGAGTACAACCTTTAAAGTGCCAAGCAGTGATAAGCAAGCGATTGTTATGCTTAAACTGGTTAAACGCCTTCGCGACACTATCCGGAGTGAACACAACAAAGGTCGCTTTGAAACTCAGGCCTACGTTACCGAAAATGCTCGCTTGGAAACCATCCAGATACGCATCAACATTGAAAACGTCATCAAACGTTCAAATGATGCTATCGTACGTGGTCAACCGGGTACGGCTGTGCAACTGCTTCGTAAAGGACTTGATGCTCTTAGCACCAAAAATGACAACTATTCGAATCAAGCACGCGAAAAACTTCAAGGAATGTATGATGACCTTGAATCAAAACGCCAAAGCAAAAATGCTGAAGAATTACACCAGATCGAAGAAGACCAACGCAAAAACGATATGGACCAGCTCTTTGGTGAGAAGAAAAAGTGGTAATATAGCCGCGATTACACATCCTCTAGAGGTCGCTGTTGCGGCCTTTTTTATTTGAATTGATAGATTTTGTTCAAGATGATTGAGTTAGACCAATACCAAGCTTTGCTAGAGCCTATTAACGGTTTTCTACACTGTTCAACACCTGACGCGTGGGTAGATGAGGCGCGTAAGCCAGAGAACCTTAAGGTAGTACTGATTGACCACTTGCTTTGTGAGCTAAAGGCAGGCCAGTCAGCAATGTACTTAATTCGTAAGTATGCCGTTGATAAACAGAGCGCGTACAGCCTGTTGGATTGGTTCGAACCATACGAGAACTTCGCTTACCGCAAAACCGGCAGCCTAGAGACGCTTAAAGGCAAAAGTCAGATCTCGAAAACGATTATGGCAAAGTCAGACTCACCATACAGTCAGGATTTAATCGATAAGATGGTCATGCTCATTAAAGAAGAGCTACACCACTTCTATCAGGTTCTGGAAATCATGGATAAGCGTGGTATCGCGTACGAACCTGTCCAAGCGAGTCGCTACGCTAAGGGGTTGATTGGTAATATGGCGACTCATGAGCCCCAGACTCTGATTGATAAGCTCATCATCGGCGCCTATATCGAAGCACGCTCCTGTGAACGCTTTGCTAAGCTGGCACCACATATGGACGAAGATATTGCTAAGTTCTATATCTCACTATTGCGCTCAGAAGCACGCCATTACCAGGATTACCTCACCCTTGCGCAAGAGATTGCCGGTCAGGATATCAGCGAGCGTGTCGCCTATTTTGGTCGCATCGAAGCACAACTCATCTCTTCACCAGACAGTGACTTTAAGTTTCACAGCGGTGTGCCTAGTTTCTAGTTTCTAGTTTCTAGTTTCTAGTTTCTAGTTTCTAGTTTCTAGTTTCTAGTTTCTAGTTTCTAGTTTCTAAAAAATAAGGGGTTGATAAGTCGCTAGCAACCCCCTTTGTTAACGTATTACACGACTATGCGTAAAGAGTGGCGTTAATTTCAGCCAGAACCGCTGCTGGGTCAGGCGCTTGAGTAATAGGACGACCAATAACAAGGTAATCTGACCCCGCTTTCACGGCATCGACTGGTGTCATGATACGTTTCTGGTCGCCAACAGCAGCACCAGCAGGACGAATACCCGGAGTAACCAGCTTGAACTCCTGGCCTAATTCGCCTTTTAGCATAGATGCTTCCTGAGCTGAACACACTACCCCATCAAGACCTGAGTTTTTAGTTAAGCTGGCCAGGCGAATGACTTGCTCCTGTGGCGCAATATCCAGGCCAATGCCTGCTAAGTCACTCTGCTCCATACTGGTCAATACCGTCACACCGATAAGCAGCGGGCGATCCTTACCATATGGTTGTAAGATTTCACGTGAAGCTGTCATCATACGCTCACCACCACTTGCATGAACGTTTACCATCCAAACGCCTATTTCAGCCGCTGCACGCACTGCTTTAGAACAGGTATTTGGAATGTCATGAAATTTAAGATCTAGGAATACCGAGAATCCACGTTTGTGAAGCTCTTTAACGAAGTCAGGACCAAATAAGGTAAACATCTCTTTGCCGACTTTTAGACGACATGAGCTTGGGTCAATTCTATCAACAAAAGCGAGTGCATCGGCTTGGTTGTCATAATCCAGTGCAACAATTACTTTTTGGTCGATCATTTCATCTCCTAACTATAAATAAATCGAAAAAAAGCAGCGGGATCACCGCTGCCATTTTGTAATGGGTCAAGCCCATAAAAACTATTCACCATCCAACCCACGGATTGGCTTAATCGTTCCCCACCCCTTACACGAGGGACAATGCCAATACATTGAGTGGGTCGAGAAACCACATTTACGGCATCGATAATGCGGTTTCACTTTTAACTGTTCACCAACCAGTTTTTGTAGCGTACCTAAACTGGCCTTTGCCCGACCTTCTTCAGCCTCTGCTAAATGGTAGTCCATCAGACGGTAGAAGCCCTTCATCGTAGGGTTTTTTACCAACTGTCGCGTTAATAACTCTTGAGCGGCGCCGACACCATCGTGTTGAGCAACGAGTTGAGCCAGCATTAGCTCCGCTGATACACCGACTTTATTGACGATACACTGGCGTAAAAAGCTCAGTAGCTCATCTTCTTGGCCAAGATGGTGATAACATTCCGCTAATGTTGGGAGGACCTCGCTAACAAAATCGCTATCTTGCTCTAAGACACGCTCCATATACTCAATGGTGCTGCGATAGTCTTCAATGTCTAGATAGAGTTTTCCTAAAGCGATAGAAGCTCGTACACACTTTGGGTCTTCCGCTAATGCACGTTTGAAGTACTGCATTGCCTGAGCGTCATGTCCTTCCGCTTTTTCCTGCATCGCCAATTCACACCAAAAGTGACCAATACTGGTACGCATTCGTTTACGACCCATCTTAACGAGTAGAGAGGCATAATTGATTGCCTTATTCCACTCTCGAGTCTGTTGATAGATAGCGACCAGTTGCTGTAGCGCTGCTTCACGGTGATCCGGTTCATCAACCAACTGCTCAAAGATTTTTTCAGCACGATCAAGAAAACCCGAAGCCATGTAATCTTTTGCTAATTGCTGCAAAGCAATGTTTTTTTGGTCGATGGTTAACCCAGAACGGGAGATGAGGTTTTGGTGGATACGAATCGCTCGGTCAACTTCCCCTCTCGATCGAAATAGGTTTCCGAGAGCCAGGTGAGTATCAATCGTTTCGTTATCGACTTGGAGAAGTTCAATAAAGTGGTCGACCGCCTTATCAGACTGATCCGATAAAAGCAGGTTCAAACCCGTCACATATTGACGTGAGATTTGATTGGATTGTTTCTGCTTGTCTTGCTGGGCGCTGCGATTACCCATATACCAGCCGTAAGCGGCTGCGATTGGCAATAACAAGAACAGGATTTCTAACATCGAGTGACAGCCTACCTAATACGACTTTTAAGCTTTGCCTTGAGTTGGTTCACTTGCTGCTGGAGAGAGCTTAGTTAACTGTTTTCTTAGTTTGCGTACTTGCAACTGAGATTTAAGATGCAAACTACCAAATATTAGCCATGCCAGAAGGAAACCAACAATAAACACACCACCCAACAGTGTGGACAGGTGGAACTCTCCCTGAGCTAACAAATAGTTAAATGTTACAATCGCTTGATTCTGAGAGCCTAAGGCCAGTGCAATCAAAAATAGGGCCAGTACAAGAACGATTTTTATAATTTTCATAGTCCATCACCTAAGATAAGTTCTGCCGTTACGATTATGCAGTAAAAGCATCAAACAAACCATGGTTATCTCTGTAATTCGAATGATAAAAAAGCGGCATACGCTATGTATGCCGCTCATTTTACAGTCAATTCGAGTTACTAACCGATGTTTACTCGCTCACGCAATTCCTTGCCAGGTTTAAAGTGAGGAACAAATTTTCCTTCAAGCTCTACTTTGTCACCTGTTTTAGGATTACGTCCCACACGTGGCTCGCGGAAATGAAGAGAGAAACTACCAAAACCACGAATCTCAATTCGGTCGCCACTTTCCAGTGTTGAAGCCATATGCTCTAAAATATCTTTTACAGCATCTTCAATCTCTTTAGCCGAAAGGTGAGTCTGTTCTGCACAGAGTCTTTCGATCAATTCAGACTTAGTCATAGTTGCCCTCATAGAGTAATTTATCACTTATTATAGTAAGTAATACCAGTTCCAACAAACACTTGCCTACAATTTTAGACAAAAATTGAACAATGTGTGGAATGAAAAACTACATTTAACAAAACATCTTGCAGAGATTGGTATTACCACTAGCCATGAATGAAACATAAAAAAGGAGCCTTTCGGCTCCTTTTTCTTAAAAGCGACTAATTATTCGCCTTTAGCTGCTTTGAAAGCGTCAGCCATAGCGTTACCGAATGCCGCTTCATCAGCGCTGTTCAGTGTAGCCATTGCTTCTTGCTCTTCAGCTTCATCTTTAGCTTTGATAGATAGGTTGATTACGCGGTTCTTACGGTCTACACCTGTGAACTTAGCTTCAACACTGTCACCAACACTTAGGATTAGAGTAGCATCTTCTACGCGGTCGCGAGAAACTTCAGAAGCGCGGATGTAACCTTCTACGCCTTCTTCAAGTTCGATAGTTGCACCTTTAGCGTCTACTGCAGTAACAGTACCGTTAACTAGTACACCTTTCTTCTTCTCAGAAACGTAAGCATTGAATGGGTCATTTTCCATTTGCTTAACGCCTAGAGAGATGCGCTCACGCTCTGCGTCTACTGCTAGAACTACTGCAGAGATTTCGTCGCCTTTCTTGTACTCACGTACAGCTTCTTCACCAGCAACATTCCAAGAAATGTCAGATAGGTGAACTAGACCGTCGATGCCGCCGTCTAGACCGATGAAGATACCGAAGTCAGTGATAGACTTGATCTTACCAGTAACTTTGTCGCCTTTAGCTTGCGCTTCAGCGAAAGATTGCCATGGGTTAGCTTTACACTGTTTCAGACCTAGAGAGATACGACGACGCTCTTCGTCGATTTCAAGAACCATAACCTCAACTTCGTCGCCAACATTAACAACTTTAGATGGGTGGATGTTCTTGTTAGTCCAATCCATTTCAGAAACGTGTACTAGACCTTCAACGCCTTCTTCGATTTCAACGAAACAGCCGTAGTCAGTTAGGTTAGTAACGCGACCAGATAGTTTGTGACCTTCTGGGTAACGCTTAGCGATTGCTACCCATGGATCTTCGCCTAGTTGCTTAAGACCTAGTGATACGCGAGTACGGTCACGGTCGAACTTAAGAACTTTAACTTGGATCTCGTCACCAACGTTAACGATCTCAGAAGGGTGCTTAACGCGCTTCCAAGCCATGTCAGTGATGTGTAGAAGACCGTCAACACCGCCTAGATCTACGAACGCACCGTAGTCAGTAAGGTTCTTAACGATACCTTTAACTTCTGCGCCTTCTTGTAGAGTCTCTAGAAGCTCATCACGCTCAACGCTGTTCTCAGATTCGATAACTGCACGACGAGAAACAACTACGTTGTTACGCTTCTGGTCAAGTTTGATAACTTTGAACTCTAGCTCTTTGTTTTCTAGGTGAGCAGTATCGCGGATTGGACGCACGTCTACTAGTGAACCTGGAAGGAAAGCACGGATACCGTTTAGTTCAACAGTGAAACCGCCTTTAACTTTACCGTTGATGATACCAACAACAGTTTCAGCTTCTTCACAAGCTTTCTCAAGTACGATCCAAGCTTCGTGACGCTTCGCTTTCTCACGAGAAAGTTGAGTTTCACCGAAACCGTCTTCTACAGCGTCTAGAGCCACGTCTACTTCAGAACCAACTTCAACTTCAAGTTCGCCAGCAGCGTTCTTGAACTGTTCAGCAGGGATAGCAGACTCAGACTTAAGACCAGCGTCAACAAGAACAAAACCGTTCTCGATAGCTACTACAGTACCTTTAACGATAGTACCTTGTTGGAATTCAGTCTCGTTTAGAAACTCTTCAAAGAGTTGAGCAAAAGATTCAGTCATTATTTAATCTTCAATAAATTAAACGTCCACGGGTGTCCTACCACATGGGGTTATTAACTTCGCCGGTCATCATCCTTGCGACCAACGTTCTTACCTAGCAGCCTAGGCTACTAGCTTAGATTCGATATATTGTAGTGCCTTTTCTACCACTTCGTCGATACTCATCGTAGTAGAATCTAGCAAAAGCGCATCCTCAGCAGGGCGTAATGGCGCTACTGGGCGGTTACGATCTCGGTCGTCACGCTCTTGGATCTCGCTTAAAAGGTCGTCAAATTTAACATCTAACCCCTTGCCTTGCAACTGTTTAAGACGGCGACTTGCTCGCTCTTCAGCACTTGCGTCCAGAAAGATTTTCACTTCAGCTTGAGGGAAAACAACCGTCCCCATGTCACGACCATCAGCCACCAAACCTTGACCTTCTGCAAAAGCACGCTGACGACGCAAAAGGGCTTCACGAACACGCGGTAAAGCAGCGACCTTTGATGCAGCCATGCCCGTTTCTTCTTTACGCAGTTCACGAGAAACATCTTCGCCTTCAAGGATAACCTTGACCAGCTCGCCTTCAGCCACAAACTGTACATCCAAATGGGTCGCCAAAGGAACCAGCGCATCTTCCGATTCAAGATCAACGCCATGATGAATTGCAGCTAGAGCTAAGACACGATAGATAGCGCCAGAGTCTAGTAAATGAAACCCTAGTTTTTTTGCAAGCAGCATACAAAGTGTGCCCTTGCCGGCACCACTTGGTCCATCAACGGTTACTACCGGTGTATGAGACGACATGTTTTACTCCGTGTTGTTTTCTGATCAACGTTCGACTCGTTGACCTTGTTTCGGCGTGGAATTATAGAGGGAAATGCCCACAGGTTCTAGGCAGGATTTGTCGTATGCGTAAAAAAGAGCGCCAAGGCGCTCTCCAATCAGTTTATAGCTTAATTCGGTCTCGGTTCTGCGCCACAATTGCAGCACCAATACCTTTGACTTTCTCGAGGTCCTCGGCACTTGTGAAGTGACCATTGAGCTGACGGAACTCGACGATTGCCTGAGCCTTCGCCAATCCGATGCCTAACAACAGGTCGGCGAGCTCCTCAGCACTGGCTTGGTTGATGTTAACCGTGATCTCGATACCTTGATACTTGGCATCGGTGCTAGCGTCTTCAGCTTGGGTGATGGCAGGAAATGATAGTAGAAGAGTAACTAGCAGTAGTTGTTTTAACATTTTAGTTTCCTTGTTTACTTATGTGCAGGCCCAGACTAACCACTCATCACCAAAAGAAAACCATGTAAACATTAAAACAAAACGGACTGCTGATGCAGTCCGTTAATATAGATATATCAATTACATTTGAGCTGATTATTGCGTCACAATGTAATATTCGATATCGATAGTCTTGCGCAGGATACTGATCAAGCCAGAAAGGTCTTGCTGAGCATTCACTTGTGTCAGTTGTGCACCAATCTGCTGGTTGTATTGCGGGTCAAACTTTGATGCGACATTAACAAGCTCAACCACGACCACATCACCATTGAGGTCTTTCGCCTGAGCAAACTCTTTTTCGCCATCGACAGGTTTCGCCATTGAGAAAACAACGTCTGCAAATGGTGAACTGCGGTCTAGTGTTTCCATCTCACCGAATGACAAACCACTCTCAGCCAATAGCTCTTGCTTACCTTGCTTAAGTTCAGCAACTAGGTTTTGAGCGAGTTCGATAGCGGCTTGCTCGCCTTTCACATTGGCAAGTGACTTAGTAACGTCAGCACGAACTTGCTCCAACGGTAGAACCGTTTCATTGCGGCTATCTTCAACACGGACAACAACGACATGCTCAGGGGCAACTTCAATCACTTCTGAGTTGAGACCATCTTCTTTCACTTCAGGGCTTACAATCGCTTGTAATACCGCAGGGGCATTCAAAAGCTCAGGAGCGTCTACTTGAGAGATAAAGTCTGTTGTCTCGATCTTAGCACTGATTGCTTTCGCAGCTTCATCTAGTGAATCTGGATACTCAAACGCCACTTTCTCTAGTTCACTTTGAAGCGCATAGTATTGATCAACGGCTTGCTGGTCTCGTAGCTCTTGTTTAACTTCCTCTGCAACTTCTTGGTACGATTTCGCAACTGAATCTTTGAGCTCATCAAGTTTAATGATGTGGTAGCCAAAGTCTGATTTAACAAGACCTGTCATATCACCCACATTTTTAAGCGCAAACGCAGCTTCTTCGAATGAAGGATCCATCACATCACGTTCGATCCAACCCAAAGAACCGCCTTCAGATGCACTACCGAAGTCATCAGATTTCTCTTCAGCCAGTGCAGCAAAATCCGCACCTGCATTGAGCTCATCTAGGATGGCTTGCGCTTTAGCTTCATCATCACCCTCAATTAGGATATGACTTACACGACGCTGCTCTTCTGAAGAGTATTTATCGATGTGCTCTTGATAGTATTTTTCAGCTTGCTCGTCAGAAATCTCAATGTTTTCTTTTAGCTTTTGAGCTGATAATTCTACGTAAGCTACTTTAACTTGCTCTGGGCGCGTATAACGCTCAGGGTTTAGTTGGTAATATTCGTTGATCTCTTCTTCTGATAACTCTGCTTTAGCCGCAAAGTCTGCCAGAGAAAGGGTAACCTTTTTGATATCACGAGTTTGGGTCAGTAACTTGCTTTGAGCTTCTACTTCACCCGGCAATGAGAAATCACTACCTTGAATTGCGGTCATCAGTTGATTACGCACTAGGTCACGGCGTAAATATTCTGCAAAGCTATCTGCTGAGAAGCCAGCTCGACGTAGCGCAGCCTGGTAGATTTCTTGATCAAATTTGCCATCAACTTGGAACTGAGGCATTTCTAGAATCATGGTACGAACTTGAGTGTCGCTTACGCGCAGCCCTAGCGACTCTGCGTGTTGCTCTAGAAGCAAGTCATTGACCATACGATCAAGAACTGATTTACGGAAAGACTCTACGTAGCTTGGGTCAGCCAATAGATTTGAGAAGTAATCACCAAGCTGAGCTTGCATACGATTACGTTCGTTTTGGTAAGCCTGTTCGAACTCACCACGACCAATTTCAACATTGCCTACTTTCGCCGCAGAGTTATTTGAGCCACCTACAATGTAACTACCAACACCTGCAAATACGAACGATAGGATGATAAGCCCTAGGATAATTTTAACCGCGATGCTGTTAACGCCTTCGCGTAATCGGTCCATCATACTTAAACTACTCTCCGCTTATGTGCCGTACATAAGCCCACTTTAAATCCGTGAGTTCGGCACATTTCATAAATAAAAAATTGAATAGCGCGATAATACCAGAAAAAGAAATGCGCATCAGTATGATGCGCATAATTTAAAAAGGTTCTAAAAAATTACCTCAAATGGCGATTTTTTATTAGTTGCAAGAATCTTTAAGAGCTTTACCAGCTTTGAATGCAGGAACTTTAGCTTCTGCAATTTGAATCTCTTCACCAGTCTTAGGGTTACGGCCTGTACGTGCTGCACGAGTACGAACACTGAAAGTACCAAAGCCAACTAGAGCAACTTGATCACCAGATTGAAGAGTTTCACCAACTGCTTCGATGAATGCATCTAGAGCACGACCTGCAGACGCTTTAGATAGATCTGCATTTTCTGCGATTTTTTCTACTAATTGTGTTTTATTCACTGTGATTCCCCTTTGCGCTGCCTGTTTATATTTTTATGGCAGCTATACGTTCCATTTCATTTCAAATTTGCGACAAACCCTTATTTTTCAAGGCTCGCAGCTATCGTCGATAACGTTAGCGTCCAAAAAAAACGCTGACAAGCATTTTTGTGCTTATCAGCGTAATCTTTTACTTATTTTTGCTGCACATCACTATTTTGCGGCAGAAAACTCCACGCCTGAAGGCTCTTTTTCTAACGCGACTTTCAATACTTCATCAATCCACTGTACCGGAATGACCTTTAGATCGGCGATAACATTGTCAGGAATTTCCTCCAAATCACGCTCATTATCTTTAGGAATCAGCACTGTTTTGATGCCGCCACGGTGCGCTGCTAGGAGCTTCTCTTTAAGACCACCGATTGGTAAAACTTCACCACGAAGGGTAATTTCACCTGTCATCGCGACTTCTGCTTTTACAGGGTTACCCGTCAAGCTCGACACTAGCGCTGTACACATCGCAATACCAGCACTAGGGCCATCTTTCGGCGTTGCACCCTCTGGTACGTGAACGTGAATATCACGCTTCTCATAGAAGTCAGAGTTAATACCCAAAGCTTCTGCGCGAGAACGCACCACTGTCATTGCAGCCTGAATTGATTCCTGCATGACATCACCAAGAGAACCCGTCTGAGTTCGCTTGCCTTTGCCTGGCATTGATTGCGTTTCGATCGTCAGCAGGTCACCACCGACTTCAGTCCACGCCAAGCCAGTCACTTGACCGATGCGGTTGCTATCGTCTGCTTTGCCGTAGTCATGACGTTGAACCCCTAAGTATTCTTTGAGGTTGTCCATGTTGACGGTGACCGTTTTAAGCTCACTGTTGAGCAAGATGTTTTTCACTGCTTTACGACAGATTTTTGAGATCTCACGCTCTAGGCTACGAACGCCCGCTTCACGAGTGTAGTAACGAATTATACCAATGATTGCTGAGTCTTCGATGGTAATCTCGTTGGCTTTTAGGCCGTTACGCTTGATCTGCTTGTTGACCAAATGGCGTTTAGCAATGTTGAGTTTTTCATCTTCTGTGTAACCCGACAGACGGATCACTTCCATACGATCCAATAGAGGACCTGGAATATTCATCGAGTTAGACGTTGCAACGAACATCACATCAGATAGGTCGTAATCGACTTCGAGGTAATGGTCATTGAATGCGTTATTTTGCTCAGGGTCCAATACTTCCAATAGCGCCGATGATGGGTCACCACGCATGTCTGAAGACATCTTGTCGATTTCATCGAGAAGGAACAATGGGTTCTTCACACCAACTTTCGACATTTTTTGAATTAGCTTGCCTGGCATTGAACCGATGTAAGTACGGCGATGACCACGGATTTCCGCTTCATCGCGTACGCCGCCAAGTGCCATTCGTGTATATTGTCGACCAGTCGCTGCTGCGATTGAGCGGCCTAGGGAAGTTTTACCCACACCAGGAGGCCCCACTAGACACAAGATAGGACCCTTGAGTTTGTTGATACGGTTTTGCACCGCTAAGTACTCAAGAATGCGCTCTTTAACGCGCTCTAATCCATAGTGGTCTTCGTTAAGGATCTCTTCTGCTTTAGCAAGGTTCTTCTTCACCTTAGTTCGTTTGTTCCAAGGCACCCCTAGCATCCAGTCGATATAACCACGAACAACCGTGGCTTCTGCCGACATCGGAGACATCATCTTGAGCTTTTGTAGCTCTTGTTCTGTCTTCTCGCGCGCTTCTTGAGGCATCTTAGAATCGATGATTTTCTGTTTCAGAGTTTCAAACTCATCAACACCATCTTCACTTTCACCAAGCTCTTTCTGAATAGCTTTCATTTGCTCATTCAGGTAGTACTCGCGCTGAGATTTTTCCATCTGCTTCTTAACGCGGGTACGAATGCGTTTTTCAACTTGTAACAGATCGATTTCTGATTCCATCTGCCCCATGAGGAACTCTAAACGTTCTGTAACGTCAAGTAACTCAAGAACAACTTGCTTGTCTGCCAATTTCAGAGGCATATGGGCTGCAATGGTATCCGCAAGACGTGCGGCTTCATCGATACCATTCAGAGATGTCAGAACTTCTGGTGGAATCTTCTTGTTGAGCTTAATGAAGCCTTCAAACTGGTTAATTGCACTGCGGACAATGACTTCCTGCTCACGCTCATCTAACTCAGCAGTCGTGAGATACTCAGCATCAGCATAGAAAAATTCGTTTTCAACAAAGTGGTTAATGCGCGCGCGCTGCTGGCCTTCAACGAGTACTTTAACAGTACCATCTGGCAGCTTTAGTAGTTGAAGGATGGTCGCAACGGTACCAACATCAAACAAATCGCCTTGAGTCGGTTCATCGGTATCCGCTTCTTTCTGCGCTACCAATAATACTTGTTTGTTGTTGTCCATTGCTGCTTCTAAGCAAGCAATAGATTTTTCACGACCAACAAACAATGGAATTACCATATGCGGGTAAACGACTACATCTCTTAGAGGTAGTACGGGGATCTCGATACGTTCGGAACGTTCCAAGTTCATATTCTTCTCTCTTCCGCTTAGTCCTATGAGCAGTATATGGGGGCTAATTGGTTGGATTCAATGAAAGAATAAAAAAAAGGGAGTAATTGATTACCCCCTTTCTATCTACTTCAATTTCTGTGAATCAGATTATGATTCTGCACCAGCAGCTTGATTATCTGAGTTGCTGTAAATAAGCAGTGGTTCAGACTCACCCTTAATTACCGACTCATCAATCACAACCTTACTTACATCTTTCATCGATGGTAGTTCGTACATGGTCTCAAGTAGCACGCTTTCTAGAATCGAGCGCAGACCACGAGCACCAGTCTTACGCTCCATTGCTTTCTTAGCAATCGCACGCAGTGCATCTTCACGGAACTCAAGTTCTGAGTTTTCAAGCTCGAATAGTGCTGCATACTGTTTTGTCAGCGCATTCTTCGGCTCACACAGAATTTGAATCAGTGCTTCTTCATCCAGTTCTGTCAACGTTGTTGTTACTGGTAAACGACCAATAAACTCAGGGATCAAACCATATTTCACTAAGTCTTCCGGTTCTACCTGAGTAAACAGCTCGCCGACAGTCTTAGTTTCGTCTTTAGAACGGACTTCCGCTCCAAAACCGATACCCGTACCTGTCGCTACACGTTGTTCAATCACTTTATCTAGGCCAGCAAAAGCGCCACCACAAATAAATAGAATCTTAGATGTATCTACTTGTAGGAACTCTTGTTGAGGGTGCTTACGACCACCTTGAGGTGGAACCGATGCAACCGTACCTTCAATAAGCTTCAATAGCGCCTGCTGAACACCCTCACCCGATACATCTCGTGTAATAGATGGGTTTTCAGCTTTACGAGAAATCTTATCGATTTCATCGATGTACACGATACCACGCTCTGCTTTCGCTACGTCGTAATCACATTTTTGCAGAAGTTTCTGGATGATGTTTTCTACATCTTCACCAACGTAACCCGCTTCAGTCAGCGTCGTTGCGTCGGCCATAGTGAACGGTACATCTAGGAAACGAGCCAGTGTTTCAGCCAGTAGCGTTTTACCACTACCCGTTGGACCGATAAGCAAAATATTACTCTTACCTAGTTCAACACCTTCGCTCGTTGTATCTCCGTTACGTAAACGCTTATAGTGGTTATAAACGGCTACTGCTAACACTTTCTTAGCGTAATCTTGTCCAATCACATAGTCGTCAAGGTGTTCACGAATGTCTCTTGGCACTGGTAGCGCCTCAGACTGCTTCTTAGGGAGAACATCCTTAATTTCTTCACGAATGATGTCGTTACATAAGTCGACACATTCATCACAAATATAGACTGATGGACCAGCGATTAGCTTGCGAACTTCGTGCTGGCTTTTACCGCAGAAAGAGCAGTAAAGAAGCTTACTACTACCGCTCTCTTTGCTTTTATCTGTCATTCGCTAACCTCTTAGCCTTTACTCATATGACTTGAGTGTATATCAATATATACCAATGTTGCTAGTTATTCACCGCGATGAGTCAGAACCGCGTCAACTAAGCCATACTCTACTGCTTGTTCAGCCGCCATGAAGTTATCACGATCAGTATCGCGCTCAATCACTTCTAGAGGCTGACCTGTATGCTCTGCAAGAAGTCTGTTTAACTTCTCTTTGATCGTTAGAATCTCTTGAGCATGAATTTGAATATCCGAAGCTTGGCCTTGGAAACCACCTAGCGGCTGGTGAATCATTACACGCGAGTTAGGCAATACATAACGTTTACCTGGCGCACCACCAGCAAGTAGGAATGCACCCATTGAACACGCTTGTCCCATACATACTGTGCTCACGTTTGGTTTAATAAACTGCATAGTGTCGTAGATTGACATACCCGCAGTTACGCTGCCACCCGGAGAGTTTATATAAAGGAAGATATCTTTGTCAGGATTTTCTGATTCGAGGAAAAGTAGCTGTGCCACGACAAGATTTGCCATGTGATCTTCTACTTGACCAGTTAAAAAAATAACACGTTCTTTTAGCAAACGAGAGTAGATATCGTAAGAACGTTCACCACGGGAAGTTTGTTCAACCACCATCGGTACTAGCGCGTCTAGAATTGGCGACATTGCATTTTTTTCTTGGTAGCTCATATTCTTATGTCCCTAAAATAAATGGCCCGGATGATAATTATCATACGGACCATTGTTAGCAGAATAGTTAACGCTAAGTCAACCTTCTAAGCAATATATTGCTTATTACGCAGGCTGTTGGTTCATTAGCTCGTTAAAGCTAACCGTTTTTTCAGTAACCTGTGCTTTAGCGATGATAGCGTCGATCGCTTGTTCTTCTAAAGCAACGTTACGCATGTTGTTCATCATTTGCTCGTTTTGCTCGTAGTAATCAACAACTTCAGCTGGATCTTCGTAAGCAGTTGCCATCTCTTCGATAAGCGCTTTCACTTTCTCGTCGTCCGCTTTTAGCTCTTCAGACTTGATGACTTCACCTAGTAGAAGACCTACAACTACGCGACGCTTAGCTTGCTCTTCGAACAGCTCACGTGGAAGTTGAGCAGCCGCTTCTGGGTTGCCACCGAAACGCTGTGCAGCTTGCTGACGTAGAGCACCAATTTCTTGGTCGATTAGAGCTGCTGGTACGTCGATTTCGTTCTCTTTCACTAGACCGTCGATAGCTTGCTCTTTGATGCGGTTCTTAACAGCTTGCTTAAGCTCACGCTCCATGTTCTTACGCACTTCAGCTTTAAGAGCGTCAACGCCACCTTCAGCGACGCCGAACTTAGCAACGAACTCGTCGTTTAGCTCTGGAAGCTCACGAGCTTCAACTTTGTTTACTTTGATTGCAAACTTAGCCGCTTTACCTTTTAGGTTTTCTGCGTGGTAATCTTCTGGGAAAGTCACGTCGATGTCGAATTCCATACCAGCAGTCTTACCTGCGATACCGTCTTCAAAACCAGGGATCATGCGACCAGCACCCATTTCTAGTGGGAAGTTTTCAGCTTTACCGCCTTCGAACTCTTCACCGTCGATAGAGCCTACGAAATCGATTGTTGCACGTTTGCCGTCTTCAGCCGCTTCTTCAACTACAACCCAAGTTGCTTGTTGTTTGCGTAGAGTGTCGATCATCTCTTCAACATCTGCGTCTTGAACTTCTGTTGCTGGTTTTTCAACTGTGATGTTCTCTAGACCTTTAAGCTCAACTTCTGGGTAAACTTCAAAAGTCGCGTTAAATACTAGATCTTCGCCTTCTTTAACTTCAACTGGAGCGAAAGTAGGTGCGCCTGCTGGGTTGATCTTCTCTTTAACGATCGCTTCGATGAAGTGACGTTGCATTACTTCACCCATTACGTCTTGACGTACTGCTTTGCCGTACATCTTCGCAACCATTTTTAAAGGCACTTTGCCTTTACGGAAACCATCGAAACGACGGTTTTTTGCGATGTTGCGTAGTTCCGCTGTTACAGCATCTTCGATGTTTGCAGCAGGAACAGTAATGTTTAGACGGCGCTCTAGGCCCTCTAGCGTTTCAACAGTAACTTGCATTATTCATTAACCTCAAAACTGGCTCAGAAAACTGAGCTTATGTGCCCTATCCTCTTTCGGACAGAACCCATCCTTGTTTGTACTCTATGAGTACTCTTTTATAAACCGAGTATCGACAATCGAATAAGCCAATTGTCGGACTAATGAGTGATATCTTTTCGAAGGACATTCGGTAAAGGTATCTCTGATTAGCCTCAAGATAAAATTCAGACGCAGCATTCTACCGAGCAGATCGTTAGCTGTCGAGCCGAACCCTACGATCGCTGCGGGATTACCCTAAAAACTCACTTAACTGCTAAAAAAAACACCAATAAAGCAGTCTTTGTTTCCAGAAATGGGGACATTAATGCCTTTTTCAATGGAAACTAACGTTTTTTTTTGATTAAAGATTAAAAGTCGATCTAAGTCCGGTTTTATCACTCACTTTATCATGATGAGTAAACACATTTGTAACAAAAACATTTACGCTATGGCGGAGTGATGTAGTTTGGCAAGGATTAAGATGTTGACGTATCGACGGGGTAAGTTCTCTCTGCTTGTTCTGTACGTAATTGCGATCATAGGTGGCTCTAGTTGGATTTGGAATTCAAGCGAAAACCACCTTATCGTAACGCATAAGGAACAGCTCGAACGCTTTGCTGAGTTCATCTCCAGCAAGTTGGACAAATACGCACACCTGCCACAATTGATTGCTAAAGATAGTGAGTTAATTTCTGCACTTCAGTCGCCTAATAACTCCGCCCAAATCGATCTGACCAACCGTTATTTGCAACACATCAACCAAACCATCCAGTCGACTGACGCCTATCTGCTCGACGAGTTTGGCAATACTATCGCATCGAGTAACTGGGACCTAGAACGATCCTTTATCGGTCGAAACTATGCTTGGCGTCCCTATTTCTCCGACGCGATTCTCGGTAAGCCTAGCCAATACTTTGCGCTCGGTTCTAGCTCAAAACAGCGTGGTTATTACTTTTCACACCCAGTCACTTATGCGGCCGAGATCATCGGCGTGATCGTCATTAAAATGGATTTAACTGCGATTGAAGCTAACTGGCAAGACAAGAACAATATCTTTGTTGCTACAGACGTCAATAACGTAATTTTTATGTCAAGCAACGATGACTGGCTGTTTAAGAATCTAACCACGCTCTCAGAATCAGCTCGTCAGTCCATCCTTAACAGTCGCCAATATCTGGATACACCGATTCGCTCATTTGGTCTGGTGGGCGATCTAACTCAGGAACATTCCGAACTGAGGAACCCAAACCTACCCGGATTTGAAAACGACTATCTCGTTTCATCTCGTTCATTGGATAAACACAGCTTAACTCTGCGTGTCCTCACCTCTAAAGTGACCCTGTTGTGGTCAGTGCTGAGTTACTCGCTTATAATCAGTTTAATGTTCGTCATTGCGTATCTCTCGTTTGCACTGGTACACCAGCGTCAACTCAAAAAGCGTCAATTCGAACAGTTACAGTCGGAAGCGAAGCAGAAGCTTGAGTTTCTTGTTATGGAACGAACCTCTGAACTTCAAGCTGAAATCAGTGAAAGAAGCAAAACAGAGCAAGTGCTACGCCAAACACAAAATGAGCTAATTCAGGCAGCTAAATTAGCGGTATTGGGGCAAATGTCAGCCAGTATCAGTCACGAGCTCAATAATCCCCTCGCAGCAATACGCAGCTTTGCTGACAATGGTCGACGGTTTTTGGAGAGAGAAAGTTACGATCGAGTCGATGATAATCTCTCACGCATTTCCGCTCTGACGGAGCGCATGGCAAAAATCAGTAACCAGCTGCGCACTTTCGCCCGTAAAAGTGACAGTAATGATGTGAGCAAACTGAACGTGAAGCCGCTGATTTGGTCGGCGAAAGAGTTACTCTCTCCCCAGTGTAAGGCCAAACAGGTTGAGCTAATTCTTGAACTTGACGAAATATTGCCCGCTGTTGAAGTCAACCCAATACAATTTGAGCAAGTACTAATCAACCTTGTTACCAATGCAATGCAAGCGGTCGAGGAACAAGAGAAACGCAGAATTAAGATCTCGACCTCGGTGTCCAATCACCAACTGCACATTTTTGTCGATGATAATGGACCCGGTATCGCTTATAGTGAGCAACATCAACTGTTTGAGCCTTTCTATACCACTAAGAAGAATGGACTTGGATTGGGGCTATCAATTTCACAACAGATCACCCAAGCGATGGGAGGGGAACTCGACGTCGCGGACTCGCCTCTGGGAGGCGCCCGATTTGTAATCACTCTCCCTGTCGATGCCTAATCAAGGAATTAAGATGTACGATGTTATCTTCATTGATGATGAAAGCGATATTCGCCTAGCGATCGAACAGAGTTTCGAGCTGGAGGATATCAGTGCCCGTTTTTTTGCTAACGCTGAAGATGCTCTATTGGCGATAAAAAGTGACGGTCTACCGAAAGTCGTCATCACCGATATCTGCTTACCGGGTTTGTCTGGCGAAAATATTTTATCCAGCATACTGCACCAAGACGAAAACATTCCGGTCATTCTGATAACGGGACATGGCGATATCTCGATGGCAGTTAATGCCCTACGCAATGGCGCGTATGACTTTATTGAGAAGCCCTTCCCAATTGATCGTTTGATCGATACCACCAGACGTGCGTTGGAAAAACGCGAACTCACTTTAGAAAACCAAGAATTAAAACGCAGCCTTAAAGCGAGTCAAGCGCTGGGTCCACGCATCATCGGTGACACCCCTTCCATTCAACTCCTCCGCGATACCATCGTCCATATTGCAGACACCAATGCGGACATCTTGCTGTTTGGCGAGACAGGCACAGGCAAAGAGCTGTTTGCCCGTTCTATTCATGAGCAAAGCTCTCGACGCGACAATAACTTCGTAGCGATCAACTGTGGTGCCGTACCAGAAAACTTGATTGAAAGTGAACTGTACGGCCACGAGAAAGGCGCTTTTACTGGTGCAGACTCAAAACGAGTGGGTAAATTCGAACATGCCCAAGGCGGTACACTTTTTCTCGATGAAATTGAATCGATGCCCCTTCAAGCACAGATTCGTTTGTTGCGAGTTTTGCAAGAGAGGGTCATTGAACGTGTGGGCTCCAACGAACTGGTTCCTATTGATATTCGCGTCATTGCCGCGACTAAGGTCGATTTAAAACAGGCGGCGGCTGAGGGCTCATTTCGCGAAGATCTCTACTATCGACTGAATGTGGTCACTCTAGAGCTTCCTCCGCTCAGGCAGCGCAAGGAAGATATTCCGACGCTATTTCATCACTTTTTGCTGGTTGCCGCTTCACGCTATGGTAAGTCCGCACCAGCTATCGAAACTCAGCAGATTCATCAACTGATGACGCACGATTGGCCGGGAAACGTTCGCGAACTGAGAAATGCCGCCGAACGTTTTGTACTATTGGGAAGATTAACTCAATTTGATTCAGAGTCTGCGTTCGCAAGCCGAGAGATGAGCCTCGCCGAACAAATTGCGGAATTTGAAAAGAGTGTTATTGAACAAGCACTTAACCAGTGTCATGGCAGTATTAAGCAAACCATGGATAGGTTACAACTCGCGCGTAAAACTCTATATGACAAGATGCAAAAATACGGTTTGGACAAAAGTAACTATAAAGGTGAATAAGCGGTTCATTTTATATTCAGATTGAAAGCGTTAAGTTAGATTCATCAAAAGGAACTGATACAAATGAACTAAGAATTTAGTTCATCCACTGTCCTAACAACAAAGCCCCGGATAACGAGTTATTCGGGGCTTTGTTTTTTCAGTTATTTGGTGATGATTTCAGGGCCCATCAGGGTGGTTGGTAACCATGTTGACACCCAAGGAACATAAGTCACGATAATCAGGAATAAGAACATCACCCCTACCCAAGGCAAGGCGGCTTTCACCACTTGCATCATCGACATCTTAGCGACCCCTGCGGTAACAAACAGGTTGAGTCCGACAGGCGGAGTAATCATACCAATCTCCATGTTCACGACCATCATAATACCCAGATGAATCGGATCGATACCCAGTGCGATAGCGATTGGGAATACCAGAGGTGCAACGATGATTAGCAGACCAGATGGTTCCATAAACTGACCACCGATCAACAGTCGTAGGTTGACCACAATCAGGAAGGTAATCGGACCAAGACCAGCAGATAACATCGACTCCGTAATCATTTGAGGAATACGTTCTTCTGTTAACACATGCTTAAGGATCAAAGCATTGGCAATGATAAACAGTAGCATAATGGTCAGTTTACCGGCTTCATAAAGCGTATGTTTGGTGTCTTTATGCACAAATGCTTGAACGACTTTCACCAATATAGGCTTGGTATTTTCCTTGTCAGCAAACGGGCCCATATCCTTGTAGATAAAGTTCGCGATTAAGAACGAGTAAACCGCAGCCACGGCAGCTGCTTCCGTTGGCGTAAATACCCCACCGTAAATACCGCCTAGGATAATAACGACCAGTAATAAACCCCAGCTCGCATCTTTTGCTGAATCAAACATCTCCTTCCAACCGACAAATGGCTGTTTTGGCAGGTTCTTAACACGCGCAGCGATGTAGATGGCAATCATCAGCATCACCCCAGCTAGAAGACCTGGGATCACGCCACCTAGGAACATACGCCCAACCGATACATCCGTCGCCGCTGCGTAAACCACCATCACGATAGAAGGCGGGATCAAAATACCCAGCGTACCTGCATTACAGATAACCCCAGCCGCGAACTCTTTTGAGTAGCCGTTTTTAATCATACCTGCGATAACAATACTACCGATGGCAACAACTGTCGCAGGCGATGAACCAGACAGGGCTGCAAACATCATACACGCAACAACCGATGCCATGGCGAGACCACCACGGAACCAACCGACCATGGCAATAGCGAAACGGATAATACGTTTAGCAACCCCACCCGTAGACATAAAACTAGAGGCAAGAATGAAGAATGGAATCGCGAGTAGCGTATAGTGGCCAGCAAAGGCATTAAATAAGGTCTGAGCAACGGAAGCCAGTGACGCATCAGAGTGCATCATCAGGAAAATAATGCTCGATAAACCAAGGGAAATAGCGATTGGCACACCCACAAGCATAAAGCCAATCACCATGATGAATAAGAATAGAATTTCCATGGCTTAGCCCTCCTTGCTCTGGTTATTATTACTTTTCGGTTCCATTGCTACTCCAGCGTCTTTGAGTTCCTCTTTTAGAGCTTCGAGCTCTTCTTCAGCCTCATGACCTGCGATCAAGCGGTCCAACTTACCAGTAATAATTTGCAACGTAACTTGAACAAAGCGGAAAGTGAGTAACGCCATACCTATAGGCAGTGCCATGTACGGAATGAATCGAGGTAATTTTTCGTAACGCTCACCTTCATTCAACCAGTCAGCCAAAAACTGCAACATTTCCGGCATCGGAATATCGTCGGTTTCATACCATGCACGTTCAGTTGCGAACGGGTACCAGTAGTTCCAAGAGCCAATAAGCAGCAAGATTGAAAAAGCCAAACAGGATGCCGCAGCGATCAGCGCATAAACTTTACGCAGATGGTCTGGCGCTAGGTTAATAACAACATCAACACCAATGTGAAAATGTTTTTTTACGCCGTATGATGCCCCGACGAGTACCATCCAAGCGAACATGAACACGGTTAGCTCAAGAGCCCACAAGATGTTGTCATTAAATACGTAGCGAAATACTACATTGGCAAAGGTGAGCATGGTCATTGCACCCAAGAAGAACGCGATCAGAGTTTCCTCAATTGCGTCTGTCACCCTGCCAATTCTGGCAAAAATAGACTGTTCCATAAGTTACTTCACTTTCTCAAAAGAAAAGAAAGGCCCTCTTCCCGATATATCCCGAGAAGAAAGAGATACTAAGAGGGCCAAAGGTTAGGGGAGATTGTTATTATTTATTTGATGCGATAGCCGCTTCGATCAGGTCAGAGCCGATATCTTTCTCGAACTTCTTCCATACTGGCTGAAGCGCAGTTACCCACTGTTGGCGCTCTTCGGCAGTCAAGGTACGAACCACACCACCCGCTTCGATGATGTTATTTTTGTTCGCTAGGTCGACACGCGAAGATTCAGCATTACGCTCAGTCGTCACTTCTTCAATGATTGTCGCAAGCTGCTGACGTTGGTCTTCTGGTAGACCGTTCCAGAAATCGTTTGACGTAACGACTAGGTAATCAAGAATACCGTGGTTTGTTTCAGTGATACCGTCTTGAACTTCGAAGAATTTTTTACCGTAGATGTTAGACCAAGTGTTTTCTTGACCATCAATAACTTTAGTTTGTAGACCACCGTAAACTTCTTTGAATGACATTTTCTGCGGGTTACCGCCTAATTGCTCAAACTGAGCAACAAGAACATCGGATGCTTGCACGCGGAATTTCAGACCTTTTGCATCTTCAGGAGTGATAAGTGGCTTGTTCGCAGACATCTGTTTCATGCCGTTGTGCCAGAACGCTAGACCTTGAAGACCGCGACGTTTCATCGCATTTTTCAGCTTCTCACCCGCTTCTGAGTTTTGGAAACGGTCAACCGCTTCTACATCTTCAAATAGGAATGGTAGGTCGAAAATACGGTACTTCTTGGTGAACTTTTCAAACTTTGATAGAGAAGGGGCAGCAAGTTGCACGTCACCGTTAAGAAGAGCTTCTAGAACTTTGTCATCATCATACAGAGTTGAGTTCGGGAATACCTGAAGACACACTTTACCGTTCATCTCTTCATTAACACGTTTTTCAAGTAATGAAGCCGCGATACCTTTCGGGTGCTTATCTGTATTCGTTACGTGACTGAATTTAATCACTGTTTCACCTGGATCACAGTTAGCCGCAGCGTTGAAACTGGTCACAGCAAGAATCGATGCAGATAGTAGGGTCAATGGCTTGAACATTATTATTCTCCTTGTTAAATGAACAACCCCATCACTGGGTGTTGATATTTCTATAAGGGCAATAACTAAGCCAACTTTCAATTAATCATAAAAACATCTATAAATCATAAGGTTAATAAAAAAACCCGACTGCCACTTGTTTTTAAATCACACTTTTTTATAAAAATGGGTGGATTTCCACCCATCATATTTATCACAACGGGTGAATTTACACATATTTAACAAAGACTCATTATAAAAAACAAATGGCAGCCCAAGGGCTGCCATTTTTGTTACTAGAGATTCGACGGGCAATAAGGAGACGAAATCGCCCATCTCCCCTCAAATGTGCACGAAGCTCGTTCATGCTATAGCTCTAAGCATAGTCGACTATGTGCATTTTTCTAACAATATTGTTAACAAATTAATCATTAATGAAAGTCGATGCGTTTCTCTGTTGTTGCATCAAAGAACACCGCTTTAGAGAGGTCAAAGTGCAAAGGTGCCACTTGACCTGCGACCACATCAAACTCAGGAGAAAGACGACACGCGACTTCTTGCTCGTTGACTTTGATCATTGCAATCGTATCTGGACCCGTTGGCTCCAAAACTTCCAGCATCAGATCAAGCTTGGTGCTTGCTTGTGAATCCACATTCTCGCTATCTGTAATGTGTTCTGGACGAAGCCCAATAACGATCTCTCGTCCATCTTGCTCACGCATTGATGCCGGTAAACTAATGTGATGTTCTTGACCGTTGCTGCCCTTCACTTTGATCACAGGGTTATCCTGCGCATCCAGATCGACCATAGTTTTGATGAAGTTCATCGACGGTGACCCCATAAAACCGGCGACAAACATATTGGTTGGCTTGTTGTAAATCTCTTGCGGAGTGCCTAGCTGCTGAAGTTCACCATCCTTCATAACTGCAATACGGTCGGCGAGAGTCATCGCTTCAATCTGGTCGTGGGTCACGTACACGATGGTCGTTTTAAGCTGTTGATGAAGGCGCTTAATCTGATGGCGCATCTCTACGCGAAGTTTCGCATCAAGATTCGATAACGGTTCATCAAACAGATATAGCTTAGGGCGGCGGGCCAGTGCGCGTCCCATTGCGACACGTTGACGCTGACCACCCGAAAGCTGTGAAGGTTTACGGTCTAACAGATGATCAATTTGCAGCATGGTTGCAACTCGCTCAACTTCTGCATCTATCTCAGCCTTAGGCATCTTGCGGATCTTCAGACCAAACTCGATATTGCCGCGCACCGTCATATTTGGGTAAAGCGCATAGGATTGGAATACCATCGCAATATCACGGTCTTTCGGTTCAACCTCTGAGACATCATTACCGTCGATAACAATCTCACCAGAACTGATATTTTCCAATCCAGCAATGGTGTTCATCAAGGTCGATTTACCGCAACCCGAAGGCCCCACCAAGATCAGGAACTCGCCTGAATCAATGTTAATGTCGATACCCTTTAAGGTTTCTTGCTCCGCTTTCGGGTAGGTTTTACGGATCTGTTTAAGTTCGAGTGTTGCCATGATAATTATCCTTTTACCGACCCAGCCGTTAGGCCGCGAACAAAGTATTTTCCTGCTAATACATAAACTAATAGTGTTGGCAGCGCCGCGATAATCGCCGCAGCCATATCAACGTTGTACTCTTTGACACCAGTACTGGTGTTAACCAAGTTATTGAGTGCAACAGTTATTGGTTGAGTTTCTGAGCCTGAATAAACCACCCCGAACAGGAAGTCATTCCAAATCGCTGTGAACTGCCAAATCACCGTCACCATGATGATAGGCGTTGAGATTGGTAACAGAATCTTGAAGAAAATAGTGAAGAAGCCTGCACCATCTAGCTTCGCCGCTTTAACCAGTTCATCAGGGACGCTGATATAGAAGTTGCGGAAGAACAGTGTAGTAAACGCCATACCGTAGATAACGTGAACAATCACTAGCCCAGCAGTGGTATTCGCCAAACCTAACTTGCCAAGTACTGCTGCCATTGGCAAAAGGATGACCTGGAACGGAATGAAACAGCCGAACAGCAATAGGCTGAAAAACAGATTAGAACCACGGAATTGCCATTTGGTCACAACGTAACCATTAAACGCGCCTAATAGAGTTGAGATAGCCACGGCCGGAATAACCATCTGGAAAGAGTTCCAGAAGTAACCTTTAACACCTTCACACTTAACACCAGTACAAGCACTGTCCCATGCTTTAAACCAAGCATCGAACACCCACTCAGTTGGTAAACTCATTAAGTTACCCGCTTTGATATCTGGCAAGGTTTTAAATGAGGTAATGAACATTACGAACAGTGGCATCAGGTAAACCAGACAGAAGAACACCAGTGTCGAATAGATAAATAGTCGAGAAAAATTGACACTACGCATCATGATTTTTTCTCCCTAAGTTCAGAGTAAAGATAAGGTACTAAGATGGCTAAGATACCTGCTAGCATCATCATCGCACTCGCCGCACCCAGGCCTATCTGACCACGAGTAAATGAGTGAGCATACATAAATAGTGCAGGCAGATCGGAAGAGTAACCAGGTCCACCGGCTGTCATAGCGGTCACCAAGTCAAAGCTCTTGATCGCAATATGAGAGGTAATAATCACCGCGCTGAAAAACACCGGGCGCAAACACGGCATAATGATTTGCCAGTAGATAGTCGGTAAACTTGCGCCATCAATTTGCGCCGCTTTTATGATCGAAGAGTCGATACCTCGCAAGCCGGCTAAAAACATCGCCATGACAAAGCCAGAGGACTGCCAAACCGCGGCAATAACCAAGGTATAAACAGACATATCCGAGTTAACCAACCAATCAAATTTGAACTCGGTAAAGCCCCAGTCCTGCATTAATTTTTCGATACCTAATCCCGGGTTAAGAATCCACTTCCACGCCGTACCGGTCACGATGAATGACAACGCCATTGGATAGAGATAAATGGTACGGATCGCCCCTTCCTGACGGATGTTCTGGTCGAGGAAGATAGCCAAAGCCACTCCTAAACCAATTGCCACCAGCATAAACAGCAGGCCGAAGATACCTAGGTTAGTGATTGATGTGATCCAACGGTCGTTCTCCATTAGCTTTTCATACTGGGCAAAACCCACGAAGTTAAAGCTAGGCAGAAAGCGCGAGTTGGTCATTGAAAGTGCCGCCGTCCAGAAAATGTAACCATAGATACAAACCACAGTCACAAGCACTGTCGGGGCAAGAACGATTTTCGGCAGCCAATGTTGAAGTCGGTCGCCTAGGTTAACCTTGGCTTTTGACTTCTTATCAGACCGAGTAACAACATGCTCCATAACGAGTCCTTACGTCATAAGACCCTAATCAAATTCCTGATCGGGTAATAGAGAAAGGGCAGACAGGCTCCCCACAAGCCTGCCTGCCCTTTGGGGGTGTACTTAAACGAGCGAAGTTTAAATGGCTGCTTTAACGGCCTTAGCCAGTTTTTGAGCCGCTTGCTTAGGATCCGCTTTGTCATCATTGAAGAAGTTAGTCACTACGTCGTAGATGGCACCTTGTGCATAGCTCGTTGTTGATAGACCGTGCGCCATACTTGGTACTAGGTCACCAGACTGAGCGCTCGCCTTAAATGTCGCCATAGAGTCCAGTGCACACTGGTCAAACTTAGACATATCCATATCTAGGCGCACAGGAATTGAACCTTTGTTTAGGTTAAACACCTCTTGGAACTCTTTAGTTAGGATTGTACGAGCTAGATCTTGCTGAGCTTTCTGATTGTCTTTGTTGCTAAGCTCGAAGAAAGCGAAGCTGTCGATGTTGAACGTGAACTGTCCATCCGTACCTGGAGCAGGTGCACAGATGTAATCTTTGCCTGGAACTTTACCAGCAGCGGTAAACTCACCTTTCGCCCAGTCACCCATGATTTGCATCGCCGCTTCACCGTTAATCACCATTGAGGTTGCAACGTTCCAGTCACGTCCTGGTGAGTTTGCATCGATGTAGTCACGCACCTTCTTGAACTTAGTGAACACTTCCACCATCTTGTCACCAGAAAGCACATCCATGTCTAGGTCTACAAACGCTTTGTTGTAGTCTTCACTACCTAGTACATCCAGTGCGACTGCTTCGAATACAGTGGCATCTTGCCAAGGCTGACCACCATGAGCGAGTGGTACAAAACCAGCGGCTTTAATTTTTTCAGCCGCAGCAAAGAACTCATCCAATGTGGTTGGCAACTCTACGCCCGATTTCTTAAGCACTTCAGGGTTAGCCCAAATCCAGTTAACACGGTGAACGTTGACCGGCACTGCGACGTACTCACCGTTGTATTTCATCACTTTGGTGACTACTGAAGGTAGGATTTCATCCCATTTTTCTTGTTTTGCTGTGCTCTCAAGAGAAGTCAGGAAGCCAAGACCGCCCCACTCCTGAATGTCATGACCTTTGATTTGTGCTGCTGATGGTGGATTACCTGATACAGCACGAGTTTTCAAAACCGTCATAGCAGATTCACCGCCACCACCAGCTACTGCGAAATCTTTCCAAGTGTGGTTTTGCTCTTCTAGCATCTCTTTAAGAACAGCAGCAGATTTTGCTTCACCGCCCGCAGTCCACCAGTGAAGAACTTCAACTTCACCAGCAGTTGCAACATTAGCAGCAGACAATAGAGAGAGGGTAAGTAGGGTTTTATTAAGTTTCATTATTATCTTCCATGTATTGGATTAGACATTCAGGCCAACAGCTCAATGACCCCAAGCGTTCTTGCTTGTACTAAACAGAGTCTATCCAAATTGAAATTTAAGATTGAAACAAACGGTAAACGCCACGTAACAATTATGTTACATTACACCTCTAGGTTCGATGGAATATAGATTTGGGCGCGTAAGCCTTTTCTGGGTAAGTTATCAATAATGAGATCTCCGCCATGTCCGTGAAGAATATTCCGGCAGATACCTAAGCCTAAGCCATGCCCATTTTCATCATTTGCCAATCTAAAATAGGGTTCAAAAACGGCTTCGAGCTTATCTTCAGGAATACCTGGACCATGATCCTCAATGACAATACTGACCCACTCCTGATTGGTGAGCACTTCAATCTCAGCACGATGACCATATTTTACTGCGTTATCGACTAAATTACTGATCACTCGCTTGATCGCTAATGGTTTCGCAACAATTGGCTCAATTGGGTAGGGATCAAACTCAACCGTTTGCTGGTGTTGGTTCAATGGTTCAATCACACTCAGTATCATCTCATTGAGATCAATGTAGGCATTGTTTTCATGTAGGTCGGTGTCACGGACACACTGCAACGCCCCTTTAACCATCATTTCTAGTTCATCAAGGTCACGATTAAACTTGTCGCGTTTGGTGTCGTTTTCAAGCAACTCGGCCCTCAGCCTTAAACGTGTGATGGGTGTTTTCAGGTCGTGGGAAATCGCCGAGAAAAGATGCTCCCTATCCGCTACATAACGGCGTATCCGCTGCTGCATACGATTAAATGCACGCGTCGCGGTGATCAATTCGCTCGCCCCCTCTTCCTTTATAGGCGCTTGATCGATGTCCATGCTCATCTCATTCGCGGCCTTAGCTAATCGCTTGAGTGGCTTAACCTGACGCCGTACCAACAAGTAAGTAAGGAACAATAAAATCGTGGTAGAGAAGAGCAGAAACATCATCTGTTCACGACCGATCAAGGTATCGTCGAGAGTGACATAAGGTGCGGGTAATAGAGCCGCAATATAGACCCACTCATGGGTTTTTAGCTCAATTTGTACCACGAGAATCGGTGGATCAATGGGATTGAGCGTCAGCGTATGGTGAGCCCACGACTTAGGTAAGTCATGCAGATAAATATCATTTTTGAGCAGTCTCAAGTTATCTGGATGAGAAAAGTCGACTTGAATCGACTCGACCTTAGGTAGCTTTTTGGCTAACACACTTTCAATTGCTTGCAATGAAGCTAACTTCAGCGGGGTATCCTCTATCGGATCGACGATTAACTGCTCTTTATTGAATGAGACGAAAAAACGAGTCCCGCCCATATTTCGGATCTGATCCAATACAATATGGCGATACTTGACCGGCAAAGATTGAAAGAAGGTCACTGTCGAAGAGAACATATTTGCCATGCTTTCAGAAGCAGAGCGGATACCTTCCAGCTCCTTCTGTTTCGACTCGGCGTACCAAATAGTCGTCGCCACACCTTGAGCGAGCACAACCGCCAACAACGTTAACCCCAGAGTTCGGCTGACTAGCGAATTGGGCTTGAAACGGCGTAACCAATTTTGCAATTTATTGCTCATAACTCACAGGCACCGCGAGAATATAGCCATTACCACGCATCGTTTTGATGTAATGCGGGAATCTTGCACTGTCACCTAACCTTTGGCGCAATCGGCTAAGCTGGACATCGATACCGCGTTCAAAGGGTAACGCTTCTCGACCGCGAGTCGCGAAAGAGATGGTGTCGCGGTCAAGTACTTCATTTGGACGTTTAAGAAATAGCATCAGCAATGCAAAGTCACTGCCTGACAAGTCATGAGACTCATGGCGCTCGACATGAGTAATTCTGTGTGCCAAGGGATCCAGTTTCCAATCACCAAATACGATGGTTTTAGCGATAACACTGGCAGGCAGCTCTTCTACTACGTTAACTCGGCGCAACACGGCTTTTATCCGTGCGGTGAGGTGACGTGGATTGAACGGTTTTGCGATATAGTCATCTGCACCAATCTCAAGGCCGATGATCTGATCGGTATCATCGGAGACCGCAGTGAGCATAATGATGGGGACAGAAGAGTGACGGCGCACTTGCTGACACAAAGTAAAGCCATCATCTCCCGGCAGCATCACATCAAGCAGGATAAGTTCAGGATAACCCTGTTGTTCAAGATACGACTTCATCTGTTCGCCGTCATTGACCGCATCAACCTGATAACCTTGCTTCGTCAGGTATTCTTCCAATAACTCACAAATCTCTTGATCATCATCGACAACAAGAATTTTAGCTGACATACCCTTACCTACTACTGAGCGACTTTAGTACTGAGGAGTGTAAACAGTTCTTATTCGGTAATTTGTAAGATATTACTTAGAATTTGAACCCCTTGCGGACTCACATCACATCTTATTAACAAAAAACGAATTATCGAACCTTCTAACCAAACCCATCAACCGCACCCTACTCAAAGAGAAACTCATCGCTTGGAGCCCACGTCATTAAGATGAACAGCTAATCTCCATCTTTTTGCCCCAATCAGGTGGTAGGTTGGCATACTGACTCATCTCAGGCTGCTCATCAAAAGGGTTTCTCAACAAGGTGGCAAGGCGCTCTACTTCGCTGAAATCGCCCTCTTCTGCTCGATCTATTGCAATTTGAGCGAGGTAGTTACGCAAGATGTACTTCGGGTTTACCCGACGCATGGCTTGGCAACGTTCGTCGGCGGAAACCACCTCTCCATGGCCATTATGTTCATGCTCACAGCGTTCTAGGTATTGTGCCAACCACTGATTTATCGCCTGCTGGTCGACAAAAAGATCCAGTACCGCTTGAATCCCTTTGATATCGATCGATGACAATTCGCGTAAAAAACGCGTGTAATCAATACCCTGTTGATGCAACAACTCAAACATTGCACCAAACAGTTGCGTATCACTTTGCTGCTGACTATTGATACCCAATTTACTTCGCATCAGACGGCTAAACTCCTGACCTAACAATGGCTCAAACTGCGATAGGGCTTGTTCTAGATCCTCTCTCAATATGAGAGGAGACAAGCTGTGAGCTAAGGCTGATAGATTCCAAAGCGCAATGCGTGGTTGTTGATTAAATGCATAGCGCCCTTGGTAGTCAGAGTGATTGCAAATATAACTTGGGTCATAATCGTCAAGAAAACCAAATGGACCGTAATCAAATGTATCGCCAATGATCGACATATTGTCCGTGTTCATTACCCCGTGCGCAAAACCATACGCCTGCCATTGCGCTATCATTTTTGCAGTGCGTTGGACGATTTGATCAAACATCGAGAGATAAGGTTTCTCATTGTCCCGTGCTGAGGGGAAGTGCCACTCAACAACTCTGTCAGCTAATAACTGAAGCTCTTCAAGTTGATTGGTATAGAAGAAATGCTCGAAATGACCAAAACGAATATGACTGCGTGCCATTCTAATTAATAGAGCACCTTGCTCACACTTCTCTCTATAGACAGGGGTATCACTCACCAACATCCCTAAAGCTCGCGTCGTTGGGATACCAAGTCCTGCCATCGCTTCACTGCATAGATACTCACGAATTGTTGAGCGCAACACTGCCCTGCCATCCCCCATCCGTGAATAAGGCGTTAAACCAGCACCTTTAATATGCAAGTCAAAGACTTCGTTATGATGATTAGTCAACTCACCGAGCAATAGACCACGGCCATCGCCTAATTCAGGGTTATAAACACCAAATTGGTGTCCTGCATACTTCATGGCAACAGGCGGCGAGTTTTCTATGATGTATTCGCCAGTCAGAAACTGTTTCAGATCTCCGTCAGGAGCCTGTAGGGGTAAATTAAATTGCTCAGCAAACTGTCCGTTCCAAATAATCCAACGCGTATTATCAAGAGGTTGCGGTGCGACAGGCGTATAAAAAGCATCTGGCAAGGAGGCAAAACGATGAGAAAGTGACGACAGCGAAAACATATACAAACCATTAACAGTATGAATCACTGCGAAACTAACATAGCAAATGAGTGAGATCCAGAGCCGCCTTGAGTCTCCGTACACTTAAGTGAGTAATTACTTCCTCGTCAAGGCTTGCTCGAAAACTAAATAATACTGAATACCAATACAATACCGAACAATGAAAACAGACAAGTGCGGCTGATAACGCCAAAATTGGAAGGTTGGATCATTTCTTGATGCTGCATAAACCACTCTCTCTTTTTTGTTACATAGTCATTACAATATGATGAATTTTCAATATTTTCACAATGCACACTAAGATTAAATTTTTATGACAAGCGTCTACACTTTTTATTCACCCTGTTCTAACTACGGATAATTAGAACAATAGGGGGGAAATCACTGAAAAGTTAACTATGTTCAAATGCAATAAGTAGAACATTATTATAACGTATTTAGTCAGGAGGCCATGTGCCACTTTTTTTATTTTTGTAAGCTCAAAGAGATACGTACAAAGTCGCCATCTTCAAATTCGACTTTATGCTCAAATAAGGACGACGAATAAATAGTACGCATCAAGGTATGCTTTTCGCCGTGAGTCCCACGAAACAACATAGAAATATCCGCAACCAAGCGATTACGATTGTTGAAATGAGCGTTGAGATCCGTAGAAAGCACACACAGCAAACAGCCTTTCGGGTTATGTTTTAGATCCACCTCTTGAGGACTTGAAACCAACACTGTGGTGTTTAACTCCCTCTCTAAGGTGTTAACCAACAGCAAAAAACTGTCGAGATGAGGTAACTCGTCCCCTTCTACCGGCGGGAGTAAATTCCCAAGCATCCCTTCCATATCTAAGCGCTGTGAGCGAGCATGGCTGACTAACGAGCGTACTTTCTTCTTGAAGGG